>JANQRB010000057.1 GCA_028284775.1 Candidatus Kapaibacterium sp. | reverse complement strand
CTGAAACCGCGGCCGGCCCCATTACAATTTTTGATGGGGACGGACTTGTTAAAGACTTTGATGTCAGTGAACATCAGCGGGGGACGGTAGTCGTTGTCGACAAGCTGGCCGGGATGGAACATGTTAAATCCGCCCTGTCCGCCGAAGAGCAGCGTTCCATCGCGACAGCGATCATGGGCATTGACATTAAACTCATTGCCCTGCAAACCGTCGACGACGTCGTAGTTACGGATGTCGATCGTGTCATCGAGGCAGCGGAAGCGCGTCAAGCCTTTGTTCGAGGCGAGCCACAGGAATGACTCCTCGTCTTCCTCGATTCCGTAAATCACATTGTTCGGCAGGCCGTCGCGCTCCGAAAAACGTCTGACAGCGCTGTTGCGATCGGCGGGATCCGGCAGGAGATACAAGCCGCTGTCGCTGCCGACCCACAGCCGCCCCGCCCCGTCTTCGTGTAAGTCATAGATCGCGCTGCGCTGAAGCTGAGCGGCCCAGGCGGAAGAAGGTTCAAGCGGGCCGACTGATCCGCTCTCACGGTCGTAGATGTTTAAGCCATTGCCGGTCCCGACCCAGATGCGGTCGTCGCGAGCTTCACACATGGCATAGACGACATTATCGCTCAGCCCGTCGTCACCGGGACCGCCGGATCGAATTAGACTGAATCGCCTGCGAGCGCGGTCGTAGACGTTGAAGCCATTGCCACTGGTCCCGACAAAGAGCGTACCGTCAGCCGTCACCATCAGGCTGGCGATGGCGCGCGAGCTCGGATAACGCGGGTCGAGCAGCCCTTCTTTCTCCGCGACGTAGTATTCGATGTCGCCGCTTGAGGGATCATAGCGGTTTAAGCCGCCTAGTGTGCCGATCCATATTCCGCCGTCGATATCGGGCGCAAGACAGACGACATACTGGTCACTCAGCGCCGGTTCGCCCCTGCCGGAAGCGCCGCAAAGACGGAATTGCCGCCGCGTACGGTCGAAGAGGTTAACGCCATCCTTCGTCGCCACCCAGATGTTACCGGCGGCATCTTCCTTGAGGTCCGTGATATAGTCATCACTCAGACTACGCGCCTTGCCGGGCAGATGTCGCAGACGATCAAATTTGCGCGCGCTGCGGTTGAGCATGTTAAGTCCGGCGCGTGTCGCCAGCCAGAGCGAACCGGCGGCGTCATAGCACAGCCCCATCACGATCTTATGCGCCACGCTGGCTGGATTATCCGGATCATGCAGATAGGAGTCCAGGCGCCCGGAGGATTCGTCGTAGCAATGCAGGCCGTCCGAGCTGGCAATCCACAGACGGGCCTCCCGATCCTGAACAAGGGCCGTCATAGCCCGCGACAGTTTATATGCCGGCGGCGTCAACTCCAGCGGCGAGCGTCTGACATGGAGTTCGGGCAGCTCGATGCAGTAGAGAGAATAGTGCGTACCCATCCAGACCGATTCAGCATCGCGCCGGCAAAAGCAGGATACCCAGGTCTCGTCAATATTCGTCCTGCGATCCTCGGGTATGTAGTCCAGGCTGCGAAAATTCTCGGAGGCGCTGTCAAAGAGAAACAGGCCCAGCTCCGTCCCCAGCAGCAAACGGCCCTTGCCGGCCGGATAGAGAGCATTGATGCGATTGTGTCGCAGCGAGCCATTTTTTGTGGCGGATTGCCGGAACAAATGACTGCGGCCGGAATCCAGGTCGAGGCGCGTGAGGCCCGCCCGGCTGCCAATCCACAGGATTCCGGCCGGATATTCGCACAAAGTCTGAATATCCTTGTCCTGCCCTTCGTATTCCTGCCTACCATGGAGTTCACAGAAGTCAAAAGATTCGCGCGCGCTGTCGTAGCGGTTCAGACCGTTTTTGCAGCCGACCCAGAGCCGGGCTTCCGCATCGATCAGCATGCAATTAACATAATTCGAGCTGAGACTTTCGGCATTGTCGAGATCATGTCGGAAGATGCGGAAGTTGAGGCCGTCGAAGCGGTTCAGACCGTCCTGCGTGCCGATCCAGATGCAGCCGCGCGCATCCTGTACAATCGCATTGACCGAATTCTGCGACAATCCTTCGTCGATAGTCCATCTGGCGAAAGGCAAATGTTCCCGCATGCCGGTTCCATTTGGTCCTGGAATGGATACGAACTGTCCCTGTCAGGGCAAATATCGCAATAATTCGGCTCAGGTCAATCGAGAGAGGGTCGGTGTCGTTGCATGTTTATACCAGGCTGTGCCTGTTCAATTCATAGAGTTTTCGGATCAGCGCGGTCCCATCAGGACTGGTGAGCAAGGGACGCTGATACTCGTTGTTAAAATCGCCGTCAGAAAGCTTTGTCCATTCCTTTCGCAGCTTTTCGTCAAATTCTTTGTATTCTAGCAGCAATATGGCCCGATTGTGCTCAAGCGCCAGCATCAATTGAAAGAAAAGCGATAACTCACCCGCTTTGCTGAGCCGGGAATCGTTTTTTAACAGACGATACTGCAATCTGATTTTATTCGACAGGCGTTTTAACTGGCGGGGATTGTCGAACTCCATCAGAATGTGCTGGTACGTCGTGAAATGCTCGCGCAGCTCATCCGGATCGCGATCCTGCTCGACTTCCTCATCATTGGCGGTATACTTCCTAACTTCCCACAAACCGACAATGATAACGCCCAGGACTGCCAGCGAGAGGATCCAGCGCCAGACTCTTGCGTCCCCCGTGCCGTGTACCTGCAAGAGCGAGTCGATCTCTGCCCGACGCTCCGAACTATCTATCGCAGCCACAAGACGATCCGCCCTCCGGGCTATACTTAACAGAGCGCTGTCAGAGACTTGCCGGCTGCCGAATCCACGAAGCGAATCGCCGTCTCCGATTGACGGACCGCTCGCTGCCTCGGGGCTTTGCCCTTCAGATTTTTGATCGCTGATTGCAGTTGAGTCCATCTTCGCATTGCTCGTTTCGGATATCGAGACGGAATAGAGCTGGAAATAAAACAGATTGGCAAAAGCCAGTCCGGCGATCATCGCAGCCGACATGTAGCGCCGGCGCGTTTGCAGCAAGAATGCCAACAGACGCTGAAAGGATCGGGCAGTCCTTTGGCTCCTGTGCTCACTCCGGTGACTCAACAGCCTGCTCCGTCACTTGTGATGAATCTTTCGCATTGTGATAGCTGCCCTGTTCTTCTTCGCGCAGCATCAGGTGAACCAGCTTATCCGGCTCGCTCTTGATACTCGGAACCCTTACAATCAGGTCTATCATTTTTTCCAGGAAACGCGCCCCGCGGCTGGGCTTCCGGATATCCGATGTCGCATCCTCCGGGGAATCTTCCGGCTCTGCTTCACCGAGAGCGCCGTCCAGGCTCTTAACCACTTCTTCGGGCGCCATGCCGATCAGGAAGTAGATTTTCGACTCTTCAATCGACAGGTCGGAGGGCTTAGAAGCCGTATCGGCAATGAAGTTGATGCCTTCCAGCAGCGTACGGATTTTGTCGCCGCTGACCCGATCCAGGTCGTCGATAAATATCCCGACTCGCGCATTGGGACCGGCCGCCGCCATAATATCCCAGAATTCGCGTTTGTACTGTTCGCGAAAGCCGGGGTCGTCGGTCAGGACCGCGTGACGAAACTTGTCCATGGGAATCAGCTCAAGGAAGGTCGCAAGACCACTGGCCGAGGCGGTAGACGTCAGGCTGAACAGAGACAGCAACCAGAGTACCACCGCCGCGCCCATGCCCAGCGACCCGATCGGATTCGTAGCAAATTCAAAACCGCTCAGAACAACTTCAAACAAATGATCCAGCGCTATGGTCAGCGGATGTAAAAGCGGAAGGTCAGCCAGGCTGATCTGGATGCCGAAGGGCAGATGCAATTGCAGGAAGGCATAAATGACCAGCGGCAGCAGCACAAAGACGGCAAACCAGAAACGCAGCGCCTCGGGAAATTTCAGGCGCGCAGCGCGTATCCAGAACAATCGAAGCCGAAAACGGAAACTGAAATGCCGCTCGAACATTTCAATGATGTTTGACAAAAAGACGGCCAACAGATGTTTTTCCGACTGAAAGTGCCAGACGTTAAACCACAGCGTCATAAACTGCTCCGGACGCCGCCTGAAAATTTCACGCCAGCGACTGGCCAATGTTTTCCGGCCGCTGTTGCGCTCGAGGCGCGCACGCACCTGCGCCATCAGGGAGCTTTTACCGCTGCCCCAGGGTCCGCTGACGACCAGGCTGACTGGCGGGCGGGTATCGGGATTACGCAGCAAGGCCACAATGGCGTCGACGGTGGGTCCGAAACCAAGTTTATCATCTAAGCTCGGATTGTCGGCCATTATGGCCAGCGAACTCTCCTGCAGCTCGGGCGCCTGGCGGATCGCGTTAAGTTTGCGGCGCAGGAAGCCACGCCAGTACAAGAGCGCAATGGCGGTACCAAATACAACCCACAGAAGTATATGGAGGACAGAGGACAAGATGGCAGCAAATTCCGGTCCCCGTTCAAGGCGGTAGGGTATCAGGGGCTGCCAGTCAGCGTTAAAGCCGTCTAGCCGCCAAATTCCGCCTTGCCGGCCGACGAGCAGGCCGTGGGAACCGTTCCAGTCGACGTGGGTGAGCACATTGCGTCCGGCCGAGAAATTTGCCAGCGTGTCTCTGCGCCATTGCCGGCCCCAGTCTGAAGCCCGATACACCCTGCTGTCATCAAAATGTCTTCTAACATTGCCAAGGGAGTCATATCGAAAAGCATACCTTTGTCTGCTGATTACAAGGACATTGCCGACGGAATCGATGTCGCCGGCCGCAATTCCCGACGATAACATCTCGGCCGGCGCCGTGTCTGTACGTTCAACAGTCCAGGACGCGCCGTAGTCATCGGAAACATAGAACTGCTTCGCGCTGAAAGCCAGTCCTTTGCCAGATGCGGCATCGAGACCGACAAATGCAAGTTCCTGGATTTTCGGCGGCACCAATTGTGAACTGCGTTGCGAATCTTCAAAATCCCGTTGACTCTCGAACGGCTTGGTGGCAGAATCTTTTAATTTAGCTGTTGCAGCGCTTTGTTGCTCGTCACCATTACTGTCTGCCGAAGATGAAGAAAGGCGACTTAAATTCCAGGTCCGGCCACCGTCAGTAGTGTGATACCAGTTATCTAACTGCCCGAAATCGAGCCAACCGGAGTTAACAGGAGCGAAGAAGCCGCGCTGCTTCGGCCAATCGAAACGCAAGTATCCGTCGGACGAAGCTACGATGGGCGGCAGCGCCATAAACAGTTCAGGGGAATTCAACACCGGCCGCCAGTTTCGGGTTGAAGTTTCGCTGCGCCACAGTTCGAAATTATCGGATTGAGTCACGGCTATTCCGGAGCTCCAATCCAGCGTGACATCCCACATGGCTTTGATCGTATCGGCGACGATCTCGCTCGAATAGTGTTCCCAGAAATCGAATGACAGCAGCAGCCGGCCTCCATCGCCCACGGCAATCGCGCCGCCGCTCCGCCAGTCCATTTCAAAGGCGTTAAGAGCTATGCCCGAATCCGCCGTGTAGCGTTCCTCCCAGGCTTCACCGCCGTCCGTACTGGTCATGATTGTTCCGCCATGCTCACCCTGGGGGGCTGCGAGCAGCAGCAGGCTGTCGCCGCCCGGGCTGATCGCCCCCTGAATGAAATTGCGCGGATGCAGCGGCAGGCTGTATTCATTGCCGGGCAGAAGATTATGAAGGATGAGGTTGAGCAACAGCAGAAAAAGGGCGACGGCGATCAGACCCCGCAACAGACGACCCAGCAGCCGGTGGCGTTCACTCAATTCGGCGAAGCCGGCGGGTCGCCTGCCGTATTCAGAGCGCTCCTCCACGCGAGATCCCTCGGAATTGTTCGACGAATTGATCTGCATCTGCCGGTGCTCGTTGTCGTTGCCGAAAGATAGATAATTGCCGATGCGTCCAAATTCGTTATATGGCGGCGAAACATAGCCAAATACGCCACAATTTCAAACCGCCATTTTCGTGCTAGGAGGCGATTTATCAGTATTCACTTTCGCAACTATATTGACGCGTGTGACTCTCCGGTACAAATACCGGGGACGTCGAAACACAATTCATGGCAGGCGAGGATCACGTGCATCAGGCAAACGAAGGAAGAAATCGGATTCTTATGCATCTTTTCAGCAAGCATTCGCTCAGGAGACAAACGCTGAGCTACCTGCTTCTGGCGGGCGCGACCTTTTTTTGGGCCGAGTTACTGCCGGCGCAGCAGGACAGCAGCAGCAAAGGTACCGGCTCGATCAAAGGCCGTGTCGTCGATCTCGAAACCCGGCAGGCCCTGCCCGGCGTCAGTGTTCAGATTCCGGACACCAAGATCGGCGCTGTCAGCAACCCGAAAGGCGAGTTTACGATTAAGGGGCTGGCGGCCGGCAGCTATCAACTGCAATTCCGTTCGCTGGGTTATGCCGAGCGGCGCAAAACAGATGTCATCGTACGTCCCGGGCGCATCACCTTCGTCGAGGCGGCCCTGCAACAGAGCGCTCTCGAATCCGAGGGCGTCACGGTGCAGTCCAGTTATTTCCAGAAGCGCAGCCAGGCCCTGATCAGCGTTGCGGAATTCAACAATGAAGAAATACGACGGGCGCCGGGATCGGGCGGCGATGTCAACCGCATCATCAATGCGCTGCCGAGCGTGGTGCAGATCAGCGACGAGCGCAACGACCTGCTGGTGCGCGGAGGCAGCGCCGCGGAGAACGGCTATTATATCGACAACATTTTTATCCCCAATATCAACCACTTTCCGGAATCGGGTTCGGGCGGCGGCGCTATCTCCGTACTCAATATCGATTTCATCCGGGATCTGAGCTTTTCGGCCGGGGGCTTTTCGGCAGCTTACGGCGATAAGCTGTCGGCCATTATGGAAATCAGCTTCCGCGAAGGCAACCGCGAGGAATTCGACGGCCAGCTCGACCTCAATATCACCGGCTTCGGCGGCATCTTCGAGGGACCGCTGCCCGGCGGCGAGGGCTCATGGCTCGTCTCGGCCAAACGCTCCTATATCGATCTGATCGCCGACGCCATCGGCACCGACGAAGCGCCGCGCTTCGGCGACGCCCACGCCAAGATCACCTATGATCTCGACAGCGACAACAGCCTCAGCCTGTTGAATGTCTTCGGCGACAACTCGGTGGAACGTACCCGTGAGCGTGCTATCGAGGAAGGCCGCAGCACCTACTTCCGCGAGACTGCCCACCTCAATACCACGGGCATGACATGGCGACGGCTCTGGGGCGGCAGCGGCTATTCAAAGACTTCACTCTCCTATTCTTTCGCGCAGCAGAACGATATCGACTGGTCGGTCAACGGCAGCCGCGCTTTTAACGACGACAGCTTTTTCGAACGCTCGATCGTATTCCGCAATGTTAACTTTCTGCAGGCCGATGATGCTCATAAGTTTGAATTCGGAGTAGAGGTAAAACGCGACGAGTCGGAATTCAGGGATTTGCAGCGGCAGCGCAACGAGCAGGGCCAGACGATATTTGTGCGAATCGTTAATGAGGCCGACGCGACGCGCAGCGGCGCCTTCCTCTCCTACATCGTCAATCCACTCCCCTCGGTGACGGCCACGCTGGGGCTGCGCGGTGACTACTATTCGGGCAGCGAGCGTTTTCTGCTCTCGCCGCGCTTCGCCGCTTCCTGGCAGGTGGCGCCCGAATTCAGCATTAATGCCGCCAGCGGCGTCTATCACCAGCGCCTGCCCTATTACCTCCTTTCGGAAAATCCGGAGCTGGCTGCCCTGCGCGACCCGATGGCCCTGCACTTCATCCTGGGCTTCGACTATTACATCGGCGACGACAGCAAGCTGACCCTGGAGCTTTATGACAAGGAATACCGCAACTTTCCAATGAGCCCCGAAGCCCCGAATATCTTCCTTGGCGACAGCGAAAATCCGGGCTTCAACCAGCCGATCACCTTCCAGGACAATGGCAAGGCTTACGCCCGCGGCATCGAGCTGATGCTGCAGAAAAAACTGGCGCAGGACTTTCACGGCATCGTCAGCGCCTCATTCTTCCGCAGCCGCTACGAAGACCTTGACGGCGTCACCCGTAACCGCATGTTCGACAATCGCTATCTCTTCAGCCTGATCGGCGGCTATAAAGCCAGCGAGGTCTGGGAGTTCAGCGTCCGCTTTAACTTATCGGGCGGCCGCGCCTACACGCCCTTCGACCTGCAGGCATCCATCGAGAGCGGCAGCGGCATCCGCGATTTCAGCCGGGTTAACAGCGAATACATCCCGCCCTATCACAGTCTCAACCTCCGCGCCGACCGGCGTATCTTTTTCGACAACGCGAGCCTTGTGCTGTTCGCCAGTATCTGGAATATCTACAATCGCAGCAACGTGCTGGAGTATGAATTCGAACCGGCGCTGGATGAAATAGTGCCGGAGCATCAGTTCAGCCTTTTGCCGATTATCGGGGTGGAGTTTGAGTTTTGAGACACAAAAATTGAGTTTGCTCCGCTAACGCTTCCGGATACCTTCTCTTCTTTTCGCCTGTCGGAAGCTGGCCATTGTTAATGAGCTACCGAGGCATTGCAATTGAGGCCGCGATAGACATCGGCAAGGGCTCGGTGATCATTAACGGACAACTCGGCACAATTTTCCCCAGCTCTTACAACACTGCCGCATTCCACCAGGGTCGAAGCGCGCATTGGCCGTGCACGCCAGTACAGCCAAGCTACACGTCTATCCCTCCAATCTTCACGCCGGTACTTTGGCGGATGCTCCGTGTTTTTGTCGACCGTATATTGGCCCGGAGCTTAACATAATCAATACCATGCACGGTCAGCGTCGCAACAAGACTGGCACGACGCAGACTACTACAGTCGAAGCCTGGAAATTAATTCGTGACGTCACTGCCGTGCGAATTCCCTTCCCAGATTCGGCATGATCAATTAAAACCATAGCACGGCGGGAGATTCGCACTCAGTTGTTTCTCCCTGAATCGTCAGACTAACAAGCTTGGCAGTTCTCTTTCAACCGGCAGTGTAGTCGGTCATCCCGATCCTTAACGTCGATTGGGAAGGCTGCCGCTTGCCTGTGTATGTCTGCTTAAACAATCATTCTACGTATCAACAATCATGGTGAGAGTCATGAATCGATTGTATTCTATCATTGCTTTTTTGTTGGCGGCGGGGTTTTTAACGCCCTACGCACAGGCGCAAAGCGCCGCCCGCCCGAATATTGAAGGGCCCGGTGGCATCAATGTTAATACCTATAGCGGCAATGTTTTTTATGAACGGGTTGATCTTGAGATACCCGGTCGCGGTCCGACGCTGGATCTCGACCTTGCCTTCAGCTACAACAGTCATCGCACGGCCTTAAACTTCGGCTACGGCAACGGCTGGACTTTTTCCTACAATCTGCTCTACGAATTGCAGGGTCCGGATGTCCTGATTAGGCGCTCCGACGGCGCCAGCGACCTGTACAGCTGGAATGGCTCTTCCTATACTCCGCCGGCGGGCGTCTACGACAAGCTCGAAGAATACCAGCCGGGTAAATTTCGTTTAGTGACACCCGGCGGGACAACATACTTTTTTGACGATGCCGGTCACAAGCGATTGACTTCACAGGTGGACCGCAACAGCAACACGATAAGTTTGGCGTATAACGGCGGCCTGCCGCAGTCCATCAGCGATGCCTGCGGGCGAATGCTGAATTTCGTGTTTACAGGCGGACAGCTCACGCAAATCACGGATAACAATACAAACCCGGCGCGTACCATCGCTTATCAATATGACGCATCCGGCAATAAAACACTGGTAACGGATCCGCTCGGCAATCAGACCTCCTATACCTACGATGCCTCGCGCAACCTCACGCAAATACAGGATCCCCGCGCCTCGCTCTTCACGGTCACCTATGACGCCGCCGGTCGGGCCCTCAGCGTCGCTTCGTCCATTACCCAGACGACCCTGGCCTACGGCGCTTCTTCAACAAGTGTGACCGAGGTGGGAACAACGACCAACCGCAGCCATAGCTATCATTTCGACGGGCAGGGCCGCGTAATCCAAAAAACCGGTTCGTGCTGTGGATTCAATCAGTCTTATGTTTATGACGCGCAAAACAATATCACGCAAATCACCGATGCCAACAGCAATGTCACCAGCTATACCTACGATGGACTCGGCAACGTCCTGACTGAAACCGATGCGCTCAGCCAGACGGCGAGCTATACCTATGTCGCCAACACGGATCGGCTGGCCAGCGAAACCGACAAAAACGGACAAACGACCAGCTATACTTATGACGCCCGGGGCAACCTCAGCACAATCAGCCGGCCCTTAGGCGTCACGGAAAGCTTTAGCTACGATGCTCATGGCAATACCCTGAGCCATACGGACGGATCGGGCTTCACAACGAATAACTCCTACGACGCCTGCGGCAACCTTACGAATGTCAGCTATCCCATCGGCGGTGAGTCGATGACTTATGACAACGTCGGCAATATGCTCACGCATTCCGATGCGCTGAACAATACAACGAGCTATACTTATGACCTGTTAAACAGGGAGTTAAGCAGCACGGATGCAGTCAGCTGTACCGAGAGCCAAAGTTATGACGGCAATGGCAATATAGTATCGGAGACCGACGGCAACGGCAATACAACAATGTACACCTATGATGTACTCGACCGCGAAATTACTATCACGCGGCCGAATGAGATTATCGTATACCACGTCTATAATGAATTCGGCGAGTTGCAGAGCGAAACCGATCCAATGGGCAATACAACACAATTCAGCTATGACAGCAATGGCTTACTGATTCTGGAAACCAATGCGCTTAACGATACACGCAGCTTTACCTACGACGCCAATGGCAATGTGTTAAGCGAGACGGATTTTAACGGAGCGATGACGACTTATGTCTACGATGCGCTCGATCGCGTGATATCGGCGACCGATGCCCTCAACAACACTAGCACTTACACCTATGACGGCAACAGCAATCGCACGAGCGAGACCGACGCCCGCGGCCACACGACGACTAATACCTACGATGCCCTCAATCGTCTGATCCGCGTCACACGAGCTTCGCAGATAATGGCGGAATACAGCTATAACGGCGCGGGCCTCATGACGCAGCAAAAGGATGCCATTAACCGCAGCTTCAGCTTCACCTACGACGCGGGCAGACGTATGACCCAAATCCAGGGGCCGCTGGGCTACACCGTCAGCTACAGCTACGACGCCGCCGGTCGCATTCTCTCGATGACCGATGCCAACAATCTGACGATAAGCTTCAGCTATGATGCGGCAGACCAGGTGGTCAGTGAAACAAATGGCGCGGGCGTGGTCACCAGCTACGTGTATGACTGCAACGGCAATGTCACGGCACGTCACCTGCCCAACGGCAATATTGAGACTCAGAGCTATGACCCACAGGGGAACCTCCTCAGCGTCACCGATAATCTGGCTGCTGTCGTTAACTTCCTCTATGATAAAAACTCGCGCATGACTTCGGCAAGTGATGCAAACAACAACACAGACTCCTTTAGCTATGATGCCTACAACCGGCTTATCAGCGTGACGGATGCCATGGGTCGCAGCACCCTGTACACGTATAATGCGCTGTCGCAGATCGAAAACATTCAGGACCGGAATGCCAAGAACAAAGCATTCACCTACGACGTCCTCGGCCGCCGGCTGACGATGGTCGACAATGCGGGCAACACCAGCAGCTTTACATACGACGAGGTCGGCAATGTCATCAGCCGTACGGATCCGGACGGCAATGCCACGACCTACACTTATGATGCCCATAATCGGATGATCCAGGAAACCTTTGCCGATCTCTCTTCACAATCCTTTACCTACAACGGTATCGGACAAAAATTAACCCGCAGCGACGCGGCGGGCAACGTGACCTCCTACGTCTACGATGCGCTCGGCCGCATTATCCTGCGCGACTTCCCCGGCAGCAATGATGACAGCTACAGCTACGATCTCGGCGGTCGCTTGCTGACTGCCGTCAATAACGCAGCCACGGTGACGTATACCTACGACAACGCCGACCGGGTGATAAGCGAGTCGATTAACGGCCTGACGACAAGTTACAGTCTCAACGCCGCCGGCGCCGCCAAAACGATCACCTATCCCTCCGGCAGAACCATTGAGATGCTCGGCGACGCCCGCATGCGCCTACAGCGTATACGCGAGGGTGGCCTCGACCTGGTCACTTTTACTTACGACGGCGCCGACAATATGATCGGCCGCAGCTTTCCGCAAAACGGCAGCTCCCTGACAATGGCCTACGATCCCGTCAACAGACTCATCGGCATGGAACATGGGCCGGGCGCTTTTGTTAACATCCAGTACACTCTGGATAACGAAGGCAATACCAGTGTTGCCGTTCAGGGTCATCGGCCGACACATTCCGAAGCTTTTAGCTATGACAATGCCTGCCGCCTGGCAGGCAGGCAGGTCGGCACATGGACTGGCATGGCTATTTCGCCCGTCCTGTCGACTTCTTCGTATTTCTACGACCCGGCCGGCAGCCGTACGACACGCAACCTTAACGGCGTCGTGACGAACTACACCGACAACAACGTCAACGCATACGTCTCCATTGTCAAGGGTGGTACGCCCAGCACGCCATTGTATGACGCCATCGGCAACCTGACTAATGACGGTTCCAATAGTTATTCCTATGACTATGAAAATCATCTGAGCAGCATCAACGGCGGATTAAGCGCAACATATCGATATGACGCCCTGGGACGGCGCGTCGAAAAACAGACTCCCGCAGGAACCGAGCGCTATTATTACAGCCTGGACAACATTATCGAAGAGCGCGACGGCAATGGTTCGGTGCTCGCAACCTATGTCTATGGCAATGCGACCGACGAAATCCTGAGTATGCGGCGAAACGGTCAGGACTACTATTATCATCAGGACGGCCAGGGATCGGTCGTGGCTCTGACCGATGGCGGCGGCAGTGTGGTGGAACGCTATTCCTACGAGGCCTATGGCGCCCCGACGATTTACGACCCCGCATGGAATACGCGTACCGCCACGGCTGTTGGCAATCACTACCTGTATACGGGCCGCTTCTGGGACAGCGAAAGCGGACTGTATTACAATCGCGCGCGCTATTACGATCCTGAAAACGGCCGATTCATTAATCGCGATCCCATCGGCACCTGGGGCGACCTGCACAACCAGGGCAATGCCTATGCCTATGTCGGCAATGATCCGCTGAACTATACGGACCCAACGGGTTTGAAGTGCCGCTATCGCAGATGCAAGACCTCGGTGCATTGCAAAGCGCCCTGGCCCGGCCCCCGCAAGATCAGGATTAAGTTCAGACGCTGCGCAAGCAGTAAACGCGCAAAAGCCAAGCAGGACATCTGCAAAGCCTTCCGCGCCGCTGGTAACGGCTACATCGCCGTCAGAGATTATGTCAACGGCAAAGGAACTCAGGCTAATCTGGACAAGACGGAAAACAATATCCGGCTATGGTTTGGCATGCACGAAAGAGAAGGTCCAAGGAAACGCCACTTACGCAAAATCTGCCGTAAGTTAAAAAAGACCTACAAAGCTTTTAACAAAAAACTGAAGATCAAGTGTAAAGGCCGTTGTAAAGGATATGTGGCAAAGACACAGTGGTTTGTAGGAAAAATCAAACTCTGCAGGAAGTATTTCGCCAAGGACCCGGCAGACCGGGCGGCTATACTCTTGCACGAAATCACGCATCGCTACGCCCGAACCTACGACAATGGCTATGCCCATGATAGCGGCAACTCCTCAAAGGGCTATTACACGAGGGGTCTGTTCGGTTGGGGTAAAAAAAGAGATGTTACCCTTTCACGCCGTAAGAAGAGCAAAAATGCCGACTCGTACGAGAATTTTCTGCGACTGTACTTTTAAGAGAGTTAACTTTTTAAGTTAATTCGGGATTCCACTCAGGATGTAATTAACAATGCACAATGTCCTTTCCTCAAGGAGTTAATTATGATATTCGATAGAGTTTTACAACAAAAAGACGGAAAGCCAACCCTGCTTCTGATCTGTAAATCGTTCGTAGTCTTATGGGCGATGACGCTTGCTGCTCCCGCACAGGACAATGCAGACCCGACACCCTACTCCGTACAGGGCGCCCAGGACGACGAACGTTACAAACGCCCCTGCCCGGAGCTCCTGTCCCTGAAAGTTCACATGGAAAATGTCAGCGCCGACGGTCATTCCGACGGGCGGCTGACGGTGGATATCAGCGGCGGGCAGCCCCCTTATACCTGCCAGTGGAGCGGCATCGGCCTGTCGCAGAGCGGTACCGCGCTCGCTAATCTCAGCGCAGGCGATTACTATCTTGTGGTGATCGATGCGCAGGGCTGCGACGCTACCTGGCGCGGCAGCCTGGCGAGCACTACAACCACAGGAGTCGGCTCTTCGGTCGGGAAAGGCATAGAGAACGGCATGCTGTCCATCGCACCCAATCCGGCCGCAGGTATGGTGACTATCAGCTATGCTTTAGCTGCCGACGCAACGGTACGCCTGGAGATAAGCGATCAATTAGGTCGTCTGCTGGGCACGCCGGTCAGCGCCGTCCAAACGGCCGGTCGGTACACAGTGGCATTTGATGCCGCGCCGCAGAGCGCCGGCGTCTATTATTGTCGCCTTCATATCGACTCGGAGTTAATCACGCGGAATTTTGTAGTTCAACACTGAAGAGACGGCATTTGCCGGAGTGATTTGCGAATACAGGTAAAGAGTCGCCAATAGTTCAGAAGGCCCTCGCTGATCCGCTTTGGCGACACTCTGCCCTGGCAACCGTCTTTTGGACCGAATCGCGATTGACGATTCCCGCAAACAGGAAACGGACCTCGCAGTTAGAGTTAACTGCGAGGTCCGTTTTTATTGGAATGTTCGGAATACTCTTGGCCATCTCGGGCATGAATGCATGAGCGAGCCGGCATCGCCTGAGACTGCACCGGAACATAGTTTCAGTACACCGTCGGTTGTCACTGCGGGAGCTGCGATTTGAAACGACAATGCGCGGCGAACTACAGCTAAGAAATAATACTAGACCGCGCGCCGCAAACGTCGGAAGCGATGAGCGACCGTGATCAGCAGCATGAAGTTAAACAGCAGTAACATTAAGGTCAGCCAAAGGCCGGGGGCGACGCCCAGCCCGAGCAAAAGACCGACAGCACCAAACCAGAGCGCGCGGTTGTTCGCGCCCATCAGATCATAATCCCTGCGAAAGATGCCGCCCTTCGTCTCTACCGTTCCCATTGATTCATGAATAAGCCCCAGCATTACGGCGATTACGATCCAAGCGCTCGCCACTCCGGGCTGCAGGGCCAGCGGCAGATACAAAATTCCATCGGTCGCGACCACAAGCAGCTTCTCCCGGAATGAGACGGTAATCGGAGAATTCTGCCGCCCAGCCGACAGCAAAGCTGCAATTCCATGGAGCGCATGACGCAGCACGAGGACCACAACAAAGAGCAACAGGGGCCAGTGCGCGGAGGGTTGCCACGCCAGTGAAACACCGGCAGGTAGAGCCGACAGGAGGGCGACAAGTCTGATCCGGCCCGCTGAAATCTCTTTGCGCGCACAGAAGTCCAGCAAAGGCAGCAGCAGATCGCGGTAGACTGTTTTGAGCTTGAAGTAGCCCGACATGTATCCAGGTATTCACATGTATTTGGTTCATTGCTTGCCGCAATATGGGAAAATCACGCTTTATATCGAAGCAGCCCCAATATCCCGATCTCGCACTTGCGCCACGCTGCCCGCCGAGCTCTTGGAGAAGAATCGCGACTGCAAGCGAGCGCTGTGCCTGACCCGAATTGTCCGCCGGTTACACCAGGCGGACCGGCTATACCGCCCCAGCGACCACTTGTTTCATTGCTCTGTTCCGCTTGCGAATCAGGTGCGAACTTACGGCATCGAACGCTATCGAAGGCGTTAAATCATAATCCAGTTTCATTCGACAAAAGGAGAAATCATGTCAAGATTTCACGCTTCAGTGCGGCAGATCACCTTAGCTGCAATCACTGTATGTCTTTTGCATAACCAAGGTGAAGCACAATCATTTGTTAACGCGATAAGCGCCGACGCAAGCATCAATCAAACTGCAACGGCCAATGTTCAGAATACAGGCATCGACGTCGGCAAATGCAGCGGCTGCCCGGATCAGGTGCAGCAGGTAGTGACCTGGGACGGCAGTGTGCCGGGATTTGGCTGGGAAATCGGCGGCATCGCCAAATCGCTGCCGCTGCTGGGTAATTCCATCGTAGCGGGCGTCCTGCCGACCGACCCCGACGTTATCGTCGGCAACGACGGAATGAATGCCATCGTTGTCTACGAGCTTAACGGCAGCATTCTCATGGAAGTTTACACGCGCAGCGGCAATGACTTCCTACCGACGTCGGCGGTTCCGACAAACGTATACAATACGACGCAAAGCCGTCATCCCAATATCGCCGTCGATGCGGAAGACAACATCACCGTGATCTGGCAGTCGACCGAGTCCGCCAGCGGCAATGAAGTGATCTACGCCAAGGCGGGTGATATTTTCGGCACTCTGTCGCCCTCGCTCGCCAAAGTCAGCGAAACCAATTTTTCCACGATCGACTTCAATTGCTCCGAGCCGGATGTATCGGTCTTTCGCAACGACCAAAATTACCTGGTGCAGATGACATTCATCGCAAAAACCACCGGGGGGGCCTCCAGCCAGATCATTCACAAATGGGAAAAATTTTACAACGTCGCTGCCGGTGTCGTCAATTCCTTTTTGCCGGTGACCGTCGACAATGGCATTGCAACGGACTTGCTCGCTACGCCGCGTATTACTTGCCTTTGGAATTGGAACGGCGCCGATGCCGAGAAGTTTATCGAAATCGTGTACCAGAAGACCGATCTCAACAGCAACAAAACAGCGATCCTGGGCTACAATGCCTATACCGGTTTAATCAATACAATTAATTCTCTGAGCGGCATGGAAAGCTGCGCCAACTACAAGCCGGCCGTATCCTATTGCGGCGACAACATCATAGTTTCTTGGTCCTATGACGACGACAGTCCCGGCCTCGGCTGCAACCTCTTCGTTCCGGCCAGCTCCTATCCCGGGCAGTCTTCCTCGGAAGTTGTCGTTCAGGTGCTGGACTTTGTCGGCGTACCCTCGGGTATCTTTTTTCTGCAGAATGTTAATCTGACCGGCGCGCAGGAACAATCGTCCGTGGCGGGGCGCCAGCCGGTACCCACAGCAAAGTGTTACTTTGCCCATGCCGACAATCAGCTCAAGCGCGTGATGTACAAGTCAAGCAATTTCTCCGGCGGCGCGCTTAAACAAGCTGGCCTGCAGCCGGACGCAGAATACAGCCGAGCCGATCAAACGCAGCCGGTCTGGCCCGCTCCCGCCGACCAGCAGGTGACGATCGACCTTGGTAGCGACGAAGAGCTGAGCGCCCTTAAAGTCTATGATGCTGCAGGCAATGCGATCGACTTCGCCAGGAGCAATTGGCAAAGCGATGGTCGCCTGCTTTACCTGAATGTATCCGGTATTCCCAATGGCCTGTACTTCGTCGAGTTAAGCACTGCGACCAACACACAGTGGCAGTTTGTCACGGTGGCGCACTAGAGAACTGCGTGTAATGTTAAGTAATCGGCATCTGCCTTTGCAAGGCGATGCGAGATCGGCACCGGGAATTGCGGCGAAGCTCCCGGTGCCTTTTCTTTCCGGTGGCGGCTGTAACCGAAGCCCCGACATCGTGTTCTGACCGCGGCTTTGCTACTATCGTGCACAAGATGGACTAGCAGTCTCAATTGCTGTAAGGTGTAGCATATGTTTCGTATTGCGCTGTTGTGCTTCTTGTTTTTTCTTTGTTTCGCCAGCAACTATGCCGAGTGGCGGCAACTGCCGGGACCGGCCAACGCCAATGCCACCAAGATTGCGGCATCGGAAACACATCTCTTTGCCATCAACTGGTCGGGCTTATATGTCAGGGGCATAGACGAGGTGCGCTGGCAGCGTTCGGTCTATTCGCAGAATGGCGAAGAACGGGCAATTGACCTGCACTACCACAAGGGCAGTCTATATATCATTGCGCACCACAGCATCTATCAGTCGGACGACAATCTGGCTTCTTACCGCGAGATCGACAAGCCGATCGACGATTCCGGTTTCTTCGATGGGCATTCCAACGAAAATTTCCTGGCGACCATGGCTAAAAAAGGCATCTATGCTTCGCAAGACAAGGGCGCGTCCTGGATCAAGATTCAGCCGCCGCCGGGCTACAACCCGGGCGGTAGTTTCGGCCGCTTTCCGCAATGTGCGATTACGGAGAGTTATGTATTGGTCAATGCCGGTGTCAATACAATCTTACGAACGAAAGATCAGGGTGTAACCTGGGAATCCGTCCCGCTTGCCATCAGTGTCGAGGTTTTGAGCGATGCCTTCGCGCTACGAAACGACGAGGTGTATTTCGCCTCGCAGCTCGGCATCGCTTACTCTTCGGATCAGGGTAGCAATTGGACAGTCCTTCCGGCAGAACTGCCGGAGGGCGTCATTCCAACCGCCATTTGCCTCAAAGACGATGCCTTGGTTGTAGCCAATGGCACTACTAAGGGAGTATGTGAGCTCCGTGAAGGCTCATCGGAATGGCGCGTATTGACTCAGAAAGGCCTCCCGTCTGCAAATGTTTGGGACATCCTGGTTCCGCCGGCCCATCCCGACCGCCTCGTGGCCTCCCTGTTCCAAAGCGGCATTTTCGAGCTGGCGGAGGATGACACCTGGCATGGCCAAAGCGACGGGATTGCTCCATCCACTGCGATCTTGTCACTTCTATGCGAAGAGGAGACAATGTTTGCCGCTACTGCCGATTATGGCTTGCACCGCTCGAGCGATGGAGGCCAGTCCTGGACGAACCTGGTGTCAAGCGTTCCCATCAAACCGATCCTGGCGCTGCAGCGGCAGGGTGACATGGTCTATGCCGGTGGAATAAATGGTTTGTTTGTCAGCAGCGATAATGGAGATAGCTGGCAACAAGTAACGAGCGGTCTGCCGGAGGACCTCATTGTCGAGGCCATTGCTGCAGCGGGTGACGTCCTGCTCGTTGGCAGCAGAAAACATGGAATGTATTGTCGCAGCAGCAAATCAGCCGCCTGGCGGCTTTGCGACGACAAAGTACTTGCAGACGGAGCTGTGACGGCAATCAGCGCCAGCGACAATGCCCTATGGGTGAGCAATAACTCTCGGGAATTGTATCGATCCGTAGACAATGGTCTAAGCTGGCAGGCCCTTGACAGTTTTGAGAGCGAGGGCGCTATTAACGGCATCAGCGTCAGGGCTCAGACCATACTCGTCAGCAGCCGTTCCGGCCTGTATCTAAGCCGCGATGAGGGCAGTAACTGGGAGAATGTTTCCGGAGAGCTGTCGTCGTTTGCCAGCGGCGGCCGGTATGAATTTCGATCCGTCCTGGCGCTGCCGAACTTGCTAATGGCATCCCTCCGACGGGATGGTGTTTTCGCTTCCACGGACAATGGGCAAACCTGGGAGCGGGTTCATGACGGTCTGCCGACTAATTCAACGGTTACGTCGCTGACGGCCTGCGATGGCCTTGTCTACGCCGGATTCCGCGAGGCCGGCACCAGGGGCATCTGGCAGCGTTCCCTGAGCGAAATCATGACCGACGTCGTCAGTGTCCCGGAAAAGGGTGCGATGCCGCCGGCGGTCCTGCTCGCGCCGAATCCCGCCCGGGATGAATGTACGCTGCAGATTGACATGCCGACCGATTCCTATATCGACCTTGATCTGGTCGGCATCACTGCACAGCGTATTGTGAAGCTCGGCAGGCGGTTTTTGGCATCGGGCCGGCAGAGCATCAGGCTGTCCACGGCAGGCTTAGCAAACGGAATGTATTATTGCCGGATTCGAAGCAGCGGCGCCACGCAGACTATCGCCTTGAAGATTAAGCGTTAAATCAGCATGCGGCAAGCTTCGCTTGCTCATCAGGCTGTCTCCGCCGGCATTCTCATCAAGCGGTGGAGACGCTCTTCGCCTTTCCAATGTAACTACTCGCCTCCGGGGCACTTGTACCGGCGTCCGTCTGCAAAGCCGGACCGGCAACTTGCTATTGTTGAATTACAGCACCGGTACACTATGCGGCATCTTACATCTGTTCTCATTCTGCTCTTCCTGCTTTGTGAAACGCTCGACGCTCGATGGCAGGCTCTGGGAGGCCCCGCCGGCGCGGTGGCGCATCGCTTCGTTGTGATGGACGACCAGTTGATAGCCAACAACTGGACGGGACTGTTTCGCAAGACGATCGAGGGCCCATCCTGGCGCCCGGTCAGCTACGCGGGCGTTCACAGCAACGGTATCTTCGACATACGCTTTCATCAAAACCGATGGTTCATGTTCGGGCGCAACGCGATCTACCGCTCGGATGACTCATTCGAGTCATTCCAGCAGATAAGAGATCTGGGCAGGCAGCAAATGTATCTCTCGGCACATGTCAATCGCGATTACCTGATGCTGATGGCTTGGGAACATCTGGAGGTTTCACGCGATCAGGGGGAAAGCTGGCTGCGAATCGACCTTCCCACGGGCTATAATCCACGCGCAATAACGGCGGTGGGCGGAGGTATCCCGCAAATCGCCATCGATGATCGCTTTGTGCTGCTCAGCACGGGCGATGCCGGAGTCCTGCGCTCGATCGACGGCGGTCTGACCTACCTGAGAATCGAGCACGGCATGAGCGGTCAGGCTCTGATGCACGCTTTCACTATCCGTGACAATGACATTCTTTTTGCATGCGAAGGCGGCCTGGCGCGCTCCCTGGACGAGGGGCAAAGCTGGCAAGTCCTTCGCAGCGGCCTGCCGCAGGATGTGCTGCTTTCGTCGCTGACGATCGAGGGGGATCTCGTGCTGGCCGGTACAGTCGCTCACGGCTGCTTCCTGTTCGATATGGCTACGCTGAGCTGGCGCGCCCTGTCCCGGGAGGGATTGCCGCGCGCGCGGATTTGGGATCTGGCGCCGCTGGATGATCAGGCACGGAATGTAGTGGCTTCGGTGGACAAAATCGGCTTGTTTCGCCTGGATGACAGCGGCATCTGGCATCAGGACAGCGAGGGATTTAGCCCGGTAGCGTCGGTACAGGCGCTGCATTGCGACTCAGAGTTCATCCTGGCTTCCGTAGAAGACATGGGATTGTTCAGTTCCGAGAATGAGGGCGACAGCTTTCGTCTCTTGCCCGCCAGCTTAGAACTCGGCCTGATTCGCGCGCTGGCGCGACAGGATGATCAGCTGGTGGCGGGCACGGAAACCGGCGTCTTCCGTTCCGAGGACCTGGGACAGAGCTGGCGGGATGATTCGGCGGGTCTTCCGCATGACGCATCTATCGAGTCCTTGCTGGCGCTGGAGGCGACGCTGATAGCGGGCACTGCCGCGCACGGTCTCTTTTATCGCGACAACAGTGCCGCGGAATGGCGGCAAAGTGCGGCCGATCTGCCGCCAAACGGCCGGATTGTCGTTCTGGGCGCAGCGGGCGGACGGGTCTGGGCCGGTCTGGCCAACGGGGATCTGTACCGCTCCGACGATAATGGTCTGAGCTGGCAGCAGGTAGTCAATTTTCACAGTGACGGACCAATCAGAACATTGAGCTGCGACGGCGAGGTCGTAATGATAGGCGGCGAGGACGGCCTCTTTGTCAGCAGCGACCGCGGCGCTACCTGGCAGCGATCCAACGACGGATTGCCCCATGCCTTTACCAATTCGCTGCCCTGGATCGAGAGTGTGGCGGCAACGCCGGATCTGCTGCTGGCAGCCGTTTACAAAGACGGCATTTTCGCCTCTGCCGATGGCGGCGCTTCCTGGCGCGACGTCAGCGCGGGTCTCTACGAACATTCGCATTATCGGCGAATGAAAGTCTGCCAGGGCCAGGTTTATGCGGCCACCCTCGGCCACGTGCCCACCGGCATCGTTAAACGTTCGCTCGCCGAGATTCATCAGTTGACTGTAGGCGTCGACGAAGCGCCACAAGCAGCGGCGAGCCTCGATGTCGGCGCTAATCCGGGGCCGGGCCCCTTCGCGATCAGGCTGAATCTGCAGAAGGATTCGGACATTCGGCTCGAGCTCTTCGACGGTACAGGCAATCGCAGACGCGAAATTTTCCAGGGTCATCTGCCCGCCGGCGAGCATAGGCTTCAGCTTGACGGCAAGGGGCTCGCCGGCGGCATCTATTTTTGTAGAATGGAATTCGGAAGCGGGAGCGCCGCCGCCGCCATTCATGTAGTGCGTTAAATCGCGGGTAAAGAGGCTGCCACAAAAGAAAGGGCATGGCGCTGCCATCTTTCAGCGCCATGCCCTTTGCCTCGGGTTCACAGTTTTACTTATCGTCTTCGCTGATGCCCATTCCGCTGCGATTGGGATATGCCGGCCGCTGCGCATGGATAAAGGGCTGACGGTCGATTTCTTCCAGCATAAGCTTGATCGCCGCGTCGAGCTGAGGATCGCCGCCGTCGGTCATCAGGGATGGATCATCGATAACTTCAATGTCGGGGTCGACGCCGTGGCCCTCGATGCCCCAGGTTCCGTCCGTCTCATAAAAAGCGAAGGTCGGAACGGAGCAGTAGGCGCCGTCTATCAGCGGCGGGTTGCCGGAGAGTCCGACCAGGCCGCCCCAGGTTCGCGTGCCGACGAGTTTGCCGAGGCCGGCCTTGCGAAACCAGTAGGGCAGGAAGTCGCCGCCGGAGCCGGCATGACCGTTAATTAACATACAGCGCGCTCCATGATGTCCGTCGGGCGGCGTAATGTTGTCTTTGCCGTCGCGACGGGCCCAGTAACTGGCAACGGGTCGGTTGAGCAATTCGATAAAACGATAGGGAATCTGTCCGCCGCCGTTCCAGCGTTCGTCAATGATAAGGGCTGCTTTGTGCAACTGCCCTTTAAACTGGCGCACCAGGTCGCTCTGTCCGTCAACGCCGGTATTGGGAACGTAGATGTAGCCGACCCGGCCATTGCTTTGACGATCCACGTAGGCGCGTTTGGCTTCGATCCATGCGCGGTAGCGCAGCTCCAGGTCGCTGCCGGGAAGCTTAACAACCACCTGGCGGGCCTGATCGTTAAGTTCCGGCTGACTGCTGACCGTCAAGGAGACAACGCTGCCCGCCAGATTCTGAAAAGCGGCCAGCGGGCCCTGCGCCATATCCAGCGCTTTGCCGTTGACCGCCAGCAGGTAGTCGCCGACCTTAACGTCGACGCCGGGCTGCATGAGCGGCCCGCGCGCATCGGCGTCCCAGGCGGCGCCGCTGTAGATACGGGCAATCCGGTACGCGCCATTGACCGGCTCGAACTCCACGCCCGGCATGCCGACACTTGCCCGGGGCGCTTCCTCGGTATCTCCTCCTCCATAATACGCATGCCCTACATTTAACTCGGCGATCATTTCACTTATCACAAAGGACAAATCCTCACGTGTGATGCACTCCTTCAGCATCGGTTCGTATTGGCGGTAGACGGCCGGCCAGTCGACACCGTGCATCGTGGGATCGTAGAAGAAATCACGATAAAGCCGCCAGGATTCGCGAAAGATCTGCCGCCACTCGGCGCGCGGATCGAGTAGTACACGCAGCCCTTTGGTGGTGATCGTCTTCTCGATTGTCTGATTCGCCGCCGCGTCGAGAATGGCCATCCGCCCGTTTTTGTTAACCAGTATCTTCTTGCCGTCGGCCGAAAGACTGTACGAGCCGGCGCCGTCAAGGACGGTCTTTTCCTTGGGCTCGTCGGCGGTCGGATCGAAGAGTTTAATTCCGCCTTCAGCCGGACTGCGGCGCACGGTGCTGCGCGAATACAGAATCTGGCCGCTCTCATTAACCGTCAGAAAGTAGAACAGGCCGGATTTGATCGGCAACAGCACCGCCCTGCTTTCGATATTTTCGAAGTCGATGTCGACTGACGTCTCAGCGCCGTCTTTTGCATCGGCGGACTCCTCCGTCTCTTGCTTATCTTCCGTATCGTCCGTTTCGGTCTCGTCTTTCGATCCATCATCGAACTCCTCTTCATCATTGCTGAGAAGCAGCGGTGAGGGGACGTCTTTGCGCAGCGGCAGCAGGAAGATACGATCCGTTTCGGCGTAGATCCAGGTAGAGCCGTGATCTTCATACATCGGCCGTGAAAAATCACGATTGCTTACAAAGTACAGGTATTTACCGTCCGGATCGAATGCCGGCCAGTTGTCGTTAAACATACCGGCCGTCACCAGGTGAGCTTGTTTATCGCGCGTATCGTAGAGCCACACGGAATGATTGCGGTTGTCATGGCTCTTGGTGTAGGCCAGCCAGCGTGAGTCGGGCGACCAGCTCAAGCGGTTGCGCGAATTCAGCGGTTCGCGATCGATACTCACGGTAGCCCCGTCGTCGATATTGTGAAGGTATATGTTGCCTGCCTTGTCCCAGAATGCGATGGCCTCCGAGTTGGGCGCCCAGACCGGAGCATAGAGAAAGGCGCTGCTGAGATCCGTGAGGCGCCGCGTTGCGCCCAGACCGTCGGACTGCGTCAGGTACAGGTCGTAGCTGTCGCGCTGATCCGAAAAATAGGCGATCCAACGGCCGTCGGGGCTCCATGCCGGATCACGTTCGGCAATGCCGCTGCTGCGCGTCAGATTGCGGGGAGCGCCTTCGCTCGCGGCTAATGTCCAGATGTCGCCGCGCGCTTCCAGTACAGCCCGTTTGCCGGTCGCTGAAATACCCCTGTTGTAGATCAGGTCGTCAGCCTTCACATAACGGGGACGCAGATCGGCGCGGTCGCCCGGAATACTGATCGATAGCGGGCGGCTCTGCTCCGTCGCCAGATCGAGTGTCATCAGCCCGGCGCCGTACTGGAAGACGATTTCGCCGTCACCGGCGGCGCCCGGACCGATCGACGGCCATTTGATGTCATAATCGCCGAGCTGCGTCAACTGCCGGCGCTGATCGGTCGCGGGATCGTAGCGCCAGATGTTCAATCGATGTTCCGGCCCCCCATCCGACAAATAATAGAGCGCCGCGCCATACCACATCGGCTGCGTATCGGTTCCTTCCCAATCGGTAATTTTACGGGCGGAATTGTCGCGCAGGTTAAACAGCCAGATGTCTGAAGCACGGCCGCCGCGGTAGCGTTTCCAGGTCCGTTCGTCGCGATTCGACGGTGTGTAGGCCAGCCAGTCGCCGTCCGGACTGATCGAGGCCGCGCCGCCGTAGGGTACCGGCAGTTGAACAGGCATGCCGCCGTCGGCGCTGAGGCGGAAGAGCTGTCGCGTGCGTGGGTGATCGCCCATTCCAAAACCCTGGAACAGCAACTCGCGTCCGTCGGGCGTCCAGTCGCAAAGCCGCTCGGTGTATGGATGAAAGGTCAGACGTTTCGGCACGCCGCCAGCCACTGGAATCCGGTAGATATCGCGATTGCCGTCATAGTTGCCGACAAAGGCGATCTGGCGGCCGTCGGGCGAAAAGCGCGGAAAATATTCCTCGCCAGCTGGTCCCGCCACCGGACGAGCCATGCCGCCCTCGCGCGGCGCCAACCACAGGTCATTGGCATAGGCAAAGACAATGTGTTCAGCGCTAATGTCGGGATAGCGAAGCATCGCCCCGTGCGGTTCAAAGCTGTCGTCGGCCTGCAAACCGCTCGTGGCAATTGCCAGAATACAGCACATACTAATTGCAGTAAGCTTACTCACCATTAGCCTCCTCGGAGTCTTGTCTGATTGGATTGAGAGACAGTGGCCTGTCGCTGATGCCGAATGTTGAATTGAGCGGTAATTCGGGTATCAATTGATTCAGCGAGCTGGATACGACGAAAAGCGACCACAGTTGCAGCAGTACACAGCGCCGGGACTATGGTTCACATCGGTGCATCGGATGCCGCCGTGCAAATCCCGGCTCTCTGATGCATGGCTCCATTCCCCTGCGGAGCGCTCTGCCTGCTATTTACAATGTTCCCCTGTTCGTCCGAACCGGACAGTAACGGCTGATCGACAGCGACTGTTACACCAGCTGTCGATCGATCGATAGTCGTCGACGTCTCTATTCGCGCTTCACTGCGAGCCGGATTCGGCCAGACGCCCCGCAGAGGGTCGCGAGCGTTCTTCACGCGCAAGCGAAGGAAGAGAGGAATGCAGCAAATCGCAGCAAGGCAAACCCGACAGCCTGAGGGTCAGCCCAGAACGAAAAGCGCCTGGATGTCAATCAGCCGCAACTCCGGAAAAGAGTTTGCGTAGTCGGACACAATCGAGTACTTTATATTATAAAGTACTTTAGGCTTGAATCATCTATCAGCCGATTACATGGAAGCGGAAAATTTTCACGCCAATCTTCATTATGTCCGGCAGATCATTGAAGAAACCCGGTCCGCCGTTTTGTACGACGGTAAAGACTTCATTATCTGGGGCGTCCTGGTCGTCATCGGTCTGCTGATCAGCTACGGGATGGCAGGGCAGGCCGTCGCGTCATGGACGGCATATACGCTTGTGTGGCTTAGTGTTACGGCTATCGGATGGCTGTGCTCGTGGCTGCTGCGCCGCAAGCGCCGCGAGCAGCTGCGCGCTCGTACGTTTATCGGACAGATATTCGGAACGCTCTGGCTGTCATGCGGAATCGTGATGACGCTCGTCGGCCTGGCGGCCTTTCTCGCAGAAGGCTACAGCGCGTATGCGATGATAGCGCTACTCTGCCTGATATTGGGCATCGGCTATGCGACCAGCGGCGCCCTGCTGCGTTTACGCTGGCTGCAACTGCTGGCCGGCGGCTGGTGGCTGGGCGGCGCGGCCT
Organism: Candidatus Kapaibacterium sp.; assembly: GCA_028284775.1. GTDB lineage: Bacteria > Bacteroidota > Ignavibacteria > Kapaibacteriales > UBA7675 > JANQRB01. Next base: position 10,108 of record JANQRB010000057.1, on the reverse strand, counting down.
TTTTTTTCCTGGCGGGACCGGATGTGTTGTTAATGTTCGCCCTGATGATGTTCGCCTTGCAAATCATTCCGGGCCTGTGGTTTTACCGCCAGGCCCGGCACAAGACCGGCTAGGCCTTTTCCTATGAAGGACTTCGATTATAAGCAGCTGGATGAACTTATTCACTCGCGCCTGCGCCTCGCGATTCTGGCCGTATTGATGGCTGTTGAAGAGGCCGAGTTCACCTTTCTTCGCGACAAGATCGGCGCCAGCGACGGTAACTTAAGCGTCCAGTTGCGCAAGCTGGAAGAGGCGGGTTATGTCAAGCTTCACAAGGAGATTGTGAATCGCAAGCCGCGCACGATGTGCAGCATCAGCAGCCAGGGACGGCGTCAATTCGAAGAGTACATTAAACAAATGCAGAACTTTTTTCCTAAAGATTAAACAGTCGCTTTAGTCGCCCTGGAATCGGAGTGAACTTGCGCGGCTGTCTCTTTCGCCTTTAAACTTTATACTATAAAGTACTTATGAAGACAAAGCACGTAAAACTTCTGATGACCGCCCTATGCTACAGTGTCCTGGTGGGATCCGGCAGCACAACACTCTATGGTCAATGGTATATCGAAGGCGGCAATACACGCCATCGCTTTGCGCAGATGCGGGTCGGAGCCGAGCTGCGCTCCCTGCTCACAACGGGAAAAACAATCGGCCTGAGAGCGCCTGGCGAACGCGGGAAAATCGACGTGCCGGGACGCCTCACTCCGGCGATTGTCGTCGGCGGTCTGCACTTCTGGGGCCATGCGGATTTCTATGTATCGATTCCTCTTGTCGACCTCTACCGTGCTGAAAACACTTCGCTGACGAAAGCCTCGTATGCCTCCGGAATCCGTACGGGCGCACGCGCGTTTCCGATCCGTTTACAAGATGGCATTCCCGCTCCCTATCTCGGCTTCGACTGGTCGATCGACAGCTATGAGCAGAGCGGCCTCGATTCAAGAACGGGACCCGCACTGGTTTTGCAGCGCTTTAACGCAAACGCGGGCCTGGCCTTGTTGAGCGATTTCGGCCTGATCGACCTGGGCATGCAATACTGGCTACCCGCTGACGAAAACTATCCCTTCAGCCGCAGTGAATTTATCACGGTCGACCTGCCCCAATGGGCCCTGAACCTGGCCTACAGTTATGTCTTCGACACCACGATCGGCGCTGAGGCAATCGAACTCAATGGCGAACGCGAGCGACGCGAGAAGCTGTTGGCCGACAAAAATGAATTAAACGATTGGTACATCGGCCTCGGGGTCTCAAGCGCCTTCACGCTGAGCCCTTCCTCCTACAATCGCTTCGAGCGCCCCTTCGTGAACTTCGCGCCGCCGCCGACAATACTTCCGGAAGTGACTGGCGGCTTTTATCACAACAACATCGACGCCGCCCTGCAACTGGCATTCCGGCCAATCGTGCAGGAGCAGCGGGCCTATGGACTGGACCAGCACTGGCGGCGATTGTCGCTGGCGCTGGAGGCAGTGAAATTTCTGTTTGATTACAATGGGTTCGTGCCCTTTGCGGGTCTGTCGCTCGGCTACGAAGAGCTTGAATTCCGGGAATGGGACAATCAGGAACAGGTCACGGACATCAGCGACAGCAGGCTGACACCGGCATTCCTCTTTGGCTGGGACATCCGCCCCAATCGCCTGAACGGTTTCACGATTCGAACGGCGCTGCGCTACACACCCTACCTGGGCATCGCCATGGCCGGCGACCGCAGGGTCGAGTTTAATCAGCTTGAGTTTAACTTTTTCCAGTTCATTTTTTACCCGGGCAGATAAATTATCATGTCGCTCCTTCATCAAATACTGTTGGCGCTTCACGTCATGGGTGGCGGCATCGCTCTGCTGGCGGGGCTTATCCCGCTGCTGAGTAAGAAAGGCAGCCGTCGTCACAAATTCACCGGCAAAATCTTTGTGTATTCGATGCTGCTGGTTTGCCTGACGGCCATTGCACTGTCGATACTGAATCCGAACATCTTTCTGCTGTTAATCGGCATTTTTTCGCTTTACCTGACATTAACGGGATATCGTGCGCTGCGGCTCAAGAATGCCGGGCCGGAGTGGCCGACCTGGTTCGACTATAACTTAAGCTTCGCGATGATCCTCTGCGGCATAGGCCTGCTGCTTTATGCCTTTGCCGATATTCCGGTCGGCAGCCTGCCGTTTAACCCGATCCTCTTGTCATTCGGCTGCATCGGCCTGACCCTGGCGGCGATCGACCTGCGCCTGATGCGGCAAACGAAGCAACAACGGCCCTACGCCTGGTTTTTCCGGCACCTGACAAGAATGCTGGCTGCTTACATCGCCGCAAGCACCGCCTTCCTGGTTGTTAACGCCGCGAGTATGTTTGCCCAGGCATCCGGCTTACTTATGCTTCTGGCCTGGCTGGGGCCGACACTGATCGGCACAATGGGAATAATCGTGTGGACGGCGTATTATCGCAGGCGTTTTAAGACTGCTCGCAGAATGCTTCGTCATACAGACAGCTAGATACCTGACCTCTGCTCGTCTCGCACGACATCCTTTGGGGCGCGCGATCGAAGCATCGACACGAATCGCGCTGCAGTCGCCGTAGCAAAGCCGCCAATTATCTGCATCTCGCGCAGGTGTCGGGGATCCGGTATTCTCAAACTGCGCACAGCGTCCTCACTGCCGCCCCGGCCCGGCTCCCGATACCTTGCCTAAGGAGCGATTTGTGCGCCGCAGTCGCCGGCTTGTGCCGGGTATCTATGGCCGAGCATTGTAAAAGCGACAGCGAGGAATTGCGTCTGAGGACAGAGTTTTGTCGTTCTTTGTTAAGTATACCGGAGTTAGCGTTGCAGAAGGATCGGCAGCGACAGCAAGTCGGACTCCGATTGCAGCACAAGGAAATACACACCCGGCATCAGGTCGTCGGGCTGAAGCATCGCGCTGTAAGCGCCACCCTGTCGGCTTCCGCTCCACAAAACTCGTACTTCGCCTCCGAGAATGGAGTGGAGGCTTAGACGGCGCTGTTTGGGCGGGCCATCCGGCAATCGGTAGTGGATTTCCGTTGCTGTGCGCACGGGATGCGAAGCAACTCGCAGCGCCAGTCCGTTTTGGCCGCCGACCTGAGCAGGAGTGACGGAAGTGCTGCCGCCTCCGTCATCGAGCAGCCAGTCGAGGCTGCGGTCAAGGATCATCAGGCGGTCGGAGCTTTTGGACAGGGCTTCCATCCCAAATCCATAATAGACGATACGCGCGCCGGCGGCCGCCGTCTCAGCGCGCACGGCAACGACGTTGGACGGATTAGCATCGGCATAAAAAATCGGCGTCGAGGGACTGCCGTCGGCGATGGCCATGCGATCGGTGTAGGCATCGTACATAGGCCAGCTTGTCTGGTTAAAGTTATTGGCCGTATCGATCGCGATGCCGTCACCGATTGGGTCGCCGTTCACACCGTTGAGGCGAAAGAGCGTCAGGTTCCCGCTCTGGCCGTTGATGACCAGGCGGGAGATGGCAGGCCCCGCGTACCTCAGTCCCAGGCGATCCCGAAAGAAGGCGGCTGTCGCCACGGCATCGGGCTGGGTGGCGGGTTCGAGCGCCCATGAGCAGGAGTGCTGTGAAAAGATCAGGACGCTCGTTCCCGCATCCAGCAGGCGATTCGCAGCGCGCAGCAAATCGCCCTGCAGGTGAAAGTTCTGCACGACATCGTCGGTCGTCACATCGTCATAGCGCAGTGGAATGATCGCCAGATCGATCGCCTCGGCAAACTCTTCCAGCACCCAGGCATAAAGCGTGCCGGCAAACAAATACGCGGCGTCGCCATAGCGCGTGCTGGCAAGCAAGCCTTCCTGCCAGTAAGCCCGACGGGTGTCCGGCTGGTTGCCGAACTGACCCGCCACGACAATACGCGTGCCCTCGGTCATAGCGGCGATACCCTGCCGGACCGCCGCCGGCAAAACCGGGGGACGTTGGTCATTGACTGCAATCGGCCTGGCGCGCAGCTGTATGCGGCCCGCGACATACTCAGTGCCCTGTTGCGTGAAGCGGACTCTTGCCGTCATACGCCCACCCGCCGTCACCAGCAGACGCTGCGGCTCGACATGCGCCCTCAGGTTCGGGTGAAGGTTGCCGGGATCTGCATCTATGGACAGTTCGTACTCGACGGTCAACCCGTCGTCGTTATCATTGGCGACCGTGATTTCCACCTCGGCTGCTCCCTCAGGCGGCACCAGGACTTTTGCGTCATTCGCCGCTGTAAGCGTCGTGCTGACGGCGGGGGGCGGGGGGAGCGTGGAAGCTGCCTGCAGGATCTCGCCGCTTCCGTTGTCCTGGACAAAAGCAACGATGTATGTTCCCGCATTTGACCACAACTCCCCCTCGCCCGGCGAGTAACTGAAGCTGAGACTTTGCTCACCACCCGCCGCCATTGTCACTGCAGTGCCATCGCCGTCGGGGAGCATTTTCAACATGACATTCGGCAATTCTGTCGGAGCATCGGGATTCTGCAGGCGCTGTGGCAAATCCGGAATGCTGATACTGGCGGCCACGACGGCAAGGTGAAGGGAGTGCTGATTGAGTTCGACGTCACTGCGCAAGGTCACGCGGACCGCGACATTGTCGGGCTCGCTGTGGTCTTCACTCAGCACAATCTCTACAGGCGATTCCATAGCGGCGCGCGCGGACATCGCCGTCGCAAATTCCGCCTCCTGCGCCTGAACGTCGAGAGTGCCGTCGACTTTGACGACCAGGGGCGACACAAAGCCGATCAGATTCTGATACCATGCTATCCGCCTGGCGGCATTCGCATCGCCGGCCTCGTCGGCATCGGCGACCGGGTCGTCTGTAAGCCCGAGCTCCGCACTATTAAAGTGATAACGCAGCGACAGCACCCCATCGCCGACATTGATGGAATTCAGCAATGCATCGCGTTTGGAATCTTCGCACTGCGTACAATTGACATTGGTGAAATCCTCGATCAGCACCGTGCGTTGATAGGCTTCAGCCGGCAGAGCAATAAGCAGAAAGAGAACAACAGGCGCATAGATCCCCATGGACCAGGAGTTAAAATTCATAGCCGAAAATCCAATGTTTGATTCCGAAATAGTTCAGCGTCGGAGTGTGTGTGAGCCTATCCACAAGCTATAAGCGGCAGGGGGAGCCGACAAAGAATTCGGCAGCTGTAAATGATATTTCAAATTGCCTATTTTGGCGGGACTGGTGTTAGCCGTTTTGCTGGGCCGAACGAGAGTGTTGGATACACAATGACCTTTTTTGTACGAAATCGGAGAATTATTTATCGATCCCCTCGTTTTACCGGTGCCGACGAATATGATGAATCACTAACCCGAAATGACAACTCTGATGAAGAAAACTCATGAACTCCATCGCCTGATTCACGCCTTGACTCCTTCCGAGCGGCGCTATGTTAAGCGCTTTGCCCAGACGAGCGGCAAGGGCAAGCGGGCAAACTATCTTGCCCTCTTCGATGCCATAGCCCGACAACCCGATTATGACGAAGCAGCGCTCCTGCAACTCTTTCAAGGCCGGACAATCGGCCGTCATTTCGCCGAAGCAAAGTACTACCTGCACAAAGTAATTCTGAAGAGTCTGCAGGCCTATCACGCAAATGATAAATCCGAGCTGCGCATCTATCGCTGTCTTGCGACGGCAAAAATTCTGTCAGACAAAGGACTGTATGTCCAGGCGGCGAAGCAATATCGGCAGGCTCGGGCGATGGCCAACAAGCTTCAACTTTTCACCCTGCTGCCGGCAATCGCCGAGAACGAATTGAAGTTGAACGAGTCGATAAACCAGTTGACGATGTCGCGCTCACGGAAGCAGCGGCATCGCGATGAAATCGATAGTTATAACGAACTGGTCCGCAAGGAATCAGGCTATACCGAGCTGCACCGCAGCGTTAACGACCTTTTGCTTCGAGTCGGTCCGGCCGGCTCGGAAGCGGAGCATCAGTCCTACCTGTCTGTCCTGAATCATCCGCTGCTCAGGGAATCGGCGATCGGCGGTAGTCTGCGCCTGCTGCTGCACGCTCATTTCATTCGCGCCAAATGTCTCAAAGGCCTGAGTCGAGGCGCTGATGCCATAGCAGCGCTCGAGGAAGTGTTGACAAGACTCGACAAAAATTCATCCGATTCCAGCCGTTACATTCACTGGCGACGGGGAGGACTGAGCAGTCTGTGCAAAATGCACCTGAGCCTGTATCAGTTCGACCGCCTTGCGCTGCGTTTGCAGGAGTTGTCGCAAACTCTGGCAGATGAAGCCGGGAGCGCACTTTCCGGCGACAATAAGATCGATTGCGAACTATTGACAGCCGGGCTCCATGCGGCCCGGGGTGATTTTCGGCAGAGTCTGCAAACACTGGAGGGGATTAGGCACAGCGTGGAGACGAAGGAGGGTACCACGATCATCGGTCTCAGGTATCGACTATACAGCGCTTTGTTTCACGCTTACTACGGTTGCGGCGATTTGCGAGCAGCGCTCGCCTGCCTGCAACAGGCACACACAATGCTCGCCGGCAGCGACTGTTTGTACTGGCGGCGACGCATTCGCATGATGATGCTCCTTGTCCACTACGACCTGCAGGACTTCGACTTGCTGGAGTTTCTGCTCGCCGCCACGGAAAAATCACTGACGGGGTCGGAGGGCGCAGCCAGGCTCGACCTGGAGTTCGTGCAGTTCTTGACCAGGCTGCTGCGTGCGCAGTCGCAGGCCGAAGAACGAGGCCTGGTTCAAGCCGTCCGTGAAGATTTGGCGCGGCGTCTTCCCCTGGAAGCCGGTCAGCCGGCTGTTAGGGTTGAATTTCATATTCTGGCGTGGCTGGATATGCATGCCGGTGGTAAACACTACGCTCAGACAGTGCGCGAACAGGGCTGGGAAATGTATCAAGCGCGGGAAGGTGGAGCGGCGGTGATACAGACGGCAATTGGTCCTGCCTGAGGACCTGTACGTAGAAGGTGTAGGTCTCGCCGACGACGCCGGACTCTAGCCCTGCGACAATTCGAGGATAAAAGTGCTGCCCTGACCTTCGACGCTTTCGCACCATAAACGGCCGTTCATCGTTTCCGCCAGCTGCCGGGCAATCGACAATCCGAGACCGGTGGAGTGCTCGCCGCCGGTCGGCTTGGCGGAAAGACGTTGAAATTTACCGAAAAGTCGTTCCTGATCGGCAGCGCCGATGCCTGGGCCTTCGTCTTGAACCTCGACGCGGACACGTTGCCCCTGCTGGCGAACGCGCAGATGAATTTCGGTGTCGCGATGAGAAAACTTAATGGCGTTGGAGACCAGGTTTTCGATGATGACCGACACTTTTTCACTGTCGGCAAAGGCATAGATGACTTCTCCGCGCCACTCAGGCAGCAAGCCGATCTGCTTGGCTTTGGCGCGTTCCATGAAGTTGAAGATGACAACATCGCAAACGCCGATGATGTCGAAACGCTGCTGCGTAATGTCGACCTTGCCTGTCTCGAGTTTGTTGATGTCCAGGAGTTTGAGAATGATGTCGCGCATTCGCTCGGCCGTCATCTCGATACGCGATATTTGCTGACGCCACTCGGCAGCGCTCATTTCCGAACCGTGGCGCTTCATCATCCCGGAGGAGAGAATGATCGACGACAACTGATTTTTCAGGTCGTGCGCCGCGATACCCATAAACTCGTTCTTCTCGTAGTTAAGGGTCTGAAGGAGGTCGTTGGCCTTGGCCAGCTCGACATATTGCAGACGATAAATTTCGGCTTCTTTAAGGGATTGTTCCGATGCATGCCATGTCTGTAGCGCTATTGTCTTTTTGGTAGTTTCTTCGCTGAGCACTTCGCGTTCGATCTCATGATAACGGCGGAAGTGGCTCAGGGCGCTGGACGTGTCGCCATGCAGCTCATAGGCCTCGGCCAGCGCCGCGTGGATGTTAAGAATTTCATGTCTGGCTTTGATATTCTCCGCCAGACTCAGCGTTTTCTGCAGGGTTGCGATAGCATCGTCGTAGCATTGCAGCTGTAGCAATTGGCGGCCGATGGATAGATTGCATCGCAGTTCGCCTTCGGTGAGGCCTGCCGCCTCGGCCTCGGCCAGCGCCTCGCGAAAGCTGTGCAGCGCACGGTCATGCTTGCTTTGTTGCGCAAAGATCGAGGCGATCACCTGCAGGGCATAGATCCGCGACGCCTTGGAGCCCAGCTCCGTTGCTATCTGCAGACAGAGCTCGGCATGCTCCATGGCCGCGTCGATTTTATCTAAGGAGAGCAGCTCGCCCGCGATGTTAAGGTGTGCTGTCGCCTGCCCGACCCGATCGTTAATCTCTTCTTTAATGTTGAGGCTGCTGTTAAAGTATTCAAGCGCCTTGGCGTTTTCGCCGGTTTTCGAATACACGCTGCCGATGTTGCCCAACTGGATCGCTTCATTCTGTCTGTTGCCGACGGCTTTATTGCAGAGCAGACTTTCCTGGTATGATTCGAGCGCCCGGGCGTAATCGCCGAGCTGAAAATACACATTGCCGATATTGAGCAGCGCCGCGGCTTCCCCCCGTTTGTTGCCGGCGCCGCGGCTCAGCGCCAGACTCTTGTGATAGTGCTCCATCGCCGGGGGATAATCGCCCTTGTTCTTGCAGGCCATTCCCAGGTTGTTCAGGCAGCGCATCATGCCTTCGACATCCTGGAGCCCTTCATACTCTTCCAGGGCCGTGTGGAGACGTTCCTCTGCCCTGTCATATTCGCTCAGCAGGTTGTGCCCCTGCCCCATTGTCAGCAGCGAACGGGCCAGGCTTTGACGGATACCGCGCAGATACTGAGCGCCGCCGGTGGCTGCCGTAAGTGCGTCCGTAGCAATTTGTGCGGCCTCACGCGCGCGCGCCATTGCCTTCTGCGGTTCGGAATGCAGTAATTCACTTACGGGATCGAGTAGGTGTTCGATCCGTGACTGATCCGACGAACGGCCGTTGACTGGACGTGACTTTGCAATGTGCTTATCGTCAGTTGCGCTGCGCATGCTTGCTGCTGCTGTTGTCATCGGCCGTTACCGGTTGGCTGCCGGTGGCGGGTATTGAAAAAACGCGGACAGTTTGTCGGGAATTGATTCGTTGCTGACGCAGCGTCTTTCCCGTCTGCATGACCGCCGTTTGTGAAATTGAACCAATGAGCTAAGCAGGCCGGCGCGCCTGTGGGATACTTCAATGTGCAACTGATTGCCGTGCGCTGATGTCGAAGGGCAGGGATCAGCGAATACAGGCCATGTTGTAGCTTTTATCAATCGCCGATATCGTCTTCAACGATCGCAATGTAGTGCGTTCTCGTGAAATCGACTTCAATCACCGTTCCGCTCTGCAGCGTAACAATTTCGGATGTACCGGGCATGACAAAAACATCTTCCACTTCAACGGCGATGACATCCGCCGGCAGGTAGACTTTAACGTTTTCGCCATCTTCGACCGCAACGTCACATGAACTCTGGTCACTACAATGAATAGTGACGACAATGTCTTCATCAAGCCTATTCTTGATCTTGCACGTAGTCTGCGCCGCTACAAGTATTCCGGCTAGCAGCGGAAGCAGAACCATAATGGTGATTAGTGATTTGCGCCGGTTTTGAAATAATTCTTGTGCCATGCCCTTTTTCCCGATTAGGATTAAATACAGCTACCGGATAAACTTTCTTCAAAGGGGCCCCACCTATCACTCGAACGATCGGCGACAGAAACTTCAGACCCGGTTCTCATTCTCGTTCCTCTAAACACGCACTGAATTTGGTACTCTGCAGGTCCGCGTTAGGGTAGCGCCGGAAAAATGAACAATCGTGTGATGCTTTTCAAAACTATCTCCGTTGTTCTGCAAAAACGTGCCAAGTTATTACGATTTTGTAATCACATGAATTATAATGCCTTCGGTTTCCCACAGTGTAAACTTCAATTCTAATGGAACAGAATGACGTATTATCATTAAAAATCCGCAATCTTTGGACTAAAGAGTACTCATCTTCAGTCTCAAAACACGATCTGACGATAGGGCTCAGCGGCAAGATTATTAAATAGTCGATCCTGAAAAAGTAGTAGTCACGATGTAGCGCGCACCACATCGGACGCATCAACAACAAATGCTTGGGATCGAAAGATGTCACATCGC
>JANQRB010000024.1 GCA_028284775.1 Candidatus Kapaibacterium sp. | reverse complement strand
ATTCCCCGGCTGAGCTACGCGCAGGCCTACACGGCCGCCGTCAATGGCGTCAAGGTGCTGCATCCGCAAATGATCGAGCCCGTGCAGCGCGCCGGCATTCCCCTGACGATCATCTCGGCATTTCATCCGCAGGGAGACCGGACAGTCATCGACGCCGAAGGCCACGCCGCGCTGAGCCCTATCATCGCCCTGCTGGCACCGCTTTGCATCATTCAAAAAGCACAGCCCAGCTTTAACCGCGCCCTGGATGCGGAAACTTTCATTAGCCGACTGTATCCGGACAAACGCGATCTGGTGGAGGTACACCTCCGGCGCGATGCGCTCTGCATCATAGCTCGCCGTCCGCCGGCCATAGCGGCCACCCCGGCTCTGTCCGCCGATTTCAACAGTCGGGAAGACTACGCGATGATAACGATGTTCGGCATCTCCGCCCTCCGCGCCTTCAGCATTGTGTCGTCGTTACGCGACGCCATCGCAGCCCCCGAGCCGCCACTGATCGATATCGGTACGCAAAACGGTATTGCTTCGATCGCCGTGCCGCGAGCCCTGGCCTCGGGCCTGCTCCAGGCGCTCCATGCCCGTGTCGTGGACCCACATTAGGTGCGGCGCCGACAGACCACGAAAGCGAGGACTGATTCGTCACAAGAACGCGATTGGAAGCCATGATCTTTTTCGCATCAACGAGGCAGCAGCATGGAACGGGATGACGAGACGACGCTATCGGAAACTAGCGACAGTCAGCAGGGCCCCTCGCCTCATGGCTGGAAATACATTTTCGCCTTCTTCGCTTTCCTCGTCATTACTGTGTTTATTCTCACCCTGTATTACCGCGAAATGCCAAAGGAATCCGGCATCGTCGAGCGCCGGACGGAGCCCGCAACGAACGGGGTCTTTACCGTTGTGTTGTCGCCGCTCGAAGCGGAAGAGGCGCAACGCATCGCCCGCAGTATAGCCGCCGACATAGATAAGGACTCCGCCCAGACACGCATGGTGGTCGGCGGCACGGCTGTTTACAAAGAGTGCAGCTCACTCAAGGATTATGGCGACGTCATCACCCACGCCATTGTCAACGCCCGTCAGCGCGATCTGCGGACCCAGGCCGTCCTGCTTTCACAGGTGACAGGACGTATCATTATCAACCAGGTGCCGACGCGCCTGTATCTTATCGGTAGCTTTGCCGGCACCGACTTCGAAACAATCGCCGTCCGGATCGCAGGCGCGGCCAACCGACTTCAAACCCGACGACAGCTCAGCAGCCTGTACGGCGACATCGAGATGGTGGCATTCGGCAGCAGCCAGGCCGGCGATAGTCTTCACGGAGAGCGCCAATTGTACAATCGCGTGCTTGATAACTTCCGGGAGCGCGGCATCAGCGTCAGCCTGCGCTAATGTGGAGTTGATTTAATCGCGGTCGCGCAGGGTGATTTCAAGATTCATAAACAAAAACGTCCAGATATCGCTCTGCTCATTCAAAATTTTTTCGGTCGGCTTGCCGGCACCGTGACCGGACTTTTTGGCTACACGAAGCAAAGCAGGCTTCCTGCCGTTGCTTCGATATTGTAATTCCGCCAAAAACTTGTAAGAATGCAGGGGAACCACGCGGTCGTCATGATCGCCGGTTATGACCAGAGTCGCAGGATGGTCAAAGTTGTCTGGGATATTATGAAGAGGCGAGTAGGCATAGAGATAATGAAATTGTTCTTCGTCGTCACTTGAACCATATTCGGCCGTCCAGGCCCAACCAATCGTAAACTTGTGAAATCGCAGCATGTCCATAACACCAACCTGCGGAATCGCCGCCCTGAACAAGTCCGGACGCTGCGTTAGTACCGCTCCCACCAGGAGGCCGCCGTTGGAGCCGCCCGTCATCGCCAGCCTGGCGGCGCTGGTATAGCCTTTCGCGATCAGATATTCCGCCGCCGCGATAAAATCGTTGAAGACATTCTGTTTGCGTTCTCTCATCCCGGCCCGATGCCATTCCTCGCCGAATTCGCCGCCGCCACGCAAACAGACGTTTACCAGAATGCCGCCGCTTTCCAGGAACAGCTGGCGCATCGGCGCGAACGACGGCAGCGTACTAACCGAGAATCCGCCGTAGCCTACCATGATCGCAGGGTTCGAGCCGTCACGCCGCATGCCTTTGCGATACGACAGAAACATAGGAACCGCGACGCCGTCCGCGCCATGAAAAAAGATTTGTTCGGTGACATACTGCTCGGGATCGAAATTCGAGGCGCTGCGGTACACCAGACTGCTGCGGCCGGCGGCCAGATCATAGCGAAAAATGCTCGAGGGCATCGTGTAGGAAGAGAAAGAATAAAACAACTCCTCATCACCTTTGCGGCCGGAAAGGCTGATCAGCGCGCCAAGCGCCGGCAGGTCGATCTCCCGTAACTTTGTTCCATCCAAACTGAAGACAAGCAATCGCGAAGTGACATTTTGCATGTATTCGGCAACAATCTGGTCGCCGGCCAGGATCACGCGTTCTAAAATCTGCTCCGTCTCGGGGAGAATGTCGCGCCAGTCCGCCGGGTCCGGATGCGCGGGATCGACGAGAACCAGCCGCCAGCGCGGCGCCTGATAATCAGTCAGCATCAATACCTTGCCGTCGATATGATCCACGACACTGTAGCGGTGCTGCGTATCGCGAACAAGCCAGCGGACTTCGGAATCGGACTCCCCCCGATCGCGATACAACACGGCGTTGCCTCTGGCTCCATCCTCAGATACATAGATAAAGTGCAGGCGGTCATCCTCGGTAACCATCGAATAACAGGTACAGCGCGGCGTGTCGTCAGAGACAAATACCAGGCTGTCCGCACTTTGATCCGTGCCGAGCCGATGATAATACACCTTGTGATACTGATGCCGTTCGCCTGCATCCTCTTCGCTGTCCGGGCGATCGAATCGACTATAATAGAAGCCATCGTTCTGCCAGGCCGCTGTGGAAAATTTTGCCCAGAGTACACGGTCGGGCAATTCGCGCCGTGTCGCAACTTCCACAACGCGGATTTCCATCCAGTCCGAACCGCTTTGCGAGCGTCCGTAGGCCAGATATCGGCCGTCGCTCGAGGCCTCAACAAAGGCCATAGCCGTACTGCCATCGTCGGAAAAGGAATTCGGATCGAGAATGGCTTCGGCCGCGGAAGTCAGGCTTTCCTGCACAAAAAGCACATTGTGATTCTGCAGACCATTATTGCGGAAATGAAAATAGCGGTGTGCGGCTTTGAAGGGCGTCGTTCGCTTGGGATAGTTCAGCAGCGAGGCCAGGCGCTTGCGTAAACGCCGCCGCAGCGTCCCCTGCCCCAGATAGCTTTCCGTGAGCTCGTTTTGCACGTCGATCCATTCGTGGACCGTCGCGTCGCCGGACTGTTCCAGCCATCGATACGGATCCTTGACCTCGATACCGAAATACCGGTCCGTATGCTCAACACGTGCTGTGGCCGGGTAGGCCCAATGCGTAGTATCCGACATAGCAAGCGAAGCTGAAGAAATGAAACAAGACCGATTTCAGGTAACCAAGGCTATTGTGCCGCGCCGCAAGGGCAATTGCAGGCTGAGTCGCGCGAACTACTTCTCGACGATAACGACTTCGGTTCGCCGATTAAGTGACCGTCCGTAGTCCGTTTCATTGGTAGCGATCGGCTTTGACTCGCCATAACCATAGGTTCGGATACGCGGCGAGCCTATCCCTTTGCGTATCAGGTATCGTTTGACGGCATCGGCCCGTTTCTGTGAAAGTTTCTTATTGAGCCACTCAGGTCCCTGCGAATCCGTATGGCCTTCCACCCGAATCACCACCGCCGGCTTGCGCGTCATATACATTGCAATCGTATCGAGCGAAGGAACGGCGCTATTCAGATCGGAGCTGCCTGTTTTGAACAACAAGTTTTTGATGATAAGCTTGCGGCCCACTGCAGCGATAGGAATCGTGCGCAGCGTAAGCTGGCGCTTGTCACGATCGAGAATACCGATCTCCAAAGAGTCGGGAATGGCGGCGGTGCGCGATTCGTACTTCAAAGCATACATATTGGTAAGCTGATTCGAGAAGTTGTCGAGAATGGTCGCGAAGCTCTGGTTGATATCGAACAATGCGCCGCGCGTCCCCACGACGATCTTTTCGTATTGATGCAGGTTTTTCGGTACGATGCAGAAAACGCGCGCATCGCGATCGCTCATGAATTTGGTGATGCTTTCGGTGGTGAAGCTCGTGACGCCCTGACCGAAATCGCCTTTCTGGTGATAGGGCGCATCGGTAATCATCACGATTACTTTATTGGCCGAGGGACGGAACTCCATCCGCGCGGCGGTCCCCAGGGCTTCGAGCGCATTTTCATTGAAGTCGCTGCCGCCGCTGGCGCGCGTCGTGGCCAGCCATTCCAGAAACTCGATGACGTCGCCGCTGGGCGGATAGCCTTTTTTGATGACGTCCGAAAACAGCACCAGGCCTAGTTTATAGTCGATGCCGCGGCGTACCAGCGATGAAGTAAAATTGATGATGTTATTACGAACGCCGTCGATATAGGTCTGCATCGAGCCCGTCACATCGATGCAGAAAACGAAGTCCACCGGCACACGCTCGTTAACGGAAATTTTTTCAACGGATATGACGGGCTGTTCCACGCCGTTTTCCAGCACGGTCAGATCCGTATCGCTCAGCGTATCGAGCGGATCGCCCGCCTCATTGAAGGCTTCGACGATAACATTGATATAGGGAAACTCGGAGATATCGACATTGCGGATCGTCAGCACCAGCCCTTCCCGGTCGGCGCGCAGGCGGGTTTCGGGCACTTCCTCCTGCTTCTGTTCGACGGAATCCGTCTTCGCTTGCTCTGAGGTGGTCGCAGCGGTTAGGGCCTGGTGACACATCACGACACAGAGGACAAGATAGCGAAGGGCGATCAATGCCTGTGACCTGGCTTCAGCCATTGCAACATCGATACTTAACAATGAGTGATTGGTTTGTGCGATTTACAGCCGATTCGGGAATGCCGACTACGATGTCTGCCGCCGGAATTTGCGCCACGAGATGGGCGGTACAAAAAACCCCCACTTGAGCCGTTCGACGTTCGTGGGGGTTTCATATTATGCTGCATACCCATTATATAGTTAGGCGCACCACGGGCGAAATCATAAAGAAGTGCTTGGTTTCGAAATAGCGCGTGTGACGGAGCGGCGTGGCATATTTCCCTTCCATGTAGAGGAATCGTCCGAACACCGGCACATAAACGCGCCCCAGGAATATCTGGTTTGAATACTGCGCGGAAAGGCCAAAGGGAAAGGCGGCCTGACTGCGATATTCGGCTTTCAGAAACACCCAGTCGCCCAGCTCACGGTTTTTGTAGGTTTTAAGTCCGACAACATTCTCGCCGGTAATCGTAGCGGTCGGTCCCGGCGCATCGAAGAGGGCGGCCTCGCGCACCTCGGCGTAGGATATGCCGGCGTCGAAACGAAAATAGTTTTCCGGATGCTTGGGGTCGACCCACCAGTGATAGAAAGCGGTGACCTGCCCGGTCGCCCGCAGGATCGGCACCAGCGCGTAGGGATCGCTACTACCCTCCGGGGTGACTTCAAAGAAGACTTCACGAGTGCGCGGGATATCGAATTTAGCGTAGGTGCTGGCGTCGATGGCATTCGTTCCAACGGCAACAAGCGGCAGCTCGATGTTAAAGTGGATACCGGCCTGCGGATGCATCGGCGCGTGAAAATTCAACCCGGCAATCAACTTGCCGCCCGGCCCGGCATTGAGTCTGCGATCTTTTACCCAATCCAGCACGCCGCTGGTTCCATCTTCCAGACCCGTCGTCAGGCGATAGCCGCCGCCAACCCAGGCATGGATCAGATGCGGAATCGGGACCCGCGTAGCGGGGTCGGCATTTTCGTACAGGGGACGACGAAAGGTAATGCTTGCTTCGCCCGAGGACCAAAAGTGATAGCCGACGGGATCGGTGCCCAGGGAAGAGCGCAGCCAGAAGCCGGACTCGCCGATTTTTACGGATTGGTCGAATGCCGACAGAGCAAAGGAATGCGTGACATTGGTCGGCTCGAGGTAGTTGGTAATAACCTCGTGCTGAGACTGCGACAGAGGTACTTCGATCGGAATTTCAATGAAACAGTAGGTGCGGTTGCCGTAGTCGTTGATAAAACCCCGGTCGGGTCCGCTGTAGACGATCTCGCCGCTGATGATACCCGACAGGGATTCCATATTGGCGTCGATCTCCGAAGCGACCATTTGCGAACTGCCGCACTCGATCAGAAGCAACTCATAGGGCAAATACGGATCATCGTCCGGTTTGGGCGCGGCAGTAATGATGATATTATTCTTGTCGAGACTCTCGGAAGGATAGCCGTGCAATTTGAAAATCTGCTCGATCTGAATCTGCAGATCGTATTCGCAGACCTTCCAGCGCGGGAAATAGCCAACGATATTGGTATCCAGCGTTCGCAGGGCTTCCACCAACTGCTCTCTGTCGATCGGCGGCACGGGGTTGGCCAGTGCGCCGCTCAACGCGCATCCCATCAGAAAAACCGCCAGTACTGTCACTTTTTTCATAGAGGTAGTCTATGCTATAGATTTGTGAGATTGATTGCTATCTAATATATCCGATTCCTTCAGATCGCTCGCAGCGAGCTTTTGTGTGACGCCGCAATTTACGGCCTTTCGCGCTTCTTTGACAAAGCAATTATTACAGACGCGTCGGGCCTTCCTCATTACCAGTTGTAGATAAAGCGCAGCGAGGGCAAGAGCACGCTGCCCGCTTCCCACACATGTTCGTCGCGAAGTACCGGCACGTAGCCGCGCGTATCGATCCGTACGCCGATCTGCGGCGTGACGGGGATATGCAGCCAGATATTACCCCAGACCGCCTCGTCATAGTACTGAACGCTCACGCCCCAGGGGGTCGTGGTATTGCGCTTCATGAACTCGAAGAGACCGGAAATGCCGCCGCGCGTTTCGGAGCGGTCTTCGAGTTCTTCGAATTCGACGATGGGTTCCAGATTGGCATCTTCACGCGCACGGTGCGTCCAGTATTCGATGCGGTACATTGTGCCGCCGAGGCCAAAACGAAAAAGATGGTCCTCATCGACGCTGACCGCAAAGGTATAGTGCAGGCGGGCGTTCATTCGGATAAAGTAATCGCCGTCTTCCAGGTTTTCCTGAAAAACAAAGGGATCCAGCTCGCGATCTTTGTAGGTGGCAGGTTCGGCGTCGCCGAAGACATAGCCGAAAGAGGCATTGAAGACGCCGCTGCGCGGCACGACTTTGAAAGGAAAGTCAAAATTGCCGTTGATGCCGAAACCGCCATGGGTCAGCTTGCGGTCGGCGCCGAGATCACCGGACAGCGAAGACCAGCCGCCGGTCGGCAAAATAATCCCCAGCTTCACACTCGACCAGATGGCATTGAGCGCCACACGCTCGGCCCAGAGCGAAGGATAGTTGATTTCGTCGATCCCATACTTCAGCTCTACGCCGTATTTGGGCAGGTAGTTGTTGAAGGCCGGCGCAAAATCATCGGCCGCAACGTCATCGGCCGTGTCATCGTCATCGGCGTCCGCATCGTCGTCGGCGTCATCGGCAAAATCGCCTCCGAAGCCCGCGTATGGATCTTCGTAGCGCCTGTACGAGATGACGTCAAGGCCCGCCACCACCAGATTCTGGTTGTAGATATTTTCCGGCTCGCCGTTAGAGATTCTCAGGTAGCGCGCAACGTCTTCCGACGACATATCGGCGGAATTCGATTCGACGGCTTCGGCGATACCGAAGACCTGCGGATAGATCGTCGATTTGTCGAGGCCCTGAATCTCCGGCGTCACATTCGTGACCGCGCCCTGCACGATGGCGTTCTCGACATAATCGTAGAGATTGTCGGCGCCATAGCTGGAATCGAGCTCAAAGGCCTTTAACTCGTCGACGGTCAGGATGTCCGTCGGCGCAACCGAACGCAGGTTGTCTTCCGCCCGATCTTTACCTTTTGTGGACTGTATCAGGGAGATAATGACCGGCGTTTCACCCTGTTTCGCGCGGGTCGTCACCAGGTACACATCCTCGATGCGTTTCGTGACTTTCTTCTTACCCAATTCATAGTTGATCGCCTTTTCGATGTCCGGCGTCAGCTTCACGCCCGATCGTTCCAATTGCTGCACGGCGCCCTGAAAGGTCCGTCCGCGCCGAACGGCGCTCTGGACAGCGCGCAGAATGCTCGGCTCCAGTTTCTTGAGTACATCGGCATCTTCCTCGGCTTCCGGATCGGTAACCAGCAGTTTTTTGACGGTGCTGAGGTTCGGTGGCCGCAGTTTCAATACCCAGATGTTGCCGAAACGGTAATACTTGAGTTTCTGCAGGATCGGCTTGATGTCATTCTGGGCAAAGACATCCGGCGAGTTCGTCGCCGTCAGCAACAGCAGAATCATCACGGCGGAGACGAAGCGGGCTACCACGGGCGATCCCGCTTTTTTGACAACTTGTGCTAGGTTCATCGTGCTCGAACGGTTGATGTTACAATACTATAGTTTGTTGTAATTGTCAGCTTGTGTTTCTGGACGCCGGTTTGCTGCGTGGCGCCCTGGCCCGGTTACGGGCCTTCTCTTCCTCCCCTGCTGCTAACAATTACCGCGGCCGACGCGGACCGCCACGTCGCTTGCGCGGCGGTTCGTGTGATACGTTCACCGTGAAGATATCCGATGTGGCTTCGGACATTTTGCCATTGATCGGATTACGGACCTGTGTGGATAAGGTCACGGTCAACGTACCGGTAACTTCGGGCTCCCTACCCAGATTTCCGGCAAGATTCATCACGACCGTATAGTAGCCATCGCCCTGATCTTCGACGAATGAATCTTCGATTTCAAAGGGCGGCGACAACGATGCTTCGACGCCAGACACTTCAGGCGTCTGAATATCTTCGGCACTGGCTTCGCGCGAGGCGGTATCGATCGCCGGCGGCAAGACAATGACGTCTCGCACCCGCACCGTAAATTTCTTCGTGCTTGTTCCCGATGCTTTGGGATTGATCCGGCTGAAGTCGAATATCGGCGGTTCCTGCGAAATATCTTTCGATTTTGCCGGGAACAAATCGACTTCTTCTTCCGTGTACGGCGACACCCAGGTAATACGCAGAGAGGCGCTATTGGCCGCCGCCGCCAGAGGCAGATTCGTCGTCAGGTTGTAGACCGGTGGACGCTGCTGATCCACGTCGGTATTAGCATACACGCGAAACTGTCCGGCGGGAATCTTACCGGCTGAGCTCGGCACCGCCTTCACAATCAGCGGATAGCCGTAGGTAAGCGTATTCAGCTTGAATTCGAGGTCGGATTTGCTGTCTTCGGTCAGTGTCGAGGCAAATACTTCAAGCTTGGTGCTTTCCGTCTTTGTTTTGCTGGCGTTCTTCTGCACCATTTCAATATCGTAGGTTCCCGGAGCGATCGTTCGCGACGCAACAGCGCGATAGAACTTCTTCGAGCCCTTGGCATTGGCATCAGCACTGGCAAGACCGCTGATTTCCTGTACTTCGAGCGGCACCAGTCCGCCGGCCGTGATAATCTGACCGGTCGGGAAGTTGTTGCCCTGGAATGGACCGGACGAGAAGAGAAATGCCGGACGCAGTTTATCGAATACGAATACACCCTCTTCGGGCAAATCCACATAGGGGTCGGCAATATTGACCGGCGGCTTAATCACCCGAATATCGATTTCTTTATTGCCCTGATTCTGTTCGAAGTAATCGGACATATTCGGCGCCAGCAGCTTGCCGATATAGCCGTACAGTTCCACCTGGGAAATCATGCGCGCGGCTTCATTTTCATCATCGGATAAATTCGCCATTTGCGATGCCAGGCGATCTTTGGCTGCAATCAGCTCGCGATCGAAAGTACTGGCGGCGATCTGGGCCTCTTCGGTTCCCTGGCTCGCGGCAACAAACAGCGCTTCCGTGTCGGGGATGCCCATTCCGTCGAGTCGTTTCGTTAACTCTTTATGAACCGTTTTGAGCTCCTTGACTTTCAGCTGCACCGTTCCGATGTTGACCTTGGCGTCGTCCGGAACTTCTTCGATGCTCAGTGCCGGCACGTCACCGCCCAGGCCGAGAATTTTGTTGGTGCGCGAGGCGAAACGCAGCTTATACCAGCCCGGCTTGGCCGGCGCCTGATACTTGACCGTGAAGACGCGTTTTTTGTATTTGCCGTTTTCCTTCTCGGCCAGTTTGTCGGTTGCAAGCTGGTCGTAGCGGAATACGCTGTCCACTTTCACCGCTTCCGCCGGCGCAAATTCGCTGGCTTTGCCGATTTCAATCGAGTAGGGTTTGTAAACAGGATGACTCCAGTTTTCGGTCGCGACGGTGTCCAGCTCCAGCTTGCGAACAAACTGCAGGCGCCAATGATCGCCATCGACTTTTTCACCGACTATCTGGCCTTCCGACTCCAGCTTCAACAGGTCAAGCGTGTCGCCGGCGGGGAAATCAGGCGATTTATCGGGGTCAAGACTGGGATGGTAGTAAATCTGGTATTCCAGCTCCTGCACATTTGCCAGGCGCGTAAGCATTTTGATCTTTTCTTCAGCGCCCTCCTTGTGCGGGTCGACTTCATCATGGCCTGTAATGTCGGTAATACCCACTTCAATTTCGTATTCGCGATCCTGTCGGATCTCCGGCCCGCCCGCTACCTGCTGCCCCGGCTCCTGCAGGGTAATTTCGTCTTTCGGTTTGGTGCTGATGCCTTCGCTGCCCGCGCCCGTCTGTAACTGCGACAGGATGCTTTCAACGATGCGCATCGTCTCTTTTTGTTTCTGAATCAGGTGCTCTTCAGCTTCATCGCGTTCCACGATAATGATGAGAAGCTCGAGAATAACGGCGAGGTACAATACAAAGTATACCTTTCCAGCTCCGCCCGACGCCATAATCTACTCTCCCAGACTTTATTCGTATCGAGTATTAATTGCGTGAAAAAATCAGTCTGTCAACAAAGAGCTTCGATTTCTCGCTTTTTTTCATCTGTATGAGTCGCTCTCGCAACAAGCTTCAGGCCATGCGATAGTTTCGGCCCACAACACTTCGTCTTCGTCAATACAGATAATACCCCGCTACAAATCCGGAAGCAGTTACAAAAGTCACATTTCCGGGATTTGCTCTGAGGGACGTCAACAATAACTGTTTAAAGGAATGGATGAAAAGATGCTGTACGATAGATTGCCAAATACACGTGGAAGGAATCTGATCACGAATCGCCTTTCCATGAGATTCTACCATTTTCGTGGATTGCCTTTTGCCGCAATTGTTGGAGCATTCCGCAATCAAAATCAAGCGACACAAACTCTAATACTATCATCTTTTCGTCTAAAAATCAAGCTTAATCTTTTGCGATTACGGCGGAAAGCCTTGTGTAAACGCTTGTTGGCATCAATGCTTTCAGCGACATCCTCTTCGCATTAAAGTCAAAAAATCGTATGTTTCGTCAGCTTGCAGAGTCGGCAATAATGAGGCAGTACGCGAACAATCCGCCGACCCTAAAAATAGTCACATTCCAAGTGGAATTTATAGATCGGAAATCAGAATGAAGCGACAATCCTGGCTAAGCAACGATTATCTGACCGCCGCCGCCCGCATCCTGATCGGCTTCGTTTTTGTTATTGCCGCAGTAAGCAAGGTTGCCGATCCGGCCAATTTTGCAAAATCGATCATCGCATACGAATTGCTGCCCTATGGCATAATCAACAGTATCGCTCTTGTTTTGCCATGGCTGGAAATGGTCTGCGCTTTGTTTTTGATCTTCGGCATCCGCACCAAGGCCAGCGCCGCTCTGGTATTCACAATGCTGACGGTCTTTACGATGGCAATCGTCATCGCCACTCTCCAGGGCAAGGATCTGGAATGCGGCTGTTTCGGCGATGACACCAAAGTCGGCTGGCCCAAAGTTGCCGAGAATACCGCCTTTATCCTGGTATCTTTGTATGTCTTTCTCTTTCCTCATTCCCGTTTTGCCCTCGGCGGTCGGACGGAATCCTGAGGGATTCTGTCGAGACGGAGGCTGTCGCGACTGTGTATGCGGACCATTATTCTTCACGATGAGATAGCCGGTATCCCCTTCGAGATTCGCAAAATGCGACAGGCCAAGCGCATGACCCTGCGTGTTTCCGGTGAAGGCAGAGTGTGGGTCTCGATGCCGCATGGCGCTTCGGTCGCCGGGGCGCGCTCCTTCGTCAAGAGCCAGCAGCAGTTTGTGCACCGCGCCCTGAACGATGTCAAAGAGCGCAAAACAGCGAATGTGGGGGACAGCGCCCAATTGGAACTGCCGGTTGAGGGCGAATGGTTTGTCGCCGCTATTGTGGATGCATCGGCGGCAGGCGTCACGATTGACCGCGAAGCAAAGCGTATCATGATTGCGATGCCCGCCGAAGAAGATCGGGATCTGCAGCGACGACGGTCGATCGTGTACTGGCAGAATGCCATGATCGAACGAGCCAATTCCATCCTGCCGGAACGCACGCTGGAACTGGCGCGTGAACTGCGCGAACCGCTGCGCCGTGTTGCCATTCGCGATCAAAAGACACGTTGGGGATCCTGCTCGAAACGCAATCGCAGCATCAACCTCAACTGGCGCGTCGTGCTCTTCCCCGACGATGTGCGCGACTATCTGATCCTGCACGAATTGGCCCACCTGCACCACGCCGATCATTCGCGCCGGTTTTGGGAACTTGTGGAGCAGTGGTGCCCCTGGTACCGGCAGGCCGAGCGGTGGATCGACGACCACGGCCCGCGTATTATGGATGTGACCGCCCAAATGTAATCGGCAGGACGCGGCGCATTGGATATCAGTCCGCATTTACCTAGTTTTGGCGCCTCTCAGACATCGATTCCGCATTGTATCAACGCCAATTTTCTTGAGTATGAGTTCCGACAAAAAGTATCCGCCTCAGTATTACCGCGATTACCTGCAACTGGACAAAGTACTTGAAGCCCAGCACCCCGTAAGCAAGAATTATGGCGAGGAAGCGCATGACGAGTTGCTCTTTATCATTACGCACCAGGCCTATGAACTGTGGTTCAAACAGGTGCTGCATGAGCTTGAAGCCATCCGCGGACTGTTCGGCAAAAATCCGATTCCCGAGCAGGATATCGCCCTGGCCTATCACTACCTGCAGCGCGTCAACAAAATATTGCGGCTGCTGACGCAGCAGTTCGAAATACTCGAGACCATGACACCACTCGACTTCGTAGACTTCCGCGAGTACCTCAATCCCGCCAGCGGATTCCAGAGCCTGCAGTTTCGCATCCTGGAAATTACAATGGGCTTGCTCGAAGTGGAACGCCTCAATTTTGGCGGCCAGACCTTCGCCTCGCGTCTGAATGACCACGACCGCAAGCTTGCCGAAGCCGCCGCCGCCAAGCCGTCGCTCTTCCTCCTGGTGGAGCAATGGCTGGAACGGATGCCTTTTATGGAAGATGAGGGTTATAAATTCTGGGACGAATATGCCCGGGCTGTCCGCGCAATGATGGAGGACGACAAAGACCGGCTGCGGTCCAGCGGACTTGAACCGGAGGGCATTCAGCAGCAGTTGCAGCAGATCGACAATGCGCTCGATAGCTTCGACGCCCTCTTCGATGAACAACATTACGAGACGCTGAGGTCGGAAGGCAAACGCCGGCTTTCGATGAAAGCCACGCACGCCGCCCTCTTTATTTTTATCTACCGCGACACACCGCTGCTGCAATTGCCCTTTCGCCTGCTCAATGAATTAATCGAAACCGACAAGTCGCTTGCGATGTGGCGCTATCGCCATGCCATGATGGTCTCGGGAATGATCGGCAGCAAGATCGGCACCGGCGGCTCGTCCGGGCATTCGTATTTGCTGCAGACGGCCGTCAAACATCGCGTTTTTGACGATATCGCCGGAATGAGTTCCTACTTCATCCCGCGCCGCAATGTGCCGCCGCTGCCCGATTCGATCCGGCGCAAACTCAACTTCGTCTTCGGCGGCAATGAGGGCTAAGGCTGCCATACCCTTGCTGCGACAGGGATGGTCCTTCCTGTCCGACGCCTTCTTGGAAGTGCTGGCGCCACGACATTGTCGTCTCTGCACCCGCTATCTCGGCGATAGCAGGCAGCGCATGGGCTTTATCTGCAATGCCTGTAATGACGCGCTCCATCCGGCGCCGGCGCCGCAAGAAATCCTCAACCGCGTACTGCGGCACTTTCCGGGCGACGAGCTGGCCCTTTCCCACATAGTTGCGCGCTATCTTTACTGTGACGACCCTCCCCTTTCCGCACTCATTCACGCGCTCAAATACGAGGGCTGTCCGCGCATCGGACTTGACTTCGGCGCCGAACTGGGAATGACCCTTGCGACCCTGGGCTTCGACCGTTACGATGCCGTCGTGGCGGTACCTGTTCATGCGGCGCGGCGGCGCGAGCGCGGCTACAATCAGGCTGAAGAGATCGCGGCAGGAGTGCGGG
The DNA here is from genome assembly GCA_028284775.1 of Candidatus Kapaibacterium sp. Lineage (GTDB taxonomy): Bacteria > Bacteroidota > Ignavibacteria > Kapaibacteriales > UBA7675 > JANQRB01. The sequence continues at coordinate 7,765 of JANQRB010000024.1, read as the reverse complement.
CCGCGCTGAATATACCGGTTGCCGCCGATCTTATTCGCCGCCGCCGCTACACCGTCTCACAAACGACGCTGGCCGCCGGCGAGCGTACGCAGAATCTTCAAAAAGCATTCTGTGCAGGCCGCAATGCGCAGGCGGCGCGTGGCGCGACGCTGCTGCTCGTTGATGACGTCCTGACGACCGGTTCCACCCTCAATGCCTGCGCCGCAACCCTGCTCGAACTCGGCGCCCGGCGCGTCGATGCCGCCACACTGGCCGTCGCCGAATAGTTGCACGCCGCTGCCCATGCCCTCACGGGCGCTTATTCGCTTCCTTCGCCTCCCATCGATCGAAAATGTCCATTATCTGCCGCAGGCCTTCCGTCAGCGCCGCCGGCCCCGGCTGAAGAATGACCGACGAGTGAATCTCATGCATTTCGTCATGCTGAAGGGCCGGAATCCTATCCCAGCCGTCGCGGGCCCGAACACGCTCCGGCTTGAACATCTTGCCGCACCAGGAAGCCAGCATAATGTCGGGCGCCCGCTCGATAACATCCGCCGGCTGAGCAATGATGCGTCGCCGGGCATCCTGGTACTGCCGATGCTCGGCATACACGTCATGGCCGCCGCAAAGTTCAATCAGCTCGCTGACCCAGCAAATGCCGGAGATCAGAGGGTCGAACCATTCTTCGAAATATACTCGCGGACGCCGCCGCCGCTGCTGCCCGCGAAGACGCGCCTGCTCAAGGTCCCGCTGCAGCTCACTCACATAAGCCTGCATCGTCTCGACGCGGCCGATCAGCGCACCGAGACGCAGCAGCATCGCAAGAATACCCTCCAGCGAACGATGGTTGAAGCACAGCACCTCGACACCTTCGCGGATCAAACTGGCGCAGATGTCGGCCTGCAGGTCGGACCAGGCAAGCACAAGATCGGGTTTGAGCGCGACAATTTCATCGACCTTAGCGTCCAGGTAGGTCGACACCTTCGGCTTTTCCTTGCGCGCGTGCCGGGGCCGAACGGTGAAGCCGGAAATGCCGACGATTAAATCGTCCGCTCCGATAGCGTAGAGAGCTTCGGTTGTTTCTTCCGTCAGGCAGACAAGGCGCTTCGGCAATGCGGATTGCAGCATAACTCCATCACTTTTTGGCGGGAAAAAACTCATAACGTATTTTGCGAACGACAAAGATAGACCACGCCGGCAATGGCATACAAACCTGATTGACCAATGAGCGATCCCTTCGACACAGCGCGCGCCGCCAGACACCGCGACTTCTTCCGCCGGGTGCATGCCGTGGTTGCGCAGATACCCTTCGGCAAGGTGACGACCTACGGGCATATCGGTAAGGCGCTGGGCTTGCGTTCTTCGGCCCGCATGGTCGGGTGGGCCCTGCAGGCCGCCGTCGCTGACGATCATCTACCCTGTCACCGCGTCGTCAACCGCAACGGCGAATTAAGCGGCAAATTTCACTTCGGCACGCCCACCCGCATGCGCGAGCTGCTCGAAGCGGAGGCAATCGACTTCAAGGGCGAGGCTGTCGATATGGATAAACACCTGTGGATTCCTCCCGTGGAAGATATCTGAGCAGAGCTCTGTCGAATCCGACCTTAACTGAGCCACGCTCAAACATGCCCCGCTCGTTACGATGATTTTTGGGTGCGCTTAAACATGCAAGCGGGCATTCGCCCGGTTAACGACCTTTCAAGTGAGTTGGAAGGCGTTGCGGCCGACGAAGGAAACTAGGTAGGTCAAAGGGTCTACAATGGCTATTTCAAAGGGCCTTTCGCAGGTGGTTTGATTGATCTCATCGCTGAGGGATCGAAGAGGCGGTGAACACAGCGCCTTTTCAGCTTGCTCGCACAACTAAAGAAGGATCGCAATACGTTCAGGCCGGGCCATCAACCGGGCGATTATTAACCGATGTACCCGGCAGACAGCCGCTGTTTAACAATGAACAGGCTCGTCAAAACTGCGCTGGATCACACTGACACAATCCGGCCTGCGTCCTTCAATCTTATTGCTTTCAGCTCTCTATTAGTGCCTTGGTTCAAATAAGTTATTTTAAATTTCTCTCTTTGCGAAAGAGGGGCCAGGGGAGTTCGAAATGTCTAAATTTCACAATTATCCCTAACTTTTCTTCACTTCAAGGGGATATCAACATAAAAAAACTTATTTGAATCAACAATAGACTATGGTCGAAAACATTTGCTTTGAACAAGCCAGTGCCGTATACTATGGCCGCATTTTCCTGTCGTCAACCTGCCAGACTCACTTACTACGGCAATCCATATCTTACTAAGGAGAAGGGATGAACCTTCGCCGGCTCCAGGCGCTGCTGTTGTGTCTCGCATGCAGTATCCCGGCATTGGCTCAAAACATTCCGGAGCCAGCCGGAAGTACAGCGACATCCACAGCCTGCTTTATTGAGAACAAGGGCCAATGGCCGCAAGAGGTCAGGTACAAAGCCTCGCCCCCCGGAGCGATCATATGGGTCACGACATCAGGAATTGTCTTCGACTACTTCAAGATCGAGACCAGGCCGAGTAACGGCATTGGCTCGCAAGCGCCATCGCCCCAATCCGGCCTTGGAATACGGCACAGGACCGCGACGCATACAAAATCACTGCGGCGTGGACATGTTGTTCGAATGATCTTCGACAACGCAAATGCCGCGGCCCGAATGTACGGTCGCTTTAAACAGACCGCCTATCACAACTATTTCCTGGGGTCCAGGCCGGATCGCTGGGCTTCACATGTTGGTCTGTTCAGCGAGGCCGTCATTGCTGACCTGTATGAAGGCATCGATGCCAGACTGTATTTTGAAGGCGCGAATCTGCGCTATGATTTTATTGTACGGCCCGGCGCCGACCCTGCGCAGCTTAGCCTGCGCTTTGAAGGCGGCGACAGCCTTACGATAGCCGCCGATGGCGCATTGCAGATCGCTGCCGGCCCGGCTACTATCGGCCATGGCAGCTTATTCGCCTACCAGGATGTCAGTGGTCAACGGCGTGCGGTGGATTGTTCTTTTACGATGCACGCCGGCGGGCGGGTTAAATTTGCGCCCGGCCGCTACAACAACGAGATTCCGCTCATCATCGATCCTCTGGTGTATTCAAGCTACCTGGGCGGTTCCACCGAAGAATTTGTGGGCGCTTCCATGGCGGTTGACAATAGCGGCAGCGCCTATCTCGTAAGCGCCACAAATTCCGATGACTATCCGACCACGCCCGGTGCCTATGAAGAAACGATGAACGACGCTGCGAGCGGAATCGCCGGTGACATCAGCATCAGCAAGCTGGGACCGCGCGGAGCGACGCTGATCTTTTCAACATTTCTGGGCGGATCGGCGGGTGAATACACAGGATTAGCCAATGACGGCAGCGGCATTTGCGGGCCTGACGGCAGCCTGATCGCCCTCGGCCAAGACGGCTCGGCGACGCTGTGCGGGATTACATACTCGGAGGACTTTCCGACGACATCCGGGGCACTGTTTAACACCCTGCAGGGCGCTTCAGACGCATTTGTCGTTACAATCAGCTCCGATGGTTCGAGATTGCTGTATGGCACCTACTTCGGCGGCAATGCTCAGGATGCGGCACATGCGCTTGCCCTTGATGCGGACGGCGCGGTCTACATAGGCGGTGAAACATTTTCGGCTGCGGGCGACAATCGCTTCCCAACGACGCCTGACGCTTTTCAGCGATCATTCGCGGCACTGGACGACCTGTTTATCGCAAAGATCGATATGGCCGCCGGCAGACTGATATACTCCACCTTAATATCCGGCGAAGATCACGAATGTTTATCCGATCTTGTGCTGGATGATGCCGGCAATGTTTATTTCTGTGGTACGACCGCCTCCGACGATTTTCCGCTCAGCGCCGGCGTATTCGATACCGAGCTCCGAGGCCCCGGCACCTATGATGCCTTTGTCGCGAAGTTAAATGCCGATGGCAGCGACCTGCTGTACTCCTCGCTGTTAGGCGGCGATTTCGACGATTACTGCAGCGGAATCGACATCGACAGCGCAGGCTGCGTTTATCTGACCGGTCAGACGACTCTTGAATCCGGCAGCCCTCTCACTCCATTTCCGACTACAGTAAAAGCATTTCAGAGGGACGGCGGGAAGATCGCATGTTTTGTTACAAAGGTCAGTCAAAGGGCTGACAGACTGGTTTATTCAACCTTTGTCGCGGGCGCGGGAAGCGACTGGGGAGCTGATATTAAAGTACTGGACAAAGGCGTGGCATTCGTCGGGGGCGGCACAAATTCGCCTGACTTTCCAACGACGTCCGATGCACTTCAGGAACAGCGCAACGCGAGCTCCTCCGATGCATTTATCTGCGCACTCAACGCAGACGGATCGGCGCTGTTGTATTCTACGTATTTGGGAGGCAGCGACAGTGACAGGCTAACCAGTCTGGCACTTGGCGAAAGCTGCGGCTTGTATGCAAGCGGCACAACGCGATCACGTGATTTTCCGCTGACAGCCGACGCCTTCGACACACAACTGGACGACGGCAGCGGCCCCCCCGCCAGAGACTTGTTCGCCCTTAAGTTAAACCTGCTGTCCTTTGAGCGCGGCGATGCGGACACCAGCATTTGCGAGGGCGCTGCGATTCAATTGCAGGGGCCCCGGCTTCACAGCAACAGCCTGCCTGCATATCAATGGACCCCAACGGAGAGCCTCGATGACCCTCATTCTCCGACGCCGATCGCCAGGCCGCATAAAACCACAACCTATTACGTTGTCGTCACGGCCGGTGAGGGCTGCGAGATCATCGATTCCGTTAAGGTTTGCATCAAAGATCGCCTCGCCTTCGACGCCGGACCTGATCGGTATATCTGCGCGAATGATAGCGTCCGGATTGGCAACAGCGCGAGTGAAGGATCACCCCCATACAGCTACCGCTGGTCGCCGAGCCGTGGTCTGAACGACCCCTTAGTTGCGGAGCCACTGGCAGCGCCGGAAGAAACGACGACATATTATGTCGTCGTAAGTGATCAAAGCTCTTGTGAAAAAGTGCTGGACACAGTGACGGTGTTTGTAGCGCAAGATGCGGAGATACCTGTTCACATCTCCGGTCCGCTCAGCTTATGCGAAGGTGACAGCGTCCGTTTAACGCTGCCGCAGGGATTCAGCCGCTACCAATGGAGCGACGGTCGGGAGCTGCGTGCGATAACGATCAGGAAGCCCGGCAGATACAGCGCAACGGTTTTCGATGCGAATGGCTGCGAATTCAGTTCAGGCGAAGTTGAAGTAACATTGGATCCGCTGCCGCGCGTGCTTCTGTTTGGCAAGGACCGCGCCTGCCGGAATACAATTGAGAACTACCGCATCGAAGGCAACCTGGGTCCTGACGCGGAATGGATCGTTCCTTCGGGCGGATCTCTTTTAGGCGGACGCTTCAGCTCAAGCGCGCAAATACGCTGGCATAGCGCCGGCCGCTGGGAGATACGGGTGATCTACAGTGGACGCTGTGGGGTGACGAGTGCGACGATGCGCGTCACGGTCGCTCAGCTGCCGATAGCGGATGCGGGCAGGGATCTGCAGATTTGCGCCGGCGATTCGGTCCAATTGAGCGCCACCGGCGGTGTCGCATTTCGCTGGACGCCGAGGGATGGCTTAAACGATCCGACTATCGCCGATCCTGTCACGAAGCCCATAAAGACGACAACATATTCCGTCCAGGTAAGCAGTGCCGAAGGATGCAGCTCAAGCGCGAGCCTGCGGATTGAAGTAGTGCCCCGAGTCAGTCTTGAACTCAGCGGCGGCGGGGACATCTGCCGGGGCGATTCGGCCGTGTTGCGCGCAACAGGAGCCAGGTCCTACGAATGGTCTTTGCAAAATGGAATAGTCATTTCGAATCAAGCGCAGTTACGTGTCAGACCGGAGATCGATACCTGGTACTATGTTAGGGGAAGCCGCGGATCATGCTCCGAGCTGGATTCAATTTTTGTGCGCGTACATAATCCGCCGAAACTTAACATTGACGCGGATCGCCGAACGATATGCGCCGGCGAAAGTATCCGGTTACGCGCGACCGGCGCCGAGGATTACCGCTGGACACCGTCGGCGGGACTGGACGACCCTTTCAGCGCAACACCCCTGGCGACGCCATCCGCTTCGACGACTTATTCGGTAACTGGATCTGATACGAATGGCTGCGCTTCGAATTCGAGCGCTACGATCACCGTAGCCCCACCGAGCACGATGACCGTTAAGCTTGGAGCGCCGCAGCGTCAACTGCTGCCCGGCGACACCGTAGTGTTGGCTGTGGAGATTGCCGATATTCCGTCCCACTCACCCTTAACATCGTTTCGCCTGCGTTTGTCCTATGATGCCATCGGCTTGCGCGTGCGCCCCGGGAGTATGGCCGCCAGGACAAACTTCAACGGATGGTCTTTCTTCTTCGAGGATTATCCGGCAGACAACATCGTGGAGCTTTTCGCTGCGGGCCCGGCTCTGAGCGGTACGGCATCCTTTCAGTTAACATTCGATGTCTTTCTTTTTCCTCAGTCCGACCTTACAACTGCCTTAACTATTATCGATTTTGCCAGTTCGGTTAATCCCCTGTGTCGCAGAGTGGAGCATAGAGGAACGGAATTGCTCCTTTCGAACTTTTGCCTGCGCGGCAGCCGACACATCACGCTCTCCGGCACCCGCTTCGGTCTGAATTTGATTGCACCGAATCCCGTCACCGACCTTTTGCAGATTGAGTACTCGATTGGCATTGCCGGAGCGGCACGCGTATCGCTTTTTAACACGCTGGGCCTGGAAATTCAGAAGCTTGCCGATCGCTTTCACCAAGAAGGTCGATATGAATTGAGCACAGATGCAATTACCCTGACGCCGGGTGTGTATTTCGTTCAACTGCAGACGAGCGAGTTCAGCGCAGTACGGGTCTTTGTTGTCGAGTAAGCAGGAAATTTCCAGCCCGAGTGTCATTCAACAATTCAGCCGAGCAGTAAAAGTGCATTAGGGTCTTTGAAGTATTTTCTTTCATTAACATCATTGCCACGACGATTGCAGGACCACATCTTCACCACAGCAAATCACTCGCCGCCGCCGTCACCGCTCCCAGGGCCTCATCCGCCGAATCGCCCAGCGCCGTCACATGCCCCATCTTGCGCCCTACTCGGCTGTCCTTCTTGCCGTAGAGGTGCAGCTTGACCTTATCGTGTTTCATGAATTCAACAACGCTGTCGGGTACGCCCGGACCGCTTCGTTCACCGAGCAGGTTCATCATGGCGGCCGCCGGCGCAATGAGATTCGGATTGCCCAGCGGCAGATTAAGTACGGCGCGGATACAGTTTTCAAACTGTGAGGTGTAACAGGCTTCGATGCTGTAGTGCCCGGAGTTATGCGGGCGCGGCGCTATCTCGTTAAACAGCACTTCGCCCTCCGAGGTCAAAAACATTTCAATGCCGAAAACGCCGACGCCCTCGATTGCCTCAACGGCTTTGACTGCAATGTCCCGTGCCTGCTGTTGAACATCATCCGCGACCACTGCGGGCGCAACGACCGTATGGCAGATATGATTGCGCTGCACCGTTTCGCTACAGGGATACAGCGCCAGCTCGCCGCGACGGTTGCGGGCGACCATCACGGCCAGCTCCTTGCTGAAGTCGACAAACTCCTCGGCCATCAGCTCGCGCGGCGCTTCGCCGCTGGTGAAACGCTTCCAGCCGACGAGCGCATTGTTCTTTTTCTTGATCGTCATATTACCGTAGCCGTCATAGCCGAATTTGCGGGTTTTCATGACGTAGGGATAGCCGCGGCTTTCAC
>JANQRB010000098.1 GCA_028284775.1 Candidatus Kapaibacterium sp. | reverse complement strand
ACAACAACTTCTCCGTAAAGGTCGGCATCAACTTGCGATGATGGGTCTGCAGACGCCCCCTTTCATCGAAGAGCAACAAGCTGTTGTACATCGTGCCATTGCCCGGGCCGCGCCTGACGATTTCATTGACGCCCATGCAGAGTACCATGCCGTGTTTGCGAGCAAGCCCGGCAATAAACTCCGTAGCCGGTCCCGGCACCGTAACACTATTGGCTCTCATTCGCGCATACACCGCTTTCGTTGCCTCGTGATCCCAGAGCGCCGCGTCCGGACAATGATCGAGCCAGGCCGGGTAGCCGCTCAGCCAGGCTTCACCAAACACAACCAAATCCGCCAGCTGCGTCGCAGCAGCAGCGATGCACTCCCCCGCTTTAACCAGGCTGCCTTCCAGATCGAGATGCACCGGTCCTTCCTGGACAATCGCGATACGGACAGATGTTTTCATGGATAGCAGGTTTTGTCTTCAATTCTGAGTTTTGCTTGTAGCAATGACAATGTACGCAATTTGGCAAGAGTCCTTATGCTGCAATCATGGTCAACGCGAAAATCGGATGACAAAGTCAAATTCGCTGTTGCCAGCTCGCGGACGTCTATCGAATTCGGCCGGCGCAGAATATATACGCAGTGGGTACGTAATGCTTCACATCGTCGCAATTGATATTTTGTTCCTGGCTGTTCGACTGACGTCAATGCGCGGCGGATTTGCCTACGTGGATCCATCGACCGCGAAGGTCACCCGATCATCAATCAGCAGGTTGCCCAATGAGCAGAAAACATATTCATTCCAAAGGACGCAGCAGCAATATTTGTAGCGCGACGGACGATGGAAGCGGAGCGCCCGACTCTTTCGACAACATTGTACAGGACTATCTACATCAAACACAGACCATAGCGGAAGAGAATGACCGTTTTTTTCGCGAGCTGTCTCTGGACAGCGCTCTTGAATTTGCCGCCTTGTCAAAACGGCCCGATGGAAAACGCGAATCCCATCAAAGCCGTATTTCGGGAAAAGCCCTGGCGGAATCTTATGCTGCATTGTCGGCGGCACAACTCAATAAGCCAGAATCATTTCATGAGTTGTTAGAGTTTGTTGATCGATCAATCAGGGATATCCCGGGCATCGGCGAGTTAACGGTTTATGACACGGCACAGCGCATAGCTGCGCACTTTGGTCTCGAACCGGACTACATTTATCTTCACGCGGGTGTCCGCAAGGGCGCTGCCATCCTGGGTCTGGGCCGCGGGCGCGCCTTTCTCAAGGTCGAAGAGCTGCCGTCTGCCTTTCACGTCCTCAAAGCGGGGGAGCTGGAAAATCTACTCTGCATATACGCGGAACGCATCGCGGCCATTGTTGCAGCGGAGAACAGCAAGTGAAATACAATCTGTAGTCTGAAAAGTGCGCTTGCTATTGCGGTCCTTCATGCCGCACGCGAGAAGCGAAGGAAAACAAAGCATCTCGCGCGGAGCGGAAACGCCGTTGCGGAGCGCAGTTCTTGAAAGTTGTGTACGAGACTCGAACCCAACAGCAGGATGCTGTTTTCCACTTACCAGAAGACAGACAACTCCGACTGCCGGTGCTGTATTTGTTGTAGCCGCCGTCCAGACCGACAGGTTATAACGACCTCAATTGTATGTAAACTATCAGACGAATGTGCCCGTCGCAGCTTCCGACCGATCGCAAAAGCGGGTCTACCGCTGAATTTCGATTGGTCGCAAAAAATGGGGCCGTCGCTGAATTCCGTTTGGTCGCAAAAAATGGGCCAGTCGCTGACTTCCGTCCGATCGCAAAAAATGTGCACTTCGCTGACTTTCGATCTGCCTCAATAGCCGGCGAGGTGACCGTTAAACGGCAGATGCTGCCCACTCAGTCTTATGTGGCTCGGAACGATGAACGGCAGCCTTGAAACGTGACAATGAATTCGTATCCTTGCAAATCTTCAGTGCACTGTTTGGGTGAATCGGAATGTGAGAGCCGCACGGATTAACGCCGAATTAAGTGGAATTTGGTGGTGGTGGCGTGTGGGTTTGGCTCAAGGCCTGAGCCAGGTGGCGGCGAGCGGGGGACGGGCCCTTCGGGGCCCTGCCATTGACGATATCCGTTGCTACAACAACTATCATAGACAACAAACTCTCCGAGACACACACCCACCGCAAAACCGCCTGATTGCATCTAACCACAAAAGCTCGCTCCTTTCCACGCTTCTTGCAGCACGACACGTCATCCGCTGGAAAACTACGACTCCCAATGCCGTGCATGCTAACGCTCAGCGAGGTGTCCGCAACGCAACCACTCCGGCAAACTGTTCCCAAACTCGCGCTGCGGATGGCGCAAGGATGCGACTTCGCTGCGCCGACTCGCGTGCTCCTGATCCCGGGCACTTCCGTTTTGGCAATCGCCGCGTTTATCGCATTGAAGCTATTGCCCGCCTGCACAGTATCTCGGGCTCTTCCGCTATGGCAATTGCCACATTATTCGCATTGGAGCTAACGCCTGCCTGCTGAGTCTCGGCCTGTTACACAAGACATACCGCATAGCAGTAAGATTCCTTCGGCACAGGCCGGCATACAACCAGGGTACTCGTAAAGCATCCATCGCGAGCGGGCAGTGCGTCGTGCGCGCAACGGACGGCGCAACAATACGGTTCCGCTACGCTTACTCGCTTTCATCTGACTTCGACTTCTTCCGGTTTACCACCGCCACGTTATTCGCCTTGAAGCTATCGCCCCTCCCGTATCGGCTCGGACCAGCGTGTCATCCCCTCCCGCTCGGGATGTTTGTCGGGACATGACTCCGAAGGCAGCCTGGTCTTGCGGCTGACGTTGCAGCCGCAGAGGCGGCAGATTTTCTGATCGCCTTTCTTGCCGAGCGCCAGCTTACGCGCCAGCTTTTTGGTCGCTTCGCCGAGGTGCGGACAAACGGCGCAGGCGCTGCGCCGCCGTTCCAGGGTGGCGTCATCGACGACGGAAAAGCCGGTCTTCCCCCATTCCAGCAATGCCGTCGATGCTTTGAGTATCAGCTCGCCATTGCTGTGCTCGTGGTAATCTTGGGCCGGTTGCGAGCTATGTACCGCAGGCGGCCTGTCAAGCAGACGCTGCAGGAAGGCCGGCGCGCGACGGCTGGCCAGCAGGTTACGCGCATAATTTTCGTCCGCCAATGCCGCTTCCAGAACGGCGGCGGGTACCGGTTTGTTAAGCCCCAGAACGGCGGCGAATTCATGACATTTATCTTCAATCGTTTCGCCTTCTAATGTTTGGATTTCATCGAACATGGCAATACCTCGATGTTTAAGTGTTGTTGAATTATCGAATACCAGACAATTGCACTACAGGGCTGCATGCGCCAGGCAGCAGCCCAATCGTTGAAACCGGGGAGGAGCGGCACGCCGGCCCTGCGGAATTCTCGGAGCATCCTGCTCACTCCGCAAAGCGCGGGGCCCGGCGCGCAGCATCCGTCACCGATGAAGCGTCTAGGCTTGGACCGAAAATGTCGCCGAGTTGTGATCCGGGTCAAGCGTTGAGCCATTGTAAGCATAGACATCGTAGACCCGTACCTCGAAGTCCTGAATACCCGGCTGCAGCAGAACCGTTAAAAGCACCTGATTTGGAGCTTCCTCCATAACGGTAGCCGTGGAAACAACACTCTCAGGTGAGATGTGATAGTTTTCAGGCTTCTCAGCCGAATAGGGGCTCAGGTTCATATTAAACTGAACAGTAACCGTCTGGTAACTTTCAAACAATTGGGCTTGCGCGCCGGTGACGTGCAGACCACCGATCTCCGGACCGCCTGCGCATTCCGGCAGCTCGCCGCCCATTAAGGCCAGCTCCATCGTTTCTTTACGACAGTCGATGGAAGGCTTAAGGCATACATCATTGCCCGCTTCGCCGTTTTTCGCCGAAATGTAGTCGAACATCGCGTTGACCTGATCGACGCCGCTCGTAGCGACCCTCAGCCAGTCGCTGCCGAAATATATCGTCTGCAACACGTAACCGACGCCGAAGTAGTCGGCCTGCCCCATACAGGCATAGCCCAGGGCATTCGCCGGCGGAGCGCCGTTAAACACCGCGACACCATGCGCCATAATGACCGCCAGACCATCCTGATAAATTGGTTCCGTTCGCAGCAATTGACCGGAGATAACGACCGTTTTTTGCCCGTACAACTCGAAGGCATAGATATTGGGCTCGATGCCTTCCCAGTCAAGGTAAAAGTTGATTTCCGGAAAGAAGCCTCTGAAGAGCTTAATCAGATAGTTCAGATTGTGAACGTTGGTTGTATTAGTATAGGGTCGTTTCGGCCCGGCAATGATATCGATCGCCTGCTCGCGCGTTACGAAGACCTGTGCTGTTGGCGGAACATACAAACGGTTGGCGCCAAAGGGCGTGAATGACCGTACAGTATTAACACTGACATCGGCGCCCTTTTTCTTGACCAGATAATCCTCGCAATCCAGGCTATCGGCGTGCGCCGCTTTGTATTCCGCGCTGCCGACAACCGGCAACTTATCACAGTCCTTGACAAAATGCCGCAGTAGCTTTTGATCGCCGAAAGAAATTTGCAAGGCAAAATCGGCGCTGACGATTCCGTTGGAATTGATAAGGTGCCCATCGATAACACCTTCGCCAAGGCCGCTTTTGTCGGCATCAGAAGAGATGTGATGAACACCGTCGTAGAAACGTCCCACTTTTATTTCGTTTAAGGCAACGGCATTGCCCTCCGCGCTCAGCAGTTCATCTACTCCGGGTACCAGCGTGTCTGCCTTTTTCAGCTTGCCGCTCGACAGCATAAATACATGATCCGGCGTCACGATGATCGAGTTGCCGTTGCCAAAGTAAATGGACAGCATGGTTGAGCCATTGCCGCCCGGCGAGGTACCGCTGCTGAATGAAACATGGTTTTCACCCCACACCAGCTTGCCGCTTTCTGGCTCGACTGACGCGGTCCGGACCGGATCACCGACCTGGAAATTCTGGATAAGCTTCACTTCGTCTCCCGAGACAGCAATCTTGGTGCCCCAGGCAAAGCACGAGCAGCAGCAGTAGCAGGTGTCCCAGGTCCAGCAGGGGTCGACGTCGCGCAATTCGTCGCACTGTGAACGTGAAATATTGCGCTGCTCGTTAGTGCAGGTATTGATGCACTCCGCGGTTGCGACGGGAAAAGAAGCGTCTTTTTCACTACAGTTCGGGATCGTGCTGCCATCGTAAGCAATGCACTTGCATATCCGTCGATAGTCGGATGTTTCCTGATACTGATTGCAATGTTCCGAGCAACAGAAGCGCGTGTCCGGCGCCATTGTTCCCTGGCATGAAGGTCGGGCTGCGGCTGTACAACCGGCTGAGTTAGCCATAATCTTCTCCTGAGTAGTTAATTGTTAATGATGCAGAATATCTATTCGAATCAACGCGTTGAATTCACGTGTTTCGGATCGCGAGTTTAATTTTTGCTCCGTTTGAGAATTCCTCTTTAGGTGGAGCTGTTGCAGTCGCCAAATACACAGGCCGTGTATTCCAGAATCATTTCGAGATTGAGAAAGGCTTCCGGATTTAAGAAACCATCGCTGAGCAGAAGGTGTAACTCCGGATCTTCGCGCATCGCGGCAAGGTCCACTACAATCTGCCATTCACCGATGAAGTCATCGTAGGGAATTGACAAGTCGTTAACCGCCCCCAGTGATTCGCTAAAGGGCACCGGCACAGCATCCCGGTCGACAATCTTCAGCATCAGAAACTCGGAACTGGCGGGCAGCGTGTAGCCCTCGGCGACATCGAGCTTCAGATGCACGCTTTGCAGTTCGACATCATTCAGATTGGGCGGTATGACCCCCGCTGCAATCGGAATTTGCAGAGTCTGGCTATCCGGGTCGGGATGCTCGCTCATAAAGGCAAACCACTGGCTGGCGAAGGCCTGGCGAATGTTAAAATATTTCCCGGCGGCAAATGGGCGTTCGGCCAGAATGTCTTTGACGGCGCCGCTGAACACTTCACCGCCGTCGAGGGCCGTATAGCGCAGCTGGATTATGACATCCGAGATACTGTTAAACTCGATCCGGTTGGTCTCTTTCGGCATGCTCAGGGTCCATTCGGATACGGCGCCGGTCCCTTCGAAGGGTAGATAGCGGGCGTCGTTGAAGTCGAGCACGAAGAGGCCGTTGTCGTCCGTGCCTTTCGAGAGCGCCACCTGCTGATTGGGCACCCAGTTGGTCCGCAGCGAGGAAGGTGGATTGCCGTTCTCTGCAGGATCAATCAAATAGCGAACGGCGGCGGGCTCGGGAGCCAGCACGGTCGTGTTCTTCGTTTGCGTCAGCATCGCTTTCACATTCTGATAGGGACCGACAACCGCCGGAATCGAGATGCTGATTGACTTCACCTGGCGGCAATACTGGCCCGGGAAGTCATAATCAAAAAGTTCTTCCGTCAGACGCAGGCTGCATTCGCCCGTCTCCTGAAAGCGGATAAACTCGGCGGCATCGAGCTGCACCAGCGAGATGGTTCGTTCGATTTCAAGGCGGCGCAGGTTGTTGTCGGTATATGCTTTTTCCATTTGCTGCAGCGAGAGCATCAGGCCTTCGCCCGCCAGCAATCCTTTACGCAGGCTGTCCCAGTAGCCGAAGTTAACAAAGCTGTCATCGCGGCCGAGCTCCCATTGATAGGCGCGCTGGGCCGCCAGCGCCAGGTCGAGAGCCACCTGATAGGTCTGGTAATAGAGCGTGGCAATACGACCTACCATCCACTGATAAAGTTCACGGTTGCTGAATTTGTGCGTCAGAAATTCTTCCTGCTCCCGCGCCTGCTGCAGATTGCGCTCGTGGACCGACTGGTCGCGCTCTGCTATTTTAACAGAGGTTGCGGCGGCCTCGATCTGTTTTTCGATCTGTCGCAGTTCGGCCTCCGCCACCTGCAGCTGCAAGGTCCATTCCTGCGATCGCCGCTCGTAGCTGCCCATGGTGGCGCTGCGCTGCGCCTCATAGGATGACACCACCGAGCCGATCTCAGCGACCCCCGATGCCGCGCCCAGGGCTGCGCCGATCTGAACGCCGCCGTAGGTCATCGCAAAAGGCGAGCCGATCTGGGGCGCCATATGCCCTACCGACGACACGGCACGCAGCGCAGAGGCCAGGACATTAAACACCAGGCCGGCCGTCATCGCATTCAGATTGCCCCGCTCCCAGGACGACAGCCCTTCCGCCAGCATCTCACGGTAGTATTCGGCTCTAACACGTACGGTTTCGGCGCTGCGTTCCATACTTTCCAGTGTCTGCCGGGCCGCGTTAACCTGTTCCTCCTTGATCCGGCTTGTCATATCCAGGGTCGTGATTTCGAACTGCGAACGCATGAGCGCAAGATCTTCGGCATCTTTTTTCTCCAGCGCAGACAATAGAGATGCGCCTTGTTGGGTCAGGGTGCTAACGACATTCCTGGCCTGCGCGATCATGGCTGTAAAGCGATAGTAGGGTATCGCAGGTTGCAGCTGGGCAAAGAGGTCGATGGAGCCGTTGTTGCTGGCGGCGGCGCGCACCAGGGCCATCGGGTCGATCGGGGCCTGGAAAAGCGGCAAGGGCTGGCGCTGACCCTCGATATTCAGGCAATGATGAATCTTGTACAGGCGATCCTCAAGACGATCCCAGTAGGCCACAAAGGCGGCGTTTTCCGGCACACAGAAATACGCCTGAATGTCGTTAAACGGTTTGCCCCGTAGATCGAGCGAATCAGGCTCTTCGGTGGTCCCGCTGACGTTTTCCATATCGATCAGAAACTGGGGGATGCCATGCGGGTCATTCTGGTATTGCTCCATCATCTCATTGAAGTTAACCGGCTCTTCGGTCGTGCAGGCGCCCAGTGATTCAGGCCGGGCACCCAACAACTCCGCGGCATACTGATACAGCATGGTCGCAGCGGTAATCGCTTCCCAGGAATACTGGCTGAACAAGGCGTCGCCCCAGTCCAGCAGGTTGTCGATGTAGTGCATGACGATCGTCTTTTCAAAGGCGCCGATCCGCAGGCGGGCAATGGCAAAGGGATCGAAAGGTTTGTCATTGTACATCAGAATCTGCGCCGGGTTGGTCAGATTATCCTGCAGCGATTGCAGGGTATGATTACGCAGGGGCTGAAACTGCCAGTAACGGCTGGTTGGATGAACCTGCAGGTAATTAAGCAATACATTGCGCACTTCCTCGATCATCAGGGCGCGCCGGGCCGGATCACTCACCTGCGGAAAGAGAAAGTACAGGTTCGTTGAAGAGTTAAAGGCCGGGTCCACATTACCTTCTGCGTCGATGACCCCATGCTCCACTAGTTGGGCGTATGCCTCTTCGGATTGACGGCGGTCGATATCTTCAGTGACGAAGGAGTCGGGCTGGAGCAGATATTCGGGCGCGGTGGGATTAAATATGTACTGATACCACTTCATTGCCGCGTCGAATTTCTTGTTGTTGTTCAGACTGCTGGCGATCAGGAATGGCGCGAAGTAAAACAACTCCCAGTAGTATAGGCCATAGGGACCATCGAAGTCGACCTGCGCGCCGTCGGCAAGTTTGGGCGCTTGCAGGGCCGGCCCAGGCAAATAGCCCTTAAAGGGCAGGATCGGCTCGACCGGTATCTGTTGGGATTCCAGCGACAACAGCGACGATACCCCGCCACTGAAAAGTCGCCGGCTGAGATCGGTGATCGCGCCGGTCGAAAGACGGATTACCTTAAACTCGAGGTCGTGGACATTCGTGACCCAGAAGGCATTATAATAGCGGAACAAAATTTCGCGTACTTTTGCGGTCAACACGCTGCGATTCGGCTCCGCTTCATTCGGGAACAGAAAGGACAGGTCCGTAGATTCGCTATAATCACGATAGACGATGTCATGCTGATTAACAATCCCAGCCGTCTTCAGAGCGCTGTAAACCTCGCCAGATGCCGTGGCGTCGATACCCGTGGTGACAAAGGATTGCGATGTGACGATATAATCGCTGTTGTCCTGGTAGTAGCGCAGGCCGGTAATCGAGGGCAGCGTAAGCAGAATCATCTGAACCTCGCGTGTTAAAAACGTGCGCTGGATAGGATCTTCAACATCGCTGAACAGGAAGGAAAGGTCGGTGTCGGCATTAAAGGAAGGATTGAGTTGTCCGCTGCTGCTAATGATATTATGGCTGCGCAACTCGCTATAGACTTCGGCGGACTCGCTGGCGTCGATGCCGGTCGTCACGAAGGAATCTTCATACAGCATCGGCTTCGAAAATACCGATCTGATTTCGCTCGCTTCGCTCAGGCTGCGGTACCTGTCATCCTTTGGACGATTGAGAAACGCCTCCTCACCGCTCTTAAACATAAAAGATCCCGGCTGATTCTTCACGATGACTGACGCGGCGTTTTGCGTGTCCACCAGGCCGTACATTACCGGCGAGCCCTTGTGATGGAATAATACTCGCTGTACCATGGGAATCAGCAGTGCTTTGTCGCGTTCACCGGCGCCGGCAAAAAGAAAGCTGAGGTCCGTCGTGCTGGTAAAGTACTTCTCAACATCGCCGTTATCGTTAATGATGGAATGCGCGAGGAGGTCGTTGTAGACACCCTGTGAAATGCTGTCTGTGATCGGAGGCACGATAAAGCTCTCAGGCGTCGCCGGCGTATCGGTATTGAGCAGATACTGCAGAATCATTTGCACTTCGGGTATCAGGATCGCCTTGTCGGCCGGGGGGGCGCCGGCAAAAAGAAACGAGAGATCTGTTTCGCCGTTAAACGTCGGCTCGACATAGCCGGCGCTATCGATGATGCCGTTGGCAAGCAGATCATTGTACACGGACTGCGATGCCATCTCATTAATTCCCGGTGAGACAAATGAGAGCGGCGTGACAGGCCTGGCAATCGTTCCGGAACTGACGGGCGGTGTATAGTCGCCGTAATAATTATCATGATAGGGATTGGTGGAAGGGACAATGCAGTAGCGGCCATGCGCAAGATCAATCTCCGGCCGGAAGGTCGCCGGGTTGCCGAGCGAACGATTTTGTGTAAATACGATAAACTCGGTCTGCTCCAGCACAAAGCCCTCGGTGAAATTATCGTTGAGAGTCAGCGTGGGCTGCAGCGTGATATATCCGCGCGTCGTGGAGTCGACCGCCTGGTTCACATCATAGATGCGCTGATACACACTTTCTTCGAATGTAAACTGATCCTGATTTTGCTCCTTGAGCCCGGGATCCGGCTGCGGCGGCAGAGTCAGCGGATGGGCCGTCACATTGTTGGCGACAAAGGGTCCGTAGAGAAGTAACAGCTTTTCGCTGATTTTGCCATTAGGCGGTTTGTTAATGTAGTTCTCAGGCTGCAGACGGATCAGATTCACTTTATTCCAATAGAGCGAATCCATCGAATACAGGTTTACGCCGGAATACGCATTCCAGTAGTCGTGGTATGAGTCCGGCTCGAAATTAGTTACAAGGTCTTCCACCAGGGTTTGCGGGGCCAACCACTCGCCGTTAAAGTTATAGCAGGAATATTTGATACTGGCCTTGTACACGCTGCTGTTCTTCTGGTCGGTATTGCCGTCTTTCGTTAAAATTTCCGAATTGGTGATGACGCGTTTCTCAACCCAGAACAAAAAGAGCTTGTCAAAGGCGTAGACGGGCGTTACTATTTGCGCGTTAATCGACAGTTCGATTTTGCGCCACTCTTTCCACAGCGCATTGGCCTCCTGCGTAATGTAGTAGAACTCGTAGGGTTCGGTCTCTGTCCGGGCAAAGAGAAACAAGGTTTCGCGTTCGCCCGCGCCGGGCAGGGCGCGTTTGCAGCGATAAGCGTCGACATACACCAGACTGGCCAGCCTGGCAAAACCGTCCATATAGGCCTGAAAAGCGTTGCTGACATTCTCTTCCGTCACATCGTTTTGCAGCAATTCGTTCTGCAGGCGCTCGAACAGCTCGGTTTTGCTTTGACGAAGCGAGGGGTCGAGATAATTCTCCGGGTAGAGGAAGATCCGGCGATTGGCCTCCCAGACGCGGTAATTCATCATCCAGTCCCACCAGACCTCGGGAATGGGTATATCCTTTACACCCGGCTCCTGGTTCAGGCGGCAGCGCTGCAGATACAGCTGAACAGCATTGATTCCTTCCTTGATGCGCGAGACTTCTGCACAGCCGCTCATCGAGACGTCGATTAACAAATACTCGTAGAGCGAGCGCGCAGTAACCTCGACATCCCAACGTTGACTGTATTGCCATTGAACCGTCGTCAGCAGAACATCGCGCAGCGCTTCGTCGAGTTCGGCGCGGATACGACCGTCAACAAGCTTCCATTCTTCATCCGAGTACGGCGCATTGGCTACCTCCTTAAGCGCCTGCGCCATGCTTTCGTAAATCGTCCAGTTTGCAATGTCCTCGCCGCCCAGCTCACTCGTTCCCGTGGCGGGCAGACTGCGCAATGTCAGTACTTTGCTGAAGAAAGCGATATCGACGCCCATTTGCCCGGCGATTGCAAAGCCCGTATTCATCGTGTTAAGGCCGGACACGCTGTTGTACAGAGCGGCGCCATCGCCATAATAGCGGGCAATCGCTATTATGCCGTCAACGCTCCAGCTACTAAGCGCCGCCAGGGCATTCAGTTTGGCCTCGACTTCTGCGGGGTCGTCGGCCGGCATACTCAGGTAGGATGCCAGCGCGCCCTGCCGGTCGTTAAACTGCTCGGCCAGCTTTTTGAAGCTGAAGAGATGATAGATGTCGGCGAGCGTCAGTGGAAAGGCCGCCTGGAGATTGTATGCGGCGGGATTGTCGGCAATACTGCGCATTTCGCTGTAAGTCAGGCCAAGCTGCAGCGCCAGCGGCAGGAGTCGCGCCATCGTCTCGAAGGTCGCCAGGATGTCCGTCCAGGCGCTGTCATCGCTTGGTACCGGTGTGAACATAAGTCCGAGAGTTTCATCTATCGAACTCAATGAAGCCGTATAGTAGGCCAGGCCGGCGGTGACGGAGGTGTTAACGCCGAAGAAGACCGCAAGCTGTTCGTTGAGAAACTGGTTTTGCGAGGCATAGGAATTTACAAGAGCATCATGAACGTAGGCAATGTCGTCGTCCGACAAATCCAGCGCGGGGTCGTTCCGCAGAAAATCGAGATTGCTTGCGCCCGCTTCTTCCAGTATAAAAGCCAGTTCCGCATCCGGCGTCGAATCAAAGACCGAAGCATATTGCGCGGTGACGTTGACAATCAACCCCTGCTCCTGCAACTGGCTGAAGATCGCGCGCGACTCATCTGCATCGATATTGTTGTACACAAAGCTGTCGTGCTTGAGGAGCACCGGCAGCGCCTGCACCCAGAATGACTGCATAAATGACTGAACGTTCGCAATCGTAATCGGCGTGATACCCGCGACCGGCGCGACGCCGTTGATGACGAAGTTTAACTCGTCGAAGCTGAGGCGCGAGGCGCGTATCCAGGCCACGGCATCGGCAATGAGAAGTAATTCGGCGATGCTGATCGTCTGGTAGTCGTCGATGCCGAGAAAGGCGAGCAGCAGGAAATAGTCTTCGGGCGCAAGGCGCAGCACGCGGCAGATAAGAGCGGCGCGATAGAGCATCGAAAGATTGGTCACCGTCAGTTCGATCGTAGCCTCAGGCCCAAAGAGATTCGTGGCGATCGTCGTCAGCTCCGCATCGCTCAGACGCAGCGCGGCCATCAGTCGGCCGCGGCCAAAGACGGTCTCCGGTGTGTCGGGCTGCGCGATGTTCCAGCTCTGCACGGGATCCTGATACAAGGGATTACCCGAATAGTCGGGATGGTAGGGCGCCTGACCGTTTAAGAGCGTCGGATTGTTATACACGCGATCGAAGAGATCTTCCGCGGTTCGGCCCGAACCCAGGCCGATTGTTTTCATGTCATACCAGCAGCTGCTCAGCTCGTCGACCGACATGGAGAAGCGCGCCAGAGCGCGTTCTACGTCCGCCAGTTGTACGAGAGCGGCGGCATCGATGTCGTCGGTCGGCAGTGAGGTCAGCAGCCAGTTAAAGTCGATAAAGTTAAGTTCCAGTTTCTGCGCGCAGCGCACAAAACGATTGATGCGGTCGAGCGTGGCATTCGTCAGGTTTTCGATCGTGTTGAGCTGCGGATCCGTTTCGTTAACCGCTATCTGCACGAAGTCCGTTTCCGGCAGCGGCTGATTGATGTAAAAGCCGTGCGCCAGGCCCTTGGACAGTTCTTCGTCGCTGAGGTTCTGATAAAGCAGCGTATGGAGATCGGCGCGGCTCAGCCCGGTCTGATACAGAAACTTCGACTCACTGTTCAGATCGCTCAGACTTTGTGATTCGCCCAGGCCGTAGACCTGTTTAAGCTCGCTGTCCGTAGTGCGCGGCGTGATGTAGACAGCGGCTTCCTCGCTTGAAATATTCAAATAGGCTTCAGCTTCATTGCGGGCGTCGTTAACGAGGTAGTGTGATGTTGAATCCGGGATAGTCGTCCAGATCGGGCTGACGCTCGCCAGACGCTGGTCGGCATCATAGGCGGTGATGAGCCGACTTTGTCCCGCGCCCTTGCCGCTTGTGATTGTAACATACATACGCCCGTACACTCCGTCCTCGGCCGACGCCGACGAATCGAGGACAATCACATCCGAAGTAGCGCCCTGCACCGTACCGGCATTGGGAAAAGCGGCGAAACTTTTATAGATCTCGGCCAGGCTGGTCTTGCGATTGTCCAGATAGGCCCGGATTTCATGTAACGGTTGGTTAAACGGCAGGTTGAAAGGATAGACCTGCGCGGCGAGCGTCTGCGCGAGAGCGCTCGAACCCAGCATAACGGCCGCGTGGGCGGCCAGAACTTCATTAACAATCCGGATATAGGGTATCAGATCATTGGTATTGGCGCAGGTGATCGGCAGCTCGAAGAGCAGCGGCCGCCGGCCCTGCAGGGTCAGTCGGGGATCGATGCTATCGATGCCGGTCTGGTTCGGCAGCGTAATATATTCTTCCGTAATACGCATCAGATCGACAAAGTAAGCGGCCGGCCCCAGAATCGATTGACAGTGTTCGCATTCGCAGTAGTTTAAGCTGCCGAACATGTCGGTGTAACTCGGCATTCCTTCGAAGAAAGTTACGAGGTCGTCGCTGGCGCTGGTCGTCTGCGCCGCGCGGGCATGCGGCGATGCAAGGCTACCGTGCAATGCCGCCCAGAGGTGCATGGTATGCGCTTTACGATTGACGGCCTGGCGGTGGATACGGCGGGTAAACTCTTTGTCGTCATTGAATCGCTGCGTATTGAGTGCGATAAAGCTGTGCTCCGGCGTCGCCGCGATACGATGCGCCGAATCGTAACCGGCATCAAGCAGAATCTGTGCTGTCGCTTCATCCGGGTGAACGCGCAGCAGGCGCTGGTAGGAACGCAGTCCGTCCAGCAGCGATGAGCGACTTTTGGCAGACCACTGCAAGGCAGCCATCTCCCTGTCGTCCATCAGGTTTGCTCGCAGAATATCGAAGTCGGGATTCCGCTTGTAGAAATCGGCATAAGCGGGATTATTGAGTCTGAGGGTTGCTGCCATCATATTCACACTTTTTGTATTCAAAAATTTGTTGAGTTGACGTACTGCAGGTGACGAGCCTCGCGGGGAAGGCTTAGTCCATGACTCTGCTGCTCTTTTTCTTGCTCCAGTAAGGATCGCGTATGACAACACCTGTTAATGCGGGGCTGCTGTAGTAGCGCTCTTCTGCGTTCTGCGAGATAATTCCCAGTCGCTTTTTGAGATTGTTAAACTGCTGCGCGAGCGTTAAGTGAATATTCAGGTGAATCATGAGCCCCAGCCCCAGCGAGGGCAATGCAACCGTCTTCGGCAGATGTCTGAGCACGGCGCTGCCCGCGAGATTGCCGAGCGCGAAAGCGCCATACACTTTGCTCTTCTCATAGTCGCCCTTAAGGTAGGCCGCCGTTGCCTTGGAGCTGTCGGCAGCGAAGCCCAGTACGCCGGCCAGAGCCAGGCGATGCGTCATGAGGGCCGCTGCTTCATAGCCAAAAGTGATGCCGCCGGCCAGGTTGAGCGTGTTAACCGCAGTGAATCCCTCCGTCTGAATCGACATACCGGCCGAGATGACGCCTGTGGTGCTGCCGTAAAGGGCGGATGCGGCGGGCAGCCCCATGACAATGCGCGGAGCAGACTTCCACATCCAGGCCTGACTACTGCCCTGCTGCAGCATAGAAGAGCTGAACTTTTCGATCTGATGCCCTGCGCTGTGTTCGAGAATTTCCGCGCCGGCATTAACCAGGGCACCCCTATAAGCTTCCTTCTTAAGGGTATAGGCCGTTTTTTTCGACTGCGTTTCCTGCTCGGACTCCATCGGCCTGACAAGCTGCCGCACGCGCAATACTCCGATGCCGTACACTGTAAACGTCGTTAACAGGGTGCCCGCCACAATCATTCCGGGCGATGGCGCCGGCAGCGGTCGCCGCAGCATGCTCCGGGCAAACTGTTGGAAGTTCAGCCGGACTCTTTCGCTCTTAGGCTGCGCCTTGTCTTTGCAATGACCGCTGGGGTCGACATTCGTGCTGGGATTGTCGGCAACATAGGTGTACAGGTTCAGGCCGTCTACCGGCCCGGCTGGATCCGGACTTAGCCAGCGTCCCAACCACGAAATGTAGTAGCGCGCACCGTAGTAGTACAGGCCGGTCGAAGCGTCGCGTTCCTTGCCCGTAAAGCCATATTCCTGGGGCGGCAGCTGCTCCAGCCCGGCGCTCCAGGTGATGGCGGTCCCGCCGTAGGGGAAGTATTCTTCATAGCGAATCAGCTCGGACGCTTCATTAAGCTCCATCGTGACGGAGCCGAGATTGTTAACAAGCGGGTAATGCATACTTCGCGTCTGCGCCTGACTGACATCGCGCCGCAGGGCGTCGAGATCCCAGTTGTAAAGCATCGCGACGCAGGTATCCCCATCCATCACGCGCAGCAGACGGCGCTTTAAGACCTCTGTCGCGGATTCCTGCCCCAGCTTGACAATGCGTTTGAGCTGATAGTTGCCGATATAGACCGTATCTTCCTGTTCCGTCAGCGTGTCGCTGATTTTGCGCTCGACAATTTTGCGCAGCCGCCGGCCGGAGGCATCATACAGGTAATAGTCGCTGTCGCTGCGCTCCTCATCACGCTGGATAAGGTCCACAGCGCTTAGCGTATTGCGATAGCTCCAGTGAATGCCGCGCAGATTGTCTAAGTCCAGCATATTCCCGGCGCTGTCGTAGCGGGTTTGGGGACTGTCTTCAGGGAATGCGCGATTCGAGTCGGGCGCAATCACCACGCTGCGGCTCCAGGAGTTGGTAGCGGCAATGTGGCGCGTCTCAAGCAGGTTGTCGCCGTCATCGTAGTGAAAGCGCTCGATGTACTTTTCCAGTTGACAGCCGTCGCGCCGCGCATTGCCGCCCGGAGTCGTCACGTGCCCAAGCGGCAGGTGCGAACTGCTGCGCGCGGCAGTATTGCGATGCTCGCGTCCGGTGGCCCGCACAAGCCGGTAGAGCGCATCGTAGCTGAATTCCTTGCGGGCCTCGACCGATTGGTTGTCGCAGTAAACAGTCTCCGGTACGGCATCATAAGATTGCGTGACATTGCCGACGGGATCATAGGTGTAGTCAAGCTTTTGAAGTAGGGTCGGACGGTCTGAATCGTCCGACGCCGCCGGGCGTTCATTACTCAGCTCCGTCAGACGCAGAGTCGTTTCTTCATAGCGCATCCGCGTTACAAGGCCGTTGTCAAGACGCAGCAGGGTTCGCTGGTCATTGGCGTCATAGTCGATCTGTTGTACGACTTCAACCTCTTCACCGTCGCTTTCCCGCAGCGCGATCGAGTCCGGCAGGCCCAGCTCATTGTAAGAATAACTCGTGATGCTGCCGTCGGGAGCTTCCTCGCTCAGGAGCCTGTTTAAGGCGTCGTATTGCAAGCGGCTGGTATAGATCTGTTCCTGCAGGGCTTCGTCCGCATCGGGATTCCAGTTAACTTCGTTCCGGAAGCCAAGACGCAGCCGGCGCTTCGTGCAGGCGAGCTCGCCGTTAATGGTGTAAAGTGTATAGCCTGCAACACCTGCCTGGTCCTTGTGCTCCACGATCTGACCGCGCAGATTCCACAAGGCCGCATCCGCGACGCCCTCGCCATAGGTCATCAGCTCCACATACTGATCCAGCGCCAGACCCGCGCCGTCATCGCCGCTGACGTACACGCTGGTAGGACGCTGCCCCTGATCGTAGCCGGTACTGATCTTAAACGAACGGGCATTCCAGCGCAGGATTTCGTTGGCGAAAATGTTGGTGAAGACACGTTCTTCGCCGGCGTCGGCCGAAAAGCTGTACAGAGGAGCGTCCGACCCCATAGCATAGTCATAGCGAAAATTCTCGTCATTGCGGCCCTCCTGCTGATTGGCATACAACAGCCTGGGGTCAGCAGTGGCGAGCGTCCGGCCTTCTACGTCGACTTTCACACTGGTGCTTAAACATCCTTCCTTCAGATAGACAATCAGCTGCTCGTTAAACTGCTCGAACTCAGGCGCCAGGGTCAGCCGGAATCCCGGCTGGTAGGGCTGGAACTTGCTGCTGAGCCACGCGCCGTCCTCCGGGAACTCGCCAAGTCGCAGATAGCCATTCGCCAGCAAGTCGTCCCACAGCTCCACGGAGCTGTACGGGCTGCCGGCGACAATGCCGGTAAAAGCGTCCTGAGGCACCTGGCCGAGATTGTCGCGTATGCCGAGCACCGTGACGCCCATTGCATTGTATATCGAGATCGACGGGGTATTGTAATCGCCCGCGGCCTGCTCCAGCGCCGCTTTTTCCGCCGCGAAGGCAGGGTCGTCATTGTTAATATTTTCAAGGTAATATGGTGAAGTGCGGACCGTGTCGTTTTCATCGTAGTGACGATCTTCCCAGGCATTAAACTCCACGCGGGTATAGAAAAGTTTCGGTGTGTCGATTTTGATCTCGCGCCCCAACGCGTCGTAGTGGATTATGGATGGGGCCGGCACCAGACCCGCGTCTATGATGGCCTGCTGATTTTCATAGTGCGGAATACTGCTGAAGTAGGGCAAATAGCGCTCCGCCGCTTTGTTCTTGTTGTTAAATACCGTCCTGCCCGACACCTTCCAGCGCTCGTTTACTTCGCGCCGGACGGCCCGGCCGGCGTCGTCCTTTTGCAGCGCATGTGCCTCACCCCACACAAAGGCTTCGCCGGGGCCGGCCTTCATTTTCTGCTCGATCACACGGCCGAAACCATCGTTGAAGGCAATGTTGATCTGGATCGCCGTCTCAGCCGCTTCCCGTTCTTCGCTCACATACATCTGACGCTGCAGGACAACAGCGCTTACCGGCTGCCGCGCCTCTAATACGCCGCTGTTGCGCCAGGCAAAGAAATCGTAGTAATAAAAGGCGGATGCCCCCTGCAGGTAATAGCGCGGCTCATTGATCACGGCATCGAAACTCACGAAGGACCGCGGGGTATAGTCACTGATGTCATTATCGCCTACCAATTGCTCGCCTTCACTGCCGAAACGCGTCATGACAGTTACCATTCCCAGGGGATTAAACAACAGCTGCGTGACGTTGTCGTTGCTGTCCCTCATTTCCTTGTACTGCATCGCACTGTAATCGATCTTCGCCTGCGAGCTGTTGACAAGCGCCTCGCCGTCTTCATCTCTACCAACGAGTTGATGCTCGGCGACCGTCCTGAGATAGTAAGGCTCGTTATAGTCGACGGCGGCGCTGCGATGGAGAGGCGACTCGGGCGAGGCATAGGGATTCGATACGGCGGCGGGCAAAAAGTACTGCTGCGGCTCCCGCAGGTAATACTGCACAAGACCGCGATTCCACCAGTAGCCGTTGGCCTGTAATTCGTAGCCGCCGCGCCCGCTGACATCGTCCGCGCTTAACTTTTCGTCAAAGGCGAGAGCCAGATTTTCGGGCGTGAATTGAGCCGTTTCAACGTGATGCAGCAGTGCGCGCGATGTGACGCTGCCGGGCGGCAGAGCATCCTCCTGCCGCCAATCCCAGAAAAGACTGCGCTGCCAGGCATAAGTTCGCGCCTGCAATTGGCCTTCTGTAAACGGAAGGCCGTAGGCGATCGGCTGAGCGAGCGCCAGTCCGCACTGCAGCTTGATGTCGGCATACGAAAAATACCTGCCATTGCCGAGCCTTAAGCCGCCAAGCTGATACTGTTGTTGCTCGTAGGGCAGCCCCACGATGTTAAAGTGCAGACGCTCGTCCCCTTCGCCAATCGTCTTCAGCGGATGATTGATGTAACTGTTGATCGCAAGCGTGGCGTATAACTCCTGTTGCTGAGGGTAGACAACGACGGCGGGGTCGGAGGAGCTGCGCCGCGGATAATAGACTGTACATTCTTGTGTCAGGTTGTTAAAGTCATCATAGTCCAGCATAAAACGGTGCTCGATGCGCGGATCGCGGGGCCGACGTTCGTAGTTGTAGCTGATCGATTCACGATCGCGCACCAGAAGAACGGCATAGTGATTGCCGTCCAGCGGCTGATAGAGCTCCACTTCGGCATTCGATTCTTCCACCTGGAAGGGATAGCCCTGCCGCTCCGAACCGTCTTCGCCGTACACCTCACGCCGGATGAGCATGCCGCCCAGCGCGAAATAGGCCTGACGCTGCGTAGCCGAGTCGGCGGCGCGCAGCGAGTCCGACAGCCGGCTGTCGGGCATGTGATATGCCTCGGGATCACCCTGGAAATACTCGGCGGCATACTGGCGTGAAAGAATGCCGTTTTCCTCATACGCTCCGGTATGAAACCAGGACTTCGTGTAGACCGGCGGCACAAAGAGTTCCTGGTTAAGAAGTTCGGTCGGAAAGTCAGGATTGCTGTCGCTGAACTCTTCGAGCGTTTCGGCATCCCATTGCTCCACAAAGCCGAATCCGCGAAATTCGCGTTCCACCGGATCGTAGTAGCCGTCGTGATAGCGATAGCGCACGCTCGTATGCGCGCCGGAAACAAGGTCATAGCTGCGACGTTGCGCCACGACCTGCACCGGGAAGGGCAGGCGCGTCCGCCAGGGATGTCCGGCGCGCTTGTCCGCCAGGTAATACTCGGTACTGCTGGCATAGCTGATTTCCGTTTTAGCGCCGAGGTTGTTATCAAAGCTGTTTAACATATAGGGTTTAGCGCCGCTCGCCGTGGCAGCGAGATCGCAGAAGTAATGGCGCAGCTCCGGCTCGGCGGCGGTAATAATCATGCAGGCGGTGCCATTGCCGCGAAGGTCGGCAAAGTTGATCTGGCTGAGCTGCGAATACGGCAGCGGCAGGGCCACCGTCAGCGGAATGCTGCTGAAGGAATTGCCGCTTTCATTCCGGTAGATCTCGACGCGGTCATCATAGGCATAGATCAGGTCAACGGTGCCGGAGCCGTCGATATCGGCGAGAAAGAGACGGCGGGCATCCAGCGTATCGCCGAAGCGCGGTGCATTAGCCAGTCTTACCGGGGCGGCAAAATGACCGTAGCCAAGGTCGGGCCAGACTTCGACGCTGCCGTCCCTGATTTTAACGCGGTGCGCCAGACCGTCGCCGAATACATTGGCAAAGCTTAACACTTCACTCGGTCCGCCGTTCAGGACCAATGGGAAGGCATTGGCTGCCGGGATACGCACGGGCCCTTCGAAGCCCTCCGTACCCAGCGATTCGTTGACGATAATGTCGGTCTCGTCGAATTGCAGCAGGTCGGGCCGGCCATTGCCGTTCAGGTCTTCCAGGACAGCGGCGGCGCCGGCATAGGCCGGGCAGTATTGCGCAAAGGGCTGTAGCGCTCGCCAGGCGTTTGCCGCTTCGGCGGCGTAGTATCCG
>JANQRB010000183.1 GCA_028284775.1 Candidatus Kapaibacterium sp. | reverse complement strand
AATCTATTGACAGCAACAGCGAAGCGGCTCCGGATTCCGTCGTTCAGACCACGCCGCTTATTTCCTTCGGCGATTCCGCCGGCCAAGGGCCATCCCTCTTTGCGCAGCAGTACGGCAAGAATCGACGCGAACGCAATGCCGAATTTCAATCGCCGCTTTCAGGCTGGGTTAAGTGGGGCGGAATATTCATGATGCTTATTGTCCTGGGCGGCGGTATCATCGTCGCCATCGTGTATTACCGCTGGCGTCAAAAGAAGCTCGCCTCCGAATCGGTGTCCGAAGCGAGTGCCAGAACGGCCGCCGAAACCAGCAGCGAGAAATCCGCCGACAGCGCCTTCGAACAGGAAATGCAATCTGTACTGGCAGGTACGGATACTGCGTCCATGGCAGGCGATTATGACGAAGCGGCCGAAAAAGCGGATGAGCCAGCCGTCAGCGCGGATACGCCTGAGCAGGCTGCTGTCGGACAGGCCGACGACAATGAAGACCGCTCCGATTTTTTCGACGAAAGCGACATTCGCGATAATGAACGAGATGGCCCGCCGCCCTTGATTTTTGAGACGCTGCCCGCCGGCATTCGCAGCATTGACAATCCGGACACGACTGCCCACATTCACACGATCGAAGATCCCGACTGGCAGCAGCCGGAGCACGCAGCGCCGGAGCACGCAGCGCAAACGCCATCGGACGGTCAGGACAACCTCGGCTCTGCCCTGCGGCAGGGACAAGGGGCGGTTGAGATGGCGCTCAATCTGCAAAACCGTCGACTGCAGGAGCAGCAAGACAAGACGACCGGCTTGAGATCGGACGAAATTCCATCCAAGCGAAGGGAGCTGTCTGACCTGGCGCGCTCGCTCGGCGTAAGCGCAGGTGAATTGCAGATGAAGAAGAATCTGGGCACGCTGTCGGAAGACGATGAAGAGAAAGATCGGCAGCGCGAAGGTCTTAAATCGATCTTTGGAGCCGGAAGTACAACTAAAGGAAAAAATAATTAAATTGAGCAAAGAGCTGCAATCGCATAAACTATTGAATAATATGAAGATCGCTCCCAGGGCAACACTCTGCTCACGGCCCGCAGGGCCTGCGACCATTCTCGGCGGACGGCGCAGAGAACAGATCGGGGTGAAAGTGTCGGGTCTATTTCTTTTGCAGAATGACAATGCCGGGTTTCCGCTACGAAACCCGGTTCCTGTTTTTATAACAGCCCGCGCCCTGGCTTTTGTTCTCTTCCTGGCGCTGCTGACAGCACCGGCGCCGGCCGACTGGAAACTCCAGGAAGATGAAATCATCGGTGCCACGGCCGTTCGCTGTGTCGCTGAACTTCAATGTGGCCCGACACGTATGGTGCTTGCAGGTACGACAATCGGCGTGTACCTCGACCCGACCGGTGTTGCGGCACCGAAGCGTTGGATTGATGTCAGCGAGGGACTGCCGGGGGCATCGCTCCCCGGGCAGGATACCGAGCTGCATACCATGCAGGTGCGTGATTCGCTAATCTTCGGCGCCCTGAAAGACGGTTCGGTCTATCACACGCTCATCAGTATTGACAATACTCCTTCCTGCCGCCCGCGCCCCTGGCTGCCCTATGGCGCGAACTTCAATGAGCTGTCGACGGTAAGCGACATATTCCTGGCCGATACGCTGCTCTATGCCGCGACGAGGGACGGCGTTTGGCAAATCGCAGTGCAACCCGACACCTTGCTGAGCTTTGAAAACAACGCAGTGCTGCACAGCTGGGAACGCCTTGGACCTGAATTGGACGATGAGATATTAGCCGTCCACAAACACCGCAACAACGTTGTGAGCGGCACTTTTCTGAACGGTGCCCATTATTATGACGCCGATTGTCCGGTCACGACTGCCAATTGCCGTTGGTTCGAATCAACGAGCGGTCCGCGCTTTGAAGGCATTTCGGTCTACGCCTTTGAATCCGTGTCACTGGCCGGTGTACGTATTGTCAACGAGTTCGACGACATTCCCTGCCAGGGCGTGCTCGTTGCGACCGGGGGCGATCGCAACCTCTACCTGGCGCCCGTATTGACGCCCGATTCGATACCCGCCGCGCTTGACTGGTATGTGGATATCAGCCCGGCCAGCTTTAACCCGGCCTGGCAATACAAGATCAACACAATTTTGGCCGGTGATTTTCCAAATGCGCCGAATTCGATCTTCGTAGGGACTGAATTTGGCGGCGTGCTTTGGTCGGGCGATTGCGGACAAAGCTGGCAGCCGCTGAACACTGGCAATCAAGGCAAGGGACTGGACGGCTCCGATGTCCGGACCCTGGCGATCATACGCGACTCGCTGTTGCTGGCAGGCGCGAACAACGGAGGTTTTTTCCATGGAGGTACCTTTGCCCTGGCGTCGCTGGCCAGCTTAATGCGGCAACCGACCAGTGTACCGGCGCAGACCGACTCCGCCGAAGTGACGGCAGCGGAACTACGGGCGACAACCGATATCAATAATGAATTCGGCAAGGCCGAACTGGACGTGCCGGAACAGAATCTGACGATAGTCAACATTGCGGCCTATAACTTGCTTGGCAAAAAAGTGCTGGACATTTTTCAGGGTGAATTGAGCGAAACACGGCAGACATTCGATTTCAGCATTGCCTCGCTTCCCAATGGCATTTACCTGTGCATCGTTCAGGGTCGAAATCTCAAACTGGCGGACAAATTTGTTGTATCCCGATAACAAGAGGTCGCTTCGGACCCGGTCCAGAGGGTGGCCGCGTCTGTTGCCGCTTATCGTCCTCGCCATTCTGTCTCTGGCCAACGCCGCCGCCCAGCCGGTGGGTGGCGCACATCCGGAGTCCTGGTTGCTGCGCAATGTCGGCGCGCGCGCGATCGGTATGGCCGGCGCGTATACCGCCGTGGTGAACGAGCCGGCGGCATTGCACTACAATCCGGCCGGTCTGGCCTTTCTGTCGTCCCGCCCTCAGATTACCGGAATGTATACATCGCTTGACTTCGGCCGTGAGCACAATTTTCTGGCGTATGGCCAAAGTTTCGACGAACTGATCGGCGTCGGCGTTGGGGTAAACAATTTCGTGGCCGGATCGTTTACGGGTCGCGACGCCTCGGGACGGCCTTTGGGTGATTACACGAATCAACAACTGGCGGCGCAAGGCGCATTTGCACTGCGGACACGAAACATCGGATTGGGTTTCAGCGCTAAATACCTGCTCAATTCTCTGGACGGCGCCGACATCAAGGCCGACGGCTGGGGGATCGACATCGGTCTCAAATTGCAACTGCTCGATGTCATTTCGATTGGAGTTGCCGCACAAAACATCGCCGGTGAATTGAAATGGAACAATGACGCCGGAACGGTCGAGAAACTGAACTATACCATTCGCGGCGGCGTAGCGCTCGAATTTCAGTTCAACCCAGTCGTCAAGAAAACCCGCAGCAATATTCTCGGCGACGTCAAAACCGTCAAGAAGCGATCACGCAGCTATGCTCTGCTGGCTCTCGACGCAATCTTCGTTGAAAATGACGATAATCCCACCATTACGCTTGGCACGGAAATCGCGCCGCTGGAAGTCCTCGCCTTTCGTGCCGGCATCCCGGTCGTCAACGACGAAGACGGCGATGCCGCCTTTCTTCCCTTCAATGCCTTTGGCCTCGGGGTCTCTGTTAAAGTCCTGAGCGATGAACTCCCCTTTCAGCTGCAAATCGATTACGCCCTCGCCAAAGACTACGTCAGCGACAAGGATCTCAGCCACCATCTCAGTCTTATTGCACAATTCTAACATCAATTCTCTTTACTTTTTGCCAATGAATTTCTATTTTCCCTACATACGTTATATTTAAATTCTGCATAGAGCGTCAGCCTTGCTCAAGGGGAGTATCGGATGAAGTGATGTTTTCAGGCTGACGTACCGCATCTCACAACCGGCATATTCAAGGCGCATAATTCCCCGCCGGTGTTCTTCTTTGTCTCTAGGTTACGATCAAGAGCCATGATGTCTCGAATCCGGACATCGGCTTTCTGATAAGCAACAACATAATGAGTTGGGTCATTCTTACACACTCAAGTCGTCTATGATTTTACTTAATGTGCCTGAAGATTATTTTTCGTCACGCCGGACAATTACAAGGAAGCGAATAAACTATTCAGCATCCGGCAAATCATCCGTGGAGGTAATTCGCGCGAACATGGCAGCGCCCGAAACAAATTGAAAGCAGACGCGACAAAATTCACAGTAGGCTGGTAAACATTGTCAGGATGGCATGTTTGGACTCATCGTATTTTCAACTGACCGGAGCTGCATTTATTATATCTATAAACAAAAGCGACGCAGAAGGGGTGAGCCGCTGCGCCGCAATCCTGAAAGTAATATAGACCCGGAATTATTAAGAACCACCCAAATCATCTATGATGTCAATCCATATCGCATCATCTTCATAATCGGCAATAATCTGATCCAACAGTGTCTGGTTAGCCATGATGTCGTCAATAGCTTGCTGGTTATCTGTTTCAAATTGCTGAATCTCCGATGCATAATAAGTATTAGGGCTGGTTATGATTCCAAGGTACAGCAGAATACACAAAAGCGTAATCATAGAAAAGGTCTCCTCTTTTCAGATTGCCAAATACGATTTCAGCCAAAATGTGGAACACGCAATAGTTTTCGTTGCGGATATCCCTATATTTGTTTCAGCGCAGGAGAGCCTCGACGAATTTAAAATATATAGCTTTTTTGCAAAAATCAGCGAATTCAAATGAAAAACCTCAACTTATTGGCGCAATTTGTTGCAGAGAAAAACATCCCGACCTCATCTTTGACAACGACCGAGATGGGATTGGTTAAATTGGCTGAATCCGGCACATGTAACGATGACAGCGAAGCGATGAGCCGCCTGTATGCGAACACTAAAACCAACTCTACCTTTCGTGCGCTAAAGCTCCGCGTCCGTGAACGGCTACTAGATGCGACTGTTAACATCCCCTTGAATTCAGAGAAATTTTCCGATCACTTTAAGACAAATTGCTACCTTCGCAAACGGATGTATGCCGCATTCCTGCTGCGCAGTTTTTATTTACCGTCGATCGCTCATCCCTTAATCAAAAAGCTCCTTGACACCGCCACTGAATACCATGTTACGGATATTCAGTTTGAATGCGCGAAAATATTAAGCAAATACTACAGTCAGATTGGCAAACAACGCCAGTTTGAAGAAATGAATGATCGTGTGTATCGGATACAGGAAGTGTTGTGCGCTGAAACTGATGCCGCAACCGCGCAGCAGTTGATCGCTGTACGCGTCGCAAAGAAAGGCGACCTGGCGAGCAATGAGATCAGGGAGTTTAAAGACAAACTAAACTCTGTTAACAAACTTCGACAAAGCATTGACTCGCATTCGATCCATATCGACTACTACCGCTCATCCATCCTTCTCGCGCGCGTCGAAAAAGATCACAAGAAAATTATTTCGCTCTGCGATGAAGCCTTAATGTATTTGCGGCGGCGGCCCAAGCTGGCTTTCAACCGCCTGCATGTAGAATTTTTCTACTCGAAAGGCATCGCCTTTCTTGATTTACGCGATCCTATTAATGCGCGCTTCGCCTTCCTTTCCTGTTTGCGTTTTAACACCGAGAACGACAATGCCTGGTTCACCTATCAGTCATATGCATTCACCTTGGCTATGCACCTCGGCGAGATTTCCGATGCTCATAACGCCCTACAGAAAGTCACTAGTTCGCGCAGACTACATTTGCAGTCGGATGAGATGAAAGAACGCTGGCGCTTGTTCCAGGCCTATCTTCAGTTCGCGAACATCCACAATGCCGACGATTTACACTTTTCTGAACGGCGATCCATTGAAAAAATCCTCAGCGACTTTCCGATTTTCTCAAAATCCGGAACCGGTTGGAGTTTTGCTTTAACCCTGATTCAGGCGCTCTTTCAACTTAAGCTGTGTATTATCGACAACCTCGAAGTTTCATACAAAAACCTCGACCGCTATGTTGACAAATACTTAAACAAGCCGGAGACGTATCGTTCGAAACAATTCCTGCGTATGTTATTGCTTATCCCAAAAGAAGGCGGGGATTACAACCGGGTGGAAAAGCTGGGGCGCAAGTACCTGGCTAAATTGCATTCCAGTTCCCAGTACATGGATGACTACGAGATCATTCCGTACGAGATGCTCTGGTCCTGGGTGCTGGAGATCCTCACCCGTCAGCAAAAGGCGGGCAGCTCTTCGATTCGCCGGAGCGTCAATGCCTGATTGATAAGGTCGATTGCCGACAAACAGCGGAAGTCGCCGAGTATTTATCCGCAGCAATAGTGGCTCTGATGTCGGAATTCGGCGGCAAGTCTTGCCGGACGCGGCGGGGAGAGTTAGTCCCCACCTGTCGTCGGGCCACTGCGGACAGCTGTTTCGGCGCTCTTGAAATTTCTTCCGGTCGTCATTTGTACAGCAAGTGTATATTTGCCGGCCATGAACATTCTGATATTCAATTGGCAGGACATCAGGAATCCGCTCGGTGGCGGCGCTGAAGTTCACATGCATGAAATTTTCAAAAGGCTGGCGGCACGCGGACACCGGATCACGCTCTACTGCTCGGCATTCGAGGGAGCGCCCGCGCAGGAGGAAATCGACGGCATCAGGGTCATTCGCGAAGGGGGTCGCAACCTGTTTAATTTTTATGTGCCGCGGCGTTATCGGCGCGAATTTCGGCAGAGCGGTTTTGATATCGTTATCGACGACCTGAACAAAATTCCTTTCTACACTCCTCTCTTCGTGCGTGAGCCATTGATGGCGATCTCGCACCATTTTTTCGGCAAAAGTATTTTTCTGGAGGCGGGACCGGTGGCCGGCAGCTATGTTTACGCGGCCGAAAAACTCGTCGACCGGATTTACCGCAATACACCATTCGCCGTTGTTTCGGAGTCAACGCTGCAGGAATTTCTGCAGCGCGGTTTCCCCCGCCGCAACTTTCGCATTGTTCCCAACTGTATCGACCAGGCACAATTTCCCATGCAGGTCTGCGCCAAAAATGCGGCGCCCCTTGTGAGTTACTTCGGCCGCCTGAAGAAGTACAAGAGCGTCGATCACGTGCTACAGGCTTTTGCCCGCATTCACAGCACATTGCCCGCGGCGCGCCTGCAGATAATCGGCGCCGGAACCTTTCGCGAAGCCCTCGAAAGCCTGGCAGTAAAGCTCGGCATTGCCGACAAAACTTCATTTCTCGGTTATGTTTCGGAGGAAGAAAAGATCGTGCAGCTCGGCCGCTCCCATTGCGTCGTCAACCCATCGATGAAAGAAGGCTGGGGCATTACCAATATCGAGGCCAACGCCTGTGGCACGCCCGTAATTTCGGCCAATGTGCCGGGTCTGCGGGATTCCGTCCAGCCGGAGGTCAGCGGTTTGCTGTACGAATACGGCAATATCGCAAGTCTGGCGGATGCGATGCTGCTCTTGCTGCGCGATCACGACAGGCAGCGGCGATTGGCGGAAGGCGCCGTGCAGTGGGCACGGACTTTTGACTGGGACAAATCAGCAGATCGCATGATTGAGTATGCCGCCGAAATAATAGAAAAGCGCGCAGTCCGTCAAGCCAGCTCATCATGATCGCAGTCTCCAACATATCAGTCCACTTTGTCGGGCGCTATCTTTTCGACGGGATATCGTTCAGTATCGGCGATCGCGACAAGATAGGCCTCGTCGGTAAAAACGGCACCGGCAAATCTACGCTGCTCAAAATACTGGCCGGCCTGCAGGAAGCGGAACGCGGAACGATCGCCAGCGGTCCCGACGCGTCGATCGGCTACCTGCCGCAGGAAGGCATTGTCGTCAGCGACCGGACAGTATACGACGAAGCGGCAACCGCATTCAGCAGCCTGCTGGAGCTGGAAGCGCGCATCGCCCATCTGAGCGCCGATATCGCCGAACGCAGCGATTATGAATCCGAGGAATACCACCGGCAGATCGAGCGGCTGAGCGATGCCAGTCAGGAATTCGAAATGGTTGGCGGCAATACCATGCAGGGAGCGGTGGAACGCATTTTATCGGGACTGGGCTTCGCGCAGACCGATATGACGCGGCCCGTTGCCGAATTCAGCGGCGGTTGGCAAATGCGGATCGAGCTGGCCAAGATATTGCTGCGCAAGCCAAGCTGCGTGTTGCTCGATGAGCCGACCAATCATCTTGACATCGAGTCCATCCAGTGGCTGGAAGACTTTCTTAAATCCTATGACGGCAGCGTCGTCCTGGTTTCCCACGATCGCGCTTTTCTCGATACCGTTACAAGCCGTACGATCGAAATCGAACGCGGCAAAGTTTTTGATTACAGTGCCTCTTATTCCAAGTATGTTGTTATGCGCGCCGAGCGTCGCGAGCAACTGCTGGCCGCCTACAACAATCAGCAGCGCGAGATTGCACAAGCCGAGCGTTTTATCGAACGCTTCCGCTACAAGGCCAGCAAAGCGTCGCAGGTTCAGTCACGCGTAAAACAACTGGCGAAGCTCGAACGCATCGAGGTAGATACTGAAGACAGCAGCGCCATTCGTTTCCGATTTCCGCCCGGCGAACGTTCCGGCCGGATCGTCGCCGAGCTTCAGAGCCTGCGCAAAGCTTATGGCAGCAATGAGGTACTTCGCAGCGTCGATCTCATCATCGAGCGCGGGGACCGATTGGCATTTGTCGGTAAAAATGGCGAAGGGAAAACTACGCTGGCCAAAATTCTGGCGGACCGCGAACCGGCCGACGGCATCATCAAGTTGGGACACAACGTCAAGGTCGGTTATTATGCGCAGCACCAGGCCAATTTGCTGAATCCCGACGCAACGGTGCTGAGCGTAATCGACGATGCCGCAACAGGCGATATGCGCGCCCGGGTCCGTGATCTGCTGGGCGCTTTTCTCTTTAGCGGCGACGATGTCTTTAAGAAAGTTAAAGTACTGTCGGGCGGCGAAAAATCACGCCTGGCGCTCGCCAAGCTTTTGCTGGAACCGGTCAATTTTTTGATACTCGACGAGCCGACGAATCACCTGGACATGTTGAGTAAGGACGTGCTGAAAAATGCTCTGCTTGCTTATGACGCGGCGCTCGTAGTGGTATCTCATGACCGCGAGTTTCTGCAGGGACTGACGCAAAAAGTGATCGAATTCAAAAACGGCGCGATTCACGAACATTACGGCGACATTTTCGAGTTTCTGCGTCTGCGACAGATGGATTCGCTGCGTCATTTGGAACAGACACAGCCGGAGCAAGGTCAATCCGAGACAGCCGTAGTCAGTCCGGCGCTTAACACAGTCGGCGACAAGAGCGACAATAAAAAACGCTGGGAAGAGCGTAAACGGCGCCTCAGCGAACAACGGCGCCTGGAAAAAGCCGTTAAGAATTGCGAAAAGGACATTGCGTCGCTGGAAAGACAGCTCGCAGAATGGGAAGAGGAAATCGCGCAGCCCTCGTTCTTCGAGCGCGAGGACGCCAAAAAGGTGACCAGGTCCTACGAACAGGCGCAGAAGACGTTGGAGGATCTTATGCAGCGCTGGGCCGAATTACAACAAAGCTATGAACGCCTTATCGCCGAAGAGGGTTGATCCCTGAAAGAAATTTCCCGCCTGCTGCAAATTTCGTAACTTATCGCTCTAGGTAGATGATTGCGCCGGGCCATTGTCTGAAGGCCGGCACGTATTGAACTGATCCTACGGCATGAAAATCGGTCCCCTTACGGTTGAACAGGGCGTATTGCTCGCTCCGATGGAAGATGTGACAGACCCTGCCTTTCGCTTGATTTGCAAGCGTCTCGGGGCTGATATTGTCTATACGGAGTTTATCTCATCGGAAGGACTGATCCGCGACGCCCGTCGTTCACTCGATAAGCTGCTGATTACCGACGAAGAACGACCGGTCGCGATTCAGATCTTTGGCGGTCATATTCCAACGATGGTCGAGGCCGCCGTTCTTGCGGAGCAGGCCGCCCCGGATTTTCTGGACATCAATTGCGGCTGTTGGGTCAAAAATGTCGTCGCTCGCAATGCCGGCGCGGCACTCCTTAAAGACCCGCCGCAAATGGTCGCAATGGCCAAAGCGCTGGTCGAAGCCGTCGACCTGCCGGTGACGCTCAAAACCCGACTCGGCTGGGACAAAAATTCCATCGTGATCGTAGAGCTGGCGCAACGTCTGGAAGACGCGGGGATAGCGGCACTGTGCATTCATTGCCGCACTCGCGAAATGGGTCATAATGGCGATGCAAATTGGGAATGGATCAGCAAAGTGAAGGCGGCCGTGTCTATGCCGGTGATTCTGAACGGCGACATCAAGACGCCGGAAGATGCCCGACGCGCCTTTGAGGAAACAGGCTGTGATGCCGTAATGGTTGGTCGCGGCGCCATTTCCAATCCTTTCATTTTCCGGCAGATCAAATCGTATTTGAGCAGCGGCGTTCACGAAGAGCCGCCATCGGCCGAAGAACGGATCGAGACGCTGATCGATCATCTGCGGCTTTCGCTCGAGCTCAAAGGCTATCAGCGCGGCATTCGCGAGTTTCGCAAATTCTATAGCGGATACTTAAAAGGTCTGCACTGCGCTTCGACAGCCCGCGGCGATTTGGTTCACTATGACAGTTTCGACGCCATCGAGGAACGCCTGCGTCAATTTCAGGTATTTCTGGCGGCCTATGAACACGAACAACAGGCACGCGAGTCCGTCCTGGCTATGGCCTAGAGCCCGGGAGGACCGGCCTGCAAGGGAGGCGGAGATGCTTTCGCCCCCGGCAAGCGTAGAAAGAATAGACCGTGTCGGTGAAATCAGCCCGGCACTTGGTCTCCCACATATCCTCCGGCGGAGTGAACATCGATACCCGTTACGGATTGACGCTTGCCACACCTTACAACTCTCAATTGCACTACGATTGATGGATACCGCGAATCGGTATGGCAAAACGAACAACTAAGGCAAAATCTGCACCGGCCTCCGGACGGACGACCGCGAGCGGCGAATCCGTAGAGGGCAGTGCTCCAGAGACAACGGTGCTGGAATCAACGACTCCCGCGAAAAAAAGCTCCGGCACCGGGCGCCGACAAAAAGCACCGGCGCGTAACACAAAAGATGCAAACGGCGTCGATTCTGCCGAGACGAAAGATGAAGCCGCGCCCAGCCGAAGCGGCGCCAAAACCGCGGCAGCCAAGAAAAAGGCTGGCAAATCAGCGGCCAGCAAGGTAGTTGAAACAACGGGTGCCGATGCCGGTGTCAAGGACACGGCCAGGCGTCCCGGCCGGACAAGCGGAAAATCACGTACGGCGACGAGCAAGGCAACGAAAGCGGCGGAGGATTCCGAGGCCGCCGGCGGGACTGAGAAAAAGCCGGCGACGACCCGCAGCGGCCAAAAGAAGGCGGCGAATGAAAACGTCAGAAAAACTCCCGCCCCTAAAAAAAGCGTAAAGGCTTCCCCGTCGAAAGGCACAACGGCCCGCTCCACCCCATCGAAAAGCTCAAGACGGGCGTCGGCAGAGGCTGAATCCGCGGACAAGGCCGACGATCGGACCGCAAACAAGGCAGCGCGCCAAACAAAGGACGATCTGCAATCCCAGCGACCAACGGCAGCCGAAGCCGGCACGCCGGACGAAGCGAAACAATCTCGGCCCTCGCGTGGCAGATCGAAGGAATCCCGATCCGATTCACGCGGCAGACCAAAATCGGGATCGCGCCCCTCGGCGCGTTCAGCCAAGGAGTCTCTGCCGGATTCCCAGGAAGCAGCAGCACCGCCGGAAGAGAAGGTGCCTCCTGCCAAAGCCAACAGCAATGACGATACCGACCGGAAGCAGCGGCGGTCCGCTGCCCCGCCCCGTAAAGGACAGCGCCGACCGTCGACCGAGCAGGGACGACGCAACAGACCCTCCGCTCCGGCACAGCGCCCCGCCGAAGATCGCTACGATAGAGCTTCGGACGATCGCTACGATAGAAGTTCGGATGATCGCTACGATAGAGCTTCTGATGATCGTTATGACAGAGCTTCGGATGATCGCTACGATCGGGGTTCCGACACATCGTATGATGACTGGTATGGATCAGGATCTCAGCTGCGCCAGACGCCGTCAAACGACTATGACTGGCTGCGAGACGATCGCCGCGGGCAGGCGAAACGGGAAGACGATTGGTACACCGATCCCCGACACGCGGATGCAGGTCCTTCTGGTCCTGCATCGGGCAGACGCGGCAGTGAAGGACGGCAGCGAGATTCGCGCGGTGATGGCGAGGCGGGTGCCAGGGACAGCGGCCCCGACAAACGTCGGCGCCCGGATGATAATCGTGCCCGCGCGCACTCGAGCGATCGCGAACAGCGAAGCACCCGACCCGATCAGCGGCGCGATGAGCGCGGACAGCGATCGGCGAAGCAGTCGCGCGAAGCTGATGACAGACGTCATCGACCGTCCAGACAGGATGCCGAACACGAGAATCGCCGCGGCCCGGATGCCGGACAGGACCAAGGTCAGGAGCCGCAGCGTCAACGAGCATCCAGACAGGAACGCGAACAGGACGATCGACGCGGCAGACAGTCCAGGCAAGAACGCGAGCAGGATGATCGACGCGAAAGGCAGGACGATCGGCGCGACAAATCTTCCCGACAGGAACACGAGCATGATGACCGGCGCGGCAGATCACCCCGGCAGGAGCGCGGGCAGGACGAAAAAAAACAACGCCCGCCCAAAAAGCAGGATACGCAGTCAGACCAGCAGCGCCAGCGCGAAGCGGAGCAAGAGCGCGACGGCGGCCGTCGGCAGCAGCAATCGCAGCGTAAAGAACGCGATGATCGGCGCAGTCAGCAAAAAGGAGCGAAGCAAAGCGATCGACGACGTGAGTCGTCCGGCGCTGCCCGCAATGCCGGACCCGGTGAGAACGACGCTCAGCAGGGCCCGTCTTCGCCCAAATCGGAAGCGCGTAAAGGCGCGAAAAAAGACGGCAGTGACAGGGAATCCGATCGTGGCAACAAGAAAAGGGACAATAAGGGGCGGAAGTCTGACAAAGGCCGCGAATCGAAGAAAAAGGACGACGGTCGCAAAGGCGGCAAACAGAAAAAAGGCAAGGGAGGCCGCCGCGCGGCCGACGAACCGAGGCGCCCCGAAATGCCCAAGATCGGCATCAGCAAATTTCAGCCGGAGCGCAATAGCCGCCAGGAGTATATCGAGGCACTGGAACTATTGCCCCGCGGCATTCATTCCGACACTCCACTACACATCCGACAGCTGGTCGATCGTATCGAGCGAGCTCTCATCGACGATTTATCGGTAAGCCGCGGCGATAAAATCCTTCTCGCCGTCAGCGGCGGCGTCGATTCGATTGCTATGCTGGATATTATCAACGAACTCGCTTTTGTGCACGACTACCGCCTGCACATCGCCCATTTCAACCACCGGCTGCGCGGCAAGCAGGCCCAACTGGATGCCGAGTTTGTCCGCGAGCGGGCAGCCGCCTATGCCCTGCCCTGTTACGTCGGCGAGGCGCCGGTGCGCGAGTACGCATCGCGCGCAAAAATCAGCATCGAGACAGCAGCCCGCGACATGCGCTATCGCTTTATGGATCAGGTTGCCCGCAAGACGATGGTCAATCAGGTGGCGACAGCGCACACTATCGACGACACAGCCGAAACAATGCTGATCAATCTATTTCGCGGCTCCGGGCTGACCGGCCTGAGCGGCATTCCGGTCCGCCGTCGCTTCAACAAAGATGCCAACGTCATACGCCCCCTCTTCGATATTCGCAAAGATGATCTGGTCGCCTATGCTGAATTCCGCGGCCTGACCTGGCGTGAAGACGACTCCAACAGCCTCATGCTGTACACGCGCAACAAGATCAGACTCGATCTGCTGCCGCGCCTGCAGGAGCAATTCAACCCGGCCATTATCGAAGTACTGAACCGAACCGCGCGCCTTTTGCGCGGCGCCGACCGAGCTATCACGCAAATGGTCGAAAAGTCGGTGCAACGCATTGTTCGCACGAAGTCGCACAGCCGCATCGCACTGGCTATTTCAGCCCTGCGCATCCACAGTAACTTCCTGCAGGGCGAGCTGCTACAGAAGATTATCCAGAAACAGTTCCGGGTGCCGCCCTTGTCCATCGATATGGTGGACCGCATTATTCAGCTGATCGACGCCGAGGTTGGTAGCAAAGTCGATATTTCGGGCCGGTTGTTCGCAATCCGCGACCGTGATACCGTAATCGTCTCCGAGAAGCTGCCGTTCTATCATCTGGATATGAAGGTCGAAAAATCCAAGGATTACCATTTTGGCGCACGCAGATTGCAATTGCGAGAACTGCCGGCGGCCAAAGCTCAACTGACAGACGACCCCAATGTCGAATATCTTGATAGCGATCTGCTGCCACGCACTATGATCTTGCGTACCTGGAAAGCCGGCGATTCCTTTCAGCCGCTCGGTATGAAGGGAAGGATGAAAATCAGCGACTTTCTCACCAACAGCAAAGTTTCGGTTCTGGACAGACAGCACGTCGTAGTGCTCGCTACCAGCGAAGATATCATCTGGGTCCTGGGCATGCGACTGAGCGAGAAATACAAACTGCGCAAACAATCGCGCAATGCTCTGCGTATCGAGCTATTCCGGCCGAATGTCGTGGAGAAGGACGAAAGTCCCGACGACACGGAGGATGACGATTAACCGGCAGACAGGATCACACAACACAATGCTGCACAGCAATGCGGATTCGCATTCCGACGAGGCTTCAACCATTGTCAATGGCCGGACATTCCGGCGCCTAATCGGCAGGGACGAAATCAGCCGCCGGGTCGCTCAGCTCGGTAAGCTCATTTCGCAGGACTACTGCGATAAACAACCGCTCTTCGTGGCAGTCCTGAAAGGCTCCCTAATGTTTGCCGCCGATCTCGCGAGGTCACTGACGATACCCTGCGAACTGGAGTTTGTCCGAGCCAGCTCGTACGGGAATTCCATGACCGCCGGCGCACGGATCAAGCTGCGGGACTTCAGGAAAAATGCCTTCGAAGGCCGGG
Organism: Candidatus Kapaibacterium sp.; assembly: GCA_028284775.1. GTDB lineage: Bacteria > Bacteroidota > Ignavibacteria > Kapaibacteriales > UBA7675 > JANQRB01. The sequence continues at coordinate 21,337 of JANQRB010000183.1, read as the reverse complement.
ACATTATTTTGGTGGAAGATATCGTGGACAGCGGTCGTACAATTTCTTCAATTAGTCAGCGTTTAAACGGCTATTCGCCGAATTCAATCCGTATCGCGACATTCCTGTTCAAACCGGAAGTGTACCGCGCGGATCTCGCTCTTGACTATGTCGGCTTCGAGATTCCCGTGAAATTTGTTGTCGGCTACGGGATGGATTTTGCGGAACAAGGACGCGGCCTTCCCGATGTATATGCTCTTGACCGATGAATACAGATTAATCTCAGCGACGTCCCGAATATGCTAGACCCCTTTTTTATCGGAGACCTTTGTAATGGCATTTGAAGACAAAAACAATACCAACCAACAAGGGAAAGGACCACAGCCGCCGAAAAACAAATTCCCCGGCGGCAACAATTCGGGCTTCAAGCGCAACGAAAACAATGACGATGACGATAACAATTTCAGCAAGCTGATGCGGACAGCGGTTCTGTGGATCATTGTCATCGGCGGCGGCGTCATCTTATGGTTTTTTCTCCAGACCACGCAACAGAATCAGGGCCAAATCGATTACAACGTGTACTTCCGACTGGTCGAAGAGGGCAAGGTTAAATCGGCGGTAATTGAAAATCAAGGCGGCCTTAACAACTTCGTTTTTCACGGCAAATTGCGTCAGGCTTCGTCGGTCATTATTAATGATGTGCCGCGGGAAATCTCGCAATTTTCCGTCCCTCTTACCTATGTTGACCGCGAGACGGAGGAGTGGTGGCGCAGCAACGGCGTTACCTGGAAATACAAGCCCGATGACGGCGCTTATTGGGGGATGTTCTTTTCCGTCCTGCCCTGGATAGCGCTCATCGCCATATATATAATCGTGATGCGCCGTATGCAGAACGGCAATTCGCGCGGCATTTTCTCTTTCGGCAAGTCCCGCGCCCGGCTCATTAACGAAAACTCCAAGAAGATTACCTTTGAAGATGTGGCCGGCGCCGATGAAGCCAAGTACGAATTGGAAGAAATCATCGAGTTTTTGCGCGACCCCGGCAAATTTCAGAAGCTGGGCGGCAAGATACCGCGCGGCGTCTTGTTGCTCGGTCCTCCGGGAACCGGCAAAACGCTCCTGGCGCGCGCCGTTGCCGGCGAAGCCAATGTGCCCTTCTTCTCCATCTCCGGCGCCGACTTTGTCGAGATGTTCGTAGGCGTCGGTGCCAGCCGGGTCCGCGATCTCTTCGAGCAGGCCAAGAAAAATTCGCCCTGTATTGTGTTTATCGATGAAATCGATGCTGTCGGGCGGCATCGCGGCGCCGGCCTGGGCGGCGGCCACGATGAACGCGAGCAGACTCTCAACCAATTGCTGGTGGAAATGGACGGATTCGAGCAAAACGGCGGTACGATCGTCATTGCCGCCACCAACCGGCCCGATGTTCTCGATCCGGCCCTGCTGCGTCCTGGACGCTTCGACCGCCAGGTGGTGGTGGATCGCCCCGACGTCAACGGCCGCGTCGGCATCCTGAAAGTTCACACGCGCAACATCCCGCTCGCTGCTGATGTCGATCTTGAAGTCATCGCCAAAGGAACGCCCGGCCTCTCCGGCGCCGACCTGGCCAATCTCGTCAATGAAGCGGCTCTACTGGCGGCGCGGCGCAACAGCAGCAGTGTTGACATGCTGCTGATCGAAGATGCCAAGGACAAGATTCTGATGGGCGTCGAGCGACGCAGCATGGTTATAACCGACGACGAAAAGGAGACGACCGCCTACCATGAAATGGGGCACGCGCTGGCGGGCCTTTTGCTTCCCGGCAGCGATCCGGTGCACAAGGTGACTATCATCCCGCGCGGCCGCGCTCTCGGCGTGACCTCCTACCTGCCGTCCGAGCAGCTGCATACGATGTCGAAGGATAAGGTTCATGTCCGCATCGTGACCTTGCTCGCCGGGCGGGCTGCCGAGAAACTCGTTTTCGGACAACTCAACACCGGCGCAATGAATGATCTTGAGCGCGCGACGGCCCTGGCGCGCAAAATGGTCTGCGAATGGGGCATGAGCGACAAGATAGGTCCGGTCTACCTGTCCGGTGGCGACGAAGAACCCTTCCTGGGGCGCGAGCTGTCGCACTCCCGCCACATCAGCGAAGAAACCGCCCAGACTATCGATATGGAAGTGCGTCGTATTATTCAGGAGAGTATGGACGAAGCGGAAGAGCTCCTGCGGAAAAACATGGAGCTGCTGCACCGATCATCCAAATTGCTGCTCGAACGGGAAGTACTTGATGCTGTGGAACTTAAAGCCATTGTGGAGGGTACGGAGTTGCCGCCTGTCAAGCTGCGCACCGTCAATTCCGCTGCCACGGACGAGAATGAGAGTACCGCCGCCGAGACGACTCCGGGCGATCAGGATGGCATGAATCGCACGCAGAGCGACCTGCCCAAGGAAAGCAAACCTTCCTTCGCCAAGACCCTCCAGACCTCCATCTCGGCGAAAGAAAAAATAAAGGGCGAAAACGATACGGGTTCAAAAGATGCTTCCGCTAATCCGGGAGACGATCGGCCTTCTGCCGAAAGCGCCTGATTCGCGCGCTGATAAGCCCTGAACCGACATATTGAAGAACAATGAAGCGGAATGCCTACCGGGGGTGTTCCGCTTCTTGCGTCAGGACAAGATTGATAAAAATTTCCCAAACGGAAATGCAGTGTCGTAATCAGGGTCGCTTTGGTGAATCGCTTTTTGAAAGCTTGCATGCTTCTGATAAATTGTGCGCACGGAATGACAAAGGGACATATCTAAGCTGAAAAGCCATAGCCCATACACACACACCCTTCATTCCGATCGAACGAGAGACAAGAATTGCAAAACGGCCGAATCAAGGGGGAGGCCCTTCTCTGCCGTGTGCGGTTCATTGAAAGCCTGGCGGATTCTGAATCAATCTATTCGCTCAGCATTCTTTTAGGAAGACGCCAAGGCGCCCTTTCTTTGATGATTAAGAGCCAAATGGCGATATTTGTACAAGTGAATTTCCCCCAAAACACGGATTTGGCTAAAAATAGCCCTAGCCATTTGCTTATTGGTACGAATTTTTCATAGGGAGTAGTTTACCGACGATTCCTATCGGATAGTTGGTGGCCTCCCTGTTCATTTTCTATGGTGCCAGGCGCATGAGAATTGGTTGGTACATCCTTTCGCTCCTCTTAGGCTGCAGTGTCATCTCCGCCGCGTCGGAGAACATAGCGGCCGACAAGAGTAGAGGCATTTCGCCACCTTCCCCGGACAATGTGCTTCGGACGCAGTCGGACAATCGTTTTTTCATCGAAAACCGTGGACAGTGGCCGTCTGAGGCTCTCTTTGTAGCGCGAGTCCGATCGATGCACGTCTGGCTGACCGAGAGCGGCTTTGTCTTCGACAATTTCAAATTTATCGAGCGGGACGGCACACGAAGTCATTCACTTTCAATCAAAGATTCGCAAAAGTATAAGCTAGGCCACGTCTTGCGCTATGAGTTGTTAGGCGCAGAGCAGAACGCTCATACCGCCGGCGACCAGCCGATGACGGCGCGCTACAATTACTTTCGCGGTGCGGATCCCTCGCGGTGGGTTCGCAACGTCGGCCTGTACCGGGAAGTGTGGCGGCGCGATGTACTGCCCGGTATCGACATGCGGCTGTACTTCGACAAGGGCCTGCCGCGTTATGATTTCCATGTAGCCCCCGGCGCCGATCCCTCGCAGCTTGTCTGGCGAATCAGCGGCGCCGACGAGGCCATCATCGATGAAAAAGGCGCCTTGCGCCTCGGCAGCTCCCTGGGTGATGTCGTCAACAGCGGCCTGCGCGCTTTTCAGTCCGGTCCCGACGGCGAACGCGATGTTTCCTGCCGGTTTAAGCTTACAGCCGACGAAGGCACAAAAGTTTTGCTGAGCTTCGAGATAGGCGCTTATGATCCAGCACTTCCGCTGATTATCGATCCACTTATTTTCAGCACCTATCTTGGCGACGGTTCGAAAGACGTCGGCTATGGTGTGGAGGTATACGGCAGCGGCAGCAATCGCAAGGTTTTTGCAACGGGCTATACCGAATCGACCAGCTTTCCGGAGACGACGGGCGGCTATCAGGTCAGTCACGCCGGCGATATCGACGTTTTTGTTTCGCGCTTCAACAGCGATGCTTCCGACCTGGAACAGTCCACCTTTATCGGCGACGTCGACGATGAATTCGCGCGCGACATCGACATCGACGCCGATGGCGACGTTTACATTACGGGCTATACGGATTCGCATGATTTCCCCACCACCACCGGCGCTTTCGACGAAGTCTATAACGGCGGTCTGCACGACGTCTTCGTCGCTAAACTCAACAATGATCTCGACAATCTGGAATGGTCCTCTTTTCTCGGCGGCAGCGCCGGCGATTGGGCCTATGCGATTTTTGTGGAAGACAAACACGCCTATATCACCGGGACGACATTTTCAGGAGATTTTCATCTGACGCCGGGTGTATTTGACAACAGCCGGACCACTCCTGAGTCGGAAGCGTTTATTACAAAATTCAGCACGGACGGCTCCGCCCTGGACTATTCGACATTTCTCGGTGGCAAGGCCCGTGACGTAGCGCTCGATATCTTTGTCAATTCCAGTGGCGAAGCTTACGTGACAGGCTACACGGGGATAGCCAACAGCAACAATTTCCAGACAACCGTAGATTCTTACGACCGTAGCTTCAATATCGATGTCTCCACGACGGACGTCGATCTTAACATTGATGCCTTCGTGACGCATATTAACAGCAGCGCCAGCTCGATTCTCTACTCAACGTACTACGGCGGCGAGCTGCAGGATTACGGCGCGGGCATTTTCGTCGTCGATGACACGCTCGTCGTGATTACCGGCAGCACCCGCTCCGACGAAACGGACGATGCATTTCCGCTGACCACCACGCCCCACGATGCGACGCACAACAATCAGCAAGACGCATTTGTAGCGCGCTTCGATCTGACCGAAACCGGCAGCGACGCCCTGATATATTCGTCCTACCTGGGCGGCAAGTTCCGGGATTTCGGCTATCGCGTGGTGGTGCTCGGCGATTCGGCCTACGTGGCGGGCGTGACGACCTCAACCGATTTCCCGACCAAGGAAGGCAGTTACTTCGAAACAAATCGCGGCAGCGACGATCTCTTTCTCGCAAAAATCGTGATGGCCGGCAATGGCGCCGCCGACCTGGAATACTCTACTTACTACGGCGCCGCCGGCAGCGAACAATCCCCGGAAGGCTCGCCTAACGAAACGCACTTTCCCAATATCGGCATGTCGCATGACATTGCGAACAACCGGGTCTATGTTGCGGGCGCCACAAGTTCAGCGAAATTTCCTACTTCGCTGGATGCTTATGAACGCGTGTACCAGACGGATACCGACGCGTACGTCCTGCACTTCGAGCTGGCCAAAGACAGCATCGATGTTATCCATCCCACGAGCGGCACTATCATCTGCACCGGCGATGTGCTGGAAATCAAATGGAGCCGCAGCGGCAACACGGATGTCATTATCGAGCTGTTGGACGAGAATGATGATTTCCTGGAGACAATCGCCACGAAATCAATCGTTACGCAAATCGAGACCTATGACTGGACCATTCCGACCGCCAAAGTCGGCGATTTTCGGATTCGTATCGTCGATGCCGTCAATCCGACGCTGGACGATACCAGTGATGTATTTAAGATTTATGAATCGCCCTCGCTGACTGGCTCGCCCATCGACGAAGCCGCCTGCATCGGCGATGACGCCATTTTCAGCGCCGATGCCGACGGAACGCCGGATCCACTGGTGCAGTGGCAGCGCAGCATTGACGACGGCAATACCTGGACCGATATTCCCGGCGCCGACGACAAAAGCTATACCGAAGCCAATGTCACGATCGCGATGGATCAGTATCAATACCGCGCCGTCTTCAGCAATGATTGCGGCAGCACGACATCCACCATAGCGGTACTGACGGTCAATGAAGCGCCGCTGGTCTTCGCCTCGCCCGCCACGCTGGTGGTCTGTGAAGGCGCTAATATTCAATTCGATGCCGATGCAAGCGGCAAACCGACGCCCTCGGTCAAATGGCAACAGAATAGCGGCAGCGGATGGCAGGATATGCCGGGCGAAACGAACAAGAGTCTCATTGTCAACAATGTCAACCGCAATTGGCATAACCGACGTTTTCGGGCTGTGTTCAACAATGTCTGCGGCACGGACATATCCGAAGAGACGACGCTCACGGTCAATTTCGCACCCGAGATTACTGACGATGCCGACAACATCGCCGCCTGTGAAGACGATGTTATTGTTTTCGACGTCGACTACGACGCCCGTCCGGAGGCCCTGCGGCAGTGGGAGGTATCAACGGACGGCGGCAGCAACTGGGACCCGATTCCCCTTGCTACGGGCACAAGCTTTACGACGACGGCCTCGCAGCACAACCTGAACTGGCTGTACCGGCTGCGTCTTAGTAATGATTGCACTCCGCCGCTGGTCTATTCGGCCGAAGGAGGATTTACGATCAAACCGCCCCCGTCCATTACAACACAGCCGCCCGAAAAGGTCGAACGTTGCGTGGGGCAAAGTTTTTCGATGCTGACAACACCCGTGGTAGTCAGCAATGCCAGACTGGACGGCCTTCAATGGTACAAAGACGGCGGCACAGCAGTTTCGGTGGCCAACGGCGGCACGACGACCTCATTGATATTTTTCGCCTTGAGCGCATCGGATGCCGGCGACTATTACCTGGTTGCCGAAGGCGACTGCGCCCCGCCCGATACCTCCGATACTTTGACGCTGATTGTCAATACTCCGCCCGTCGTAACGCTGGATCCGCAGAAACAGACGGTGTGCTCGGGCGCGACGGTCCAGTTCACGGCGGCAGCCTCGGGACAGCCGGATCCGGCCATTCAATGGCAGGTCGATGCCCAGGATGGAATTGGCTTTCAGAATATCAGCGATGCCACGCTGGCAACGCTCACCATCGTGGACGTCAGCGAAAATGAAGATGGCTTCGAGTACCGCGCGCGCTTCAAAAATGCCTGCGGCACCGTCTTCTCGGCGGCGGCGAAGCTGCGTGTTATCAGCGCGCCGCGCATTACGCTCGAGCCGGTGACACAGGCGGTCTGCGCCGCGGATCCGCTTCAGTTTAGCGTCCAGTTTCAAGGCACGGCTCCCATTGCTATCCAGTGGCAGGTGGACGAAGGCGGCGGCTTCGCGGATATCCCCGGCGCTGATGCTGACAGTTATTCGATCCCTGCGGCCAGTGCGGCAATGGACGGCAATCAGTACCAGGTGATTCTGAGTAATACCTGCGGCAGCATCACTTCCTCGACGGCTCTCCTGACCGTGAACACCGAGCCCGAGGGCGCTATTCTGCCGACCAGGCCAACCGTCTGCGCCGGCGAAGACGTCATCCTGCAGGTACAGAGCCAGGGCAAGCCCGCACCGTCGATTCAATGGCAACGCGACAGCGGCGGCGGTTTTGGCGACATTCCCGACGAGACAGGCGCCACCCTCAAATTGCTCAACCTACCCTATACCGGCATCACCACGAACTACCGGGCAATATTCAGCAATATCTGCGGAGTATCGACCAGCACGGTCGTCTCCCTTACGGTACAGCAGCAGCCGCAGATCACCCTGCAACCGCCGGCCGCGGTTACGGCCTGCGAACTGCAGGATGTCGACATCATCGTGCAGGCCAGCGGCACGCCGACGCTCTTCGTTCAGTGGCAGGTAGACGAGGGCGGCGGCTGGCAGGATCTCACGGGGGCCACCAGCTTGACGCTCCAACTGCCGGGCGTTACCTTCGATCTTGACGGCAATCGCTATCGCGCCATTATTACCAATGTTTGCAGCAGCGCCACATCCAGCGTTGTCGAGCTGACTGTCAATGCGGCGCCCAGCGTCGTGGATGCGCCGCTGGATGTGACTACGTGTACCGGCCAGGCAGCGACTTTTGCCGTCGTTGCAGCCGGCGCGCCGACGCCGACCCTGCAATGGCAGGTCAATGACGGCGGCGGCTGGCAGGATGTTAACAATGCAACGCACTCTTCCCTGACGATCGCCAATGTACAGGTCGGAATGGACGGCAATGAATACCGGCTTGTACTGACAAATGACTGCGGCAGCGTGACCAGCTCGTCGGCGCTGTTGACGGTCCACACTGCGCCGGTAATCAGCAGGCAACCGCCGCTTACCAAGACTATCTGCCCGGATGCCGACCTCAGCCTCAGCGCCGAGGCTGACGGCATTCCACAGCCGGGCATCCAGTGGCGGGTGGATGACGGCTTCGGTTTCGTCGACATTCCCCTCGCGACCAGCACGACTCTGACGCTGAGCTCCGTTTCGCCGGCGCTGTCAGGTTATCGCTATCAGGCGGTCTTTGACAACGACTGCGGCACGGCGGCGACCGTGCCCGTAACGCTGGGCTTCTATGAGTTGCCGCTCGTAACGCTGGAGCCGGAAGACCAGGAAGTCTGTGAAAATGACGACGCGTATTTTACGGCCACTGCCAGCGGTATTCCGGCACCGGAAGTTCAATGGCAGGTGGACCGCAACGACGGCGGCGGTTTCCAGGATCTGGGCGGCGCTACGTCGACGAATCTGACTCTGAGCAGTGTACAGATCCCGGACGACGGCATTCTGTTGCGGGCCGTCTTCAAAAATACCTGTGGATCGGTGACTTCTCCTTCCGTCAGTCTGACCGTTCAGGTGGGACCGTCCATCGTTTCGATTTCTTCCAGCACCTCGATTTGCGAGTTCACGACCGTTACCTTCAGCGCCGTAGTGGCTGCCTCGCCCGCGGCCGCTTTGCAGTGGCAGGAAGACAGCGGCGCGGGCTTCAGCGATATCGGCGGCGCAACAAGTTCAAGCTTGACCCTGAACAATGTTGATCGCAGTTCGCACGGCTTTGCTTACCGTCTGACGGCCACAAATACCTGCGGTACCGTGACATCGGCCGGCATCGGCCTGAGCGTCGATACGGCGCCGATGCTCAGCGTCCAGCCCACCAGCCAGACAATTTGTTCCCTGCAGAATGTCGACTTTTTTGCCCAAAGTACCGGATCTACGCCGATTGCGGTTCGCTGGCAGGTCTTCGAAGGCCTGACATGGACCGACATTGCGGGTGCGGACAGCCCCACCCTCTCATTGAGCGGCGTAGCGACCTCCAGCAACAAAAATATGTACCGGGCGATATTCAGCAATGACTGCGGCGCCGATACGTCCGCGCCGGCCGGCCTGACGGTCTATACCGGCCCCGAACTGCTCGACGGACCGCGACCACGCACCGTGTGCGAGACCGGTTCGACGAGCTTCAGCGTGAGTCTGGCGACTTTAAGCGGCATTGAGATTCAGTGGCAGCAAAGTACAGGCGGCCCCTTTACGGACCTGCCGAACGAAACCTTCGCCAGCCTTACACTGAGCAATATCGATCGCTCCGAACATCTGAGTATCCTGCGGGCTGTCATCAGCAACACATGCGCCACGCTGACGACAGAGGCGCTGTTGACGGTCAATACCCGGCCAATGATCGTGGACCAGCCAACCAGCACGGCGGTCTGCGAAACGGAACTCGCCGCCTTTGACTCCCGGGTCGACGCGCGGCCAACGCCGACGATTCAGTGGCAGCGCAATGACGGCGGCGGTTGGCAGGATATGGCCGGCGCCGATGCCGAGCGCCTGGAATTGCCTGACGTTCCGGCTGCGAGCAACGGCTTTCTTTATCGGGTGATTTACAGTAATGAATGCGGAGCGGACACGTCGCAGGCGGCTACTTTGACAGTCTATACTCTTCCGCTCGTTAGCAAAGACATTCCCTCAACGCTGGCAATTTGTACCAGCGGCAGCCTGAACCTGAGCGCCGAGGCCGAAGGATTTCCGACTCCCGAAGTGCAGTGGGAACGAGACAGTGGCGGCGGTTTCAATGATATGACCGGCAGCACTGCCACGACGCTAACGATCAGCAACGTCAGCCTGGCGATGCACAATCACAAGTTTCGCGCGCGTTTCAGCAATTCCTGTGGCACCGTTTATTCATCTATCGTTTGCGTCACGATCAATACGCTGCCTTCAATCAGAAGCGAGGCCCGTCCGACTACTGTTTGCGAGGGCTCGGATGCCAGCTTCACCTTGATTGCCGAGGGACGGCCCGCGCCGCGAATTCAATGGCAATCCAACCAGGGCGCCGGTTGGCTCGATCTTGGCGGCGAAACCAGCTCCACCCTCACCTTAAGCAATGTGCAGCGCAGTTGGGAAGGTTTTCTGTATCGTGCCCTTGCTTCCAATACCTGCGGCACCGTTATCGGCGATTCGGTGGCCCTGAGTATTGACACCGTCCCCGCTATGCGACATCAGCCGATGCCCAAGGAAGTTTGCGAAGGCGGGCAGGCAAGCTTTAAGGCCCACGCGACGGGCAAGCCGATGCCCGAAGTTCAGTGGCAGGTGGATCGGGATGACGGTCTCGGATTCGTGGATATCGGCGGCGGCGGCTCGACCACCCTGACGATCAGCGCCATAACGGAGCTCTTCGATGGAAACGTCTATCGCGCCGTTTTCACGAACAGCTGCGGCAGCATCACCTCCAGCGGCGCGCTGCTGACGGTTTTTCGCGAACCGAAAATATTGGAAGAGCCACAGGAGAAGGAAGTCTGCGAAGGCGGCAATGCCAGCTTCGTGGTGGAGTTCGAAGGAATGCCGTTACCCGAGATTCAGTGGCAGGTCGATGACGGCGGCGGCTTCGGCGACATGCCCAACGAAACTCATAGCACACTACGGCTGACAAATGTCGATGTAACGCTGGATGGCAATATGTATCGGGCCATTCTGAGCAATTCCTGCGGCAGCGTCGAGTCCGAGGCAGCCTTGCTCACTATCGCCACAGCTCCCCGCATCAGCTTGCAGCCGACGACGACTGCGATCTGCGAAGGTCTCGACGCCAGCTTTGAAGCCGACGCTACGGCGGAGCCCGCGGCAACGGTACAGTGGCAGCACTTTGTGGGCGGCAGTTTCCAGGATATCGGCGGCGCCGACCAGCCGACACTACAAATTAGCAATGTCGACATCGGCTTACACCTGCGTCGGTATCGCGCGGTATTCACTAACACCTGTGGTTCGATTACCAGCGCTGAAGCGCAGTTGATTGTCCATACAGCGCCGACGGTCCGGCTGGATCCGGAAGATCAAAGCGTTTGTATCGGCAGCAGCGCCAGTTTCAGCGCGGCGGCCAACGGCGATCCCGCCCCAGCCATGCAATGGCAGGTGGACAGCGGCGGTGGCTTCGGTGATATCGCGGGCGCGACACAGGGCACATTGACCATCGCGGACGTGCAAGATGCAATGGACGGCTATCGCTATCGCGCTGTTTTCAGCAATACCTGCGGCAGCGTCGAGACCCTTTCCGCCATGCTGACGGTGTTGAGCGCTCCGCGCATCGCGATTGAGCCGCAAAGTAGCAGCGCCTGCGTCGGCGACGATGTCATTTTAACAGCTTCGGCCGACGGCAGCACGCCGATGGCTATTCAATGGCAGCTCAACGAAGGCAGCGGATTTGGCGATATCAGTGATGCGACGGAATCTTCCTTAACAATTCCCGCTGTGACGCTGGCTTTCGACGGCAACGAGTACCGGGTCCTTTTCCGCAATGACTGCGGCGTCTCGACATCCACGATCGCCCTACTGACGGTCAACACTCTTCCCACGATTAGCCGGCATCCGGAAGATGCGGAAGCCTGTGTTGGTGACGAAGCCGTTTTCCGCTCGAATGCCGAAGGCACCCTGGCTGCCGACGTGCAATGGCAGCGCGACGCGCTCGACGGCAATGGCTTCACCGACCTGGGCGGCGAACGCTCGACAACTCTTGTAGTTCAGGCATTGAGCGATGTGATGGACGGCTATCGCTACCGGGCGGTCTTCAGCAATCTTTGCGGCAGTATCGAGTCGAGTTCGGCGACGCTCAGCGTCAATCTGGCGCCGGCAATCAGCCGCGAGCCCGAAGGCGTCACGGCATGCGAAGGCGATGAAGTGCGCTTCAGCGCCGAAGCCAGCGGCAAACCGGAGCCTGAGGTACAGTGGCAGGTGGACGCCAATGACGGCGGCGGCTTCGTTGAAATTGGCGGCGCAACCTCGGCGACACTTGTGCTGAATTCCATCAGCGCGGCCGATAGGGATAACTGGTATCGCGCGATTTTCACGAATACCTGCGGTCAGGTTACCTCAGCCGCTGTGCAATTGCGCATCGACGATCCGCCCGTGATCAGCGACCAGCCGGACGACCTGACGATTTGTGCCGGCGACGAGCTGTTTTTCGAGCTGGCTGCCGACAGTCCGCCCGCTTTTGATATTCAATGGCAGCTCTTCGACGGCAGCAGCTTCAACGCTATCGACGGCGCGACGTCGTCGACCCTGCGTCTGACGGATGTTCCGGCCGATTGGGACGGACGTGTCTATCGCGCCGTGCTGCGCAACCACTGCGGCACGACCGCATCCTCGCTTGCGACGCTGACGGTTGAGACGGCTCCGGAGACCGATAGCCATCCAACCGATACCCGCGCCTGCGTCGGCGACCTTGTCACCTTCAACGCGACGGCCCTCGGCCGCCCGCAGCCTGCCATGCAGTGGCAGGTCAACCGCAACGACGGCAGCGGATTCGTTGACATTCCGGCGGCCACCGAAGGCTCCCTGCAAGTGCCCGCGGTTACACGCGCGATGGACGGTTACCGTTATCGACTCGTCTTCAGCAATCCCTGCGGCATGGATCTCTCCGATGAAGCAGTACTCAGCGTGGACGAAGCACCACAGATCACCCTTCAACCCGACGATCTAAGGGCCTGCGAAGGCGAAGACTTGCTGTTGCAGGCCGCGGCGTCCGGTGAACCGGCGCCCGCCGTGCAGTGGCAGGTGGATCGCAACGACGGCAGTGGCTTTATCGATCTCAGCGACGCTACGACGGCAAGCTTCACGCTGCGCGATATTCAGGCCGGACAGGACGGATACCACTATCGCGCGATTTTCAGCAATCGCTGCGGCAATGCGACGACACTGAGCGTCAGCCTGACGGTGGATACCTTTCCGATTGTCATCAGCCAGCCCACCAGCCAGACAACCTGCGCCAATGGCGACGTCAGCTTCACGGTGGACGTGGACGGCACACCGCTGCCCGACATTCGCTGGCAGCGCAATACCGGCAGCGGCTTCCAGGATATTTCCGGCGCTGTCGGTCCGGTCCTGAGTATCGGCAGTATTCCCGCCGATTTCGATGGTTTCGAATATCGCGCCGTCATCGTCAATCGCTGCGGCGCCCTCACGTCGACCGCTGCCCTGCTTCAGGTTCATACCGCTCCGAGCGTTGACCTGGAGCCGCGGACGTTGATCGTTTGCGAAGGTGCCAGCGTTACCTTTGCCACGGCCGGAGTCGGCAATCCGACACCAGCCATCCAGTGGCAGCAGGATTTGGGCAGCGGCTTCGATGACCTGATCGGGCAGAACGGAACGACGTTGACGCTTACGTCCGTATCGGCGGCGCTAAACGGCACACGTTACCGCGCGGTATTCAGCAACCAGTGCGGCTCCGCAAACAGTCGAAGCGCGCTGCTGGAAGTTCAGGAAGGACCGGCTGTGATCCGCAATCCGGAGCCGACGGTGGCATGCGAAGGCGACGATATCACGCTGCGGGCCGACGCTCTTGGCAGCCCGCGGCCCACTGTCCAGTGGCAAATCGACCGGGGCAGCGGCTTTACAGACATCGTTGACGCAACGAGCACGACGCTGACACTGAGCAGTATTCCGCGCAGCGCGAACGGCCACAACTATCGCGCGGTCTTCAGCAATTCCTGCGGCAGCGTTTCCAGTCTGGCGGCGCAGCTGCAAATCAATTTTGCTCCGCAGATCCGGAACGAGCCGGCTGATATGATTGTCTGTGAAGGCGACGACGCCCGGTTTAGCGCTTTGGCGCAGGGGCTGCCGACGCCGACGGTGCAATGGCAGCAAAACGACGGCAGCGGATGGGCAGATATCACCGGCGCGCAGTCCACAACGCTGACGCTCACGGAAGTCGGAACGGCGATGGATAAGCTCGAGTTGCGGGCTGTCTTCAGCAATTCCTGCGGCAGCGCTACATCAGCGCTTGTCCGTCTGAACGTCAACACCGGACCGGTGATCGTCCGTCAACCTGAAGATAAAGATGCCTGCGAAAACGAAGACCTGGTCTTGACGGCAGCGGCGACCGGGACCCCGACACCAACGGTGCAATGGCAGGTCGATGACGGCAGCGGCTTCAGCGCAATCGACGAGGCGACAACCACCAGCCTGACGCTACGGGCGATTCCGGCATCCTTCGACGGTTATCGCTATCGGGCGGTCTTCCGCAATACCTGCGGTACGGTGGCAAGCGTGGCGGCGCAATTGCGTATCGCCTTTCCGCCGATGATCGTCACAAACCCGACCGCCGCAGTTGTTTGTCAGGGGAACACGGTCAGCTTCAGCGCCGCCGCCGATGGCGAGCCGGCACCGGCAGTTCAATGGCAGGTCAATGACGGCAGCGGTTATCGTCCGATCGGCGGAGCTACTTCTACCACGCTGGAATTACTCGATGTAGAGCCGCAATGGAGCGGCAATGAATACAAGGCTGTCTTCACAAATATCTGTGGAGCGGTGGAAACCGCGCCGGCGCGGCTGACGGTAGACAGGCTGCCCGTCACCGCCAGCGAACCACAGGATCTGACGGTCTGCGCAGGCGAGGATGCCGAATTTCAGGCTGCGGCGGAAGCCACGCCGCCGCCGCAGATTCAGTGGCAGGTCGATCGCGGCGCAGGCTTCAACGATGTGCCGTCGGCGACGGGTACCACTCTCAGGATCGAGAATGTCGGTGCCGCCTTCAACGGCTATCGCTACCGAGCGCTCTTTGCCAACCGATGCGGCGTTGCAAGCTCTTCGGAAGCTACCTTGACGGTACTGCGAGCGCCCGTCGTGACCAGCGATCCGCAGGACGTCACCGTATGTGAAAACAATGATGTCAGTTTCAGCGCCGCCGCCGCAGGTACGCCGGCACCGGATCTGCAATGGCAGGTCAATGACGGCAGCGGCTGGCGCGATGTCGCAGGCGCAGACCAGTTGACGCTCGAGCTTCAAGGCGTGACGGCGGCTATGAACGGCTACCGCTACCGGGCGCTGTTCTCTAATCGCTGCGCCGCCGGTATCGCCAGCAGCTCAGCCGTTCTGACGGTACAGAGGTTCGCGATGAGCCTGCTGGAAGAGGGACGGACCATCGGCGATACTCTGGATTTCGGCGAGCTGATCCGCTGCGAAAATGGCACGACCCTCACGAAGTCCCTCGTGCTGACATCGACCAGTATCGGCATCAGCACGGGCACAATCGCCGGCGTGACGCTGAGCGGACCCTTTGTCAGCAACCTTGCGGAGGGCAGCCCTCTGCAGGCCGGCAGCCCCCTGCCCTTTGAGCTGAGCTTCGAACCCGATAGTGATGGCGAAGTGTTCGGCAGGCTCGATATCACGATCGAGCCCTGCGACGTCAGCCGCAGTATCGTTCTGCGCGGCCTCCAATCTTTCCCCGGACTGGTGGCGCGGGAGTCGCAGACGACATTCGGCACCGTCGGCGTCGGCGGCAGCGCCGAGCGCAGCATCGTCTTCGTCAACACGGGCACCACCTTGCTCGAACTCGATGACCTTGCCGACATACAGGCACCTTTTCAGGTGATCAGGACGGAGCCGCCTTTGCCCCTGCCTCTGGCAATCGGCCCCGGCGACAGCGTGATCGTCTATGTCGAATATCGACCGCGCGTCCAGGACCGCAGCGACGAATCGACCCTGACAGCGCGGAGCGCGACGCCCTGCCCCCTGGAGGCAAGCGTTACGCTGCGTGGCAACTCAGCGCCGCCGCCGCGCGCGCGTATTGTTGCACGTCCGGCCATGCTGGACTTCGGCGATGTCATGGTGACGAAGGACAAATCGCTGGATCTGATACTCGAAAACCTCGGCAATAAAGTCGGTCAGATTTCCGGTATAGCATTCGATGATCCGGCCACCCGCTTCAGTCTGGTCAACAGTGTGACAATTCCCCTGATTATCGAGCCCGGCCAGCAGAAAATTATTCCTATCAATTTTGCCCCGCAGGATGTACGCCTTCATAGCGACAGCCTCCGCTTTGCGAATGATGACGGCGGGGAGCTGGTGGTGTATCTCACCGGTAACGGCATTCCGCTGCCGGAAAGCTTCACGTCGATTGTCGTCCCGGCATTAACGGCCGATCCCAATACGAGCGATTTTCCGATACCGGTTATCCTGGAAGACGAACGCAATCTGCGCGATGTCCAGATTCAAAGGCTGACGCTTGCCCTGCGATTCGACGCCAGCGTCTTCTTTCCCGAACGCGTATCACGCGGCCGGATATCGTACAACGAAGCCTTTATCAATACCGCGAACAACAAACTGGAGCGCCTGCTGGAAATCACGATCGAAGCCGCCGACTTCGATGTCCTGCCGACGACGGGCAGCACGCTGACGCAGGTGTTCGGGACGGTGCTGCTGGGCGAGCACGATCGCAGCGACATTCTGATCGATAGCGCGGCCTGGGATGTAGGCCTCGGCTTCGACTCGGTCTTTACCTCGGACGGCAGCCTGGAGCTGACAGGTATCTGCCGGGTCGGCGGCTCTCGTCTGCTGCGACTTAACCGCAGCTTCGGCATCCGGTCGCTGGCGCCGAACCCCGTGCGCGACGAAGTAGAAATTATTACCGAAGGCGTGGGTAGCGGCGAAGCCTCGCTGGAGATTTTCAGCAGTGCCGGCAAGCTGAGGTACAGTAAAATCTGGATGTTGCGGCCTTCCGAGCTGCATGCGGCGGACAATTTCGATGTCCACCGCATAGCAACGGGCGAATTGCCGAGCGGCAGCTATCAGATCGTGTTTCGAACCTTTGAACGCCGCGCTGTCAGGCGGTTGCTTATCATTAAATAGTGGAGTGAGGCTATGCCGAAACAAAGGGCAAGATTGTGGCAATCCAGCGTCGCGGTTGCAAGCCGCGCCGCCTGGCTGCTGCTGTCGCTGACACTTTGTTGGGGGCCGGCCAGGGCTCAGAGCGCCGATTCCCCCGGGTCGAAGGCCGATAGCGGCGCAGCCAGCACAGCGGCCGATGCCTTGCTGCACGTGCGTGACTTTATCAATCTGCCGCACCCGCAGATCGGCGTGTACGGCGGCTATCAGGCCAATCTGCATTCGGCGGATTTCAAAAATCTGCCCGGCGTGCCTTCCTGCTGTCCCGGATACGAGTCAGGCAGCGGGGCCGGACTTAACATCGGCGCTTTGTTTCAGCTTCCACTGACGGAGAAATTTGCCCTGCAAATCCGCGGCGGCATCGCAACTTTGAGCGGCGCTATCACGGAACCTGAAAATTTCGAGACTTTCGACTTCGCCAGCGACGCCATTGTGACGGCTACCTTCGAACACCGGCTGGAGTCGACGCTGAGCATCCTGGGGCTGGAGCCGTCGGCCCTGTACTATCCCATGGCGGAGCACCCTCTTGCGCTGCGCCTCGGCGCCAACCTGAGTTACGTGCTCGCCAGCGAATATTCCGAAGAGGAAGTGCTGCTTACGCCGCAATCGCTGACCTTTGAAAATGGCGAGGTAGTTCGCAATGCCAGCGCCGGGCCGATTCCGGATGCTCAGTCCATGTTCGTCGGCCTCGCCTTGGGCGTCGGCTATGACTTGCCGATCGCCCGTGTCCTGCGCCTGACGCCGGAAATCAGTTACGTCCAGAATCTGAACTCCGTCGTCAGTGGCATTGCCTGGAACGTCAATGCCCTGAGATTTAATGCGGGAATCGCCTATGCGATGTTCCCCTCTCCTCCGCCGCCACCGCCACCGCCACCTCCTCCTCCGCCGCCGCCACCGCCGCCGCCGCCGCCGCCACCGCCGCCGCCGCCGCCACCGCCGGCATTCGCAGCGGATCTGGAAGTGAAGGCGCTGCTGCCGAATGATATTGTGGCCGACAGACTGGCGATTACCATCGAAGAAACCGAATATCGCGAAACGCTGCCGCTGCTCCCGATCGTGTACTTTCCGATTGGCGGCGCCGATTTGAATGACACACGCATGGAGCTGCTCAGCGAAGCGGAAAAGGCGGCCTTCGACGAAAGCGCTTTACCGACGGCAACCCTGCCCTGTTACTATCATACGCTGAATATTATCGGCAAACGGATGACCGAGAACCCGGATGCCACTCTTACCCTGTCGGGCATCATCAGCAAAAAAGAACCGGTGGACAACGTGAAGGAGGTCGCCGGTAAAAGGGCGGAAGCGACAAAAGACTATTTCGAAACAGTGTGGGGCATCGACCCGTCGCGTATCAAATTGCGCACACGTCGTGCGGAGAATGAAAGAACACAGCTCGACGATCTGCTGGTTGAACAACGCAGCGTCGAGATATCGTCCGACAACTATGAAGTCTTGCGTCCGATTGTCATCTCTCGTGCTTCGCGCAGCCTCGACATCGATGCGCTGCGTCTTTTGCCGCAGCTTGTAGCCGATGCCGGCCTTGGCAGCGTGGACATAGGCGTGATGCAGGGCGACAGGCTCCTGGCACGCTACAATGACACCAGTGAGGCGGTTATCCGTTGGGAACCGGAGGTGGATGACTTTATCGAAGGCGAAACACCCCTGAACATCGTGATGGATGCAACCGACAAGAGCGGACAACGAGAACATGTGACGAAGACGGTGCCGGTGAATCAACTTACGATCGAGGATAAGAAGCTGAACAAACAGCGCGATCGCATCATCGAGAAGTACTCACTGATCCTGTTCAAATTCGACGATCATCGCCTTGACAGCCGTAACCGGCGCATTCTCGACGAGGTAGCCCAGCGTATCCAGCCCAACTCGAATGTGCGGGTCCTGGGCTATGCCGATCGTACCGGAACTCTCGACTACAACCGCAAGCTGGCGGCGGACCGATGTCGCAAAATTGTCACCTACCTCAGAGAGAACAGCGTCGACTCCGACAATTTATCCTGGGACGCCAAGGGCTCTGAAGTACTTCTTTATGAGAATGATTTGCCGGAAGGGCGCGCCTATTCACGAACGGTGCTGATAATAATCGAGACACCGATTAAACGCTGAAGGCGCTTAACAGTACACCCGACACGCATTCCGGGCGGGGACTATCGGTCTCCGCCCTCTTTGTATCCGCTGGTTAAATCGCAGACAATTTTGTATTTTGGCGGCGCATTTAGGCTGGGCTGCCGGATGACGGATCATGAGCAGCCCACCGTCCGGCGACGCGTCATCACTTCCTTCCGGCGCGCAGCCACAGCAACAATTCGAACCCAATGACTCCGAAGACGGTGTGTGCGAATGACTGAATACAACTGTATCAAAACTTACCAGGCAGCCGATGGCGTCGGCGCGATCCAACTGAATCGCCCGGATGTTTTAAACGCCTTAAGCCTGCAAACAATGCGTGAACTTGTTTCGGCCTTCGAGGCCTACGACGCCGACGAGGCGCAGCGCTGCATCGTAATTCACGGCAACAGCAAAGCATTTGCGGCCGGCGCCGATATTACGGAAATGGCCAATGCTTCCGCCATTGATATGCTCAAGCGCGATCAGTTCGCCCGCTGGGAGCGTATTCGCAAAATTAAGACGCCGATTATTGCGGCCGTCAGCGGTTTTGCACTCGGCGGCGGCTGCGAGCTGACGATGATTTGCGATATGATCGTCGCCAGCGAGACGGCGCGCTTCGGTCAGCCGGAAATCAAGATCGGCGTTATGCCTGGCGCGGGGGGCACACAGCGTTTGACACGAGCAATCGGCAAGGCGCGCGCCATGGAAATGGTGCTGACCGGCCGGATGATATCTGCCGCGGAAGCCTACGAAGCAGGCCTGGTGAATCGTATCGCACCGGCCGCCGTTTATCTGGAAGAGGCCATCGCCCTGGCCCGCGAAGTAGCTGCAATGCCGCCCCTGGCAGCACGCCTGGCAAAAGAAGCCGTCCTGAAATCCTTCGACACCAGTATCGAGGGCGGGCTTGAATTCGAACGCAAAAACTTCTATATGCTCTTTGCCAGCGAGGACGCCCGCGAAGGCATGGGCGCTTTTGTGGCCAAACGCAAGGCTCAATGGCAAGGGAAATAGCTTTTATTGTTTTTGACAACCGACATTCACTTCTATGCAATACGAAACTCTTCTGTATGAAATCGAGCGCAACGCGCTCACCATTACGCTGAACCGTCCCGACGTGTACAATGCCTGCAATGAGCAACTGACCAGCGATCTGCAGCAGGCGCTGGCGGCGGCGGCCGATGACGAGGCGGTCAGAGCCGTCGTGCTGACGGGCGCCGGGCGGGCTTTCTGTTCCGGGCAAGACCTGAAAGAAGCACCCACCGGCGACGGGCAGCGCTCGCTCGCCGATTCCCTGCAGCGTCGCTATAACCCTATCATTCGCGCAATCCGTGATCTGCCGAAGCCGGTTATTGCGGCTATCAATGGCGCGGCGGCGGGAGCCGGTCTCTCCCTCGCGCTGGCCTGCGACCTGCGGATCATGAGCAAACGGGCCAAACTGGTGGAAGCCTTCATCGGCATCGCGCTGGTGCCCGATTCAGGCGCAAGCTGGTTTTATCCGCGCATGCTGGGATACTCCCGCGCTTTTGAATTCGCCACCCTCAACCAGGCGATGACAGCGGAAGAAGCTTTGCGGCTCGGCCTTGTTAACCAGATTGTGTCGGCCGAAGTCTTGCCCGCAGCCACCCGGTCACTGGCGCAGCAATACGCGCAAGGGCCCACGCAGTCGTTTGGCTTTGTGAAAAAGATGCTGCAGCGGGGCATGAATGCTTCGCTGGACGAAATGCTGGCAATGGAAGTCGATTTTCAGCAACGGGCGGGACAGAGCCAGGATTATCGAGAAGGTGTACAGGCTTTCAGCGAAAAACGAAAAGCGGTATTTGTCGGCAAGTAATCAAGGCCGTCACAGTTTGAATGAATCAGGCAAGGAATATTCCAATGAAAATAGGCATTTGCGGCGCAGGAACCATGGGCAACGGCATAGCGATCGCCGCTATCCAGAATGGTCACAGCGCACTTCTCTACGATGTGAACGCCGAGGCCTTCGCCAAAGCGGACGCCTATATCCGGAAACAGGTCGAAAAAGCGGTCGCGCGCGGCAAAATGACGCAGGAAGCTGCAACAGCAGCCCTGGCTCAGTTTTCCTTCAATGACAGCCTGGAGGGCTTCGCCGATTGTGAAGTCGTCATCGAGGCGATTCTCGAGAACAAGGAAATCAAAGATAAGTTTTACCGTGCCCTTGAGGACATCGTGCCCGCCGAGACGATAATCGCCACCAACAC
>JANQRB010000160.1 GCA_028284775.1 Candidatus Kapaibacterium sp. | reverse complement strand
TTAATCTGACACCCGCTGATTGGAAAAACTGACAATAAAAAACGACGTGTGTCCCGTGCTGAATCGTAAAATCTACTTTTTCAGGATCGACTAATTAATAGCCTTTGCCCGTATTGTGCTGCCAACATATTGAGTCGGAAAATTTCACCGAAGCGCTGAGGCGTAAATTGATTAATTATGGGTGCAATGACTTCAGTACTAAACCCAATGGCAACATTTGATGCAGTTACGAAATCGATATTAGGAATTCTGAGGATTTGCGCGATCTCAGTCAAACTGACCACGAAATCTCACGATTGTGACCAGCTAATCTCAGGAACGTGACCGCCGAATCTCACGATTGTGACCGGCTAATCTCACGGAAAATGACCGATTGTGATCCTTCTCTGAGCTATGCGCTGAAAGCGCAATACTTACGGCAACCCAGCTTCCGTTGTATTCTTCCGGGAAAAACTATGGAGGCGCCGGATGCCCAAACGGTGAATAGCTATGCGTAGAATATGCGAGATATTACTATAGTCTTCCCCTTTTGCCCGACCGAATTTTGTTTTTAGTTCAGCTAGAATCGTGACCAAATCTTGACCAAAATTTGACCAAACAGGTAGGGCAAAACAGGGCCAGACAGGAAACGGCTCATCTCTAAAACGGCGAAACCCCGCAAAAAGCGGGGTTTCCGGGAGCCAACCATCGGACTTGAACCGACGACCTGCTCATTACGAATGAGCTGCTCTACCAGCTGAGCTAGGTTGGCCTGCTTCGAAAGCGAAGATCCAAAAATACGTGTTTTTCCGATTCTACGCAAGCGCTGCGCGAAGCGGGAATTTCAGCCGCGCGCTTTTCAGTTTCCGTAAACATCATCGATTCGGGCGTCGATGTAGGAGACGAAATCGGCTTCGCTCAGGTCGCGGCCGCAGATGTCATTGATTATCTGCGAGGAATTGCGCGTGCGGCCATAGCGGTGCACTTTCTCCCGCAGCCAGGCTAAAATGGGCGCGAACTTGCCCTCCCTGATATGATCGCGGACCGGCGGGATGTCGATCTGAATCTGATTCCACATCATTGCGGCATAGAGCTTGCCGAGCGAATAGGTCGGGAAATAGCCGAAGCCGCCGAAGGACCAGTGGACGTCCTGGAGGCAGCCGTTGGCGTCGGCGTCGGGCTTGACGCCCAGGTACTCTTCCATTTTGGCATTCCACATCGCGGGAACATCATCGACGTCCAGCTGGCGGCTGATCATCTCCACTTCCATTTCAAAGCGCAGGATGATATGCATGTGATAGGTCAGCTCATCGGCGTCAATCCTGATCAGCGAAGGCTCGATGGTGTTAACCGCGCGGTAGATATCCTCGGCGCTGCTGCCAGCCGTCTGCCCGGGGAAATATTCCTGGAAGCGCGGAAAGGCCCAGTGCCAGAATTCACGACTCCGGCCGATGATGTCCTCCCAGAAGAGCGACTGCGACTCGTGGATGCCCATCGAAGTGCCGCCCGAGGCCAGGGTGCGGAAGAGGCGCTCGTCGATGCCCTGCTCGTACATGCCATGACCGGCCTCGTGCATCAGGCTGTACATGCAGGTGCGTGCGTCATTGGCGTCGATGCGCGTCGTCAGTCGTACATCCGAGTGCGCAAAGTGGGTACAAAAGGGATGAGCCGACAAATCGACGCGCCCGCGATCAAAATTGAAACCGAGGTCCCGGATGACGGCCTGTGCGTGTTGAAGCTGCGTATCCTTGTCGTAGGGCTGGCGCAGCATCGTGTTATCGGGACGCGAGGGGAAGGATTGCACCTTGGCCAGCAGGCGCGGAAAATGCTCCTTGAGTCGGCTGAAAACGGGCTTAATCTGAGCGACGGTCAGTCCGCGTTCATAGAGGTTAATCAGGGCATCCAGACGATGTTCCTCATAGCCGTAACATTCCGCCGCTTCGATTTTCAGATCGAGCAGCTTTTGCAGATGCGGCGCAAAGCTTGCAAAGGAATTGGCGGCGCGCGCTTTCTTCCACGCTTCCCCGGCGTATGATTGGGCGCGGGCGGTTTCGGCTACCAGCGTCTCGGGGAGCTTCACTTTATCGTCGAAGCGGCGGATAAACTCGCTGAGCACCGGACGCTCGTCATCATCGAATTCGCCCAGTCTGGTACGTATGCGGGCGATCAGCTCACGGGTGGATTCGCTGGTAAGAATGCGATGCTGCAGGCTATCGAAGCCTGCCAGGCGCTCGCTGCGCTCTTTGATGGCGCCGGCCGGCATCAGTGTTTCCTGGTCCCATTGCAGAAAGCGTCGAGCCGCATCCAGATCACTGTAAGTTTCCATTACGGCAGCGGCTTCCTGGTATAATTTAGTCATGAACGGCATTCCCGGGCATTGGTAGGCGTAAACTGTTAACAATTACTTCACTGGTACATCAATTCGATAAGGTCGGCATAGTGTTTTTCAACGACCTTGCGTTTAACTTTTAATGTCGGCGTCATCAGACCATTCTCGACCGTAAAAGGCTGATCCAAAAGCTTGAACTTGCGCACTTTTTCAAACTTCGAAAAATCACGCAGCAAATGATCGAGCTCGCGACGAATTTCACGTACAACGGCATCGTGGCTTGTTAACTCCCCATCCTGCCCCACGGCAAGCCCCTTATCCTGCGCAAAGGCGCGCATTACTTCGAAATCCGGTACGATTAAGGCCGTGCAATAGTCCCGCATTTCGCCGATCAGGATGATCTGGTCGACATACTTACTCTGCGCGAGGGCGTTTTCGATCGGCTGCGGCGCAATGTTCTTGCCGCCGCTGCTGACGAAGATGCTTTTCTTGCGATCGGTGATGACAAGGTTGCCCTCTTTGTTGAAGCTGCCGATATCACCGGTATGCAGCCAGCCGTCCTCATCTAATGCCTCGCGGGTGGCATCTTCATCATGAAGGTAGCCTTGCATGATATTATCGCCACGCGCCAATATTTCGCCGTCATCGGCAAAAGCGATCTCGACATTGGCCAGCGCTTTGCCGACCGAACCGAATTCAAAAGATTCGGGTCTGTTAACAGTTAATACCGGTGACGATTCACTTAAGCCGTATCCTTCCAGAATTATCAGTCCGACCGCCTCGAAAAACTCCCCCAGCTCTTTTTGTAAAGCTGCGCCGCCGGAGAACAAAAAGCGCAGCCGACCGCCGGTACGCTCCCTGATGGTGCCGAAGACGAGCCTGTCGGCAATGCGGTACTTCAGTCCGAGCAGCAATGGCTTCGCTCCCGATCGGCGGGCGGCACAATAACGCTTGCCCGTGGCGATGGCCCAGTGGAAAATCTTTTGTTTAATAGGTTTATCGCGCTCCACGCGCGAGATGATACGAGTTTTGATACGTTCGAACAAGCGGGGCACACTTGTCATGAATGTCGGTCTAATTTCCTGTAAGTTGGAGGCGACCGTCTCGATCGACTGGGCGAAGGCAACCGTCGCTTCATAGGCGAAGGCCGTGTAAAAGCCAGCCATGCGTTCATAGGAATGGCAAAGCGGCAGATACGAAAGAAGCACGTCTTGTGGGGAAAGTTTAATAGCGTCCATCGCCCCGCGCATATTCGCGACCATATTGCGATGGGTCAACATCACCCCCTTGGGATTGCCGGTGGTTCCGCTGGTATAGATAATCGTCAGCAGATCGTCGGGTTGCACCTGACGACACAGCTGCTCGAACTCCTGTCGGCGTACATCGGGCTTCGTCGACTCGCGGCCCTTCGCAATCACGTCGTTTAAAGTCAGGACAAGCGGATCGTCGGAACGGGCGTCTTCGCTCATGACAATTATCCGTTCCAGCGCCGGTAACTGAGCACGAACCTTCAGTATCTTCGCAAGCTGCATTTTATTGGAGACAAAAATGACTTTGGCCTGACAATGCTCAAAAATATAGGCTGCCTGGGCGCTTGTAAGAGTCGGAAAGATCGGAACATCGACAGCGCCGATGCCGGTAATAGCGAAATCGGCGATTATCCATTCGATACGATTTTCCGAAACGATTCCGACAAAATCACCCCGGCCGACACCCAGTTGTCGCAAGCCCGTCGCCAATGATTCGGACTGCTCACGCACAAAGTCGTAGCTGATATCTTCCCAATGATCGCCTACTTTATGGCGATACGCCGGATGACTGCTGTTGCCTCTGTACTTGTCCGTAACCTGCAGAAAGAGTTGGGGTATTGTCGAAAACTCCATCGGCGTACCCTGGATTGTTGTCAAGACGGATAGAATTTCACCAAAAGCCGGGAATTTAGCCCGATTGTCTCTAATGTCAAATTTTTTTCTAGTTCAGGCGCGCCTGCAGGCGTTGAAAGGCAACAGCGGCGTAGCGGTAGTTGTTGTTTAAGTCGTAAGCCTTCCTGAATTCCGCGACTGCTTCGAGCCATTTACCCTGCTTTTCGAACACACGGCCGAGGTTGAAGTGCGCAAAGTGGCGCGCCTCGTAGCGGGGCGCATCGATCGCCTGCTGCAGCCATTCTTCCGCTTCGCCCGGCCGGCCGAGCTCGATCAGATACGCGCCGATGTCGTTGTAAGGATTACCGTACTCGGGATCGAGTTGAATCGCTCTCTTGCAGTCGTCGATGGCTTCGCCGAACTTTTTGTCCTGGCTGATGGCCCAGGCGCGATAGGTATAAGCCTCCGCGGTAGGAAAGGCCGCAATTGAGGCGGTATACAGGTCGATCGCCCGGTCGGTGTCACCTTGCATTTGGCACTGGTAGGCCTTGCGAAACAGCTCCCGGGCCCGACCGGCTTCGTCCTGATTTTCATTCATCGCGCAACTCCTTTCCGCCGGAGTCAGCGGCGGTAAGCGCACGACGCACATGGCCATCGGCCGCCTGCAGCAGCTGCCGCGCTTCTTTTGCGTCGACATCAGCGAGCAGCATCACCAGCGCCGTTTTAACATGTCCGCCGGCTTCGCTCAAGGCGAGTTCGGCCGATTCGTAGTCGGCACCTGTCACTTCCATGACAATGCGTTGGGAACGGACACGCAGCTTGGCGTTGCTTTGCTGCAAGTCGACCATCACGTTGCCGAAGGTTTTGCCCATACGGATCATCGCGGCCGTGGTCAGCATATTGAGTACCAGTTTCTGCGCGGTGCCTGATTTCATGCGTGTCGAGCCGGCGATGGCTTCCGGGCCGACGTCAGGACAAATCAGGACATCGGCACGTATGCCGGCCGCCGCCAGCTTTTCAGGCGAGCTCGTCGTGACGAAGAGGGTGGTGGCGCCCTGCCCGGCAGCCTCATGCAGAGCGCCAAGCACAAAGGGTGTCCGACCCGATGCCGCCAGCCCGCATACGACATCGCATTCCCTGACGGCCAGCGCGCGCAGGGCTTCAGCACCCGCGGCCGGACTATCCTCGGCGCCTTCCTGCGATTGAAAGACGGCTGCGGGCCCACCTGCAATAATTCCCTGCACCAGTTCCGGCGGCGTACCGAATGTCGGCGGGCATTCCGAAGCGTCGAGAATTCCCAGGCGCCCGCTGGTGCCCGCTCCGACGTAGAGCAGCCGCCCACCGCGTCGCAGGGCCGCGACGATGTGGTCGACAGCAAGGGCAATGTTGTCGAGCACGGCGGCTACCGCGGGTACTACCTTAGCGTCCTCCCTGTTAAGCATCTGCAGAATAGCGAGGGTTGGTAACTCGTCGATTTGCCGGGTGTCGGGATTGCGGCGTTCAGTCGGCAGACCGGCTATTTCTTCAAACAGAGGATTCATGACGGCATCGCCGGTAGTCAATGGGTTAAAAAGCAAAAACGACCATTACGGTCGTTTTTGCACAAATCAATAAGGCTCGATACGACAAGCGGCTTAATGCGGTGTATCGCTGCCCTGCAAGGCTTCGAAGTACTTGCGAATAATCGTCTCGTAGTCCTTCGTATACCCCTGTTGAATCGAGCGCAACAGCTCCTGTAAGGCGCGGTCGCGTCCTTCCTGGGTCTCGAGATTAATCTCGTCGGGACTCTGACGCGCGACGTTAACGCCCGATTTACCTTCGCGCTTTTCTTTGTAGTCCTGTTCCCTGATCGAACGGCGGGCATCGAGCAGCCGGCTCAGGATACGATTCTGCCGCTGTAAGGTCTCGCGGTTGATTTCGCCGTTGTTCATATCGGAAACGATTTCCTGCATGTCTTCGGCGATTCGATCGAGGTCGCCCAATGCTTTGCGACGTCCCTCGGCTTCACGCTCTTCGCGCGCCAGCTCTTCCATAGATTTCTGCACCTTGCCCTGTTCACCGGCAAGACGCCCCAGCTCTTGCTGCTGCTGTTGGCTGAGACCGCCGCCCTGACCTTGCTGTTCCAGCAGCTGCTGCATTGACTGGTTGATCATCTGCTGCTGCATGGCGGCCTGTTGAAGACTTTCCATAAAGCCCATGCCGCCTTGTCCCTGACCTTGCCCCTGGCCCTGACCTTCGCCCTGACCCTGGCCCTGGCCTTCGCCCTGCTGCATGTCGGAGAGAGCGCTTTGCATCTGCTGCGTCGCCCGGTTCATCGCACCCATGGCGCCGGCCTGTGCTCCGGCGCATGCCTGGGGATTGCGCTCGGAGAGCTGTTTGATGGCACTCTGCATCTTGCGCATCGCCTTGCCCATCTCCTTGCCCATCTCGGGCGTCACGGAGAACGACTTCTCGGCCAGCTTGCCCAGGTTATTGGCGACGTTATTCAAATCCTGCAGCATATCGGCCTGTTCCTGCGCCTGCTCGCGCAGCCCGGCCGAATTGTGATTCATCGACGCGGTCTGTTCTTTCAGACTTTCCTGCCGCTTGGAGAGTTCCAGCATATCCTGGATCGACTTACGCATCTGGCGCATCGCTTCACGGCGCTGGTTTTCCTCCATTTTGTCTTTCAGATCCTGCATCCGCTGGGCGAATTTCTCCAGGTTCTGCTGCGCGGACTGCTGCTGCTGCTGGGCCTGCTGCATATCACCTTGCTGCAGTTTTTGTTGGGCCTGCTGCATACTCTGCTCCGTCTGCTGTTTCTGCAGCTCTTCAATGGCCTTCTGCATTTCAAACATCGGCACGTCTTCGCCGATATCGGTCATCAACTCTTCGAGATCCATCAATTCCTGGCTGAGCTTATCCAGCTCTTCCTGCAGTTGCTCTTGCTGCTCCGCCAGTTCCTGACGACGCTGCTCGTCGTTGGCGTTGGTGTTCTCCGTTTCTTTCTGCAGATCCTCCTGTTTCTGCCGCAGCTCCTCGGCGCGTTTGGCAAGTTCATCCGCTTTCTGCTCGGCCTTGACGCGCTGCAGCACTTTCATTGTCCGCTCAATGCTCTTGCGAAACTGCTCTTCGTTAAACTCGAAGTTCGCCATCGCTTTGCGCATTTGTTCGGGCGTCATCTGCTCCAGGGCCTGCTCCATCCGCTCCATTGCCTTCTGCATTTCCTGCGAGTTGACATCTTTCAGCAGATTTTGCAGCTCTTTATATTTTTCCAGCGTTTCCGGTGAAATTGCCTGATGCTCTTCCAATTTATCCGTCATATCTTCCAGTTGTTCACGGATATCCTCCACCCGCTCGGAAAACTCTTTCTGCTTTTCCACGATATCCTTCATCTTCTGCTGCTCTTTCCACTCGACTTTTTCTTTCTTGTCGTGCTTGAGCAGATCGCGGTTGAGCTCGTCCATTTCCTTCTGCAGTTCTTCCGCCTCCTTAAGTACCTTCTCAAGTTCCTTGGCAGCTATATCCTGCGCACTTTCGGCTTCCTGGAAGACTTCATCCAGCGAAGGGAGGCGCACGGTGATCAGGTCTGTCCGCGCGGATTTCGGTCCCGTCACCGCATCATTGTCGAACACTTCAACAAAAAACTGGTAGCGATCGGAAGGCGAAATGCCGACTTCGTTTAAGTCCCAGACATAGGGCACCTCAAGGGCGCGCGAGCCGCGAGGCAGACGCAAATCGATAGTACGATACTCCTCATCCGGCTGAACGTAGATCGATTCCACCAGACGGTAGCGCAATTTGAGCGCCGAAAAGCCATAGTCGTCGGCTATCACTACTTTCATCGGCAAGAGCGCATTTTCCTGCAGCTCCACATCGAAAGTCGGTTCGATGAGCGATATCGTCGGGACGGCGTCGGGTAAAGGAACGATCGAATAGCTGATCGGGTCGAGGTTGTTTTCACCGTCGGTGTCCGTGATCCGCACAAAATATTCACCGGCTCGGCTGACGGCGAAGCTGCCTTCGGCGCGACGGCTGTCGATTGACATTGCGACGATCGAAGTGTCAAAGCGCGGCGCGGCGACTTCCGTTTGCTCGCTGAGCGAAGCAATCAGTTCACTCGGCGCCGGTCGCGTTACGATAACCAGCTCGGCCTTTGCGAGATCCTTATTGGATATGATATGCAGCTTAACCCGGGAACCGCGCAGCGAAACGATGTCCGCCGAGTTCTCGTCGAAACTGCGCGAGGCCAATCTGGTATAGGACGGCGGCGTCAGTGTGCCGGAAATCGAACGGATGTCGGGCCGGTCGAATACTTCAATCTTGCCGCGTTCGGATTCCACAAATTCCGCATACCAGGGCGCCTGCGCGTAAAATTCCACACCCCGCTTAATGGAAGGGATGTCATATCTGAATTCGCCCAGGGAATCGGGCAGAATTGTATACTCGTCGAAGCTTTCCTGCCGTTCCTCCCGCAGTTGCAGGATGATTTTATCCGGGCTCTGCGTTCCCCTGGCCGTGACCGTGATCCTGATATTCTCGCCGCGCAGCGCTTTTTTGTCGAGCGGTTCCAGTTCCAGCGCAAAGGGAGCCGGCGGCGTAAAGGCAAGGTTGAAATGACGCAGGCGTTCGAGCGCTTCCAGCGGTCCGGTCAGAACACCGAAGCTCAGAAAAGAGATAAGCGCCGCCAGGACAAAATAGACGGCGCGGCGTTTAGGCCGCCTGGTGTCAAGCACGACGTCGAAGTCCAGTCCGGCCGCCTTGGAGCCCACTTTGCCGAAGTGTTCCAGGGCAAGTTCCGGCGAGCTGCCTTTTGCGCTACTCGAATGCCGGTACAATTGCAGGGCATTGCAGAGACGATCATCGATTTCCGGGTATTCACGCCCCACACGCTGCGCCAGCTCATCGTCGGAGTCGACGCGTCCGATACCGGCAAAGCGCAGCAGCGCCGGTCCGGCGTAATACGCAAAGGCGCCCAGGCTGAATCCCAGCCAGGACAGCGCCAGCACGGTGCGCACCTCGACGCCGAAAAAGGCCAATGATTCGGCCAGGGTCAGTGTCACCAGCAGAATCAGTGACAATGCCAGGGCAAACATTGCGCCGCCGGAGAGATTTAAGATGGTTTCCTTGCGACGCGTACTGCGCAGCTTGCTGACAAGCTTTGTATATAATGATTGTTCGTTACTCATAAGACATTCGAAAAATAGGAGATGAATATCGGCAAATCAAATCACCTGACTCACAAGGGCGGCAGTGGAATTAGGGAGATCAATTAACAAAGAATCACCCGTAATTCAAAGCCGCTGCGCCCAATCGTTTCTGTCCGCCGGATTTCGCCCTCCCA
>JANQRB010000152.1 GCA_028284775.1 Candidatus Kapaibacterium sp. | reverse complement strand
GCCTGAGACGCATATCAGCGCCAAGGTCGACGACAGCCTGCACAGCTACAATGATGTCGGCGCAGCGCCGGAACCGGATGACAACTACCGGCGCACGGAAGTCAGCCATTATTTCGGTCCGGATTACCGCATCCTGAGAAGCGAGGTGGCGATCGGCGATCCGGCCAATCCCGCGCGGATCGATTCGGTCGGCTTCAGCTACAGCGGTCTGGGGCTGCTGCGCGCGACCACCGACCAGGAGCTGTACGCGGACACCACCCACTACGACAGTTCAGGTCGTCCGCTAGAGCTCGTGGCTGCCGACGGCAGCAGACGTTATCTGTCCTACGCCTTCGGCGACCCGGCGACCTTCGGCATCGACGAGCTGCAGCAGGATATGTACGGTCTCGCGTTTGCGACTTTCAACACCGACGAAGAGGGGGTGGTCAGCGCTTCCTACAGCGACGCTTATGGCCGTCTGCGACGCGAGGTGCTGGACACCGGCGGCCTGAAGCTGACGACTAGCTATGACTACGATCTCCTGGGGCGTCTGACGCTGGTGGTCAATCCCGCCGGCGACAGCACGACCTACGACTATGACGCCTTCGGCCGTGTGCGTTACAAGAGCCAGCCCGACCTGGGCACAGTCTCCTACGCCTATGACAAGCTGGGGCAGACGCGCTTTTCGCAGACCCAGGATCAGAGCGACAGCGGCCTGGTGGCCTTCTACGAATACGATGACCTGGGCCGCGTCACAGTCATCGGCGAGGCGGATCTGAGCGCTGCCGATACGAGCGGCAGCGGCGGCGGCGAGCCGATTGCAGGCAAAGTGCCCGGCGGCGATCTGATTCAGTCGGGCGGCGTCACGCTGAACCGCATGACCGACATCCTGGACCCCAACCAGATCAACAACGGCGAGGCCACGGCGAACATCCTGACGGTCAACACGACGCTCTGGGATCCGCTGATCGGCACGGTGCCGGCGATGTGGCAGACGCTGGACTCCACGGAATGCCTGCCGACGGTCCCGAGCTCCTACCTGACAAACAATACCCTGCCTGTCGGTCCCTACCTGCGGCACGGGGTGCATTTCTATGAGCCTTTGAGCGGCGGTCTGACTGCTGAGACCTATAACTTTGAACATCTGAGCGCCTTTCCCGAGCACGTGCGGACGGTGATTAACTACGACGGGCTGCCGGCGCGGCAGGGCGTGGCCTGGCGCGACTTCCCGCCTCACGAAGAATGGCATGCGCTGGCTCCGGCGGGCAGGGTGCGCAACCAGAAAGGCCGTGAGGCCGCCGTGGCCTATCGTCAGCATTCCGGCCAGCCTTTTCACTACGTGGTGATGAGCTATGACGCGCGTGGCCGTCTGGAGGCCCTCCTGCGTTACACCGAAAACATCGGCTTTGACGCGCTCTATTGGGAATACAACGCCCAGAATGCGGTGATCGCCGTCCGCAGCGTCGACGCCTTCCGTCAGCACCAGACCTGGTACGGCTACGACCACAACGGCCGTCTGGACACGGTCTGGACGGAGCTGGGCGGCGTCGGCAGCGGCTATTCGGTCGGCAGTCCGGCGCATCCCGCGCCGCTTGTGCGGCCCGTGAGCCCGGAGATCCTCTACGAATACACAAAACGCGGTCAGCTAGAGGCGATGGAGTATCCAGCCATCCAGATGCAGGTGGACTACTTCTACAACGCCCGGCGCCTACTCGATTCGATGATTGCCTGGCGTCCCGGTTTCCTGGCGCCCGACTTCCATCAGGCGCTGGTATACGAGGACAACGGCCAGATCCTGCGGCAGACGGCCCGTCACGGTCTTCTGACGACGCCCTACATTCACGACTACAGCTACGACAATGCGCGGCGGCTGGTGCAGTGGGGCCTGACCACGACAAGCTCCACGGCGCGCTTCTACAGCTATGACAATGTGGGCAATCGCCTGACGCTGACCGGCAGCGGCCCGGCGGAGACCTACAATTACAACGACCCTGCGGGGCCCAACCGCCTGAGCGGGCGCAGCGCCGGCAACCAGGTCTGCAGCAACAGCTACAACCCGAACGGC
Source organism: Candidatus Kapaibacterium sp. (assembly GCA_028284775.1). Classification (GTDB taxonomy): domain Bacteria; phylum Bacteroidota; class Ignavibacteria; order Kapaibacteriales; family UBA7675; genus JANQRB01. The sequence continues at coordinate 17,762 of JANQRB010000152.1, read as the reverse complement.
GCGCTCAAGCTACGCCAGCGTTCCACTTGCGTGGGTATATTCTGCGTGCAGCAGGAGGAAGAGCGCTACGCCTACGATATGAGCGGCAACCTGACGGGCTACTTCCGCGAGGATCAGACAAGCCCCTCGCCCTGGTACTTCGAGGACTGGCGCTACCGTCACAGTCCGAGCGGCGAGCGCGAGCAGAAGCGCCTCTACGACTCGCGCGTGCTGGACGACCAGGAAGCGCATCTCTGGACCTACTACCTGCTTGCCGGCAGCCGCCAGATGGCCGTCTACTACGGTTTACAGGCCAATGACGGCAGTTGCGAGAGCAGCCGCTACGTTTGGCTGTATCCGACCGAATATGTAACATACGGCGTGGGCGATGTGCACAATATCGCTATCAGCCCCGACCCCCTGGTGGGCAAACGCTACAAGATCGCCGACCACCTTGGCAACACACGCCTTGTGATCGACGAGAACGGTATCGTATTCAGCGACCTGGAATACGAGCCCTTCGGTGCAACCCTAATCGACTTTGGCGCTCAGACGCAGTTTCCGCCGCGTAAAACGTTCATTGATAAGGAGAAGGATGCTGAATCCGGGCTGGGAGATTTTTCGGCGCGGAAGTATGATGAGGGGATTGGGAGGTTTACGAGTATTGATCCCTTGTGGGAGCGGTTTCCCAAACAATCGCCCTATGTTTATTCGGAAAACAATCCATTAAGTTTAATTGATCCTAGTGGCGAAGGTGCTATTCCTGCGCCAATTCCTGGGCCAATTCCTTTGCCTCTACCACTTCCACCTTTACCAGGCTCGAATCCCTTTAATTCGGTCGAGCCAAATCCAGGGCTTGAACTTTACAAAGCCCTTAAGAAGCTCTCCGACTGGGTTATGGAACAGGTTGGAGACCAGGGTGACTCTGGTTCCGACGGAACTGGCGAAGGAGCTTCAGATGATGACGATGACTTTGAAAGCGCAGCCCAGCAAGTTCCTGATCTTTCAGGTAAATCTAGGGAAGATGCAATGGAAGAGTTGAAGGATTCAGGTTTCGTTCCTGGAAGAGTTACAGAAGGAGATTGGGAAAAATGGACTCATGAAGATGGTAGTGTAGTCTGGATAGGTCCCAATGGAAGGATCGTAAGGACTGCTCCAAGACGATGGAATGCTGATAGGACCAAAAAATTTGCACCACGCGTAAGTCCTCATGGTGAGATATTACCGCAGCATGCTCCACACAATACTGGTGAAAACTTAGATCTTAAATAATCTATCATTCAACAAACAATGCACGACCATGAATGAACTATCCCTAAATAAATCGAATTTCAAATTTGAATTTTGCAACTTAACGGACATTGACATTCGCCGTGAGTTGCATTTGTTCCGTTTTTCCGTTGAACTGGAAGATTTATCCCAGATTATTATAGATATGCGGTCAATTCTATTGTTTAATCTGTCAAAAACTTTGGCTGACATGGAAGGACCATATTTTATTATTGAACTTGAAATGAAAAAAGTCTTAGATGGCGGAAAGGACCTGCTTACGAAGTTGCATTATGATTGTAAAGATAAACAAGGCAATCTGATTATTTATCCTGGAAAAACAATTTATCATCTTCGATTGGATGGCGACATTTCATGCGACGTCGTAAGTGTAGAGTTTGACCTATATCGAAAGCAATGAGTGAGTTCCAGTTTTTCTTGACAAGGAGCACATCGAATTGTTGGGTTAATTGGGGGACACGATTCACTTAGAACATTAAGCGCAATCAGTCAAAGCGGCGCACAGACGCAACTACATCCGCTCAAGACGTTCATTGACAAAGAGGAATACGCTGAATCAGGGCTTGGCGATTTTTCGGCGCGGAAGTATGATGAAGGGATTGGGAGATTTACGAGTATTGATCCCTTGTGGGAGAGTGATAGAGGACGGAGTCCATACCATTATTCATTCAACAACCCGCTAAATGCCAAAGATCCGAACGGCAAGTTCGCATTTGCGATTCCATTGGCTTTGCCAACGGTGTTAGGATGGGTAGGACTTGGAACCGCAACAGTTGGGACGGCCGGCATCATTGTCATGGCAGCTACAGAGGGAGTTGATGATGATGACTTTCCCGATCCTTTACCTCCGATGGATCCAAATGTACCGGATGCTAATAATGCGACGGAAGACGAGAATTCAGGGTCAAATTCGAGCAATGACGGCGGCGGAGGTAGCGGAAACTCGGGAAACACCAACGCATCCGACATACCGAAAGGACAGCCCGGAGCATATGCACCCGACCGTGAATTGCCGCGCACTGAGCACGGTGTTATCATTCCGGATTCTCCACATCCACACACTCAACTAGGAATTCGAAACAGCAAATCAAAGCCGGGAACAACATACCCCCAAGCCCGTGAATTAGATGAAAATGGTAAGCCAGTAAGAGACATTGATTTCACTGACCACGGACGGCCACAAAACCATCCGAATCCTCATCAACATGAATGGAATTCAAAGACGGGGGCCAGAGATAAAAAGGCAAAACCGCTCGAATCAAGATTTATGAATTGGAAGTTTACTAATTCTAAAAACTGACTCAAGGAAGAATTACAAAATGGGAACCAGATTAAGAATAAATGATGGCTATACTAGTCAAACTAGTGAATACTTGAGCTTTGATTTGGTCGACATTTTGGATGTTCTTCGAGAAATAGGTCCAGTACATATCTGGTCCATACTCGATTTCGAAATGATGCTGAAGCCAAATAGTACATTCAATCTCCACAAAATGGAGGCTGTAATGGATTCGTCGCCAAAAGGCTACCTGATTAGCTGGAACAATTTGTTGCTTTTGTCTCGATCTACAGTGCAAGTTATCAACGGGATTTTTGTCGGAGTTAAAGATGAAAGCTCAATACCAGCAGTATCCTCGTTTTATGAGAAGTATGAACAGGTAGATATTGGCATCGAAGCATTCGATAGTTCTTATTGGGATGTATACTTGAAAGACGAAAGACTTGCCGAGCGTTTTTTTCAGCGATTTAACAAAGTGGAAATTCTTAAAGGTAGCAAGTGGGGCGAGTAGGTTTGAACTTTCGTGAATCGTCTGTTCAAGAGAGTCACGTTTTGATAGACGGCCCTTCTTAAGACTGTATGACATTAGGTATTCGTTTTACTGGTGTATAGACAGCTGGGACTCAGAAAAAGCACATAGCAATGAGTTGTAGAATTATACACAGCTCTGATCGCACGATGCGAAATTCTTCGGAATAAGTTTCGCCAATTTGTATTACTGGATTCATTCGCAGCGACCTGTAATTCGAGCCCTTCGGTGCAACCCTGATCGACTTCGGTGCACAGACGCAGTTCCCACCGCGCAAAACGTTCATTGACAAGGAGAAGGATGCTGAATCAGGGCTGGGAGATTTTTCGGCCAGGAAGTATGATGATGAGATCGGGAGGTTTACGTCGATCGATCCATTGTTCGAGGCGTATCCACAGAGGTCGCCGAGTCACTACAGCGCTGACAATCCTCTCACGGTTAATGATCCAAGCGGCAAGAGTTGGAACGAAGTCTTCAACTTTATCCAAGGCATGGCCGATGCCGCCACTCAAAATGCGACATTCAATATCATTCAGCCACAAGAAGTGCCCAGCACGGCATATCGGGCAGGTAAGGCAACGGGCCACTATGCGATGATGGTGCTCGGCACCACTGGGGCTATCAGTGCAGGGGGTGCTGCTGCCGGTTCGGTTGTCGCAACGGGTGGTTTGGCTTTGTTAACACCGGTGCCCTATAGTCTGGCTTTAGTTTCGGCTTACTCCGGTGCTGTGTCGGTGACCGCTGGAGCTCCAATTTGGTGCAGATGGCAGCGAGCGAATGTGGAGGTAGTGGAAGTATCGATGGCGGAAATGATGAGGATGGCAGCTCAAATAGTTCAGATGGAAGAAATATTCCAATTCTAACTCAAATTCAGATAGTTCAAACTTAACACCCGAATAACAGCGTTTGGTGAAGTCTCTTGGGAAACAAATTGCAAAATACGAAACGAAATTTGCGGATTATCGAAGTGACCCTTTCAAGCACGACAATCAAGGACATTTGCATTGGAATGCAAACCATTCAGTTGTTCAGAAGAAAATGATAGAGCCCAGAATAAGACATCTAGAGAAAGAAATACAAACTCTTAATAACAACATTTGAAAGATACACGACAATGCAGGAAAATAAAAAACTACGCATCAAAGTTTCAGACCTGAGAACCATTGCTGACAATCTATTTGTTCGACTTGAAGAGAAAGGACACACTGAAATAGAAATTACAGAAGATTTTTACTGGAATATTTCTAAGGAAGATAGATATGCCATTGATCGAGAGCCAAGTGAATTTTCCTTAGGCCAACTATACGATGATTGGGAGTTTGTTAAGAATTCTCTTGATAGTAATGAGAATACGGTCTTGTATGAATTTGTCTGGCTTTCATCGATACTACGATTTATTGGTGAGCATTATGATGAATAACTGTTTGAGCATTGAAGTGATTGTTGTGTCGAATTCACTCGCAGGAAAAGAACCGATAATTATAGGCTAAGAATTTAGATATATGCAAAACTGGCAAATAATTGATAGCAAGAAACACAATGTTCTGTGGGATTATGTCTTAAATGTACTGCAATTTAAGCCCAATGCAAGCAAGGAGGGCGTGATTAAGTTGCCGCATCCAAGCAAGAAATTTAACGTCGCGCCATTTTTCGATGCAGGGTTTAGCAGGGAGCTTTACACCGATCTTCACAGCAAGACAAAAACTGTTCTTGAGACGATTGCAAAGGACGAGCAGATATACGCACTGGATTGGCAGCACGATGCTTATGAATTTGATCCAGGCTTAGCATTTGAATTAAATGAATCTGGAGAGTGGCTAATTCCGGTATTCCCTAACGGCGATCTAATATTTTTTCTGACGACGGATTTTAAAAACGTAATATTTGGTGACGGTATTCACCTGGAAATTTCCATTTCCGGAGAACAGATATTTCGTGCGTTTGAATCTGAGAAGCCAAGAATATTCAAATGACGACATTCGACATTTGTAAAGATTGAGGCAAGGAAGGTCGAAGGGCATCGCGAAAACTGAGGACTAAGCACAATGGTACTATCCTCAACAGCCGGAGTTCGAGCCCTTCGGCGCACCACTGGTCAACTTCGACGTTCAGGCCTAGTACTCTAATCTGTACAGATACTTCGCTGGCCGGAATTCTAAAATACTTTGAAGAAACTCTAGATTCCATTGTTCGCTGGTCATGAATCGAAGCCCTCAAAAATGCCATTCCCTTACTTCATCACATTCTCAAACAAAAACAGCTCCGGCGCCAATAGCAGGCTTAAGAGCACCAATACCTGCAACGCGATAAACGGCGCCACGCCTTTATAAATTTCGACTGTGTTCAGGCTTTGCGGCGCGGCGCCTTTCAGGTAAAACAGCGCAAAGCCGAAGGGCGGCGTTAGAAAGGAAGTCTGCAGGTTAAGCGCGATCAGGATGCCGTACCAGAGCGGGTCGATGCCGAAATGGGCTGCGATCGGCGCGAGGATGGGTACGACGATGTAAGAAATTTCCACGAAGTCGATGAAGAAGCCGAGCAGAAGAATGACAAGCATGGAAAAGGCCAGGAAGCCCCATTCGCCGCCCGGCAGATTCTTGAGGAAAGCGGCGACGGCATCTTCGCCGCCCGTGAAGGAAAAGACCAGTGAAAATGCGGTTGCACCGATCAGGATCATGAAAATCATTCCGGTGACTTTGCAGGTCTCGAGGGCCGCCGACTGGACCATGCTGATTGAAAACCTGCGGTAGAACAGGGACAATACGATACTGCCGATCGCGCCGACCGCGGCCGATTCCGTGGGGGTGGCGACGCCCGCGAAGATAGATCCCAGCACGAGAATGATCAGCACAAGCGGCGGAATGATAGCCGTCAAGGCATCGCGATAGCGTCGGGTCAGTGAGCGGTCGCTGTGGGGGAGTGCGGGCGCGGCGTCGCGACGCAGGTAGGCGTATATCAGAATGTAGCTGATGTAAACGACGGCCAGGATGACGCCCGGCATTACCGCCGCCTTAAACAAATCGCCGACCGGCACCTGCAGCACCTCGCCGAGGATGATCAGGACAATCGACGGCGGTATTATTTGTCCGAGCGTGCCCGCCGAACATATTGTTCCGGCGCTTAAACTTTTGTCATACTTATACTTGACCATTACCGGCAGGGCGATAACCGCCATTGCCACGACCGACGCGCCGACGACGCCTGTCGATGCCGCCAGGATCGCGCCTACCAGCACTGTGGAGACCGCCACGCCGCCGCGCACCCGGCCGAAGAGCATTCCCATCGACTCCAGCAAACGTTCCGCCAGGCCCGATTTTTGCAGAACGACGCCCATGAAGATGAAGAGCGGCACGGCCATCAGCGTACTGTTCGTCATCAGGGAATAAATCCGGTAGGGCATCATCCTGAAGAGGTCCATCGAATCGTTCAGCATGGCAAACAGCATCGCCACGCCGCCGAAAGAAAAGGCGACGCTGAATCCGATCAGTAACACCAGGAATGCGATGGCGAAAAGCAGAAGACCTTTCATATTGCCTGAACGTCTGTTTGAGATATCCGGGCTTAGTCCTGATGCCCAGGCCGACACTTTTGTTTATAAAGCCGCGCCTCTAGTTCTGTTTAAGCCTTACTCTGTCCGCCGTCCCTTGCGGGCGAATCGATCAGCGTGCGCAGGCTCCTTGCCGCCAGTCCCAGTCCGGCGACAAATATCAGCATAAAAGACAGGGGAATGACGGCCTTGATGATGTAGCGATGCGGCAATCCGCCGGGATCGGAAGATTGTTCGTCAATCTGCCAGGCGTAGCTCACGAAGTCATAAGAGTGCCAGACAATCAAGGCGGAAAAGGGAAGGACAAAGAAGAGCGCGCCGCCCAGGTTAACGAGTGCTTTGCCGCGCGACGAAAGGCGCGTGTAAAAAACGTCAACACGCACATGCGCATCTTCGCGCATGGTGTAAGCAATGCCGATCAAAAACATCGAAGCGAATAAGTGCCATTCCAGCTCCTGCAGCGCAATTGATCCAGCGTTAAAGGCGTAGCGCAAGATGACATCCACGAACACCACAAGCACCATGAGAAGCGCCAGGACCGCCGCGAGTTTCCCCGCCCAGGCCGTCAGCCGATTGACGTTTTGTTCAACGAATCCCAGGAATGCCAGCATACAACATTAGGTCGGTTTGCGCTTGGGCGTCACCTTTATGCAACAACCGCTGTTTCCTGACGCTCATAAGCCAGGTTGGGCGCCAGCCATTTCTCCATTGTTTCAAGCGTCATGTTTTTGCGCCGGGCGTAATCGGCCACCTGGTCGCGAGCCACTTTGCCGACGGCAAAATACTTGGATTCCGGATGAGCGAAATAGAATCCGCTGACGGCCGCGGCCGGGTACATAGCAAAGCTCTCCGTCAAACGAATGCCGGTAGCGCCTTCGACGTCGAGCAGATCAAAGAGAAGCCGTTTTTCGGTGTGATCCGGGCAGGCGGGGTAGCCGGGCGCCGGGCGGATGCCCTGGTACTTTTCACGAATCAGATCTTCGCTGCTCAAGGCTTCGGCCGGCGCATAGCCCCAATACTGCTTCCGAACGAGTAGATGCAGCATTTCGGCAAAAGCTTCGGCGAGACGGTCGGCCAGGGCTTTGACCATGATGCCGCTGTAATCGTCGTGCTGGCGCTCGTAGCGCGCCAACAGACTCTCGATGCCGATGCCGGTCGTCAGGGCGAAAGCGCCGATGTAGTCCTGCAGTCCGCTGTCACGCGGCGCCACGAAATCGGCCAGCGCCAGGTTAGGCACGCCCGTCACTTTTTTGCCCTGCTGCCGCAGGCTGTGGATGGTCGTCAGCGCTTGTGCGCACTCCTCGTCCGCATAGATTTCGATGTCATCACAGCCGACGCTGTTGGCGGGAAAGAGGCCGATCACTGCCGAAGCCTGCAGCAGCTCGTCGGCGACAATCATATCGAGCATTTTGTTGGCGTCGTCGAAGAGTTTGCGCGCTTCGGCGCCGTAGTCGCTGTTGTCGAAAATTGCGGGATAGCGGCCGCGCAGCTCCCAGGAGAGAAAAAAGGGCGTCCAGTCGATGAACTTGCGGATTTTGGCCAGCGAAAACTTGTCGAGCACCTGGATGCCGGCTTGCTTGGGAGCAACGATACTGCCGGCCTGCCATTCGACCTTCAGGCGGTTGGCGCGCGCCGCTTCGATACTCAGCAGTTGTTTGTCATCGCTCTTCTTCTGATGATTCGCCCGCATCCGCTCGTATTCCGCGCGCATCTCATGCACGAAACCGTCCTTGGCTTCCGGCGTCACCAAGTTGTTGACCACCGGAACACTGCGGGAGGCGTCCAGCACATGGATCGTCGGGCCGCTGTAGTTGGGCGCGATCTTGACCGCCGTGTGAACACGTGAGGTGGTGGCGCCGCCTATCAGCAGCGGCAGCGAAAAGCCGGTCCGCTCCATCTCGCGGGCCACGTGAACCATTTCGTCCAGCGAAGGCGTGATAAGCCCGCTGAGGCCCACGATATCGACTTTGTGTTTGCGCGCTTCTTCGAGAATTTTTTGTGCCGGTGTCATGACGCCGAGATCAATCACTTCGTAGTTGTTGCAGGCCAGTACGACGCCGACAATGTTTTTGCCGATGTCGTGGACGTCGCCTTTGACCGTTGCCAGCAGTACTTTGCCCTGGGCGCCGGTCGCTCCGCTGGCTTCCTTTTCTTCTTCGATGAAGGGAATCAGATGCGCGACCGCTTTTTTCATCACGCGCGCACTCTTGACGACCTGCGGCAAAAACATTTTGCCGGCGCCGAAGAGATCGCCCACGACATTCATACCATCCATCAGCGGGCCTTCGATGACCTTGATCGGACGCGGGTATTTCAGTCGAGCCTCTTCGGTATCTTCCACAATGTAGTCCACGATGCCTTTCACGAGGGCATGCTTGAGGCGTTCTTCCACTGAATCGCTGCGCCAGGCATCCTGCTCGCGCGCGGCCGTCGTGCCTTGCTCCTTGATGCTCTCGGCAAAATCGACCAGGCGCTCGGTGGCATCGCTGCGCCGGTTGAGCAGGACGTCTTCCACCCGTTCCAGCAGGTCGGCGGGGATTTCTTCATACACTTCCAACTGCCCCGCATTGACGATGCCCATGTCCAGACCGGCTTTGATGGCGCGGTAGAGAAAGGCCGCATGCATCGCTTCCCGCACCCGGTTGTTGCCGCGGAATGAAAAGGAAATGTTGCTGATGCCGCCGCTGACGTAGGCGCCGGGCAGATGCTGTTTGATCCAGCGGACAGCCTCGATAAACCAGACGGCGTAGTCATTGTGTTCTTCGATTCCCGTAGCGACCGTAAGGATGTTGGGGTCGAAAATGATGTCCTGCGGCGGGAAGCCGACCTCGTCGGTCAGAATACGATAGGCGCGTTCGCAGATGGCGATTCGTCGTTCGAAGGTGTCGGCCTGACCCTGCTCATCAAAGGCCATGACGATGGCGGCGGCGCCATAGCGGCGGATGCTGCGGGCCTGCTCGCGGAAGACATCCTCGCCTTCTTTCAGACTGATCGAGTTAACAATGCCTTTCCCCTGCAGGCACTTCAGCCCGATTTCGATGACGGACCATTTTGAGGAGTCGATAACGACGGGTACGCGCGATATGTCGGGTTCGGCGGCAATCAGCTTGAGAAACTTGTCCATGGCGGCTTCGGAATCGAGCATCCCTTCGTCCATGTTAACATCGATTAACTGAGCGCCGTTTTCCACCTGCTGGCGCGCTACGCTGAGCGCCGCCTCGTAGTCGCCGGCGGCGATCAAACGCGCGAACTTGCGCGAGCCCGCCACATTCGTTCGTTCGCCGATGTTGACAAAATTCGTTTCGGGATGGATCGTAAGCGGCTCGAGACCGCTAAGCTGCAGATAAGGCTTGGGAGCGGGAATGCTGCGCGGCGTGCAGTCCGCAGCGGCAGCGGCGATAGCGCTGATATGCTCGGGCGTGGTGCCGCAGCAACCGCCGACGATGTTAAAAAATCCACTGTCGCCGAATTCACGGATCGTGGCGGCCATGTGCTCCGGCGTCTCGTCGTATTCGCCGAATTCATTCGGCAAACCCGCATTGGGATAGACGCTTACGGGGCAGGAGGCCACGCGCGCAAGCTCTCCGATAAAGGGGCGCATCTGGTCCGCGCCCAGCGAACAGTTCAATCCGACGCTCAGCAGGTTGCGCGTATGTTTGACGCTGATCCAGAAGGCTTCGGTGACCTGTCCCGACAGGGTGCGTCCGCTGAGGTCCACGATCGAGCCGGAAATCATAATCGGCGTCTCGCTTCCGCGCTCCTCGCAAACTTCTTGCACGGCATACAAGGCGGCTTTGGCGTTGAGCGTGTCGATCATGGTCTCGACTAAAAGGATATCGACGCCGCCATCGAGCAGAGCGCGCGCCTGCTCCGCATAGGCTTCCCTGAGTTGATCAAAGCTGACATTACGAAAGCCAGGGTCATTGACATCGGGCGAGATGGATGCTGTCCGCGTCGTGGGCCCCAGCGCCCCGGCCACAAATCGCGGACGGGACGGGTCACGCTGCATAAATGCGTCGACAGCTTCGCGTGCCAGACAGGCCGCCGCATAATTCAGGTCCGTCACAACATCTTCCAGTTTGTAATCCGCCTGCGAAATAGCGGAAGCGCTGAAAGTGTTGGTCTCGATAATATCGGCGCCGGCATCGAGATAGTCGGTGTGAATGGCGCGGATCGCGTCGGGCTGAGTGAGCGAAAGCAAATCGTTGTTGCCTTGCAGCGGCTGCGGATGATCCTTAAAGCGAGCGCCGCGGAAATCTTCTTCAGTGAATTTGTAGCGCTGGATCATCGTGCCCATGGCGCCATCCATTACCAGAATGCGTTCCTTGAGCAAAGCTGAAAGTCTGGCAGTCGACATTGAGACTCTTCCGCATAGTGAGCTGGAGCTGTTCCCAGGCGTCGGGATATATTTAAGCAAATATACACGATTGCAACGAGATACTATTATAAGCTGCCTGCAACCTGCTGCTGCCCTTTGCGTAGATCAGCGCCATCCCGGAATTGCACGACTCAGAAAATCAGGAGAGCTGGAATGCGAGCCTTTGGAATCGTCTTGACCTTTTTGTGTTTCGCCACCCTATTATCTGCCCAATCCGCCGGTCCGTCTCAGTCGGACCGAAGCAAATCAACGAAGGATGAAACAGGCCTGGCTGCGGCCATGACGCTGCCCAGTCCCGCTGAAACACTATCGGACTGGGAACAGGATGTTTCCGAGAGTCTCGGCTACGATTATTTTGACGAGTTATTCGGGCGGGAAGAAAGCGATTCATCCGGACTACCCGGCGACGCAGATCGTCGCTCGTCTTCTTCAATAAACAGTTTCCCCGGCAATTCCGAGGAATTCAGCGCCTTAAGGTACAATCGCGTCGACGGGCTGTTTATCGGCGTCGGCTCCGACAAACGCCAGGTCTGGAGCCGTTACCCTGACTTTCTTTCTCACTTTTCTGTCGGCTATAGCTTCGGTTCGCACTACTGGCAGGCCCAGGGCGGTCTGGCCTATCAGCTCGGTGATCCTGAGGGACGGACAATTGTCGGCGCGGAGGCGCATCGCATCAGTGACACCCATGAAGCCTGGAAAATGACGAGCGGCGAAAACACGGCGCACGCGCTGCTGGCGCGCGAAGATTACCGTAATTATTTTCGCCGGGCGGGCTGGAGCGCCTACGCCGAACAGCATTTTGCCTTTGGCCTGTCGCTCAGCGCGCGCTACCAACAGGATCGCTATGAGTCGCTGCCCCGGAGTATAGACTGGTCTCTCTTTGGCGGTGACAAGAACTTTCGCGACAATCCGCAGTTTGAGGCGGGGACTATCAACAGCCTCATCTTTGCTCTTAACATCGATGGCGGCGAAAGAAATGAAGTTGAGGACAACTACTGGCGCGCCGCCGTTCAGACCGAACTGGGTCGCAATGATTATAACTTCGAGCAATACCTGGCGGAAGTCGCTCACAGCCACCGGATCGAATTTCTTACTCTGCGCTCACGGCTTCGCGTTGGAGCCACGACGGGTGAGGCGCCCTTGCCGAAACTTTATGCGCTGGGCGGCATCGGTAGTCTGCCCGGCTTCAACTGGAACGAGTTTAACGGCAACCGCATGGCGCTCTTCAGCACCGAACTGCAATTCAACGAGCTGCCCGATGATGTCGATTGGCTGACGCTGGGATTCCAGCCGATAGTATTTGCCGATGCCGCTTCGATCACGCAATCCGCCGCTGCCGACGGGCCGTTTACGAAGCTGCTGCCGGAACGCGCCGATGATATCAAATTCAGCATCGGCGCCGGCCTTGCCAGCTCGGATGGAGCATTCAGGATCGGTGCAGCATGGCGTACGGATATCGCCGCCGCGCCTAATCTTGTTCTGCGCTTTACACCGGCCTGGTAATTGTGAGGTTCTTATTGCGCGTTACTTATTGTTCCGGCCGTCGCTTAGAGAGAGTCGGCCCCGAATCTCACGCTGCATACCAAGCCGAAAAGTACGATGAGCAATAACATGTGCCGCTGAAGTAAAGCTCGTCCGGAAGCTCGATTATGGTCTTCAGGTCGGCGCTTGTCTTACCCTCGCGAGCCTGCATCCGTATTGCCGATCGGGCGAAACCGTTTCATCGACCGTCAGCTATCGATTCCCAGGCTTTCACGACAATTCAATATTCAGGCTTCGACCACCCAAAGTGATTCCGATCGCTCTTCAACCGGATGGCAGTCCCGGTCTGTGACAATACTCAAGCATTTTAAGGGGCCGGGGAAATTTGCAGTCCGGCACCGCTGCTTACGAATTGTTTGCGACAAATCCCCCGCCGCATTGTCTTCCATTCGGCAAACAATACTTCATTGAATTCAATTGCAGAATAGCGATACCATCAAGACTTAAAGAAGGATGTGCCGCGTGAACTATTTTCGACCACACTCAATCACTATGATATTAACGGTCCTGCTCGGGCTGATCATTTCTTCACAATGCGCTTTTTCACAGAATTTTTGGGAAGCAACGGGAACGCTTTTCGACGGTAGAGCAGTCAGAAGTCTGGCTGCCGGCGACAATGGCATCGTGGCGGTGCTTGTCGAGGAACAGTTGTTTTATAGTTCAAGCAACAATGGTGACCGTTGGCTGGGCGGAATCATCGGCCCGGACTTTACGCAACTGAACAGTATCGCCATTGATGAAAACGGCTTTGCCTGGGTGGCCAGCAACCGAGGGCTGCATCGTACGCAGGTGGGGACCTCAACGCAGATCTGGAATGATGCGCGGGGTAATGTTGCCGTCGAGGAGAGTTTTGTCACGATAGTCGCGGGAGCGCAGACCGCGATGGCCGTCAGCACGAACGAAAAAATTTACCTTAGCTCCAATGCCGGCCAATCCTGGACAGCTATTGCTGACCAGGGCGGAGCGCAAGTGCTGTTCCTGGCCAATACGAATGATGTTTTTGCCGCCGCGGACGAAGGAGTGATACGCTACAGCTTCGATTCACGGAACGAATCGACTTTCAAGTTTCACTTTCTGCCATCCAACACTTTCATTCCCCGCTTTATCGATCGCATCGCCGGCAGTCGCAGCGGCAATGCCATAGTCGTCAGCGGTTCGGAGGGCCCTGAAGATAGCCGGGAGGAAATCCACCTTACGACGGACGGAGGCGGAAGCTGGACACGGATTCTTGAGTTCAGCGCCGCTGGCAGCACGACCGAGACGCAAGGCATGAGTCTTGGAATGGATGGTGAAATCCTGGTCAGCACAGTTTCGCACGGCGTTTTTTATTCTTCCGACTACGGAAATCACTGGACGCAAGCTGTTGCAGGGCTGGAGGACGATTTCGAGCCCGGCCCCCTGGCAAGCTCGGCCAGCGGCCAGCATTTCATTGGTGTCGGCGGAGCGCGGGCCAAGGTTTTCCGATCAACCGGCATTCAACTGCCTGTAAGCGTCGAAAGCCAGGTGCCTGTTCCAGGCGTATCGCTTGCCGTCTATCCCGATCCTGTTGCGCGCGACACTGAGATAATGTGTTCGATTCCCCGGCCCGGCCTGGTGAAACTGGTGGTACACAATTCAGTCGGTGAGAGAGTCGCAGTTCTGTTTGATGCCTGGCGGGAGGCCGAAGACTTTCGGGTGAAATGGAATGGCCGGGATTATCTTGATCGGCCCCTGGCCGCCGGCAGTTATTTCATTTCGCTCAGATTGGATGGGCTAGCGTTAAGTTCGTACAGAGCTGTGCTGCTGCCATAGTCGGATGCTGCATTCCTACAGGGTGGGCGCCGGTCTTCACTTGCATGGACGCCGGTGAATGTCATAAAGAGTCTGTCGTATATCCGCTTTCAGTCGCCCATCCGCATCGAAAAGACCGGCATAACGCAATAGAATACTCTTTTCGACACAGTCATATTTCCAGATTAACAATGCCGGTCCCTGCCCGATCCCGAGCCGGTTCACGGTATTGCTGTAATTGTCGGTCAGAGATTTGCTTTCGTTGGTTGAAAAAATGTCAAAGACAATCTGCAAGTTTTGACTGGGAAATTGTCGTCTCAAATTGTTGATCTCTGCGCGGCGATGAATTGATTTGTTTGCCCCGGCAACCAGAATATTGACCCGGATTGATTCTGCTGTCATCTGTGAATCGACACAGAAAGCAATTAACTCGGAAAGGCACTGGCTGCAGGAATTGATGCGATACATAATCGTCAAGTGCAACCGGCGACCTTCGGCGGGCGGGACGAGGCAGAGCGTATCTCGGGTGAGGGATTCGGCGATCATAGTTCGCCATAAAGACTCCATCGCAGCTCCGGGCTCCGCCAACGCTGTTTTGTACGCTTGACTCAAGCCGGCCTGAATTGCTGTTAGCAGCACGAAAGTAAATGTAATAATGATAGTTTTCGACTTCATACGTCTGCCGGGATTTTTACCATGTGAATGAGAGTGTGTTTTAAGGAATTTTTGTGCGATGAATCCCATTATCTGTTTGGAAAATGCCAGCGGAAAACATCGGCGACAAGCCGGGGAGGATGTTGTGCGATATATGCATCTTCCTCACGAGCAAACTGTCTGAATGATTTGTTAAGGGGTAAACGCCCTGAACCGAAACGCAGCACTACAAGGTAGCGGCGACCGAAAAACAGCATGTTTCGATCCGGAAGAATTGGAAAGTCGGTCCGCGTGATGATGCCTTCCGGCCGGCGCTGTGCATAGCATTGCCTCAGATCCTCTATAATCAGTCTCCACTTCTTATCGTGATATCGCCAGAAGTCCCAGACGTATTGCGAGAAACCATCGGCCATCCGTCTAATCCTGACCTTTACCGCCAGTACGCTGTCACTCAAAAAATGTACTTCATTAAGAGATGAGCTTGCATCGTAGAGCGGCGCCAATACATCAATTTTCGCCTTTGCGTAACGCGGGGGAATGTCCTTTACCAGCTTCCGGCCTTCATCGACATTAAACTGAAGCCAATACCTCGGCCTGCGTTGCAGAGTCGCGGTTTCCTCTAGCACATTATTAAAGATCTTGATTCGATAATTGACGGATAGTGCCCAGGCAATACGATTGTTTGCAATATCTACCCGATGATGCGGACCGAAATGACTAAGCTCGATGAAATCAAAGGCCGGCTGCTGCTCCCCTAGTAAAGCGGCGGTGCCGGAATCAAACAGTCGCAACAAAGTTTTACGCGGGCTGTCCAGGGGATGTGAATTGTAGATCTTAGCGGCGATTACTTTGTCCCCCTGCATCCCGAGATAGCCGTATCGGTCATCTAGCTTTTTGCTCTGTCTGTGGCGGTATGCATTTGCTTCACCCCGGTCGAATGTTAACAATTCCCGATAGGCGGTGATGAGCCACAAGTATCTATCATTGCAGGCGATCGACAGCCCGGCATGGGTTCCTCTCAGGGTATCGCTGCCGTTAACTTTGATCGATCTGAGGGCCATCGTCTTTGTGTTAAAGTCGAGCATGAGAAAGCGCATCATGCCATTGCGCACTTCATTGAGATAAACTGTTAGCCGCGTGTCGTTCATATTTGCGCAGAGTTTTTCCCTTGCTATGCTATATTCAAAATCAGAGCTAAGTGTCGTGTCGTATTCCAGGATGTCAGCCAGCTCGGCTGCTTGCAGAACAGGCAGCGGTCGCCAGGGTGCCAAGAGTGCGCATAACGCACATGCTATTGATGTAATCGTGTACTTCACTATTTAGGCTCCATAGTTTAGTAGTGGGGCGGATGCCTGCGCATGCGGTTGACGCCACAGACATCCACCCGAAGTTGAACTCAGTACCAGATAAAGCGGAATCGCGACTTATTCGACTGTAATGCTGGAGTTGCTCATTATGGTGTTGTCGGAAAGCCAGCTGACGTCAAGTCCGCTGCTTGTATCCGTGAAACTTCCTGCCAGGTTGCCGCTTTGAATCTGCGCGACGGCATAGTCCACAAGATACTGTTCGGCTGGTATGTACACTTCCGTCGGACAGTCTGAATCGCCTTCGCCGCTACATGTGATGAACACATCTCCTTCGTCTTCTACTCTCTGAGTGAAATCGAATCCATCCGGTCCGCCGCCTTGCGTTGTTCGGATCGATTTGGCCATGGCATCCGAGTGCAATAGCGCGATGCATAGCAGTACGAGAAAAGTTAATTGTCTCATGAAATTTACCTTTGGATTGGTAGAATAATATTTAAACATTATTGCTTGTGCCGACTTCGCGAACAGCATCGCATTGAGTCGGCGCAAGGCTTCGCATTAACTGAACTTAGCGTTAAGTGAGCCGAAGCTGTTCAGGCTTCGTCGCTTGCCGGCATGCCGTTGCGAAAGCACAAAGCAAACTATCATGCGGGCTGGCGAGGTTCAAACAAGAATCGGTCGATTATTGTTAGCCTGTTCCTGTTAAAACGGACGCCTAGTTTAAAGGCCGAATGCCGAAAAACGTAGGTATTCTGCCTTTTAACAGATTTTTGCCTCTTAGTTTTAATCGAAAATCTGTTGTTACTGTCAATCAGCGATTGGGCGCGCATTAAAAAAAGCGTGCGCTCGCTGAAGTAGACCTGCAGGGGAGCTTAAGCAAATCTTGAACACTTGTTGAGTCTGACAAGGACGAAGAAAGATCAGGTGTCGTCGTCTAGCCCGCCGGGGCCTGTCTTGCGAGTTTAGGTTTTGCGCTGTGGTATTTTTGGGCCGATAAGCAACGCGGATCCCCCGAGAATGGAGAAGTGAAATAACAACTGGCGCGAAATCAACATAAGACTATCTCTCCGGCAGCCCGCCGGCCGGGACTGGCGGGTGCTCAGCAAAGAAATTGATTCCTTGCTTCTATACCGACAAAGAGAGCCGGATTAGCTGTTTCAGGGTGGAATGTGGGAGGGCTGCAGCGAAGAGAAATGCTCGTCCGGCACACGACGGAAGGAGGCGCAAAGTTGCCGTTCTGGGCCTGGAAGGTCCTTTGCCGCCGAATTGTTGGGCGGGGATTTGAGTGTTCGCAGCCCGCTTCAAATTTGTCGACCGAATAAACGTCAGAGGATTATCGCAAAAGCAGGCACGCGGCGGGCGGCCAAGCTAGTGCTTTGTCAAATTAGTTGTTTTCAAGTCCCCCTCTTTGTTGAAAGAGGGGCTAGGGGAGTTAAGAAGTCCTTAAATACTCATAACCCCTCCCAACCTCCCCTTACCTTAAGGGGAGG
>JANQRB010000006.1 GCA_028284775.1 Candidatus Kapaibacterium sp. | reverse complement strand
TTCATCGCCATCTCCGCAATCTTGAACTGAATCGCCTGCAGCTTGTGCAGCGGGTTGCCGCGAATCTTGCGTTCTTTCGAGTATTGGACAGCCGCGTCGAGCGATCCCTGAGCGATGCCGAGCGCCTGCGCCGCAATGCCGATACGGCCGCCATTCAGCGTTTCGAGCGCCAGGTTGTATCCGCGTCCAACCTCGCCGAGGACGTTCTCCGGTCCGACTTTGACATTAGTGAAGCCCAGCGAACAGGTATCGCTGGAGCGAATACCGAGCTTATCCTCTTTCTGGCCGCGCTCAAAACCGTCCATCGATCCTTCGGTGATGAAGCAGGTGATCCCCTTATGCCCGAGTGAGCGGTCGGTCTGCGCAAACACCAGAAAGACATCCGCCGAGGTTCCGTTGGTGATCCAGTTTTTGGTGCCGTTGATCAGGAATGTACCGTCGTCCTGCCGTGTGGCCGTCGTGTGCTGGTTTTTGGCATCCGACCCCACTTCGGGTTCACTCAGGCAATATGCGCCGAGCCTGGCACCGGTTGCCAAGGGACGAAGAAAACGTTCTTTCTGTTCGTCACTGCCGAAACGCTCGATTGCCCAGCAGACCAGTGAATTATTGACCGACATAATCACGCCGACGCTGGCATCGACTTTCGAAACTTCTTCCATCGCCGTGACATAGGAAATACTATCGAGCCCGCTGCCGCCCCATTCGGGCGACACCATCATACCCATAAATCCGAGTTCGCCGAGCTTCTGTACGATTTCCGTCGGAAAGCTGCCATTTTTATCCCGATCGATGGCTGTCGGCGCAATCTCCTCGCGCGCAAAGTCCCGAATGGTCTGCCGTATCATTTCCTGCGTTTCGTTGAGCTCGAATGAAAGCATAGCCTCCCCAATCAATTGTAAAAGGCCAGCATTGCTGACCCGGATCGTACGCTGATAATGGTATTGGTTCAAATAAAATAAACGTACAATATGCAAAAATTCGGATAATTTCGCGAAGCTATTTTTCTGTATATTGGCCCAACAGCCAGGCCCGTTTTCTGTTGTTTGCAGCAACAAACAGTTAAACGGAAACCTGTCGTGCACCGGCTTTGCACAGCGGATTGCACTTGACTATTGCAAGGAGGAAGAGATGCACCTGTCACTAAGGTATACAGGCCTGCTGCTGATAGCCGGCCTTTACGCCTCTTGTCTGTCCGCGCAGAGCAGCGCGGGCGAAGGCGCCACGCTCGAAACGCGTTTTATCGTTGATCTGCCGACCGCCGGCGTATTGCCGAAACTCCATCATGCGATCAGCACCCATATCTTTCCGGAAGGCGGTCTGATGATCGAATGGAGCCTTGCGCCCTTTCAGGACTTTAACGTCGGCATTGCCTTCGGGGGAACGGGGCTGATCGGCAATGGCGCCATCGAATGGCAGAAAGCGCCAGGGCTGCATGCGCGATATCGCATTCTTAACGAAACGCAAAGCCTGCCGGCCCTGCTCCTGGGTTTCAGCTCGCAGGGTCGCGGCAAATACGACAGCGATAGCGAACGATTTGCGACGCAGTCGCCGGGGATCTATGCCGCCCTGAGCAAGAGCTTCGAGATGCTGGGCAGGCTGGATCTGCACGCCGGCGTCAATTATTCTTTCGAGCCCAGTCCCGATGACAGAACCGCGAATCTCTATCTGGGCCTGAACAAGTCGATTGGAGCAATCTTTTCACTGGCTGCCGAATACAACGCGACCTTTTTCGACAATTACCGGGAAATGCTTGATCACCGCGGTTTGCTGAACGCTTCCGCCCGCTGCGCTCTGGGCAAGGGATTCACGCTGGAGTTTCAGGTACGAGATATATTGAGTCATTTTCGCGATGCAAGCAATCCGACGCGCACGCTCACAATCGAATACAGCGGTAGTTTTTAACAGCGTTTTCCACATCAAGGGTGGATAAACAGTATTTTCCTTGCTCACCCCCTTTTTCAGCGCAAAAGCAGGCATCGGACAAAGAGTTATTAACAAAAAAGGTTTTCCACAAACGTGGAAAACCTCCTTGAAATTTGCTATGTCCCGAACTTAGTTGGTAAGTCTGCCGGCAATTTTGTTGCGGACAATCAGGAAGACCGGGATACCAATTGCGGCGACAATGAGAAGCTTCAAGATAAGACTGGACACAAGGCTCCATATAAAGAGGGTAATCTTGACAGCGAAAAATGCGACCACGAGAGCTGCGACCGTGATCAGAATTGTTTTTACTAAGCTCATCGTTTGTCCCTCGATACTGTTAAGAGATGCAGTTTTATTGTTTCGATGCCTGAATTGCTGAATCAATGTACCACGGAACGAATCATGTGGTCAAGAGTTTCGCGAAACAGTCCGGCGTTGCGAGTTTTTAGCTAAATGGATATTTTTAGCTACGCTGATTGCAGCCGCGGCTTAGTTGCAAAGCCCGCCATTCGGAGAAAATTACAATATTCAGGGGTAAGTCTGCGCCTTAATGCGGAATGCCGGTACCAGGGGGTAGGATCGGCATCGATGTAATGGATACGCGCGCGGACGGTAATCCGCCAATCCTACTTATACTTCTACATTCAATATTGGACATGATATGGTTGAAGAATTGTCGGCAGCAATAGATTTTACCCTGACGGAAGAGCAAGTTGCTATTCGCGCTATGGCAGAGGATTTCACCGCGAACGAGATTGTTCCGATAGCGCTGCAATACGATGAATCACAGGAGTTTCCCCGAGAGCTTTTTTATAAAATGGGTGAGCTGGGCTTGCTCGGCATCCTGGTGCCGACCGAACTCGAGGGCGCCGGCATGGGCTATACCGAGTACGCATTGATCGTAGAAGAGCTGGCCAAGGGCTGTCCGTCCATCGCGCTCAGTGTCGCCGCTCACAACGGTCTCGGCACGAATCATATCCTGCGTTTTGGCAGTGAAGAATTGCAGCGTAAGTATATTCCGGATCTGGCAACGGGCAAAGATCTCGCGGCCTGGGGCCTGACCGAACCCGGTTCGGGCTCCGATGCGGGTGGAATGATTACCACCGCCCGCCGCGAAGGCGATCACTACATATTGAACGGATCCAAAAACTTCATTACGCACGGTACGGTCGGCAATACGACCGTGGTTATGGCTATCACAGATAAAGACGCCGGCAAGCGCGGCATATCGGCCTTCGCCGTCGATAAATCGATGGAAGGATTTACAGCGTCTAAGAAAGAAAATAAGCTGGGAATGCGTTCCAGCGACACATCAAGTCTGCTGCTTGACAATGTTCGCGTTCCGGCGGCCAACCTGATCGGCACGGAGGGCGAGGGATTTATCCAGGCGCTGCAGATACTTGACGGCGGCCGCATCTCGATTGCCGCGCTCAGCCTCGGGCTGGCGGAAGCAGCCTTGGCGCACAGCCTGAAGTACGCTAAAGAACGCGAACAATTCGGCAGACCGCTTTCCTATCTGCAGGGCATCCAGTTCAAGATTGCGCGGATGGCCACGGATATCGAAGCGGCGCGTGCGCTCACCTTCCGTGCGGCCTGGATGAAAGACAATGGAATGGATATCAACCTGGCGGCCTCTCAGGCCAAACTCTTTGCCAGCGAAGTGGCGGTACGCTGCGCCGAGGAAGCCGTACAGATTCACGGCGGCTACGGCTATACAAAAGATTACCCGGTGGAAAAGCTCTATCGCGATGCCAAGCTCTTAACGATCGGTGAAGGCACCAGCGAGATTCAGAAGCTCGTTATCGCGCGGAATGTGATCGGCGAATAGGTGGGGAGCTCCTCGTGACGGCCCGGCCAGTGCATCCGTAACAAAATTCAAAGCCCACAAAGAGAACGAACTGAAGCGCTGCCCGGCCAAATCGCCGCTTCGGGGCGAGCGAGAGTATGACAGGTTTTAACAGCTCCAAGTCTTTGCGGCGGTCTGTGATACGCAGCGGGATCATCAGCTCTCTGCCGGCCCTTTAATCACCATCCTCGACCCCGGATCCAGCAATCACGGCATCCGACATTCACAGATACTGATTAACACTGCTCTCGGCAGCTCAGGCATCGACCCGGACTGTGCGGTGGCGATCAGGCCCTAAGGACACCAGTTCAATCCTGGCGCCGACAAACTCCTCGATTCGCCGGATGTAGGCGCGGGCGGCATCGGGCAGGGCCGCAAAACTAGTCACGTCGTCCAGCGAACAGTTCCAGCCGGACATAGTCTCATACAGCAGTTCAGGCGCTTCGAGCATACTGGTCTCGGCCGGGAAGGTCTTCAAATCTTTGCCGCCATAGCGATAGCCGACGCAGACTTTGAGTTCCGGCAGTTTGTTAAGAACATCCAGCTTGGTTAGTGCAATTTTGCTGATGCCGTTCAGACGAACCGAATAGCGCAGCGCCCAGAGGTCGAGCCAGCCGCAGCGTCGCGGACGTCCGGTAGTGGTGCCGAACTCCGCGCCTTCCCTGCCCAGCAGCTCGCTTACTTCGTCGTGCAGCTCCGTCGGAAAGGGACCGTTGCCGACACGCGTGTTGTAGGCCTTAACAACGCCCCAAACACAGTCGACCGTTGTGGGTGGAATTCCGAGCCCGGTGCAGGCTCCGCCGCTCACCGGATTCGAACTTGTCACAAAAGGATAGGTGCCGTGGTCCAGATCAAGCAGGGCGCCCTGTGCTCCTTCCGCCAAAACGCGCTTACCGTCCGCAATTGCGTCGATCAGCAGGGCCGACGTATCGGTGATGTAGGGATCAATCTTATGATCGAATGAAAGATATTGATCAATAATCTCATTGATATTCAATGAATCGACACCGTAAATCTTGCGCAGGACCGCATTGTGCTGGTCGATGTTGGCGCGCAGTTTTTGCTCGAGCATGCTCCGATCGAGCAAATCGACGATGCGGATCCCCATGCGGTTGCTCTTGTCGATATATGCCGGCGCAATGCCACGGCCGGTCGTTCCGATAGCAGGGCCGGTGCGATGCTCGTCATAGGCTTTGTCCAGTAGCTTGTGATAAGGCATTATCAGGTGTGCGCGGTGGCTGACGAAGAGGCGTCCCCGGGTTTCGATGCCGCAGTCGTCCAGCATGCGAATCTCGTCCATCAGCGCCGCCGGATCGATGACGGCGCCGTTGCCGATGACGCAGCGGACCCCCGGCGTAAATATTCCCGACGGGATCAGATGCAAAACATGCTGCCTGCCTTCGATAACGATCGTATGCCCCGCATTCGCGCCGCCCTGATAACGGGCAACGATATCGACCTCCTGCCCCATCAGGTCGACGATCTTGCCCTTGCCTTCATCACCCCACTGCGCGCCGACAATTACTGTTACACTCATAGCCAAACACCACGCAACAGCAAAGGCCACCATCGTGATCTCTGCTGTAATTGATAAGTTTTCGGATTGTTTATGACCACGAAGCAAGAGCCTCGTCGACCGTCTCGTAGATGTCGAAAATGGTGTTGAGGCGGGTAATCTTCAGGAGCTCTTCCACTTTGTCGGGTACCGCGGCCAGAAGCAGGCGGCCCTCGTATTTCTTCAGCGCCGTCATTCCGCTCACCAGCATTCCAAGACCGGAGCTGTTCATCAGAATGACATCACCGAGGTCGACAACAAGACAGCGGCCGCCCGATTCACAGAATCCATTGACCTGTTTCATGAAGTCCACAGCCTGCACGCCGCCAAACACCTGCTCGGACAGCTTCACGATGGCAATCTGGGGATTCGATGTGTGAATCGATAGTTCCACGAGGCGCTACCTATGCGTTTAGTTGCGAATGACTCCCGTTTACACGCTGCTGCTGGCGACTTTAACCTTAGCGCCCTTGGGGCGATCCAGCTTTCCGTACACATCCACCTTCCGCACATTTTCCATAAACCAGACAACGAAGCTGCTGGAAATATAGATCGATGAGTAGGTACCGGCGATGAAGCCGATCAGCATCGTAAAGGCAAAGCCTTGCAGTACCTCGCCGCCGAATAACACAATCGTCATGAGAGCCAGGGCCGTCGTGAGGAAAGTGTTAACGGTTCGAGCAAGTGTATCGTTGATGCTCTTGTTAACCAGCGGCACGAAGGACATATTTTTATAGTTCTCGAGATTCTCGCGAATACGGTCGAAAATGATCACCGTATTGTTGATCGAGAAACCCAGCACCGTCAGAAAGGCGGCGATCAGGGCCTGGTTGACTTCAAGGTTGATCAGACCTGCTTTGTTGAAGAGTACGGTAATGGCAAAGGCAACCACTACGTCGTGCAGCAAAGCTACCACAGCGCCAAGTCCATAGACAAATTCGAAGCGGAAGGCGACGTAGATGAGAATCGCGATAATCGACAAAATGATAGCGATGACTGCATTGGTCGCCAATTCCTTCCCGACCTTCGGACCGATCGTATCGACCTTAAGCAATTCCACATCGCTCTTGTCGGCTCCGGGATAGGCTGCACGCAGCGACTTCAACACATTATCCGAAACGGCGGCGGTGCCGGCTGTCGCTACGTCATCCTGAGCACGAATCAAGAATTCATTCGGCGCTCCGTAGGACTTGAGCTCGAAGCGTGAAATGCCGGCGTCCTGCAGCGTTTTCCGGATCGATTCGGTATCGGCGCTGCCCTCCTTGTATTTGACGGCGATTTCCGTTCCACCGGTAAAATCGATTCCATAGTCGATGCCGGCCAGCAAGGCGGCAATCATTCCACCGACAACCATAACAAAAGACACAAAGAAGAATGTCTTGCGTTTACTAAGGAAGTCGATTTTTGTATTGCGAAAAAATTCCATTCTCTTCAGACTCCAATGATCGCTTACGCCGCAGCGTGTTTAGGTTGACCGAAATTGAATCCGGTAGCGCCGCGTGACAGGTATAGTTCAATGATCGCGCGCGTTACCATAATTGCCGTGAACAGTGTCATGATGATACCAATCATCAGCGTTACCGCGAAGCCCTGGATCGGCCCGGAGCCGAAATAGAATAGGATAACGCCGGTGATAAAGGTCGTGATGTTCGAATCGAGGATGGCGCTCAGGGCCTTGCCATAGCCTTCGTCAATCGCCGAGCGCAGCGAGCGCCCCAGCGACAATTCTTCACGTACCCGCTCGAATATCAGGATATTGGCATCCACGGCCATACCGATTGTCAGGATCAACCCCGCAATACCGGGAAGGGTCAAGGTTCCGCCGAAGGCCGCCAGCAAGGTCAGAATCAGGCCGACGTTGAAAAAGACTGCCAGGTCGGCGACCATGCCGCTCGCGGCATAATAAATGGCCATAAACAGAAGCACCAGCAGAAAAGCGGCCACACTGGCCTGCACGCCGTTTTTGATCGAATCTTCGCCGAGTGACGGTCCGACGATTCTCTCTTCGATAATTTCGACCGGTGCTTTCAGAGCGCCGGCTTTCAACACAATGGCTAAGATGCGTGCTTCCTTAATGTCTTTGCTGCCGGTTATCTGCGACTGTCCTCCGGTAATCCGCTGCTGCACCACCGGTGCCGAATACACGCGATTGTCCAGAACGATCGCGATGCGTTTTTTAACGTTCGCGCCGGTGATAGCCGCCCAGCGATCCGAACCCTCGGAGTTCATAGTCATCTGCACGATCGGCGAATTGGTCGTCGGATCGAAATTGGGACCCGCGTCAACAATCACATCGCCCGTCAGCGAAGCTTCGGCTTCGAGACTCCAAAAGTCGAACCATTCCCGTCCGGAAGGGTCGGTAATGTATTGGTTGGGATTCGCTTCGATGCTGATCAGGAATTTACTGGGAATCATGCCCCGAATGTCGGGTCGCGCCATCAATGCCTCGAATTCATCGATTTTGTCTTCCGGAATGCGAAAGATGTACTCGACATCGGGAAAGCTGGGCGCGTCGTAGTTGATTTGCTGGCCATTCGAAGCCAGTGTCGTTGCAAACAGCGACGTGAAGGGGTGTTCTTTCTGAAATTTGGCTTCCGCCTCTTCCGTACTGAGTCCGGCATAAGGATCTTCATTGGTCGTATCCTCCTCTGCAGCGGTCACAGTATCGGTCTCGGCAAGCTGCAGCGAATCATCAGTCCGGGCAGTGGTATCCGTGCTTTCGCCGACCTCCCCCGCGACGACAGGCTCTTCATCGGCGTTGACGGCCACGGTATCGGCGGCGACAGGCGGCTCTTCGATTGCGGCGCTGCCGCCGTTCTCTTTGCGTTCACGTTCGGCTTTCAGATAATCATCGACTTCCGCAAAGGCGGAGACGATCTCCGAGTTGTTACGCACCAGATGGAAATTCAGCCGCGCAGTGGTCTGCAGCAGATCGCGAACTTCCGACTCATTCGTGACGCCAGGTATCTCCAGCACAATCCGATCATTGCCCTGCTTGGAGATGTTCGGCTCGCTCACCTTGTATTTGTTGATACGCTGGCTGAGTACCTGCATCGCCTGATCGACGGCATCGACGGAGTTTTCACGGAGTTTGTCGACGATATCTTCTTCATTCGTCAGCTCCAGATCGCCGAGATCGAAATAGTCGAAGAAGTCGCGCTTCTGCGGTACGGCGATCTCGCGAAAGTTTTTGACGAATATATCAATAGCGTCGTCCTGCGTCGCCAAAGCTTCGGCTTTTGTTTTTTCCATTACTTCCAGGAAAACTTCATCTTTGGCATCATTCTGCGCCGTTTCCTCGATGAGCTTGACGAGATCCACCGCCATGGTCACGTACATGCCGCCCTCGAGATCCAGGCCGAACTTGATAGCTTTTTGTTTATAGTCCTGGTAGTCTTCTCCATTGGTTTCATTCCAGGTCTGCAGTTTCTGAGCCCTCTCGACTGAATCCGAAACCGTTTCCAACATTGCATTTCTGTCGCTCTTCAGCGAGCGGGCGAAATAGGTCGGATACAGCGTCCAGACCGCGATAACCAGGGGCAGAATCAAAAGCAGGTACTTACCTAATTGACCCTGTTTCAACGGTGTTACTCCCTTGAATTAAAAGCACTGATGGTTTTACAATTGAAATAAGACAGAATCGCAATATAGCGGAAGCCTGCGAAAATGCCAAAAGAATCGCCGCTTCAGCCTGAGGGGTCGTTTGCCTGGCCGTTCAAATCCCTACGGTGTTGCCTGTACAAATCCAGACGTCCTGCGAGCACTGAATTTCAAAGCCGTGAGGACGATTCTCGCCGGTGATTGTTGCACTGCCGCGATCCGTCTCGACCGCAAAAAAGGCGGACGATTTGGAATCTGATTCCGATTCCGAAACACGCTTGCCTTCGATGCGCCATTCTTGCCGAATTCAGCGTCTTAACAGCACTGTTAAGGACAAAGAGTGTTAGCGTATCGGCGGTGCGACAAGCTCGGCATCGACAACTTCGACGGGTAGTTGCAGAGGGCCGGCCTTAAAAATCATCGCCATGATCCGGCAGGCGCCGATGTCGCGAAAGCCGCTAATGCTCGCCCTTCCATTCGTAATCCGCTGCATCACCTTGGGTGCTGCGAAAACACGCTTGTCAATCACGATCGCAATTCGTTTACCGACGCTCGCGCCGGTGATGAGCGACCAGCGGTCCGCCCCTTCGGCAGTCATTTCCATCTGCAAAGTCGGAATGTCATTACGCTCAGATTCGGGATAAAAATCGACGATAACATCGCCGGTCATAACAGGCTCACGCAGAAGATTCCAAAAATCAAAGCATCGCGGTCCGGAAAGATTTTCACCGTAGTGAATGGGAGTCGATCTCAGGCGCAGGCAAAACTGATGCGGAATCAGGCTACGTATGCCGGGCCGGGCAATCAGGCTCTCAAAGTCGTTGACATTGTTTTCGGGGATACGGAACAATTACTCGGCATCGGGAAATTCGGACGCTGCATAATTAAACTGCCGGCCGTCCTCCTGCAGGGTCGTGACAAACAATGAGGTAAAGGCATGGTCTGTCTTGTGGCCGGCCTCAGCCGTAGCGGTCCGGGCATCAGAGTCAATGTTCACATCACGAGATCCCGCGCCGGGAACCAGATGTTCAGAGCCCGGGTCATCAGCACGCAGATAGGCATCGATCGCCGCGAAAGCCGAGACAATATCCACATTGCCGCGCACCTGGTGGAAGCTCAGTTGCCCCCTGCTTTGCAAAAGAGTCCGCAGCTCGCCCGAGTCCTCGATGCCGGGAATCTCCAGCACGATACGATCGGTGGATTGCTCAACAACAACAGTCTCTACGGCATGGTATTCACTCACCCGCCGCCCGAGCACCTGTATCACACTGTCGACTGCCGCGCCAGCCTCGTCGCGCAGGCGCTGAATTACATCGGCGTCGCTTCGCAGCTCCAGCTCCCTGAAATCAAAGTATTGAAGCAATTCACGATAGTGAGGCCGGGCAATGGTCCGGAAATTGGCGGCGAAAATTTCGACCGCATCGCCATTAGTCGTCAGGACATCCTGCCGCGTCTTTGCCATTACTTCCAAAAACACTTCATCTCTCAGCTCATTCGGCACCGACTCCTCGATGAAAGCGACAATGTCCGGCGCCAGCCTAATTCGCAGCTTGGTTTCGGCAGGATTACACGAAACGCCCAGAAGCCAGGCGGCAAGGATCGCCGGAATGAAACTACGCTTGAGGAATCCCGCCCCCGCATCGTACGACATTGTGCTTGTCCTCCGAAATTGCTGTCTGTGCATGATTGATCAGAAAAACAAAAGCGCTAAGATAAAGCGTCGGCAGCCTGAATTTTCAAGAAAAAGACGTGAAGGCTTCAGGCGGTCGGCAATGCGAAGGCGTGCCAGACGTCACTGCTGTCTCCGAAAATCCGAAGGTCGCTGCATACTGTTGCTTAAAGGACGCGACAGCCCTGACTTCAGCGAGCTTTGTTGCACAATTTCAAGCGAGATCGATGGCGGAGCTGCCAGCACATAAAGACCGCGAAACGAAGCTGGTTACCAGTAACCGCAAGGCGCGCCACGATTACAGTATCGTGGAGTCTTTCGAGGCGGGCATTGCCCTGGTAGGAACGGAAGTAAAGTCGCTGCGCGCCGGCAAATGCAACCTGCAGGATAGCTATGCCACCTTCGAGGGCCCGAAAGATACGCCGGAGCTGTGGCTAATCGGCGCGCATATCAATCCGTATGAACACGGAACGAGCAGCAACCACGATCCGCGGCGCAAACGCAAGCTGCTCCTTAAACGCCGTGAGCTCGGCCGCCTGAAACGCAAAGTGGAAGAAAAAGGTCTGACGATCGTACCGCTCTCTGTTTATTTTTCCGGTCCCTACGCCAAAGTCGAGCTCGGCCTGGTACGCGGCAAACGCCAGTATGATAAACGCCAGACGTTGAAAAAACGCGAAGAAGACCGGCGCCTGCGTGAAGTGGGCTAAACATCCCCGCCGTCCATCACCGGCCTCTGCACCCCGGTTCTGCCATAAATTTCATAATTTGACCATTAATTGATTCCTGAAGCAATGGTGCTCCGGCGCCGATTTTCAATCTAAGCGAACAAGAACTATGTCCTTCCCCGGTGTTAACGAACAAATGGATGTCATTCGCTCCGGCGCGGTCGATGTGCTGCCCGAAGACGAACTGGCACAGAAAATAGAAGCATCCATCAAGAACAAGGAAGCATTGCGAATCAAACTGGGCTGTGATCCGAGCCGCCCGGACCTACACATCGGCCACGCCGTCGTACTCGGCAAGCTGCGGCAGTTTCAGGACCTGGGTCACAAGGCGATCCTTATCGTCGGAGATTTCACCGCCATGATCGGCGATCCCTCCGGTCGCTCCAAAACACGGCCGCCGCTTAGCCTGGAAGAAACACGCATCAACGGTCAGAGCTATCTGGATCAGGCGACCTTGGTCCTCGCTCGCGAGAGTCTGCGGACGGCCTACAACTCGGAATGGTTAAACAAATTGTCCTTCCAGGATGTCATCTCTCTGGCGGCGAGCAGTACCGTTGCGCAGATTCTGGAGCGCGACGATTTCACGAAACGCCACAAGGCGGGCCAGCCGATCAGCCTGCATGAGTTTCTCTATCCGCTGGCGCAGGCTTACGATTCAGTCGCGATCAAGGCCGATGTCGAGCTGGGCGGCACGGATCAGAAATTTAATCTTCTGCTGGGCCGTGAAGTTCAGAAAGGCTACAAGGTACAACCACAGTGCGTCATTACAACGCCCTTGCTGGAAGGCACCGACGGCGTTGAAAAGATGAGCAAATCGCTCGATAATTATATCGGCCTGACCCACTCGCCTACCGATATGTTCGGTCGGACGATGTCGATCCCGGATACCATGATCAGTCGTTATTATCAGTTGGGCGCTTTCGCGGACGCCGATGATGTGGCTTCAATGCAGCAGGGGCTGGCCGACGGGAGGCTTCATCCGCGCGACGCCAAGATGCAGGTGGCCCGGGCGATCGTTGCTCGCTATCACAATCCGGCCGCGGCCGAAGCAGCCGTCGAGGAATGGCGCCGTGTGATCGTCGCCAAGGACAACGCGCCGGACGATGTCGATGAATTTGTGATTGTCGGCGCCGGGACGGAGTATTCCGTTATCGACGCCCTGGCGGCCAGCGGACTCTGTAAATCCAAGGGTGAAGCGCGGCGTCTTATTCAGCAGGGCGGACTCTCCATCGACGGAGAACGAGTTAAGGATATCGATCACAAAGTCGACCTCCGGGAATCGCGCTTGTTTAAGCGGGGCAAACGTCACTTCCTGCGTATCAAAGGCGGTAATTAAAAAAAGGAGTTTGCCCCACCCCAAAGTCGGACCCACCGAATTGTTTAAAGGATGCGGGACAAACCCCATACTGCTTGCGTTGTCAGGAGTCTCATCGCATTGCAGCGAATCAACGAGCGAAAGATAACGCAGGCAGACAGGGTCATACAATGCCCATCAATCCAACGTCAAGACTTAGCTTTCCAGCGTAGCGCTTTGACGGACGAGCGTCGCCGCCACCGGGCGCAGAAAGGCAAACAAGCGGACTCTTCCAGGAATGTGCTAGCTGCGGCAGCCTTCACCGGCAGCAACACCCGTACACGGACACCAGACAGCCGGCCGCACAAGCGGAACGGAAGCTTTGTCCGCGAAAGACCAGGGATATTCCACCGGCCCGGCAAGTGTTTCCATTTTCAGGGCATGAAATGAGATTCAGGCGCTGCTTCGCTGCCGCATCCTCGCTGATAAACCATTATACCCGCAACCGTCCTCTACACTGTCCGGACTGCCTCAGATTCTAGTCGGTCGCAAGCCCGCCATGAAATTGCTTAAGAGCTTCATAAGAAATCCGGTACACGACTTCATTCAGATAGGTCCCGCGCATTGTCCGTACCTTCTGCTCCTCGCAGATTGCAGCGCCCAGCTCTTCCGGTATCTTGCGACTGGCGATGTTGTCTTTGTCAACAGGGTAGCGGACATAATCAAAATCAATCGTTTCAGCGGCCCAGGCTGTCAGTATCCGGATCGCTTCCCTTCCGTACTTGTTTCCATGCGCGGCTTTCTTAATCCAAATCCCAAGTACGGGAATTCTGACATCAGCAATGCCGTGAAAACCGCAACAGCCCAGAAAGTCGCCGTTTTCCTTGAGTGTGATGGCCAGAACCAGATCGCACCCCTTACGCATGCGGTCCAGCG
Source organism: Candidatus Kapaibacterium sp. (assembly GCA_028284775.1). Classification (GTDB taxonomy): domain Bacteria; phylum Bacteroidota; class Ignavibacteria; order Kapaibacteriales; family UBA7675; genus JANQRB01. The sequence continues at coordinate 70,984 of JANQRB010000006.1, read as the reverse complement.
ACTCGCTGATAAAAGCCAGCGTCTCGTCAATGGTATCCGCCGGTTTCGGCAACATATACCGGGTAATCTCAGGGCTAAACTCTCTGAAGATTTCTGCGCTGTAGCCTGCATCAATTGACTTCAGAATGAGGCGCTCGCCCTCAATCTGCAAAGAGGTCAGGTCGACCGGGCGTCCTCCCCTGAAGCTAAAGCTTTGCATTGCTTGTCCCGGGCTGGATTGTAGTCGTTTAAAAGCTTCGGTCTTTAGTGTCGCTTAATCAAAGCAGTGGGACAAACTTCGCCGGTAATTGACAATGCTGCCCCCTGCACTCGAAATGTCTTTCCGATATCAGCTCAAACGATCGCGCGCGTTACTCACTTACCACCGTAGCCGAAGAGAACGACCGGCACGGTTTTCAGTAAAATCTTGATATCCATCCAGATGGTGTAATTCTCTGCGTAGTAAACATCAAGGGTCATGGCGTCGTTCAGAAGCAGACCATCCATCTGACGGCCGGTAACCTGCCAGAGTCCGGTAATGCCGGGCAACACGTGAAAGCGGCGTTTGTGCCAATCGTCAAAAAAGTCCATCTCATAGGCCAGGCAGGGACGGGGTCCGACCACGCTCATTTCACCGATAAGCACATTAATAAACTGCGGAATTTCATCGATGCTGTACTTGCGCAGAAATTTACCGACGGCAAAGATCCGCGGATCGTCTTCCACCTTGCCCATGTGCTTGCCCTGTTTAAGGCGTTCCTTGGCGGCTTCCTGATGCTCGCGTGTATCATTAACATTCATGGTGCGGAACTTAATCATGTAAAAGCTCTTACCGCCTTTACCGACTCGTTTCGATGGATAAAAGACAGGGCCGCGGGAAGAGAGTTTAATCAGCAAGGCGATAATGAGGCCGGGCAGCAGCGTGAGAAAAATAAAGAAAGTCGCGAAGACAATATCGAAGACGCGTTTGGCCATAACGCCGGGTCGTATCGCCATTTGTGAGGGCATTTCCAGGGCATCGACGTCGCGGCCGTTGCCGTTCGAAGGGGCCATGATGCGAAAGTGTTTCGATGCCACCTTTACCGGCAGCCCGGCTTTTTTGCAGATCTCGATAATTTCCAGCAGACGATCCGGGTCGATTGAGTTGATAGCGACATAAATTTCATCGGCGCCGGTCGTGATGGCATGGTTGACGATATTGTTAACGCCCTTCAACACGGGAAAGCCCAAGATACGTTTATCGGCTTTCTTGTCGTCGTCATCGACGAACCAGAGGTCTTCGATACCGACTATCGGATCGTTTAACACGCGCAGCGCGAATTTTTCACCGGCGCGGCCGGCGCCTACGACAAGGGCCCGCAGAGGGCCAATCCCATGGGCAAAGAGAATTTTCTTACGAACCAGCGAAGCGATAACCATCCGCTCTAACGATACAAACAAAATGCCGAAGCCCGTTACGCCCAGCAGAAAGCCGCGCGTCGAAATAATCAGGGGCGAATCCTTCAGAAAAAAGAGGATCACGATCAGGGTCAGGCCGAAGGTCAGATAGGCGCGAATAATTCGCGTGACCTGCTCCGCCCAATTGATCAGCACTTTATGACGATAAAGCTGGTTGAAGGAGAACAGCGGCAGCAGGAAGAGGCTCGCCACCAAAAAAAAGACGAATGTTTCCGGTTGAAAGCGAGCGCCGGCGCTGACGGAGAGATTCATGACGAATTCCGACTGTCGCAGCGCAAAAATACAGCTGACAGCACCGACGACGGCCAGGAGATCACACACAATGATAATGAGCCGGGACATGGTCACTTTGTCGCCCTTCGATGAATTGCGTTTAGTTTGGCTTTTTTGGCTGTGTGTGGGGGTATCGATCACGAAGCTAGGGCTTCCTGTTTTGCTTGCGGAAGAAGACGTCCGTAAAAGTCGAGCAGCTCGCCCGCAAGAACGCCGACATCCAGGCTCGAACTGACATAGCGGCGGGCATTATGGCCCTTGCGTTCCCACTCGTCACGTTCGTGAATCGCCTGTAACAGACTGGCTGCAAAACTGGCGGGATCATCCGACTCGGACATCCAGCCGACATCATTGTTGGCAAAAATCGAGGGAAAGTCGCTGACAGGCGTGCTGACGACGGGACGAGACGCATTAAAGTAGTCCGAAACTTTGGAATGCCAACGCGCGCGGTTGGACAAGTTAACGCGCATAGGCAGCAGGCAGACATCGGCTGCGCTGAGATAGCGTTTCATATCGTCCGTCGAGACATAGCCGGTCGGCAGAATATTGTATTTGTTGCAGACGGCATCGTCGATGTGATGATTGCCGATCCAGAATATGCGGTACTGCGTCTGGTTCTTCAGAACATCGAGAGCATCGAGCAGGACGGCGAGGTCCGACTTGTAGATTGTCCCCATAAAGCAGAAGGTCGGGATATCGGACTCGAGTCCCAGGGCGCTGCGGGCTTCGTCTTTAGAAGGATATTCGATCGAGGTGTCGGTACCGACGTGCTGCACCATAATCTGCTCGCGCGGGTAATTCATCGAGGCCAGGCGCTCCGCCAGATAGCTGGTGATTGTCGTCGCCGCGTCGGCGTATTTGCGGAAATACTCTTCGAAAAATGTCTCGACCCTTCCGACGGTTGCGGCGTAGAGAGCGCCGGAGCGCTCGCGGGCGATGCCCTTGCCGCCGAAGAGATCCCACCAGCTTATTACCAGCGGAATCCTCTGCCAGTACTTGATATGCAGGGCCGTCAGAATCACGTTTGGCCGGCAGTCGATGGCGTGGACGAGGTCGAATCGCTGAGACGAAGCGTGGACGACCCGTCGCAGGGCATTCCACAGGTCGACGCCCTGACGCAGCTCGCCCCAGAGCAGGTCGGGCGCTTCATAGACGACAACACCATTTTTGACTGAATGCTGTGATTGGAGACGCCGGCGGCGCGATGTACATATCAGCGTTACCTGATGCCCCTGCGCGACAATGGCGGCGCATTGTTCCAACACCTTGAAATAGGGCCCGGTGCCTTCCTGATTATGGATGACAAACGCGATTCGCATGCGGCAAATTTACGAATGAATTGGCATTAATCCAGCACCCGCCTTACAAAATCGCTCCAACGCCGCCCGAAGGCTTCGACGGTGAATTCACGCTCGAATTTGCGCCGGTTGTAGGCTCCCTGGCTCGCGCAGCGTTCGGGGTCGGCGGCCAGCGCCAGCAGGGCTTCGGCGAGTGCCGGGGCATCGTTTTGAGGGACGACGCAGCCGCCCCGTCCTTCGTCCACGGCTTCGGCAACCGCCCCGACTGTTGTCGTGACGATGGGCAGGCCGGCGCTCATCGCTTCCAGGATCGTCAGCGGAAATGCTTCGGGCGGATACATCGATGGGAAGCAGAAGACGTCCGCCTCCCGCAGCGCTCGGTCCTTGGCATCGCCATACACCGGCCCGTGGTAGACGATCCGTGCCGGTGCTTCCGCTTTTGCGAATTCCTCCTCAATGGTTTCCAGGGGACTGTCGGCCATAGGGCTGCCGTAGAAATGCACCTCAAGGCGCTCATTGCTGCGGCAGGCGATCTGCGCCGCGGCAAAGAGTACCCGCCAGCCCTTGGAGACTCCCATGTTGGAAAGATACATCACGCGAAGGGGCGCCGCATCGCTTTTGGGCTGTCGGTCGATGGCGGCCATTCCCGGAATGCCGTTGTGGAGATAATGCAGTCGGCGGCGGTCGAGTGACGCGGGCAGGCCGTCGATCAGCGCCTGTCCGACGCAGACGCCGTGGTGCAGCAGGGACAGCACGCGGGCGACATACCACCGCAACAGCGGGTGACGTTCTTCATAACGCAAGGCGCTGAAATTCATGTGATACCAGGCGACCACTTTAGGGCCCAGTAGACGCGCGGCGATAATGAAGAGCGAATCCTTGAGAAATGGGCCGGGATAAAAAGCCGGCTCCAGGATGACGAGGTCGACACGCCGTCGCAGGCAATGTTTCAGCATGCGCCCCAGGTAGCGCAGCATGCGCCCGACCTTGGCGAGCGAGAAGCCCTGCAGGTCGCTGACGGCATCGACATACCTGGCATCGATATGGATGATTGTATAGTGCTCCGCCAGGGAAGAGTCGAGCAGCAGTTGCGTGGCGTAGGCGGCGCCATGCATCGGCGGCGGCACCGGCGCGACGAGAAGCAGTGTTGGCTTGCGGGCATCAGTCACGACCGGTCGCCTCCCGCAAGGCTGTATCAAAGCCTTCCATCATCCGGTCCAGCGAACACTCGGTCTCCGCGGTCTGTCGGGCTGCAGCGGACATCGCCTGCAAACGCTCCGGGTCGTTGAGCAGGCTGATGGCGGCTTCGGCTATCGCCTCGGGCCTGGCCTCGGCGTACAAACCGTTAACGCCCGGCTGCAGATACTCGATCTCCGGACTGTGAAAGGGACCCTCTTCACTACTGCGGCATGTAAGCAGCGGCGTGCCGAAGCTGAAACACTGCACGATGGACAATCCCACATAGCCGGGGTTGAGGCAGAGGTCGGCGGCATAAAGTATTTTGCCGGTGACTTCTTCATCCCAGATGGCGCCGTGAAACCGAATCAAAGGATTGCGCCGCGCCTGCTCTTCCACATTCGTTCGCTCGGGACCGTCGCCGATTATGTGAAGCGTAATGCTCAGCTCATTGGAAATCCGGTCGAAGGCACGCAGTAAAAGTTTAATGCCTTTGTCCTGGATTAAACGTCCGATGTAGACCAGCATGAGGCCGGAGCCGCAGCCCAGTTCCCGACGTATCGATTCCCTGCCGACAGCCTCGAAACGGTCATACAATTGAAACTGGGCGCTCGTATCGATTGTGTTGGAGGCCACATATAATTTCGGCGCCTGCGCTCCAAGGGCCGCAGCCAGCATATTGCGGCGCTCACGGCTGTAACAGATGATGCCGTCGGCCCGGCTTAACAGCCAGCGGGCCAGTTTGCCTCGCCCCGACGCCAGCGGCTGAAAGATTTCATCATTCGAGATTCCATGCGTCCACAAGAGCAGTTTAAAGCGGAAGACGGGACGCAGCAGCATCAGCAGCCACAAAGAGGCATAGGCAACGGCGAACTCCGAGATGACGATTGTCGGACGGTAGCGCCGCAAAGGCGCAAGTACATGTTGCAGGGCCGCGGTTTCCTTGCCGACCAGGTACATTCGCGGAATAAGGCATTGCGGAAAGTCGGCCTCGCGCCAGGCGGAAGTAAGGCTGGCGCCCTTACGCTCTTCGCTGTGGCAAACGATGGCACCAAACTGATTATACAGGCGGCGAAACACTGGCAGGCGATAATAAGGTAGAATGCGTTGAAAAATTAATGGGACCATTCGGACTGTTCACTGTGGAAATGAAAGTAGCAATGCAGTCAACTCAGCCCTGCGATAACAAAGCGGCCTGCGAAGCATTAACACTCATGATACCGCCGCCTCTTTGCGCAGGCGCTGATAAAGCTCGAATTCCGGCGCGACCATTTCCTGTAGTCGTTCCATCGCCGACGTGTCGACGGCATCATCGATACTCGAGCGGCGCGCAAAATGCGGTTCGAGCGCCAGGCCCGTTTTAGACGCCAGCTGCTGCAGGCCTTCATTAAAATCTTCCGTAAACATCACGTGCGAGAAAGAGGCAACGCGGTCATAGGCCTCGTCGACATCGAAGTTTCGGGAAAACATGTAAAGTTGATTTAACAGGGCGTGTTTCGGAATTCGATCCAGAAAGTCGTCCATTGTCTTGCCGAGCCAACGCAGTTCAGGCACGATATTTTTGCGCTTGGGCCCGTCCTGCCTGGCGAAGTTAACCAATATTTTATAGTGGGAGAATGCGCGTTTCAAGGGATCGCGAATGATGGTAAAGGTAAACGTCTCCGGCGGCAGTTTCAGCTCGTCGAAGGGAATGTGTGAAAATGCGAAGGAATAGTGTCCGCCCTCGATTAAGAACTTACGCCAGCCGACAATGACATTATCGCCGCTAATGGTTCGATGAATCGGCGTCCGCACCAGCCGTCGATACACTGCGGCCGAATCCTCGCCGCCGACCGAGAGAAAAGCCTTGATAATACTGGAACCGGCTGTTTTTCGGATATGGTAGAAATAGATGCGCCGGAATTGTCCGGCAAAAAGTCGGTCCTGCAACAGGGCCTTGCATTCGCGCTCCTGCCCGGCGTATTTCAGTCGCAGCCAGAAGTCGTACGCCATTCGTTTCATCAGGCGGGCCTTCCCTTATTCTGTCGCCGTCTGAATCTGCGGTCCGCAGTCAGGCAACGAACGAGTTCGCCGAAACGGCTTTTTTCCGTAATTTGACGGCCTGACAGTATTCAGGCACTTACAAAGGCAAAAATAGCATAAAATGAGCTATTCTCCTTACCGGTCTCCCGACTACTTTATCTTTGGCTGCGAGCGAGGGGGGACGACGCTGCTGGGCTCACTGCTGACAGGCCACCCCGAGCTCCATACTGTCAACGACAGTTTCATCTATCAGATTTTCGCCAAAAGCTATCTGGAAGAAGCGGCGACGGGTCGCGGCAAGATGAAGCTGAAGCTTACCAAATGGGTCCGCAACTCGCTGGCGAATCGCAGTAAATTTTTGTATACGGCGGCGATGAACATGCGTGCCCGCCTGCGCCATCAGCATCCGACTGCTTACATCCCTCCGGTGGAGAATCTGCCGCCGCCGAACCTCCATATCGCCCCTCGTCAGGCGCAACGTTTCGTTAAAGCCCTTATGGGACGCTATCGCCAACCGCTGCCGGGACAGAAAGCACCCACCTGGCTGGCGGAATATGCCGAAGGTTTCGAGAGCAAGACGATCATAGCGGAAGCTGAAGCGGGTACGCTGACCCTGCGCGGATTGCTGGATCTGACCTTTGCTCAACTCATACCTTCAGCCCACCGCAGCAAGACGATGCTGGGCGAGAAAACACCCGCTCACCTCTACTATTCACTCTGGATACGCAGTCAATATCCCCAGGCCCGCTTCATCGTGCTCATGCGCAGTCCGCTGACGAACATCGCGGCTATCTACAAGCGCCTCGACGGCAATCTGCCCGCCGCGATCGATCTCTACAAAAGCGTCTACCACCCGCAGTTTTACTTTTTGTACGACGGATCGAATTCGCTGCCTGTCAAGTATGAAACTCTGCTGCACGAGCCGGAACAAACTCTGGCGCACATCTTTGATTACCTGGGTGTTAAAGCGATGGCTGACGCGGATTCGGCGACGAGTATTCCCGGTGATTACATCAAGAAAGATTATATCGGCGGCGGCATCGATCCAAGTCGCGATCAGAAGTTGCGCGCCTTGCTGACAGCCGAGCAGCAGCAGATGATCCGCAAGGAGTGCGATGAGATCCTTAAACGCTTCTATCCGGAAGAACTGCACTAGCTGAAAGTCGCCAGGCGTTGACAGACAAAGGCGTTAACGCCGGCCTTTGTCATTTGGGCGATTGCGACCGGCAGCTCCTAGCTACCGATCAAATGGCGCAAGCTGGCACGCACACGCTCCGGATCTGCCAGCAGGTAGGGTTCATATTTCGGCTTTGGACGGTCCCGCGATGCCAGGCAGCGCAGCAGTTCTTCCTCGTCATCGGCATAGAGGAAGGCGCCGCTCGCGCAATATTCGCGCATTAACTCCTTACCCGTCGGGTGGATTATGACGGCCTCGACGCCCAGCGCATCCGCTTCATAGGCCACAGTAGACCACTTCGTCAGACAGAATTGCATTTGTTTAAGGAGCGCGAACAAGGGCATGGTGCTTGACTGTTCCATTTCAAATTGCGCGTCAATTCCGTTCAGGCGGTCGTGGATCTCCTGCCGCCGATTTAACATTCGCGGATGCAGACGCACATACCAGCGGTAGGATGCAGGAGCTGCCCGCATCGCCCGCAGCACAAAATCGGGCAGTGGGTCGTCAACAGGCTGCAGCGCGATCAACACATTGCTGCCTGGCCCCTTAAACAAATCCTCGCGGGCTTCTTGCTCGGCTGGGTCCGTCGGAACCTTGTCTTCGGCCCAGATGCTCAGCCATGGATTTCCGCCAAGGATCGTGCGATGCCTCGCGGTCGGCGCCGCCCAGGCATCGATACGCCGCTGACTTTGAGCGCCCCAGACCCAAAAGTGAGTGGGCAGCAGCTCATAGCCCGGCCCGGGCATTGAACTCCAGTTGGAATACATCAGGTGGTAGTCACCCTGCTGTCCGTGCTGCATTTCAACCGATTTGATACCGGCCTCGTTAGCGGCCAATATGGCCGCAAATGACAGATCATCATAAAAACAGGTCAGGAAAACGAGCAGCGGCCGGTGCTTTTCCAACAAGCGCGCGAAGTAGGCCTGATAGGCGCGGATGCGCTCCAACCTGTCGATCAGGGCGAACTGCGTAAGAACCAGCGGCAGCGAATGCCTGCCAATGAATTGTTGAAATGCGGTGAAGTTAACGATCCCTTCCCGGATATAGGCACCGCTTACAAGTGCGCCGACCGAACGCAGGGCCTGCCGGAACGCACACTCCGCCATAGCCTGATCGATAATCAGCGATTGGCCGTAGCGTGGCAGCCGATAGTTTGCATTATCGGAATACTCGAGCATGAGAGCCGAGCCGAGCCCTGAAGCATCAGCCGGCAAACTGTTAAAAAAACTGTTGTACCATGCACCCGCTACCTCCTCGCGACGCTGATTGTTCTTGGCCAGAAAGAGAGCATTCACCTGGCCTGTCCGCTCGTCTTCGCCGGCGGGATCGTCCCGTCGAATGCCGGCCGCGGCGTTGCGCTTCCTGTGCAGCTCACGAAGGCGAAAGGGCAGATTGACAAGAGGCGCAATGTAGCCGGATGCAGGAAAGCGTCGTTCCATTTTCTTGAACCAGGCCACCGCTCTGGAATACGATCCCGGCGGAACCTGCTCTTGCCACAACTGGCGGGTTATCACCAGACGCAGCAAGGGCCAGACGGCAAGCTTGCGATAGGTCAGACTGTTAACATCGAAGTTGTCCTCGATGAAATTGACGCGGCGGAGAATTTCCCGGTGAAGCGAGCTCATGTTAAAGATTTGCCAGGACAGCGCTCAGCTTGTCAAAATCAACATCTTTGTGTGTTGGGAATGACAGACCGCTTGCCGCAATCATTTTACTGGTTTTGTTGCTGAAGGCATATTGTTTATAGACATCCATGTCACTGAGAGAATAGAAAGTCTGGCGGACATCGATGCCTTTGTCTTTCATCGCCCGCATCAATTCATCACGCCGGCCGTCGACAACAGTGCCGCTGACAAGCCAGACGATTTTGTCACGTCCAGGCAGGTCGCCGCGCTGTAAATGTACGATGCCCAGAGGCTCAAGCAATTCGCGATAACGGTTTTCGACGGTCTGCCGAAAAGCAAGAATTTCATCGATGCGTTCCATCTGGGCACAGCCAAGGGCCGCCTGCAGATTCGTCATGCGATAGTTAAAACCGATCTTCTCGTGCCAGTAGCGTTTATCCTTACTCATACCATGGTCGCGCAACAGACGCATGCTTGCGTTGTGTTCATCGGAGTTGGTGACGCACATACCGCCTTCGCCGGTGGTAACTACTTTGTTGCCGTAGAAGGAAAAGCAACCGATATCGCCGATCGTTCCGACGCGCCGCCCTTTGTAGCGCGCGCCGTGCGCTTCGGCGGCATCTTCGATTACATACAAATTGTTGCGGGCGGCGATATCCATAATGGCGTCCATATCACAAGGCTGTCCATAGATATGCACGGGGATGATAGCCTTGGTGCGCTCGGAAAGCGCGTCGCGGACAGCGGCGGGATCGATACACCAGCTCTCGGCTTCGACATCGACGATGACGGGCGTCGCACCGGCATGGAGTACGGCGTTGGCCGTGGCGGCAAAGGTGAAGTCGGGAACAATCACTTCATCACCCGGGCCGACACCCAGCGCCGCCAGCGCCAGATGCAGCGCTACCGTACCGTTGGAAGTGGTGACGCCGTGCAGACATTCACAAAAGGCCGCAAAATCCTGCTCAAAGCGGTCGATGTATTTCCCGGTGCTGGAGATCCAGGTCGAAAGCACCGCATCGGTAACATAACGCAGCTCATTGCCGCCCAGGTCGGGCATCGCCACTGGTACATGCAGACGCTGATCATAGCGGAAATAATCGACGACTTCCCCCCGATCATTGACAAGAGGCACGATCCGCACTTTGGAGCTTAACTTCGACAGGATATGCTCGATGTCCTCGCCCAGCTTTGCAAACACGTAGTCGCCAAGCCGAACGTCACGCAGACTGTCGCCCAGGTCGCGGCCGTCGAGCAGCAGGCGGCGCAAGTCGCCGTCCGTCATTACGCCGCAGAGTTTATTGGCATCATCCACGATAAATGCAATACCAGCGGGCCGCTCGTTAATCGCCTCTAACAGAGCGCGCAGGCTCGTGTCGCGTTTGCAGATGGAGTTTTGCACGGTTGCTCTCATTATTTCAGATATGATTGAATTACACCAAGCTGCGAGACTATTTCATCCGGCGCCAGATTAAACACTTCCAACACCAAGGGAAGATGCTGCAATTGCCTCACATAAGGCCCGAGATCGCTGTCGGCGCTTAAGCGCTCATTGTTATCATTGAGCCCGTCATTGTCACTGATATGGACAGCGATAATTTTGTCGCCGATTTGCTGCAGCAATTTGTCGATATCCATCCCATCGGTTCTGATATTCACTTTGGCATGAGCAAGGTCGAGCAACAAGCCGAGGTTGGCATGCCCTACTCTGTCGAAAATGCGGCCCAGGCCATGCTGATTCGTACCGAGACAAAGTTCGTTCCGGCCGTCAATGAGCGCATAGTGATTGATGACATTGTTTTCAATGGCCAGTCGAATGCCTTGCTGCTCGGCATAATCCGCAAGCCGACTGATGTTAACACAGAAATTTTCAAAGGCGACGTCCATTGCAATGCGCGGCAAATCCAGTACGCTCTTGTTGCCAAGAGCGCGGCCCGTGCCGTCGAAGCTGAAGCCGCAGTGAACGGCGTAGAAATCAGCGCCGCAGACCGCACTCCAATCAATGGCTCGTCGGCACAATTCGAAACAGCGTTCCACGACCGCCGGATCGCCGGAGCCGAGGTTCAACACGAAGGGCTCAGCGGGGGGCGGAAAATAATTGTGCAGTAAAAAGCGGAAATGCCCGCGATTTGCCATCACGAGTGATTCGATATCGTCGCTATAGTTTATACCCGAGCTCAATTCAATATTGTGCAATCCTGCATCGCGAGCCAGCGCCAGAATAGCTGCTAGCTGCCTGGATTGAAATGCGCCCGTGCTGACGTAAACATTATCCATAATGCTCGGCATAAAAATAGTTAAGGATATCCTCATCAACGGCCGGAATAATCATCGTCTCATTGAACACCGTCATACCCTGCCCTACCTGATTACGGGCCAGGTTGCGTACCTGCTGCACAATGAGCGCATCCTGCACAAAACGATAATGCCGCAGCACACGACTGAAATCCGCCATTCCATAATTCGGAAATACCGCCTGAAACAACTTGGGGCCCATATCCATTGTCGTGTCGACAAAATGTATGGTCGCACCCAGGAACTTATCGCCCGTCGATGCCATATCCTCCTTGGTATGAATGCCCTGGTAGGCCGGCAGCAAGGACTGATGCGAGTTTATAATGCGATTCCTGAACTGTTCGACAAGGAAATCCGGCAAGAGAAATAAAAAGCCGCTCGTGAATATCCAATCGGTATTGTGAGCCTGCAGCCGTGCAAGCGATTCGCGAAAAAACTCTTCGCGTCTGTTCTTCATACTCTCCGCGACATAAAACTCTTGGCGGCCTTCCGACTTCAGGGATTCGACCACGCGCGACAATTTTGAAGATGTACAGACATAAGAAAGGTCGTAGTCAATCAGGCCACTGGCTCTGGCCTTCTCCAGCGCGAAATAGTCGCCGCCCCCTTTGCCGACAAAAAATCCCAGTCTGATATTCGTCATAGACGCACCCTACTTCGCAAATACATAGGCTCCTCCGTCAACATATAAATCAAGTTTATTGTCGTGGAAGGATGATAACTGCCGGTAGCCGCTTTCAACAAATACATGACGATGGATCGCATTCACATACAGCGCGGTAATGCTGCGGGGGAAACGCCTTAAGGACTCATCGATATTTTCGAGTACCTTCTTCAATACTTCAGCATCAAAGGGATTGAAGAAAAAAAACACGTTGACCTCGTCCGGAATAGCGTAGGAAGCGGCGTCACAACAATATACTTCATACGGTGTAAGTTTCTTAAACAGCCGGAAATGTGATTCGAGATTGCTCCGGCACTCTCCGCACAGCCTCGCGGAAAACTCCACGCCCAATAACTTGCGAAATGGCCGATCCGACGCAAACACCATTGCCTGTCCCTTGCCACAGCCGAAATCCAGGAATGTGCTGTTGGCGAAGTCTATGCCGCCGCGTTGCATTATCTCATTAAAGATGTAATAATTAACACCTTCGTAGCGCACGCCCTTGGCGACATTCGCGCTGTCGATATCGAGGGAGTCAAGGTTCACGATTCCGCCGGCACTTATCCGATAGCGATATTCGATCCAACGTTCATAGTACACTAGGAGTATCGTCTTGAAGAGTCCCCTGTCCGCAAGCGACTTCCTGATTCTCTGGCGATATGACTTCGGCAGAAAATTATACATAGCTGTGCCGCTACGCCGCGCCCTCCGCTTCAAGACGATACTTGAGGAAGAACGAGGGATATTGTTTGGCAAGCTCCGGATTTCTCGCGGACCACTGGCGCACGATTTCTGTGTATACCGCCTCATTCAAAGTGCGCGCACCGGCATACACCTCGCGGATTTCACTGGCGAATTTGCGTTTGAATCTGAACAAGCTATCGTTTTCATCGTCACTTGTTCCACCGCCAAGACAGAGGAGACGCGCCCCCCTGGCCCCGGTCGATTCGATCATTGTCGTAAACAACAAATCATTCGGTCGCAGATCGGAATAGGCAAAATCCGATGCGCCCAGAAAATAAGTCGTATAGTCAGCAGTGTGGAAAAACAAGGTCGATGCAATGATGACATTGTCTTTACACACGTTAATAAGACAGGCAGCATCGCCCAGCGTCGCCTGCACACGCTGAAAATACTCTTCGTCAAAGCGATAGTAAGCTGCCATTTGCAGGCGGCGGGCAGTCATGGCGTACAAATCGATGAAGCGCTGAAGCGATTGCAGCGACTCGTCTACTTCCGCATACAAACCAGTCCTGGCAGCTTTCCGGAGATTGCGGCGGACATTGGCGCTCTTTAACTGCGGTTCATCTTCGGGATCGACGTAGACATTGTAGCGTACTCTGAAATAGCGCGCATCCCGCAGATAATGCTCCTGTGTGCGCAATACCGGATTTTCGCGAATAAACTCGGCAATGACATTATTCGATCGGCACCAGTCGTCCACCGCCTTGTTAAATGACTGCCGCAACTCTTCGGGCACCGTATCGAAATTGGCGATCGCGCCGCCGTAGCCATAAGCCGAGGAAATGTCGAAATACCGGTCCCCTACGTCGAAGTTGACAATTTCTTTTTTTAAGACCGGATACAGAATGAGGTAGTCGTTATTTCGCATGCAGAAACAAAGAGCTTCGGCCTGCTCGTAATGGGCAAAGCTGATGAGATACTCAGGCCGGTAAAATACATCCCTGCAGCGCGTGGGGATCTGCCCCAAACACTCCCGCCACTTGTGAACCTGCCCACTATCAAATACCTCAAAAGTCATTCGCCGGTCATTTCCCATGTAATGAATTCGTCATTGTCGATATCCACGGCAGCCTTGCGGCCCAGCAGCCTGTCGATTTCCGTCGGCATAATACCTCCGCCGGGACGTTTCGCGCCGACATTTTGCAGTGTTAAAACCTCTCCCGCCCGAATGTTCCGCAGGCTGAAGAGGCTCTTGCGCATCGATTGCAGGTGTTCTTTTTCACTGCTTCTGATCGCCTTGGCGCCATCGCCAATTGCCGACTCCACATCGCGTATCCAGGCAATCATTTGCCGCAGTTCAGCCGGCTCAATCGAAGCGATGTGATCGACGCCCGGAAGCATACGACTGAGGGTCATGTGCTTTTCGATAACGGATGCGCCGCGGGCGACCGCCGCAATTGGTATATGCAGGCCCTCCGAGTGATCCGAAAGCCCGGCCGGCAATTGAAATTCGCGCCGATAGACGTCCATGACGGCCAGATTGATATCTTCCACCGGGGCGGGATACTGGGACGTGCACTGCAGGACGCAGATATCCCGTACGCCGCTGTCCCGCAGGTAAGCGATGCCGCTTGTCACGTCATCGAGCGTTGAAATTCCGGTCGAGTAGACAACGGGTAAGCCGCTGCTGCCGATGGCCTTGAAGAGCGGAAAGTTCAACGTGTCGGAGGAGCCGACCTTAATCGCCGGACAGCCGATGTCCACCAGTAGCTCCAGCGAAGGATAGTCGGCGGCCATTGACATAAAAGTAATGCCCAGTTCGTCGCAATATTGTTTTAAGTCCCGGAATTGCTCTTTGTCGAATTCGAGCGCCTTCAGGAAATCGATCTTGTCGGCATTGCGATCGCGTCCGCCAAAATAGCCGGGCTTCAGCGTATATTTGCTTTCGCAAGACTCGGTGTTAAAAGTCTGAAACTTCACGCAGTCCGCCCCGGCCTTATGCGCCTCTTCCACCAGTTTGAGCGCCATGTCGAAGTTGCCGTTGTGGTTAACGCCGGCTTCGGCGATGATATAAGCGGGATGAGCGCTGCCGATCTTCCGACCTGCGATCTGGACTTCAGCGGCTTGATTCGGACGCTGCTGTTCGGTCGACGAATGTTTATCCATAGCGATTGCTCCTACTCCACATCCTCAAAACGAATATTGTCATACCTGGCCACGGAGCGGCGGAGACGTTTGCCTTCAAGCTCCGGGAAGTCAATGGGAGCGACGCCATTCTCGACATTTCTGATAAAGAGAATGTCGGCCCGCCGTAGTAGCGCGCCTGCTTCCAGGTCGGCAGCCGCCACGACGCTCTTCTTCTGAAACGTGCGGTATTTTATGTCGCTCGCGGAAAAGGGACGAATTTCCTTCGAACCGACGGCAATCCATGCTTTATGAATTCGCGCGACAAAGCTGCGAAATTCATCCTGTTCCAGCGCCGCCTGATAATCGAGTCCTTTGCGTGACCTGTCAAGTACGATGTGCTTCTCGATAATATTAGCGCCAAAGCCGATGGCTATCAGATCGACAACTTCACAAAAAGGATCATCAGCGTCGGTATGATCGTGGTAACCGACCGGCATGTTGAATACGTCTTTCAACAATTCGATTCGAGCAATATTCAGATCTTCGATGCTGGTTGGAAAATTCTGCACCCCATGCATCAGTACTACATTGCGTCCGCCATGTTCGTGAATAATGCGCAGGGCGGCGCTGATCTCATTCAGGGTCGAGGCGCCTGTTCCCAAGGTAAAAGGTATGGCCGAAGCCGCGACCGTTTGCAGCATATCGGGATTAGACAGATCGGCCGAGTTTAATTTAATGCCGTCGACCCCCAACTCGATGGCGAGCTCGGCGCTCCGGGTGTCATAGGGACAGGCAAAGACGTCAATCTTCAAAGAGCGGGCATACTCGGTCAATGACCGCCACTGCGCGGCGGAGAATTCAATTTCCTGGGAGATCTTGAATACATCGTGGGCCGGAACAACCGAATGCTCCGTGTTAAAAAATTGAAGCTGGACCGCATCCGCCCCGGCTTCGGCGGCCAGATCGATGAGCCGCCGCGCCGATTCAACATCGCCATTGTGAGCGCAGGCCATCTCCGCAATGATATACGGCCTGTTGCCCCGTCCGATGGTCCCATCATTAATGTCGATTTGCTGGCTGAAAATCATGATTCGTGCTCCGCAATTAACTTCGCATAATAGTCGGCAATCTGATACTGATAAGGATAATCTATGTCGAAGGAACGTTCGGCCGGCATAACATAAGTCAGCACCTGTCTGACGAAGAATGTGCCGGCTTCCAGGAAGGCCTTGATATCGGCCAGATAGATCGAGCCATTGGCATGGTAATACTTCTTAACATCCTGACTTCGCGTCACGGCAAAGGCCGAGGGATGTTCCTGCGTCGCGATGCCGTCGTCAATCGTGAGTGCAAACTGGGGCGGAAACTCATACTCGGTAACCCCCACCAGAAACTTGTTGCGATGTTTATTGGCCCGGTAATAGGTAACGGCATCGCGAACATCCTTATGGGTACGGAAGGGGCAGGTAGGCAGCAGGGCTGCGATCGAGTCGTAGCGGTTTTCGGCGCCGCTTCGCTCGATGTACTCTTTGATCAATTGAACGACCGTAACTTTGTCGGCGCTCATTTGTTCGCTGCGATGCTCGATGCCGATGCCTTCACGTTCGGCAATGCTTTTGATTTCAGGGTCATCGGTCGAAACCAGTATGTCCGTAAATACTTCTGCCCTCTTTGCCGCTTCAAAACTGTATTGAATCAAGGGGATACCATTCAGCGGCAGGACGTTTTTGCGCGGGACTCGCTTCGATCCGCCGCGCGCAGGAATGATACACAGTGTTTTATCCATCGAAAACTCACATGCTTAATTGATTCAAACTGATGTCGATTCATCTTCAACGAGGATTCGTCTGGCCGGCACACTCCCGCTGAAACGCTGAGGATTAAGCGGGAACTCATGCCACCATTGCCGGCTGAAGGGTTTAGGCTTGTAGATGGGCATGGGCTCCACGTGGCTGTGCCCGCGCATCACGAGTCTCTCCTGCCCATCCTGAACGATACCGCCGCGGTGGAAGCCGTCCGTATCGAAAATGATCATCGTGCCGGCTCTGCCCTCGATCGGGATCGATTGCTTGATATACTCTTCCTCTGTAATGACATTCGGAATCGTCGACATTTGCCGCCCGTGCCGCAGGTGCTCGTTTGCCCGTTGCCGACCGATGTGGGCCGAGCCGGGGACGAAAGTAAAGGCGCCGCTGGCTTCCGTCGTATCGGCCAAGTAGAGGAAAAATTTCAGCGAATGAATTTTGTCGAAGTGCAATTCATTGATGGGAGTAGGATCAGGCAAATCATAGGTCAGGAAAATATCATTATTAACCAAGTTAGGCTGGCCAAGGTAGCTGTTTGTAAGCCTGTGCATCTGTTCCGCGTCAAAGACCTGCTTAAAAACCGGAAAGCGCTGGCTGTCAATGCCGGCGCGATGTACCGATACGGCCTTACCGTGTTTGTACTTAATCTTGCGAATCCAGTTCGCCTCGGTATCCAGCAGGGCAAAAAACTCTGTTTTCAAATTCTCGAGTTCCTGCTGATTTACAAAGTCAGGAAGAAGCACAATGCCGAATTTTCTGAGTGTTGCGATTATGGCCGAATCGGCGGCCGAGGCCTCAAGTGTAAAGTCATACTGAGCATTCATAACAATCATCCATCCTTAGTTGTTAATTGGATCAATTGCTTCGGATTCACTTACGCTCAATGTTGCAATGTACCCCGAATGGACCGGCTGTTAAAGCCAACCGAAACGCTGCATGGTTTGTTGTACTACTTCGCGTTCATCAGGCAGCACGCGACGCAGGGGAGGGCGCTCCCACGGTCCCATCAGCCCCTTGGCATGAATACACTCCTTAAGCGCGATATGCCAGCCCATCGGCACGACGGCATCAAAATATTCCGCCTCGATGTTGTAGACGATATCCTGGGCGCGCTGGAAATCGCCGCTCTGCATGGCCTGAAAGAATTCAAGCTCCAGAGGAGGGTAAAAACTGCCGATGCCGGACAGAAAGGCTCTGGCGCCCAAACAGTGATCGCGCAGGTACCTGCTCATGCCTCCGCCGGCGCCTACTATCACCGCCCTTTCGGACATGGCCTTGACGATTGTTCCGCCATAGCCCCAGTCGAGGCTCTCTTCCTTCATTCCGATAACACTATCGATATCAAACAAACGGTTTAACAGGTCGATGCTGTATTGCTTCTGACCGCCGCCCAGGCCGTTGCGCATCGGCATCTCGTGAATCATCAGGGGAATGTCGTTGTGAGAAGCGATGGCCGCGAAAAACTCCAGCAGCGTGTCGTCGCCATAGTGCCGCTCGGGATGGAACACAAGTAAAACATCAGCGCCACACTCCCGCGCGTGATCGGCGAAGTTTTGCGCCAATTTCGTCGAGCCGACCTGCGGTGTCGATACGATGGTAATGGCCCGGTCGCCGGCCGCGGTAGCCACCGTTTCATTGACCCTGGCAATTTCTTCGTTGGTCAACAGATTAAAACGGCTGGTGCCGACCGTTGTCATGAGGTTGCGGGCTCCCATCTCGATCAGCCGGTTAACATAGGATGACAGGGCATCGTAATCAACCTCATGCTGCGCCGTGAACGGCGTCGGCAGCGGAACCACCGGCCCCTTAAGTTGGCTGAAAATCTCATTGTAGTTCATCAGATTCGCCGTTTGATTAAGTTCGAAAGCAAATACGTGTACAGTTCTGTTACATTCAGGCAGTAATGTTTTGCAGCGCACACATTCGTGCAAACTGCGAATTTTCCCGGGCCATCAGTTGATGGAAATCGCCCTGTTCCACAACGCGGCCCTGATCGAGGACATAAATCGTATCGCAATTTCGGATGGTCGACAGGCGATGGGCAATGATGATCACCGTCATCGTGCCTTTCAACGCGTCGATGCTCTGCCGGATAAATTGCTCGGATTCGGAATCCAGGGCACTGGTCGCTTCATCGAGCAGCAGTACCTCGGGCGTGCGAAACAGCTCGCGCGCTATAGCCAGACGCTGCCGCTGCCCTCCCGAAAGGCGTACGCCGCGATCTCCGATCGGTGTATCATACTGCTCGGGCATTGCCAGGATGAATTCCTCGCAATAGGCCTGACGGCAGGCCTTACGAATCTTTTCGGCACATTCGGCATCATCGGCGCCGCAGCCCCACATACTGATGTTATTGGCAACGGAGTCATCAAATAGAGCGTTCTCCTGTGTTACGTAGCCGATATGCCGGCGCAGACTTGTGAAGTCTATCTCCTTCCCGTCAGTATCGTCGAACATGACGGTGCCCTGCGTAGGCTTCAGCACCCCCGTTATCAGATCGACGATCGTCGATTTTCCCGAGCCAGACTCTCCCACCAAGGCGACGGTCTTGTTCTTGGGGAAATCAAGATTGAGATCGTGCAATACATTGCCTTCGCCGTAGTCGAAGGAAACATTCTGGAATCTGATGCCGCGCAGCAGCTTAGCCTTGACCAGTGTCCCCATCGGCTCCTTCGCATCGCCGACTTGTTTAAGCGTCTTTTTGACGGTGTCGAGCCCCCCGATCAGCCCGGAAAACTGCTGCCAGAAATTCTGGAACATCATCACACTCATCATCATCCGAAAGAGAATCATCAGGGAACCGAAGGTCAGGGAAGGACTCATGTCAAGCAGAACCGTCCGGTACACAACGGCCAGAATGATAAACAAAACCACCAGCAGTTCGGAAACACCGCGCAGGGTCGCCGTCGCCAGATTAACGCGAAAGCGGTAGTGGGACAGCTTGTCAATGGCCTCGAAGCTTCGTCCCTTGAGCTGCGGGAACAGATTGGTCGATACGAGGTATTTGAATGCCTGGATCGATTGCACCATCAGGCCGAGAAAAATACCGTGATCCTTCGAGTGCAAACGCGAGTATTTTTTTGATTGTCGGGAAAGAAAACGGAAGCAATACAGAATGACGATGCCGTAGCCGGCAGCCATCAAGGTAAGTTCCCAATCGAGAAAGATGATGATGCAAAAGTAGGTGGCAACCGTCACCAGCTGAACGATGGCCTGCGAATAATAGTTAAAGGATTGCGCGGCACGCGCGACTTCCTGGGTTACGACATTTGTGAGGTAGCCCGTGTTACTCTTGGCGTAGTAATTGTAATTCATTCCGGCAATGACCTGCACAAGATGCTTGCGCATATCCCGGTAAATGATATTGGCGGTAATGTGTGATTGATACGCACCTTCGGCGAACTTCAGCCCGCCTTTAACTAAAAACGTTAACAGCCCGACAATTGCGACCCCGATCATAGTAACTTCCAGACCCAGGCCCGCAAAGATCGTCTGGATGACGCTGGCAATATTGTTGTCTGCGTTAAGTACGGTTTCCGGTCCGAAGAGAAGCGGTAGGAAGAGGGCGATGCCGAAGCCCTCTACATAGGTGCCGGCAACGGTGATCGCGAGTAAGGGTATGATACGGTAGCCGATGTACCTGCGATACACACGGTAATAGTTGAATAAGGTAGACGCGATCGGTATATGAAAGCGGTTGAGCCGCGTGCCGGATCGCGTAGCCCCGGCGTCAGTCTTTTGCTCCACGCGCCAGCCTTTCTTCTTTATCCAGTAAAACAAAGGCTTTTTCTACCTCAAGCCTGTTCTTCAGCGATTCAAACTCATCCGGCGCAAGTACCAGCACTCTGATTTTGCGTTTGATCACTTTTTCAGCTTTGTCGATTAACTGCTGCAGGTACTTCCGGTCGATGTCGCCGAGAATCACCAGGTCGATGATTCCGGAATCATTGCCGCGCGCATAATCGCCGGTAATGTAGGCGGCCTCCACGGTTCCGAGCTTGCTGAGAATCTTCTCCAGTTTGTCGATGCCCAGATACTTCTTGACCAGACTGTGGATTTCGGGGAACAGGGTGTGCTCGGTATTGGCCCGGTATAACCTGGTGCGTCCTTTACTCGCGGATTCCAGCAGACCGGCTTCCGTAAGTCGATTCAACTCCACCCGGACCGAATTGGTCGACTCGCCAAACTCATCGGCAAGACCACGCAAATAGGCTTCCGTGCCGGCGTTCGAGAAGAACTTCAGCAGGAGCTTGATGCGCGTTTTGGATGTAATCAGAGAGTCTAGCAATTTTCTTACACGAAAGCTGATGATTATCGAGACAGGTTACGAGTAACAAATTTACTCGTATTACACCTTCAACGCAAGAAAATTTTTGAAATCCTTGTCAGCCATGAAGAAGACGGTATCGCGCCCCCGGCGTGCTGCGACCACGGCAGGCCAAATCCGCGTCGTACTGGCGCTCTTTCAGATTAGTTTTTTAGCGTTCTCCTCCCATTTAGAAAAAGAGGGTGAGGCGTGGACTGAGCGCCGAACGGGGAAGGGTTATGCACTCTCAAAGTCTTTCTAACTCCCCTGGCCCCTCTTTCAAAAGAGGGGAACTATAATAAACTAAATTGAAAAAGTACTAGCGAATTTCGTCGAAAATACGCAAGCAATAGCTTTTGTAAGAACAGTCCGGCAGTGCCCCAACGGTCCGCAGATATTGCTCCGGACTGATGTAGCCCTGTTGCAGAGCAATTTCTTCAAGACAGGCCACCTTATAACCCTGGCGTTCTTCGAGCGTATGGATAAACATCCCAGCTTCCAGTAAACTTTGCGGCGTCCCGGTGTCGAGCCACGCCACGCCACGCCCCAGCAATTGAACCCGCAGCCGGGCAAGCTTGAGATACTCTCTGCTGACGTCGGTGATTTCCAGTTCGCCGCGCGCGCTGGGCTCCAGGTTCTCGGCGATCGCGACAACATCTGCATCGTAGACATAGATGCCCGGCACAGCATAGTTGGACTTCGGATTGGTGGGTTTCTCTTCCAGGCTGATTACTTTATTGTCTTCGTCGAACTCTACGACGCCGTAACGCTCGGGGTCCTTTACCTGGTAGCCAAACACAGTCGCCCCTTGATTACTGCGCACTGCTTCCCGCAGAAAATCGAGGCGACCATAAAACAAGTTATCGCCGAGTATCAGGCAGACCTGATCGCTGCCGATAAATTGTTTGCCGTAGATAAAGGCTTCGGCAATGCCTTTCGGCTCTTCCTGGACAACGTAGGACAGCCTGAGCCCCCATTGCTCGCCCGTCCCCAGTAGGCTACGAAAGCTCTGTGTGTCCTGCGGTGTTGAAATTATGAGTATATCGCGGATGTTCGCCAGCATCAGTGTCGCAAGCGGATAATAAATCATCGGCTTGTCGTAGACAGGCTGCAATTGTTTACTGAATAACTTGGTAAGCGGATACAGACGGCTACCACGCCCGCCCGCAAGAACGATCCCTTTTGTCACGCGATTCATAGATGTTCGGACTCTTTAATAGCAATTCGAATAGCAATTCGTGTTTCACTTTAAGCCAGGGCAAGCGGCTGCCCGCAATTGAAGCCGGCGCTGTTACCGCAGAGTCCCGCTTAGCTCTTAAGTTTTCGGTGGCTTGCCGGTTCTCAGCTTCGGCCTTGCATAAACACAAACTACGAAAAACTCGCCAAACCAATCGCAGAGGGAAGAACGCAAGGATCGGCTTGCGATTGAGTATGCTATTGCAATGCAGAGCGCGGAGAATGATTGAGATCGCCCAGCGAGCTTGTCGGGAAAGAGCGCGACCGGATAAAGCGACAATAGCCGCCTGTCGAAACGGCTCGGCTTCAAGCTAACGATGACAGACAGTCAATCAAAGAAACATCGCCGGATCACAATCTGAGATTTCATTGATTATGGGCTTGCAATCACTGCATTTTTAATACTTTTGTATTGTACTATGCATAGGACGGCTTCTGCAAGTTGAGCACCAGTGCCGCGTGGTCGCTAGTGCATCGTACGATTGTCATTGCGCATCCATTACGGATTATTAGTAATTGAAATCGAGTTGCTTCGTGCAACTAAACACAAAGTGTAGCAGGAATTCTCGCCGCTCCCCAGACTGATCATAACACAAGTATTGAGCGACTAAACATTTTCATACTAACCTTGAGAGATCGGGCTAACGTGAAAAAACTTATAAAAAAGACACTTGGCAGATTCGGTTACCAGTTGAACAAATTCGGTCCCAATGACGCATATCTCGACAAAAAAGAGTTTCGCTATGTGTTGTGGGTCGATCGGATTTACACCAAAATTCGCCGTGTCCCTGGGCATATTGTTGAGCTTGGCGTCGCGCGAGGGCGAAACAGCTTGATATTCGGCAATCTTATGCAGCTACATGGCGAAGCCCATTTGCGCCAATATTATGGATTCGACACCTTTCAGGGTTATACCGAGGAAGACCTTAAGGCGGATCCGCATCTGAAGCGCACTGCCTGGAAGAACAATGCGGACTGGGTACAAAAGCGCATTGAGGCGGCGGGCTACAGCGCAAGCTGCAAGCTTGTTGTAGGCGATATTAAACAAACGGTACCGGACTTTCTCGAGCGCAATCCAAATTTTCGCGCCGCTTTACTTTATGTGGACTGCAATGCCTATCTGGCGGCTTCGCAGGCGATGGAAGCCTTTAAAGAGTTTATGTCGCCGGGAGGAGTCGTGTGCATCGATGAGCGGCGACAGGGTGGAGAAACTCGTGCGCTCATTGAGTTCTGCCAAAAATACGATCTTGAGTTTGTGAAAGATGACTCGCCCTTTTCAATTCCGGCCTATACTGTTATCAAACAGTAATCATCTCTATTCGACCTGGCCATTCGGGTCCACTGGAATTAACAAATTCCCATGAGTCATGGCCTCTTGGACACATGCTATTGTGACAGTGAGTCACAGCCAGTCCGGGGTCGTTCACAGCAAATCCCGGGAATCAGCAGGCAATCCATTCACCGGCGCTTATGATTCCTCAAAGAAATGATCCAGCACGAATTGCCGTCCTTCCGGCGACCATGCTACTCTGCCAAAGACCGGATGAAGAATCCAATGCCGACCCTTCTGAATTGCCGGATTGTCATAGCGTAAATCTTTAAGACATTTCCGAATATGGCCGTGCGCAATTTTCTCGCCCCGCTCGGAAAATCTCAGCGTGATTTCATGAATGAGTGAAGGCTCCAAAACATAATCTTGCATTTCAGGGGCAGACCCGGCAGCCATATACACCTTGCAGCTCGTTCGGGAAGGTACCAACGCCATTCCGGCGTCAATGACTCGTTTTGTTACTAAGGCAGTAATTGTATTACAAAGCCGGCAAAGCACCGGTTGACAGCCTGCACCAAGGGTGAAGGACAACCGGCGGCACTGTTCCGATCGGGAATTGGCCTACCGCAATTTAGGCTGTATGAGATAGCTAGCGCTTTAAGAAATGCTTGTGGTAAGACTCCCTGTCAATACATCCCGATGCGCTGTTTCGATCTTCGAGGGTCTACTCGATCGGCATGGGAACGTAAGCAACTGTGTAGGCTTGGCTGAATGCAATCTCTCAGTTTTGCAGTTGATAATCCAGAAAAAAATTCAATTTGATATAAGATTTTTGCATTTGCTTCAATTCAGTCGCGCAGCGTGTCCGAAGCAAGGCACAAAAAGCCATTGTCATTTTTGAGCGTCGCTTTGTTGTAGTGGAGCCGATGGTCGCCTTCCAACACGATGCCGCCGGCGGCCTGCAGAATTGCCTGTCCCGCCGCGCTGTCCCATTCCCAGGTAGGCCCGTGACGATAATACATATCCGCCCGGCCTTCGGCGATCAGGCAGAACTTAAGCGATGAACCGACGCCAAAAGACTCTTTGACTTTGTGCCGACCGAAAAACTCGCCTTCGCCGCTGCCGGCATGCGAGCGGCTCTTCAGAGCAATAATGCCTTCGCCAAAGGATGTATTCGTCTGCAAAGGACGGGCTTCCGCCCGTCCTTCGCTTTTATAGGCGCGGCCGTCCCGGCCGGTAAAATACAGGGCATCCCATACAGGCGCGTAAATGACGCCGGCGATGGGTCGATTACTCTCGACAAGAGCGATGTTGACGGTAAACTCGCCATTGCGCTTGATAAACTCCTTGGTTCCGTCGAGCGGATCAACCAGCCAGAAGCGCTGCCAGGCCTGCCGTTCCTCGTACGCTACTTCTTTCCCTTCCTCCGAGATAAGCGGAATAGTGGGCGCCAGCGCAGACAGACCGGCCTTGATCAACTCATGCGAGACCCGATCGGCTTTGGTGAGCGGAGAATCATCATCTTTATGTTCGATGGCGAAATCGTCGCTGCGATATACATCCATTATTGCTGCGCCCGCGGTCCGGGCCAGTTCACAGATTGCATCGATATCGATATTCATAGGACTTTGTCTCCCGAGCTTCAGGCATGAGAAAGATTAACAAGCTTGACGCGCCACATACGCGCCGTCGTGAATGGGTTTACAGCTCCCGCGCCCACTGAATGAGGCGCTCCGCCACTTCAGGCCTGGTAAACTCGGCCGGCGGCATCGTACCTTCGCGCAACAGCGCTCGCACTTTGGTGCCGGAGAGAAACACGCGCTGCTCGGGCGTACTCGGCGAAGTTTTACTGGTTGCCATTCCGCCGGTGAGTTTACACCAAAAGGAATGCTCGAACATCAGGGGCTGCAGTTCGAATTTGTCAAGGTCGATGTCATCAAAGATTTTCTGCGCGTCGTAGGTTCCGTAGTACGAGCCGACACCGGCATGATCGCGGCCGATGATAAAGTGGGTGCAGCCGTAATTCTTCCGCATGATCGCATGAAAAATCGCTTCTCGCGGGCCGGCATAACGCATGGCCGCCGGCAGTACCGAGAGCGCTGTCCGAGCTGAGGGATAGTATGACTCCATCAGAATGTGATAACAATCCATCCGGACATCGGCCGGGATGTCGTCGGCTTTGGTTTCGCCTACCAGCGGATGAATCAACAGGCCATCCACGATTTCCAGGGCGCACTTGGTAATGTATTCGTGAGCGCGGTGAATCGGATTGCGGGTTTGGAATGCCACCACTGTCTGCCAGCCTTTTTCTTCGAACAAAGCGCGGGTTTGGGCAGGTGTTAAGTTGTAGTCCGGAAACTGAAGCGCCGGATTCTGTTGGACATAATCGATTTCGCCCGCCAGGGTATAGGGGCCGGCCTCATAAACCTTAGCGACGCCGGGATGGCCCTCATCATCAGTGCGATACACTTTGCGCGCCTCGTTGGCAAGATCGCGTTCGTATTTTTCACTGACGGTCAATACCGCCTGTTCAGCGCCATGAGCGTCGAGCAGTACAATGCGCTCGTCGCGATCGACGCGCTGATACACGTCCAGCGGTACGGGCAGCGTAATCGGAATCGAAAAGGCTTCGCCGCCGGGCAGGTGCATCGTTTCAACTACCGACTCGTAGCTTGCGCGGTCCATAAATCCGCGCAGCGGACTCAGGCCGCCGATAGCGATTAAATATATGTCGGAAAGAACGCGCTCCGACACCTGCAGGCGAGGCGCCTGCGCCAGATCACTTAAGAGACTCGTTGCTGCTTCCGCGGACAAACGCCTGTCGACGAGGGTACCACCATGCGGTTTAATGGACATTCCAACCTACTCCATGTGTTAAAAATAATACGTGTGAACAATGATGACTGTTAACAGTCCGACCAGGACGTTCAAGGGTAATCCCGCCTTCACATAGTCGGTGAAGCGGTATCCACCCGGCCCGTAAACCATCAAATTTGTCTGATAACCGATTGGCGTCGCGAAACTGGCCGAGGCGGCGATAGCCACGACAATGGCCAGGGGAAGGGGCGAGCCCAGGCCCAGCGAGGCCGCCAGGGGAATCGTCACAGGAAAGAGCAATGCTGCGGCGGCATTGTTCGTGATAACTTCGGTATAAAAGTTTGTAATGAAATACAAGCCCAGCAAAATAGCGAACACGCCTGCCTGACCGAGTTCGGCAACGATTCCGTCGGCCAAGACGGCGGCGATACCGGCTTGTTCGACCGCTTTGCCGATTCCCAACGAGGATGCGATGACGACCAGTACGCTCCAATCCACCGCGACTTTGGAATCATTGGTGGAAATGCACTTGGTGACGACCAGGCCAATCGCTCCCAGGGCCGCCGCCAGCACAATCGGGATGACATTCAGCGACGCCAGCAGGACAAAAGCCCCGAAGACAGCCAGTGCTATGTAACCTTTGGATCGCGGCTTCGACGGAACGCGCCCGCTGCTCGTCACCAGGAAAAAATCCTTGGAATGATACCACTGGCTGCCAAAGTCCTTGTCCGCCAGGATCAGCAGGGTATCGCCGCTCCGCAACACGATATCGCCGACCTTCTCGTTGACGCGCTCGCCATTGCGATGGATGGCCAGAATGACCGAGTCGTAGAGCGAGCGAAAATTACTGGTGCGAACGCTTTTGCCCACCAGCGGCGAGCTTTCCGATATAACCACTTCAAAAGGACGGAACTCATCGGCGTCGTAGTTTTTCAGGTCAAACTTCGGATCATTGATCGCGGCGAGCCCCGGTGTCTTCTGGAGCTCGAGAATCGTATCCGGCAGTCCTGTAAAGAACAGGCGGTCGCCCTGGTGAATCTGTTCACTGGGAGCGACAGCGGTGATGACCCGCGCGCCGCGCTGAATCTGGAACAGAAACAGGCCACGCAGATGACGCAGCCCCGCATCCTCGATGGAGCGTCCGATGCCGGGATACGATTCTTCAACTTTTAACTCGACCACAAACTCGCGAATGTGTTCGCCCAATTCCTCGATCGGCTCACGACGGTCGGGCAGCAATCTGTAGGTAATAAAACAGACATACAGCAGGCCAAGGACCGCCACCGGGCCTCCCACGCCCGTCAGCTCGAAAAAGCCGAAACCGCGATGACCGCTTTCTAGCAGAAAGCCGTGGACGACGAGGTTGGTGCTGGTGCCGATCAGCGTACACATACCACCCAAAATTGCCGCGTACGACAGGGGAATCAAAAAGCGCGACAGGGCCTGTCCGTTGTCCTTGGTCCATTTGTTGACGACCGGGATGAGGGCGGCCACGATCGAAGTATTGTTGGTGAATGCCGACAGAGCCGTCACCGGCACGAGAAAACGCAGGAGCTGCAAGGGCAAAGCGGCGCGCCGCCGACCGAAGATAAAAGGTACCAGTGTAAACAAGACACCCGTCGAACGCAGCCCGGCCGCAATAATAAAGAGGAGCGCGATTGTTAACACGCCCTGGTTGGCAAAGCCGAGCAGCGCATCGTCGATGCTAATCACGCCGGGCAGCATCAGGGCTACCAGCGTGCCGAAGATAATAACGTCGGCCTCGGCGATCTCGCGCAACAAAGCCAGCGTCATAAGAATCAAAAGAACCAGTGTATACCAGAAGTCAAAGCCCATTGTGCAGGCGGCATTCTTAGATGATGTTCTGATTGCGCAACATTGCGACGACGTTATCGACACACTGACCGAGGTCCAGCTCCGCCGTCGGCAGAGTCAGCGTCGGCGCTTCCGGTGCCTCATAGGGCGCCGACACACCCGTAAAATTCGGTATGACGCCGTCGAGCGCTTTTTTATACAATCCTTTGGGGTCGCGCGAAATGCACTCATCCACGGGACAGTCCACAAACACTTCAAAGAAGGAACCGGCAGGCAGTAAATTGCGGGCGATATCGCGGTCGGCCCGATAGGGCGATATGAATGCCGTCAGTACGATCGTTCCCGTTTCGTGAAACAGTTTGGCGACTTCGCCAATCCGCCGAATGTTCTCAACCCGATCTTCCGGGCTGAAACCCAGATCCTTATTCAGGCCATGACGAATATTGTCTCCGTCCAGCGCATAGCATCGCTTGCCGGCCTCGTGCAGCTTCCACTCGACTTCTCTGGCAATGGTCGATTTGCCGGAGCCGCTCAGACCCGTAAACCAGACGACCGCCCCCCGATGACCGTTCCGCGCTTCAAAATCTTCCCCCTGCACATAGCCCTCGTGCCATACGAGGTTACTGGCCTTTACACCGGAATCCTGCATGCCTCCGCCTCCAAATGATGTCTGATTCATAAGTATAAACCGCGCTGCCTGGCAACACAAAACTTCCAATTTACGATTCTTTTAGGAAACGACCTTAGCCGATGCCTGGCGCAGCATGAATCGCATTGATCGGAATGCAACTATTAGCGAAATTGTCCGCCGCTCGAGAATTTTCAAGGTTTTGCAGCCTGTAGACGGACGAAGCGGGACGACAAGTGAGATTCGATCGATGAGATTTTGTGATAGCCGCGGCATGCTGGTGTTCCGCAATTCGCAAGGTCGGCCGGCCGGCCGCCGGCCGGTATCGCTCGCCGAGCGAATTGCGCCGGCCCTTCTCTTGGTATTCGTTTGTGTCCTGGCGGCCTGTTCCGATGAAAGTTCGTCCGCGCCGCCCTGCTCAACACTGGAATTCAGTGGCATCAGCGAGACCGATGCCGACGGCACGGTGCGGACAGTCGATCCCGATGACTGGCGTTGCTCGGACGACATGATTCTCTGTCCGGCGCCGGCTTTCCCCAACCCCATCCGCAATGGCGTCTGGCTGCGCTTCACGCTCAGCGAGCCACAGCGCGTCAGCATCAGCGTAATCAATCGCTGTGATGAAATTGTTGCCGGACCGTTGGACGGCTCTGAACTGACGGCGGGAAGCCATGACGTTTTGCTGCTTGCCGCTGGCTGGCCGGAGGGGGACTATCGCGTCGTAATCAGAGCCACGGACAATCAGGGAGAAGTGCGGGAAAGCTTTGGCGATCTGCTCAAATCTTAAGCGGCGTCTCGGGCATCGTTCGAACAGATGTCGACGATATACATGCGCTTGCGGACAAAGCAATGCTGCCCCTCGGCAATCAAGCGTCATCAACGGCGTAGGTGCTTTTTCAGGCAGAACTTTTCAGGCAGAAGGGAAATTGTGAAGAGTGACTGGTACCGCACATTTGAACAGTTAAAGCAGCCAGTTCGGAGACGGCTGAAAAGGGCTTAACAAATGGCCGCGAATTGGGGTGACATTGAAACCAGGCGCTGAAAAACAAATTGTCAGGTGGTAGGCAATTCATTCGTGCGGGATTGCCGAATACTGCCTCAGTCAGGCTCCGACACGCGCTGCAATTTCCCGGCCGATCATCAGACTTGCCGTGGCTGCCGGCGAGGGCGCATTCAGCACGTGAATCATTCCAGGCGCTTCCTGAATGACGAAGTCGTCGGCCAGACGACCGTCCGGGTGAAGGGCCTGGGCACGGATTCCGGCTGCGCGGGGCTCCAGGTCCTCCTCTCTGATGGCAGGCAACAATTGCTGCAGCGAGCGGGCAAAGAGACGCTTGCTCAGGGATCGACGCAATTCCTGCAATCCGCTGCGCCAATGCTGCCGCGCCAAACGCCAGGTACCGCGATAGCTCAGTAACTCCCACAGGTCGTGTAGGCACCAGTCACTTTTACGATAGGCTTCGCGCGCCAGTGCCAGTACCGCATTGGGTCCGCACTCCACCCCGCCGCCGATCATCCGGGTCAGATGGACTCCCAGGAATGGCAGACGCGGATTCGGCACCGGATAGATCAGTCCCCGACACAGGTGTTGCGTTCGCTGAGTCAGGGTGAAATAGTCGCCGCGAAAGGGAATGATTTGCAGCGCCGGCCGGATGCCGCAAAGACGCGCGACGCGGTCGGCGTATACACCGGCGCAGTTAACAAGTATATCGGCCTCGTAGTCTTCCCACTCCGTGCCGATGCGTAAACTCCGGCCATCGCGCCTTACGGTAGCTAGGCTCCGCTTAACATGAATTCGATGCCCGTGCGCCTGTATCTTGGACGCAAGGCGCAGGCAAACGGCTCTGTAGTCCACAATGCCCGCCTCCGGTACGTGAAGCGCTCGCAGCCCGACCGCGTGGGGCTCGATCGCTGCCAGTTGCTCTTTCGTAATGTGTTCGCAGACCACGCCATTGGCCCGCCCCCTGCGATAGAGGCTTTCCAGACCCGCAATTTCATCTTCGCTGCCGGCGACAATAACCTTGCCGCAAAGCTCGAAGGGTACTGACTCCCGGCGACAGAAATCGAGCAGCAGGTCTCTGCCCGCGCGGCAATTCCTTGCTTTGAGCGAATCAGGCCTGTAATAGATTCCAGAGTGAATTACGCCCGAATTGCGACCCGACTGGTGAAGCGCAAGCTCGGATTCTTTTTCGAGCACCGTGATCGATACTTCAGACAAACGCTCGCTGAGAGCGTAAGCCGTTGCAAGTCCGACTATTCCACCACCAATAATAATTATACGCAGCGGCATACCACTCCAGACGAAGCAGACAGAATTGCTGAAGCGCGCCGGTTATCCGCCGGCCAAGGACACACAAAATACGAAATCAGTCAGAGCGGAATAGAATGAATTGCTACTATGAAGAATTGATAATCGAGCGGAGTTAGTTCCAAAGCAGCGGTACAGCTGAAGTTTTAACGTCGATTCACGCTTGTTTCAGGAAGGGCGTTTTAGCCGGTGTTATGATTGTTAGCAAAACGGGAAGGGATTAATATGACGAACCAAATGTGGCCGGTCCGCAGCAAGCGGATATGATTATTCACAGCAAAATTGATTGGCAATGCTTACAGAATGGATTCAAGCAGCCATCGGCGTCGTTTCGCGCTTGACGGATTCTTTTTCGCGCTGTTTGCGATGCATCGCTTCTTTATAGCCTTCATCTTCGATGAAATCGCGTAGAGCGGGTTTGATATAAATATCATCCAGAGGAAATTGCGCGATGCTCTTGGCAAGCACGGCAACCTTTGATTCGGTCGGCATTCGCTTATTGATAACGATGAGCCGTTTATTGTGGAGGACACAATAGCCGCCGGTGAATTTACCGGTCTCCGATCTGACGTTAACTCCGATTTGCCTGGCAAGCTCTTTCAAGCCCTCGAACAATGCGTCAGGTTTCATAAAGAACAATCGATGCCTCAATAGTTCACATTCCCTTTATGCTTTAATGCGCTGCGCAGATCTGAAGCTTTAATGCCGGGGCCTTCCCTCCGCCGACAAACCTGCAATCCGCAACAGCACACGCATAAAATATAGTTAAAATTGCGCAAAGATACCTTTGCAAGACAAGAAAAAGTTATCAACAAGAACCCCCCGGCGTAAAAAAAGCTTAAAGATTATCACATTCACGGTCGAAGTTCAGGTATCCTGTGTATGGTTAAGTTCTCAGTAAAGGGCGCTTTGGCTAAGGCTGGAGCGCCTTTTTTCGATCGGGCATTCGGCATGCTTTACACGAGTCTCGACGCGCAAAGCGGCTCGCTCGATCACTGCTCAACACAGAAATTTAATCAGCAAATCTCATAAACGGATTGATACTTTCCCGCCCGTTGTTATCCGAGCCGACCGGCCGGCGACACAGCTCGAAACATTGTTCTGAGAGACCCGGACCGTTGAAGATTTATTAACCTGAATACATCCATCGGCCAAGGTTTTCGAACGTCGCCACCGGCCAGATCAGTTAATCAATGATGTTCAGTTTTGAGCTTGATATAACATTGATTGAGTATAAGCTCTTGAGTGCAAAAAGAACTAAACGCTCTTCAGAGCTGATTTGATCGAGATTTATGGCACGTCATCTATCGCAGTCTGTTCGAAACAGTCGCAGGTTTTTGCAATGCTTAACACACGTATGCTTAAAACAGCACTACTAATACCGATCTCCCCTAACTGGTCTATATTCTGACTTTGGGCGGCAATTGTATTTACCCAGACAACACCAAGGTTGCAGGATCGTCATCTGAATCATCGTTCAGACCGAAGTTAACCAATCTTCGAAGTTATATGCAATTAAAGGCGCCGGAGTTCGCAGGCGATCTTCGCGAGCGGCAAATTTGTGTTGACGAACAAGCGCGAAATGCGGCGATCCTGTCCGGGCCGAGACCGGAGCGAAACCATATACCGCTCATGAAATCGCTAATGCCGGTAGGCTGAGGCCTGGTCGTAATGTTCGAAGGGGCCGTGGCATTTATCACCGAAACTGAGGGTGATAATTCAGGGAGGGATGCAAAATTGCACCAACTTTGGCCGGACTCATCTGTACTAGCCGAAGTTCCCGGCACATAGCCTGATGGCGAGGCAATAATTATTCGCAGATATCGTATATTATTTGCATTTTTAGCATCCCGGATTATCTCTTTGAGAAGATCAAAATCGCTCAAGCCGACTGAACCAACTGAATCGCGCATAAACGCAACAATTGATTGGCAATCCTGCCGTTCTATTTCCAACTCAATGGAGTTATGTAGTATGAAAGAACCGAGATTTCTCCGCATTCTGCTTGTTTTCCTTTGCGCCGGTATCATCGTCAGTTGTGACGACGACGATCCGATCACACCTGATCCTACACCGGAACCGGCGGCGCCGACCGAACTAATGGCAACCGCACTCAGCAGCACATCGATCGGCTTGAAATGGGTCGCCAGCGCGGATGTCAATGACGCTGATTTTGACGCATACGTTCTCACGGTCACGGAAGGCGCGAACAGCACGGAGCAGGATGTGTCGAGCTTCAGCACTTCTGTTGAAGTGACTGCACTAACGGAAGGCACGGTCTATACCTTTGATCTCAAGAGCCGTCGCAGCGACGGAACGCTCAGCAGCGTCGGCGCTACCGTTTCCTGGGCGCCCGCCGCGCGCTATCTACTGTCGGCCGGTGAAGCTATTCGCGTCTACGAATTCGCTTCGTCCTTCGGCAGCGGTCTTGAGTTGTACAACGCAACCGACGATGCGCCGGGAGTCCGTAAAATCAGTGATGAAGCAACAAGTGTTCTTGCCGACATCGTTTTTGACGATCGCGACAGCAAGCTGATCATCGGTTCGCCGACTATGTCAGCCTACGTCAACAACGGTACGTATAACAACGGCACAACGCCGCGTGTAACCTTGATCGGTAAGGTTTTCACCGACGTCGATTCCTTCGACGAGATCTACGATACGGAAGCCCTCGATCAATCCGAAACGATGGCCGAAGGGACTGTTGATTTCACCGGTTTTCAGAAAGGCTTTGCTTTTGCCGTCAAAACGGAATCCGGTAATTTTGCCAAAGTTCTGGTCCGCCCGGAAGCTGATGGCGATTTTCTCTACGGTGCGACGCCGAATCAGCATATCATCGTAGAAGTCTCCTACCAGAGTGTTGCGGATGTTCCCTATGCCATTTTCCAGAACCCGCCGAAAGTGAACAAACCGACTCCCGATCAGCAGGCAATTGGCGTCAATTACAACAAATTGCCCTTCAAACCCTATTAATCAACGGTTTGCTCATCGACGTCGCTCTCCTGCGGAACGATGAGATTTCAGCGTTTTTTGACGCCGGAGGCTATACCTCCGGCGTCGACCTTTTTCCAACAGACCCCTTGTTTCATCTGGAGATACTTAAGAATGAAGCGAATTTCACTGATTTTGGGTTTGACAAGCATGCTGGCGCTCCTGATCGTTTGTACGCCGGACGCCAAAACTTCGGATGACAAAAAGTCCGAAACCCCGGCGGTGACGCAGCAGGAAAAAGCACAGACTGCCGAAGCTTCCAATGAAGCGAATCTGTCGGCCGCCGCGGAAGAACCGGAAGCAAGTGAGCCGATTGCCATGGCGCCGCCCAAACCGGTTGCGCCGGCCATGCCCGACCTGCCGCCGGACGGCTCAGGTAAGCCCATCGAAGGAACAGTTGTCGATATGATCGAGCTGGCTACCGGCGGCAGCGGCAAAGTCAACAAAGAACAGGCGCTGGCGGCGGTCAAACGCGGTCGTCCGCTGGGACTGCTGGTCGGCTCGGGCTCGCGTCAGATGGTCTTCCTTGTTGTAAAGGCCGACGGTAATATGGCCAACGAGCGCCTCGCCAACCTGGCGAATAACAAAGTTGGTGTTGTCGGCAAACGCAAGACCAAAGCCGGCGTTCACGTGATTGTTGCCGATTTGATTGAAAAATTATAGGCTAAACAGCCAGTAAATCAGCGGTCCCAGCCCTGAACAAAGCCGTTGCATACCCTTGTGTGTGGCGGCTTTTTTGCAGCAATTCTCTTTACTGTTCCTGGAAGGATTATGATCTACCGCCACCGCCCCCCGCTTCGATTAGCCAGCGCAAATCTGCTCGCAGCCCTACTGTTCCTGTTTTCCTACGTAACTGTCACTGCGGACTGCAGCTGTGCGCCCTTCGGACACGAGCGATCGGGGCACGCCAATAATAGCGCCTGGCAAGCGGCAGTTGCGGCCTCGGGAAATATGATTGTCCCGGCTGAGCTTCCCGACTGTTTGCTGCCCGCCGGCACAAAGGGTCATGGGGCGGTCGATGCCTGCTGCAGTGCGGCATTCAACGATTACGCCCTGCAGCAGCTGGAAATTCTCGGGGCCGGTTGGGGCTATAATTATGCCGACTTGCTGCACGATCTCGATGGCTGGAAAAACTCGCCCTACGCGACGGTGGACTCGATCGGCCGGAGCGTTCAGAATCGGGCGATCTGGCTCTTGCGCCTGACGTCAGGAAGACCGGGTATCGAGCAGCGGCAGACGATCACTATCCATGCGCGGACCCATCCGGGGGAGTTTCAGGCATGGCGTGTGACGGAACAGATGATTCAGATCCTGCTCGAAGACAGCGACCTGGCGCGCATGATCCGCCGCAGCGCAGTCGTACACATCGTACCGATGCTCAATCCCGATGGCGTCGAGCTGGATCTCCCGCGCCACAATGCCAACGATATCGACCTGGAGCGCGAGTGGGACAAAAATCCGATGCAGCCCGAGGCAGCGGCTCTTAAACAACATTTTGAAGAATTGATGGCCTCGGCGAATCCGATTCGACTGGCGCTCAATATGCACTCCGCCTTTCGCTGCCGGCGCTATTTTGTCTTTCATGACCCCAGCGGTACTTCAGCGGAATTCGCCGATCGCCAACAGCGCTTTATCAGCGGCGTCCGCAGAAACTTTCCCGATGGCATCGAAGCCTGGGACTTCAGCGTAACCTGGGTGAACAACACACCGACCCATTTTCCCGAAAGCTGGTTCTGGTTTAATTTCGGTTCCGATGTCATGGCGCTGACATACGAAGACATGAACTGTGACGATGCCGGCGAATACCGTCGCACGGCCGAAGCGATTCTGCGCGGCATCGCGGACTTTCTCGAGCTGCCCGCAACGACTGGCCTGGTTTCGCGCAATGCTTCTGCCGACGCAGCTCCGCCTTTTTACAGTCTGCCGAATCCCGCGCGTGACAAGGCAACGCTGCACTACCGGCTGACTCGTCCGGCGAATGTACGCATTAGTCTGTGTACGGAAGCCGGTCTGTCGATTGCGAGCTTCGATCAGGGACGGCAGTTCGCGGGTGAATATCGTCAGGATCTTCAAACGGCTTCCTTGGCGAGCGGTGTGTACTTCTGGCGCATCGAGCTTGACGCCGAAATTTATACGGCATCGATGCTGCTGCTGCGTTAGATCGCGGCATCGCTCTGCACTGAAAGCCTGCGGCTGCCCCGGCACTTGGCTATTAGCACAAATGCTCTCTGCCAGGCCCTTCAACCCAGGCTAGCGGATCAGCCATTCCGGATCGTACAATTAATCGTCCGATTCCCTGCTGACGTTCTGCGCAATCTTCGCAGGATCGCCCTTGTGGCCTTTCTCCAAGGGTCGGAAGACAAGGAAAAGGACCGAAGTAAAATAGGCCAGGATGGCAAGAAGCGAAAGCCCCTGCAGATTCTCCTGAAGCGTAAGCCGCCTGAGCAAAAGATCTTGCGCGTCGCTCAGCGAAAAGCTGAGGGCGGCATCTGTGGTGAGCTGAAGTAGTTTTCCGTCAAAATACATCTGCCACACTTCCACCGGTGCATAGAGGTAAAAGAGGAATGCTGCAGCCACGAGCCAGCCCCGCCTCTTCCAGTGCCGGCGCAGCGCGGCAAAGACGACGCTAAAACCTAAAAAGGCCGCAATGTAGCCGCTCATTGTGTAAAAGCCCGTCATGGCGAACAGTCGGATCGATTGGCGGATGGCGGCGGCATCGACACCGGGACTGAAGTCCAGCGTTCCGGGAATCATCAGGTCAAAAGCAATGGCGGCGCGCAGCACGGACCCGCCGAGCCAGATAATGGCGCCGAGAACGGCAATCAGCAGAAAGCTTTTGTGGATACCGCTGAGCTGCAGCGAAGAGTTCGACATTCTTCCTCAGTCAAAACTTCATTGAAATATCCAGGGCCGGCGCCGAGTGCGTGATAGCCCCGGTGGAGATGAAATCAACTCCCGTTGCCGCATAGGCGGCAATTGTCTCCAGCGTGATATTGCCGGAGGCTTCGGTCTCGCACTGGTGATTGACCGCGGCGACAGCCCGGCGCATGAGCTCAGGTGTGAAGTTGTCGAACATAATGCGCTGAACGCCATGACAGGCCAGTGCCTCGCGTACATCGTCCAGATTCTGCGTTTCCACCTCGATGGGAATCGGTCGTCCGCGAAGGGAGGCGAGGCAGCGCTCGACAGCCTGACTGATGCCGCCGGCCGCGACGATATGATTGTCCTTGATCAGCACCATATCCGACAATCCGAGCCGGTGGTTATGCCCGCCGCCCGTGCGTACGGCATACTTATCCAGCAATCGCCAGCCGGGGATGGTCTTGCGGGTATCCAATACCTTTGCTCCGCTTCCGGCCACTGCGTCGACATATCGACGCGTCAGCGTCGCGACGCCGCTCATCCGCTGCAGAAAATTCAGTGCGCTGCGCTCGCCGGTCAGCAGATCGATCGATGGCCCCTCCACTTCGGCTGCGACCGTCCCGACGGTGACATGTTCGCCTTCGCCGACCCGTTCATTCCACTCGATGCCCGGGTTGAGCGAACGAAACACCAGCCGCGCAATCGGGAGTCCGCAAATAACACCGTCCTGTTTGACAATGAGCCGCGCCTGGGACCGGGCGTCGGGCGCTATGGTCGCTTCCGAGGTGATATCGCCCGATTGCACGTCCTCACGCAAGGCGATTTCCACCAGACGAGCAACACTTTGATCGTGCAGAGAATTGATCATGGCAGCCTCGCTTTATTCAGACCGGTACAGTTCGGACAAAACTACGCTGACATGGCGGAAGGAACAAACCTCGGCCGGTTCTAGTCGAGCCTGCCGCTGCCGAAACGCTCGTTGAGAACTTGAAAATCGTCGACCATCTGGCGATAGGCCGGTTTGTTCTGCGGCGTAAAGTCGCTGTTGCCCGCGCCGCCGGCATTCATGTTGGTATAAACTTTCCACCAGAAAAGCCCGGCGAACCAGGGTTGCTGATAGGTTTGTTCGGCGAGAATACGATAGGCCTGCTCCTGTTGCTCGAGATTGGCGGGTCGCTCGGTATGTTCCGGCCATTCCCAGGGCTTGTAAGTTGCGGCCACCACCGAACGAAATCCCGTTTCGGTGAAGACAATTTTCTTTCCGTTGCGTTCATAGAGCTCGGCATACTGACGGAGAAACGGTTCCCAGCCGGCACGCAGCTCTTCATCACTGGGTTTGTGCGACTCCGAGAGCGAGGGATAGACATTGACGCCGATAAAATCAAGATCGTCCCAGAACCTGATATTGGCGGCTTCTTCGTGTCCATGCGAGGCATAGGTGAGCAATCCCTTGTAGACCGGGCGCAGCTCGGCAATCAGCGCCCGCCATTCCGTTTCGAAGGGGCTCATCTTGGGCAGTTCGAGTCCGATACAGAGCGCTTCCGCGCCGCCCTCCTGCGCAAAGCGGGCATTATCCAGCATAAAATCCGTGTACGAACGGAACCATCGCGCCCGTGCTTCGGCGCTCGGGAGTTCAACATCGCCCGTCCAGTATTGCTTGGTGTAAAACTCATTGCTCCAGATATAAGGCTTCAGCAGTACTTTAAGGCCGCGAGCGCGAATCATCCTAATGGCTTTGCGGTAATCGCGGCGGCTCCAGTTGGTCCAGATGACCTCGGTGGAATGGACGCTGCGCATAACGCCACAGGGCGTGACGGCAACCCAGCGGACGCCATCGGCGTAAAGGGAATCGCAGAGACGCATGCACTCGGCTGAGGTATAGTCGGGAAAGTCGTCGGCAATCGTGACGCCCGAAAGCGGCATCAAAGATTGCTCGTCGGCATGCAGAGCGCCGCCTTTAGCTTCATGAGCTTCCGTATGATCCGGCGCACAAGCGGAAATCAGGAGATTCCCTCCCAGCAGCATCAGTACCATTAGTCCGAAATAGGGCATACAGTCGGCAAGGATCGACAGATTGACATTGTGTTTCATGGATTGTGAAGTTACGCGCTACGGCCAAGCCTGGCAAATGTTTCCCGGCATCGATCACAACGGCCTCATCCGAGCGTGGACTGATGCCGGCGCCGACCGGGGCGGCGCTGCCGCAGGGCAGAGCGCCGTTTATCTCATAATCCCGACTGGCCTGCCTCTTCTTCATTCTGCCGCTCTTTTTTGGCGTCTCTGCCGAAAGTAATAATTTGCGGCAGACAAAACCTTAATTCACCGGGGACTGACCGTATGAATGAAGAGCTGGCGCGAATCCTGAAGGAATACGCCGTTCTGATGGAATTACTGGAACAAAATGCTTTCAAGATCCGCGCCTACGTCAATGCGGCCCGTACGCTGGAGCGCAGCCGCGCCGACCTGCCCGCGGCTGTTCGCGACGGTACGTTGGCGGAATTGCCCGGCATCGGAAAGGGCATTCAGGAACTGATCAAAGAATATATCGCCAGCGGCCGTATTGCCGGCTATGAAGAAGCGAAAGAGAATGTCGACCCCGGCCTGCTTGAGATGACGACCCTGAAAGGCGTCGGCGCCAAGAAAGTGCTGACCGTATACAAGGAGCTCGACGTCAAGAGCGTCGGCGAGCTGGAGTACGCCTGCCGCGAAAACCGCCTTGTTGATCTGAAAGGCTTCGGCGCTAAGACACAGGCGAAAATTCTGGACGCAATCGACGAATGGAATGCCGGTAAAGAAGCATTTCACCTGGACCGGGCCGTGGAAGATGCGCAGGAAATCCTCGACCGGATCACAACCCTGCCCTGTGTTAAGCGTGCCGCCATCTCAGGTCTGCTGCGACGGGTTGCCGAAACCATTAAAAGCATTGATCTGCTTGTAGTGTGTTCGGATCGCGAAGAATTGCGGACCGCTCTCGCGGAACTCCTGTCCGAATCGCCGCAGGACGAGGACGGCTATTTGACCGGCACAACGGGATACGGCATTCCGCTAAGGGTCGAGTTGTGCCGCCCGGCCGATTTTGCCTGGCGACTCCATCAGTCAAGTGCTGCCGACGAGTACCAGGCGGCCTTCGTCGATTTGTTAAAGCAACGGGACATCGCAGCCGGTGAAGACGGACTGGAACGCGAGGGCCGCGCACTAACAGTCGACAGCGAAGAAGAACTGTATGGTCTGGCAGATCTGCCTCTCGTGCCGGTGGAACTGCGTGAGAGCCCGGCCATATTACGCACAGCGGCCGGCGCTGCACTACCCGACCTCGTTGGGCCGCAGGATATGCGCGGCATGCTGCATATTCACAGTACCTGGAGCGACGGACGCGACAGCCTGCGCGATATGGCTCTGGCGACCAAAGCGATGGGCTATAGCTATATCGCCTTCTGCGATCACAGCCGCTCTGCATTTTATGCCAACGGCCTGCAAATCGAACGCCTGGAGCAGCAACACGCAGAAATCGATGCGCTTAACAGCGAAGATCTCGGCATTCGCATTTTGAAAGGCATCGAGTCCGATATTTTGCCCAACGGCGATCTGGACTATCCGGATGAAATACTGGCGAGCTTCGACATCGTCGTCGCCTCGGTTCATTCGGTGTTTTCGATGACGGAAGAAGCAATGACGAACCGCATCCTGAAAGCCATACAAAATCCTTACACCACCATTTTGGGACATCCCACCGGCCGACTGCTGTTGGCTCGCAAAGCCTACCCCCTGGCCATTGACAAGATTCTGGAAGCGGCCGCCGACCACGCAAAAGTGATTGAGATTAACGCAAACCCCTACCGCCTCGACCTCGCATGGCCTTTTGTGCAGCGCGGACGCGAGCTGGGCATCAAGTTTGCCGTTAACCCGGATGCGCACCGCAAAGAGAATCTGCGCTTTGTGGATTATGGCCTCATGATCGCTCGCAAGGGAATGTTAAGTAAAGACGACGTGATTAACACTTATGAGCTGGATCGCTTTTTGCAATTCGTCGGTGGCTGAGACAGTGAACCGGAAAACTTTCATCAATGCCGCCCTGCTGTGGCTCTTCGTTTGTCTTGGCACTGCCGGCTGTTCGAAACCTCACACGGACAGTAGCGGCCGGCCGGATGGTCTTGGCAGACAGGACGGAGTTAACACAGCCCCTCTTCGTCTGATGCTCGCGGCCGTTGAAGCTGAGCGGGATGCGGATTTCGCCAGTCAGTCCAAAGTCGACGCGGCGCTTAACCTGGTCGCGGGACTCGCGGATTCATACGAGCTGGTGACACTCGCAAGACGGGACTCGCTGGTAGCGCTGCTGGAAGAAGACGAGGAGCCGGCGACGGCCAGGCTTATCGCCGAGCGTCTGGCGGTGGATGGCCTGCTGTTCCTGCAGATCGGCCGCATCGAGAATGTTCTGCGCGTCGGCCTGACGATCAAGAGCGGCGAGGACTACGCTGAGAGCAGCGAGGGCGTCGGCTGGGCGCTGATTCGTTATCGTCAGGTCGATAACGATAAACCTGTCTTTGACCCGGCCCTCCTGCGCGCCCTGCAGCGAGCTTTCGCGGATGCCGAAGGCAAGCCCGATTTATTCGCCGCCGCCGAAGTTCCCTATGATATTGCGCCGGCGCAGCCGCTTGTCGTTGGAGGTATTGCTGTCAGAAACGACAGCCTGTTGCCGGGTTGGAAGCTCTTCAGCGAAAAGGTCGTGGTATCGTATGATGCCGTGTTAAGTATTATCGACGAGGCCATGCAGTTTCCTCGCTATGTGGTGTATGACATCGACTCGCGCGACAGCGCCTACGCCCGCAATAATTTACACATGGCGGAAAACTATCATCCGCCGACAGTACTTGAAATCGAGACTTTACAGGCCTTTGCCGTCACCCATTTTATTACCGGATCCTTGGAACGCAATCCCGGCGGCGCCTTGCTGACCTTACAGTTCTGCGCCATCGAAAACGGCAGGCTGCGCGAATTGCGCTCCGAAGCCACCTCGATCGTCGAGGACTCTCGACAGGAATTGCAATCGGCACTGCGCTTGTTGACAGGGCGCCTGCTGGAAGAAAGCTAGGCGATTTGCGGATTCTTTCGTAATGTCGCATCATAGAACATAGATACAGCGCACGAACAATCAGAATCGGATCAGAATGGAAGTCTTTGTCTGCCGCGGGTATTCCGGTCAAATATTTCGCCTCAACGCCGCGCCTTCGCTGCCGATTTTTCAGCTTTTGCCGGTAATGGCTAACTCGATAGGCCTGTATTCAAGCCACGAAGAACGCCTCGGTGTGTATAACTTAACGCAGGATTTCGAATACCGCGACAGCGATACCTTGACTGATCGCGGCACCTGCAACGGCGACTTGCTGATCCTGGCGGACGGCGGCGTGTGCCACAAAAAATGAGTCGAGTGCGATGAACTTTTCCGAAGAATTCCTGCAAGCTCTGAGCAGCGCTCGCCACGTAGCTGTCCTGACCGGCGCGGGCATTTCCGCCGAGAGCGGTGTTGCCACCTTTCGCGATCAAGACGGCCTCTGGCAAAAGTTCAACCCTGCGGAGCTGGCCAGCATGGAGGGCTTTATGAGCAACCCGGCGCTGGTGTGGGAGTGGTATCAGCACCGGCGCGGCATCATAGGCGGCGTAGAGCCGAACGAGGGCCACAAAGCGCTGGCCGCGATGGAACAACAATTCGAAAAGTTCACCCTGATCACGCAGAATGTCGACCGCCTGCACCAACGCGCGGGCAGCAGCGCAGCGCTTGAGCTACACGGCAATCTGGTGGAAAATTATTGCATGGATTGCAGGGCAGTTTATCACTTTGCCGATGAGAAGGCCGAGCTCAGGGAAAATCCGCGCTGCCGGGATTGCAGCGGCCTCGTCCGGCCGGCGGTCGTTTGGTTTGGTGAAATGCTGCCTGTCGAGACCCTGCGCGCTGCTCAGATAGCGGCGCAGGATTGTCAGGTTTTTCTGAGCATCGGCACTTCCGCCGAAGTGATGCCCGCCGCCGGACTGCCTATGATAGCCCGGGAAAACTTCGCCTACGTCGTCGAGATAAATCCCCAGCCAACGGTAATTTCGGGACGTGTGCATTCGGTGATTCGCGAACCTGCCGGCATCGCGCTGCCGCGCCTGCTGCGGGAGTTGGACCAATTCAGGAAGAGCCGCGTATGATACTCGGGATAGGAACCGACATCATCGAAGTCGACCGAATCGCGAATGCCATGGAGCGTTATGGATCGCAGTTCCTGAACAAGATTTTTACGGCTGCGGAACGCGCCTACTGCGATGCCCACCCCAATGTCGCCGAGCGCT
Organism: Candidatus Kapaibacterium sp.; assembly: GCA_028284775.1. Classification (GTDB taxonomy): domain Bacteria; phylum Bacteroidota; class Ignavibacteria; order Kapaibacteriales; family UBA7675; genus JANQRB01. The sequence goes on along the minus strand of JANQRB010000006.1, from coordinate 27,841 downwards.
ATGCCGTCCGCTTCGCTGCGAAAGAGGCTTTCTCCAAGGCCATCGGCACAGGCTGGACCGGGCAATTCGAATGGCAGCACGTGGCCGTCGCGCGCCAAGCTGACGGCAAACCCTACCTGCTGCTCGACGGGGAACTTGCGCGACGATGGAACCCGCATCACATTCATGTATCCCTATCGCATACGCATCGCTACGCCACCGCCACGGTCATTATCGAGGCCCGCGATTTGCCCGCCGAGGCCTAGCCGCGCCGCGGCCGAGGCAGCAAAAATAATTTGCTCATCCTGCCGGGAAGTGCTAAATTTGCTGCTCTTAAGCACACGGAGAGGTGGCCGAGTGGCTGAAGGCACAGGTTTGCTAAACCTGCGTAGGGGAAACCCTACCGAGAGTTCGAATCTCTCTCTCTCCGCAACAGACATTCCGACGAGCGGCTCGCAATTGAGCCGCTTTGTTTGTTTAAACACCCCGAGGCTTCCCCCTGCCATTTTGAGCTCGCCCCCACCATCCTGAGATTTCATCCTATAGACAAATACACAGCAATCAGCGCCACGGCCGCTCTCCGCCAGGGCGTCGCCTGACAACTCGAAAACCGGGAAAGGGCTTGAATACTGGGGATCCCGCGGTCATGGCAGGCATAAAACACAAGGCCTGCCAATGCGTGGGCATTCAGGCAGGCCTTTAAATTGACGACATAATCCGGTTCAGACAACGCCGTAAGCAAGCATCGCGTCAGCAACTTTCACGAAGCCCCCGATGTTTGCGCCCTGTACATAATTCACCCGTCCGTTGTCCTGTCCGTACTCAACGCACTTCTCATGAATGCGTCCCATGATTTCCATGAGTTTGGTATCGACTTCTTCTGATTTCCAGGTCATGCGGATGGAGTTCTGCGTCATCTCCAGGCCCGACACGGCAACACCGCCGGCGTTCGATGCCTTGCCGGGAGCATAGAGAATCTTTGCCTGCTCGAATGCATGCACCGCCTCGACAGTCGAGGGCATATTAGCGCCTTCGCTTACAACACGGCAGCCGCCCTGCAGCAGGTGTCGGGCATCATCGCCATCCAGTTCGTTTTGCGTGGCGCAGGGAAAAGCCATATCGCAGGGCACCTTCCAAGGGCGCTCGCCTTTGTGATACTCGCCGCCAAATTCCTTCGTGTATTCCTCCAGTGAAGCACGGCGATTCGTTTTGAGGTCGATGATGTAAGCCAGCTTTTCCTCGTTAATGCCTTGTGCATCGTAAAGATAGCCATGGCGATCGGAAAGCGTCAGTACTTTCGCTCCCAGCTGAATCAACTTTTCGGCCGCGTATTGCGCCACATTGCCCGAACCCGAGACACTGGCGGTTTTACCCTCGATATCTTCGCCGCTATGCTGCAACATCTCACGCGCGAAATACACAGCACCGTAGCCCGTGGCTTCGGTGCGGATAGGGCTGCCCCCGAATTGGAGGCCCTTACCGGTCAGCACACCGGCAAACTCATTGGCCAGACGCTTGTATTGACCGAACAGATACGACACTTCACGCGCGCCAACGCCAATGTCGCCGGCGGGGATGTCGACATTGGAGCCGATGTGACGGTAGAGCTCCGTCATAAAAGACTGGCAGAATCGCATTACTTCCGCGTCGCTCTTCCCTTTCGGATTAAAATCGGCGCCGCCTTTGCCGCCGCCCATCGGCAAGGTGGTTAAACTGTTTTTGAAAATTTGCTCAAAGCCCAGGAACTTGAGAATACTTAAGCTGACGGACTTGTCGAAACGCAGACCACCTTTGTAGGGACCGATAGCATTGTTAAACTGAACCCGGTAGCCGCGGTTTACGCGTACATTGCCCGCGTCATCTGTCCAACTGACACGGAACATCACAACGCGATCCGGCTCTGTCATTCGTTCCAGGATGCCGGCCTTTTCATATTTTGGATTCTTGTTGATGAAGGGAATCACTTTTTCGGCAACTTCGCGAACTGCCTGATGAAACTCCGGTTGGCCCGGGTTGCGGCGAATAAGCCCCTGCTCGAATCGGTCTAGATCCATGAACTTCCTCCCTGATCATAAAAAACTCACTCCGTCAGAACTCCTGACCGGAAGACGGTAATTTCGCACAATTTTCAGGAAATGCAGCGATACTTTTTTCCATTTTTTTTGCGCGAAGCCTTCCGGCCCCGCGCAATGCCGCCGGATTATGGAGCCACAGGCCTTCCCACGCTCGCAGGGCCGCCGACCTTTCATCGATCCGGCCGATCTCAACAATAAGCGTCGTCCGGCTCCGTCTGCGTGTCACACAAACAATTGAATATATGTTCATCTATTCATATATTGACACCCGATCAAATACAACGGGATCGAATAATGGGACTTGCAGCAGACAAAATCGAGAAAGCCGCTTACATCCTGAAGGTTGTGGCGCATCCGCTGCGACTGAGCATTGTCGAATTGTTAGGCGGGCTGGATGAGTTGCCGGTCAGCGAGATTTGCGAGCGTCTGGGTACGGAACAGTCGTTGACTTCCCATCATCTTGCGACCATGAAGCTCAAAGGCATTCTGGCCTGCAGGCGTGAAGGCAAGCGTATGTACTACAGCCTTAAGGCCAAGGATATCACCAAGATCTTCGACTGTCTCGAAAATTGCGAATGTAACATGGTGTAGCATTGAAGCGGGTGCAAAGCACCCTCGATATGAAGCAGGACAATTAATAGTGGATTCGGCACAATGGAAGATGTACTGGGTTACGCGGCGGCAATCGGCATCGGATTTATCATGGGGCTGGTAGGCGGCGGCGGGTCGATTTTAACCCTGCCCGTGTTAACATATATGCTTGGCCTGGAAGTGATTTTGTCAACTTCATATTCGCTGTTTATCGTCGGCAGTACGGCGGTCGCCGGATCCATACAATACATGCGCAAAGGCCAGCTCGATTACCGAACGGCGATTGTCTTTGCGGTACCGGCGCTTGCGGCAGTCTATTTTACTCGAATGTTTTTGATTCCGGCTATACCTGATCAGTTGTTTTACGTCGGCGATTTCCGGCTGACGCGACACATTGCCATTATGCTGTTGTTCGCCGCTCTGATGATTTTCGCGGCCGTTTCCATGATCCGTTCGGCACCGGTGAAGACAAGCGCTTCAGCGGGCGGTACACGCTTTAAGTTTGGAGTAATCACAGTGGAAGGGATCGTGGTGGGTGTTCTGACCGGCATCGTCGGCGCCGGCGGCGGCTTCCTGATCATTCCGGCCCTGGTCCTCCTTGGGCGGCTGCCGATGAAAACTGCGGTGGGGACCTCGCTCCTGATTGTGGCTGCCAAGTCATTGATCGGCTTTCTGGGCGACGTGAATGCAGGTCAGCCGATAGACTGGCCCTTTCTGCTGAGCTTCACGGGCCTGGCAGTCGGCGGCATTTATCTGGGCTCTTTTGCATCCACTTTCATCTCCGGGAAGAGACTGCAAAAGGGATTCGGCTGGTTTATCCTGTTCATGAGCATCTTCATTTTTGCGAAAGAATTTTTCTGGCATTAAACATTGATAGTTTTTTACTCTTTCAGAGGATATTCACAATGCACATCAAACAGTTTTATGATACGGGCCTGGCGCATGCCTCCTATGCCATCGCAAGCAATGGCGAAGTTGCGGTAATTGATCCGGGGCGCGATCCACAGCAATACTACGACTATGCCCAATCGCAATCAGCCCGCATTGTTGCAGTTATCGAGACACATCCGCATGCCGACTTCGTCAGCAGTCATCTGGAAATCCATCGCTCGACCGGAGCGACGATTTACGCCAGCGATTTGATTGGAGCGGACTACCCGCACAAGGCCTTCGACGAAGGTGACCGGATCGGGATCGGCGCTGTTTCCCTAACGGCGCTCAATACGCCTGGTCATTCGCCGGACAGTATTTCGATACTGCTCAGAGATTCCGAGGACAACAGCCATGCCGTATTCACCGGCGACACGCTATTTGTCGGTGATGTCGGCCGGCCCGATTTGCGCGAGGGCGTCGGCAACATGACCGCGAAGAAGGAGGAACTTGCGCGCCAGATGTACAGCTCGACGCGCCGCAAACTGATGACCCTGGATGATGATGTGCTCGTCTATCCCTCCCACGGCGCCGGTTCACTCTGCGGCAAGAATCTCAGCCCGGATCGCTTCAGCTCGATCGGACGTGAAAAACGCGAGAACTACGCTCTTCAGACAATGAGCGAAGAAGAATTCGTAGAACGCATCATGGCCGATCAGCCTTTTATGCCCAAGTATTTTGGATTCGATGTAGAACTCAATCGTCGCGGCGCCGCCAACCTGGACGAGAGCTGTCGGGCCGTACCCCGCTTACAGCGCAATGCAGCGCTAGACGACAATGTACTCGTGATCGACACGCGGCCCGGCCCGCTGTTTAAGCTTCATCACATTCCGGGCGCGATTAACATTCAGGATGGCGGCAAGTTCGAAACCTGGCTGGGCTCCATCGTCGGGCCGGACGAACGCTTTTACCTTGTCGCGGATGATGAAGCCGACCTGGATGCGCTCATTCGCAAAGCAGCCAAAATCGGCTACGAAGGCAACATTGTCGCTGCGCTGCCCGCGCCGAATCAGGGCCTCGCAACGAGTGGACAACTCGAGCTGGACGACTTCCGCGCGCAGCCGGACAACTATACGATCGTGGATATTCGCAATGAAGGCGAGTTCCGAGACGGCGCTTACTTTAACAATAGCGTGAGCATTCCCCTGCCCGAGCTGCGGGAACGGGCCGGCGAAGTGGCGCTGGATAAACCAATTGTTGTGCACTGTGCCGCCGGTTACAGGTCGGCAGCCGGCGCCAGCATTCTGGAGGCGGCATTGCCTGACTCGACGCTCATTTACGATCTCGGTGAAAAGATCAGTTTGTTTAAGTAAGTGCGATGGAAGGGAAGTACTCACAATTGATCGGACTGGAATTATGATTGACTGGTTGTCACAGCCATGGCCGTGGTGGGTCACGGGGCCCGGTATCGCAATGGTAATGTTGTTGCTGCTCTACTTTGGCAAAGCCTTCGGTATCTCATCGACATTCCGAACAACCTGCGCGGCATTAGGAGCCGGCAAGTCCTCGTCATTTTTTGATTTCGACTGGCGGATGCAGATCTGGAATATCGTGTTTGCGCTCGGCGCACTGCTTGGCGGCGTCATCGCCGCTACTTTGCTCGCCGATCCGGAGCCAATCCGAATTGCGCCCGCCACGGCTCACGCTTTACAGGATATCGGCATTGAATCCGGGCCGGAATTGCTGCCCGCGCATATCTTTTCCTGGAGTGGCCTGCTCTCATCGAGTGGATTGATTTTTATGGTATTCGGCGCTTTTTTGGTCGGCTTTGGCGCGCGTTGGGCCGGCGGATGTACATCGGGCCACGGCATCAGCGGGCTTAGCAACCTGCAGTGGCCTTCGCTGCTCGCAATACTTGGATTCTTTACGGGCGGCTTAATCGTTACACATATTCTGCTTCCTGTCATTCTTTAACAGTGGTCGTTATGAAATACCTACGTTTTGCATTGGTGGGAGTTTTGTTCGGTATCATACTATCGAAGGGCGAAGTAATCTCATGGTATCGTCTGCAGGAAATGTTCCGCTTCGATTCATTTCACATGTATGGCGTTCTGGGGTCGGCTATTTTGCTGGGCATTATCATCGTGGCATTAATTAAACGCGGCCAGTGGCGCTCGCTGGACGGTGAATCAATCACACTCGCAAATAAACCGCGCCGCGTACCGCAGCATCTGTTAGGCGGCCTCACGTTTGGAATGGGCTGGGCCCTGACGGGTGCATGCCCCGGTCCGATGTACATTCTGATCGGCAATGGCTTCAGCGTCGCAGTTGTAATGCTCGCCAGCGCTATTTTGGGAACCTTTGTTTACGGGCGCGTTCAGCATTTGCTGCCACATTGATTTTCGCGTGTTAATCCAGGAGCATTCACATAAAGTGCAGACACGTGAATACCTCTGTGTCGCGCCCTAGACTCTACTTGTTTAACTCTGCATGGAGTTTGTCGTGAACAGACCCACTCACTTCGACATCACGGCCGACGATCCCGCGCGCGCCGGTCGATTCTATCAGAATGTATTCGGCTGGTCAGTCAGCAAATGGGACGGCCCGGCCCCCTTCTGGCTGGTGAACACCGGCGATTCCAACAGCCCGGGCATAAATGGGGGGATAATGCCGCGCGGCGACTTTCGGCAGGCCTTGATCGCGACGATCGAGGTCGCAAGCGTAGATGAAGCGGTCGCCAAAATAACAGCGGCGCAGGGCAGCGTTTTTCGCCCGAAAGTATCGATCCCGGGCGTTGGCCATATTGCCTATTGCAAGGATACGGAAGGAAACATCTTCGGCATTATCGAAACCAATACCGACTAGCTGTTAAGGCACGGAGGGGACGGTGTTAGACGGCGTGGCGGACGCCCCCGCAATTTTTATTATGGCGACTATGGGCATCACGGTAACGCAGACTTCGGTACGGAACATTCTGACGCGCAGCAGCGGCTACCTGCATTCGGTTGCCTCCCATTCTCTGCAACCCTATCGCGGCTGCAGCTACGGCAATTCCCTCTGCGGCGCAGGCTGCTATGTACAGCATAATGTCTTTGTGACAAAAGGTCGACCCTGGGGCGATTTTCTGGAGGTACGGCGCAACGCCGCCGAAAGCTATTTGCGCGGTTTTGAGCGGGAGCGGAACTGGGCCAGACAAAAGCTAGGGAGCTTCGGCATTTTTATGTCGAGCTCCACCGATCCCTTTGTGCCGCAGGAAGGGCGTTTCGGTATCAGCAAGAGCCTGTTGGAAGCGATGCTGCTCCATCCGCCCGACAGCCTGATGCTCCAGAGCCACTCGCATCGGCTGAGCGATTATTGTCCCTTGCTGCGACAACTGGCCGGCGAAACGCGCCTGAGCTGCCAACTGACGATTGAAAGCGATATGGACCGCCTGCCGGGCCTTCCGCCACCAGCTTCAACGGTCGACAGGCGCTTCGAAGCGGCCGCACGGCTGCGCGATGCCGGACTAAAAGTCGTCATCACGGTCGCACCGTTGTTACCGATTGACCGGCCCGAAGAATTCCTGCGGCGAATCGCCCAGGTGGCCGATGCCGTGGTCATAGACCATTTCATCGGGGGTGACGGCAGTGACGATGGCAGACGAAGCATGAAGACGGCGCTGCCGGCGGCAATGGCACAGGTTAATGCCGCCTCGATTGACCTTTCCTATCGCGACGCCATTGTTCGGCTGGCCAATTCAATCATGCCCGGGCGGGTCGGCGTCGGCAAAGATGGTTTCGCCGGGCGCTATCTGCCGGCGCCATCTAACGCTGGATCCTGAATTCCTCGTATTCGCCGCTGCTTTCTTTCCATTCTACCCGGCAGTTTTCAACACGGCTGAACTCGGAACCCTGTTCAATCAATTCTACAAGCCGCGAGACATTTGACGACGAGCCTTCGGCGATCGTAAAGACCGACCCATCCGATTCATTCCGCGTCATGCCTTTAAGCCCCCAGGCCTGAGCCGCCTGCATGACAAAGTAGCGAAAGCCCACGCCCTGTACCCGGCCGCTGACCCGCACTTCCGCGCGAACGCTTGACGACGCCATAGAGCGCCTCTTCAGTATAGTGGTTTGAAGCGATAAAAAAAGCGAACAGTCCGCACTGACGAACAGTTCGCTTTCACTTTTGTTGCGCGCCCTGCTAGCGGACGACAAGGATTGTTGCAGTACCCAGGGTACGATTATCCCGCATTGAACGAATATGCGCCCGGTAGACACCGGTTCCGAGGCTCGTCGGAAGCTGCAGCAGGACGCGGCCATTCGTCAGACTTGCTCGTGTCTTCAAGACGATGCGACCATCCGGGCTGACAAGCCGCAGGCTGATGGCGCTATTCTCCTCCGCGGGTACTTCAATCGTACAGAGGAGTCCGGCCGGCTGTGGATAGACCTTCAGCGCGGACGTCGCTCTGGCCTCTCGCCGCTCATCGACAGCAGTACCGGTGACAGCTCCCGTCAAGGGGTAATCGAAAGGATCGCTGCACTGAGCCTCATTATCAAGCTCTTCGATGAGCCAGGGCTCAACCAGCTCGAACTGCGACAGATAGGACTTAAACAGACCCTCGTTCGCCCAGCGCAAGCCCATCGTTCCGTTCGGATCGATGATGCCCGGTACGGAAGCCGTTCCAATAAATACCATCGACCGATCGGGCGGCAGAACCTCGACCCGCCGGGAGAACTCATTTTCGTTGCCGATTTCGGGCGCCCACAGCTCGACCATAAGTATATTGTTTTCCAGGATGCGGGCGTTGAGGTCGTAGGCCTCCATATTGCCGGTCGTCGCGCTCTTGGCTTCCGGTTCGAAATTGCCGAAGAACTGATGATTGTAGTGAAGCATAAAATCGCATTCGCCGAGGTAGTAATCGTTGGGACCGTGGTTGCGCAGGAAAATATCGAAATGGAAAGTGTTGCCTTCGATCCGCTGGTTGTCGACGACAATTTCGACAATTTGAGCCCTCATGCCGGTCAGACCGGCGACAAATGTTAGGGGCAAGAGGCAGAATAATACAATGACATTCTTCAAGATCGCTCTCCGAACTCTGTTCCGTTCATTTGCTTAGTTTTCATAAAGAAGAAGAGCGTGTGTGAGTGTTACGATCAGCGCTAAGGCCGATCTGCCCGTCAGGTATGCGCAAACCAATCTCCGATCCCCGCCATCAGCGCACGACCGCAAAGGTCGTCGTCCCCACCTGCCCGTTGTTAGCATCGACGATATTCAGAATATAGGTGCCGGCCGGGGTCTCGACAGGCAGCAAGAGGTCGCTGATCTCGCTCAGGCCATTGGTTTCGACACCAAAGTAGGCCTGGATTTCCTTGCCGCCGACATCATAGACATACACGGTAAAGCGCTCATAGGGCCGGTCGCTTAATTCGACGGTAAACAAATCGCGGACCGGGTTAGGACGCACAAGTACCAGGGTCGTTTCTTCCTCGGTCGGAGGAGGGGGAGGCCCGTCGTTAACACAAAAGGTGCCGCCGTCGGTAATGTTGCTTTCCTGGTAGGGAGGTATATCGCTGAAGCCCGTGACGATCGTAACGAAGAAGCGTTCATCGCTCCACTGGATGTCCGCTCCCGCTGACTCGTTGCAGACCGCATTCAGACTGACCTGAAACAAACGTTTCGATTCGGATGCCTCGACACGGAAAACCTCGCCTTCGATATCGCCCTCGGGAAATGGCGCAAAGAGCTTGAAGCCGACGGTTGACTGGCGGCGGCTGTTGAACTGGCTCAGGTCGGCGGTATAGCCCAGCAGGCGTAAATCATTGTCGAGAAAGACGCCGATATTCGGTCGGCCGCAGAAAAACTCCGTATTGACGCTGAAGAGAATATCCGATTCGCCAAGGTTGACAGTATTGATGCCCGTATTGGTCAGAACGACATCGAAAAAATAATCATTGCCTTCTACACGCTGATTTTCGATACATAGATCATAAGAAATCACCTGCGCCTGCGCACAAACCGTCCACGCCGTCATCAAACCGCATACGAGAGCTGCAAGTCGTCTCATTACGCTCCTTCGAATAATGTACTGAGAATGCTGTCATCCGGGGCAGGATTAGTGCCTCTACCCTCTTCACTTGCTGCAAAAGTGACTATTTTGTGTAGATGGCCCATAAACTACCGCAAATTAGTGGCAAAGTTGCAATTAGGAAAGAAAAATCTTGGAGGCCGCCCCTCAGTCCCGCCCCTGTCCGGCGTTGGTCATAAGTGCCTCAATAGCCTCGGGACGACGCGGCAAAGCGGCCGAGAGCATTTCATAGCCATCATCCGTGATCAGGATATTGTCTTCGATCCGGACAGCGATATTCCACCAGCGCGGATCGCAGGGACTGCCTTCATTGATATAAATTCCGGGCTCCACTGTAAAAACCATGCCCGCTTTCAGCAAATCGGAAGAGCGCACATCATGGACGTCGAGGCCCAGCATGTGCGAGGTGCCATGCATAAAATACCAGCTGACATCAGCTTCATCCTGCAGGATACCCAGTTCTCGCAGGCCACTGCCAATGACGCGCCGGGCGCTTGCGTGAATGTCCGACCACTGCGTTCCGGGCCGGCAATGGACCAGGACCGAATCCTGCGCTTCGAGTACCAGTCGGTATATCGCGCGCTGTTCTTCGCTGAAGACGCCATTGACGGGAATTGTGCGACTGATATCGGCGGTATAGCCGTGAAATTCGGCACCGCAATCCATAAGTACCAGGTCGCCCGGGCGCGTCTGGCGGCGATTGTCGATATAATGAAGGATGCAGGAGTTAGGACCGGAGCCGACAATGGAGGGATAGCCGGGCGAACGAGCCCCAAGACGATGGAAGTTGAACTCCATCACCGCTTCCAGCTCATATTCGTGCATTCCCGGTCTTGCGCTTCTAATCGTCTCCTCGAATCCTTCGATCGTAATCATGACAGCCTGACGCAGGAGCCCTATTTCTTCGTCATCCTTCACTTCGCGCATCACCGCCATCTGCTCGACCAGTGAATGGAGCTTCACATGCGGAAATCGCTTGGCCAGCAGCGACCTGGTCTTGTTTTCGCTGTAAATGCGTGTCTGAAAAACGGGATTCTCGAGAAACAAAGTGGGCCAGTCCGCAACGTAGAGGCGAGCGCTGCGCCGCAGGGTTTCTTCCAGAACCAGTGGATAGGTATCAATATCGACAGTCATTGCAATGCCGAGCATTCGGCGGGCATTGACGGCGCCCATTCGCATCCCGTTCCAGATTTCTCTTCTTGAATCCCGTCGCTGGACAAAGAGAACTTCGCGGTAAAGGTTGGTATCGCCGCTGTCCAGACGAATGCCGTCCGGTGCGAGCATCAGGACGCAATCGCTCTCCGTCGCGCCGGTGAGGTACAGCAGATTGCTGTTCTGGCGATATTCATAATAAACGTCATTCTGACGGACACGCCGCGCGGCGCTGAAAAATAGGGCAACCGAGCTATCGGCCATCGCTGCCATCAGCCGGGCGCGCCGGGCGCGGTATACCTCCGCCGCGATGCCGCTGTCTTCGGCCGGGCGATAGGCCAGCTCTAAATCGGGATGCTGTGCCTGCAGCGCAGAGACAGCCAGCATGGCCACAAGCAACAGCACTGCAGAACGCAGCATAACGGGGCAGGGCAATTGCGGCCTCCGGCACTGTGTGTCGACGGTTCTTTGGCTGGTCATTGGAACTCTTCCCGCTGCAAGAGATAATTTTTCCGCTGTGGATTTTTCTGTATTTTTGCGCCTCGTTAATGGCATCCCCGCCGTGCGCCTCCTGCAGACTCTCCCTAGTACAGGCGCCCTTCGAGAAGCCTGACGGACGCCAATGCTGCAATCGGAGCCGCACAGTTTTTTGAAACACACGCAATTCTCCCAATATACCGAATTACATGAAACGGGTAGCAATACTCACGAGCGGCGGTGACGCCCCCGGCATGAATGCCTTTATCCGCGCGGCGGCGCGCGCTGCGATTCAGGCGGGCCTGGATGCGCTCGGCGTTCGGCGCGGTTATGCGGGGCTGATCGATGGTGATTTTCTTCCGCTCGATCGCCGGCTGACCGCCAACAGAATCGCCAAGGGCGGCACTTTCCTGGGAACAGCACGCTGTGAGAAATTCTACAGCGCGCAGGGACGCGCCGCCGCCGCCGATCAGCTCCGCAAGGCCGGCGTCGACGGTCTGCTTGTCTGCGGAGGCGACGGCTCGTTTCAGGGAGCCCAATTGCTGCACGCCGAGCACGGCATATCGGTTGTGGGCGTTCCGGGCACTATCGACAACGACCTGTGTGGAACGGATTTTACCATCGGTTACGACACGGCGATCAATACCGCTGCTGAGGCGATCGATCGAATTCGTGATACGGCCGAATCGCATGGACGCGTTTTTTTCATCGAAGTGATGGGCCGTCATGCCGGGCATATCGCGATGGAGGTGGGCATTGCCTGCGGCGCCGAATTTATCGCCGTGCCGGAGTCCGTCACCAAGCTAGACTTGCTGCGACGGCGGATCGTCGAACAGGGATCGGGTCGACGGACAATCGTCGTGGTTGGTGAAGGCGACGAAGCCGGGGGTGCCAGAGACATTGCCGCGGCGATCAACAAGGATCTGGACATCGATTCTCGCATCACGATACTGGGACACATTCAGCGGGGCGGAGCGCCGACCGTTCGCGATCGAATCCTGGCCAGCAATCTCGGCGCAGCGGCGGTGCAGGTGCTTCTGGATGGGCGCAGCAATGTGATGGTCGGCGAAGTGGGCGGCGAGCTCCGCTTTACGGAGTTCCGGCATACCTGGGGCCGTCACAAAGATATCCCGAAGCAGATCGAACGACTGGCCGAGCTCCTGGTCTGATCGGGGTCAGCTAAAGGGCCGACCTCAGGATAACAGCAACCTCACGTTAAGGCATATACATGAAATGTTTTGGACTGTTTGCCAATACCAATAAGCCGGAAGCCATCCGTTGGGCGGAAAAGACGGTGCGGATGTTGGCATCGATCGACGCGGAGTGCTGCGCCGAACCCGATGTGGCGCAACACTTCGCACCTGAGCTCCGCAGCCGCGTGCAGCAGGTGCCGGCCGAACAATTCGAAAAGTTCGCCGACATCATTATTTCTTTCGGCGGCGACGGTACGATGCTGGCCGCCGCGCATGTTTTCTTGAAGAGCAGTATACCCATTATGGGCGTCAATCTCGGAAACCTCGGTTTCCTGGCTGAATTTTCCGTCAATGACCTCGGCAATGCGATTTCGGCGATAATGACGGGTGAATACATCGTCGAAAATCGAGCGGTCATGGAAGCCGATGTCAATGGACGCACACTCTTCGCCTTGAATGACTTCGTGTTGTATCGCGCTGAAATCGGACGGATGATTTCTGTTCGCGCGCTCGTCAACAACGAAGCAATGGCCGAATACAGGGCCGACGCCCTTATCATAGCGACACCGACCGGCTCAACGGCCTATTCGCTCTCCTCGGGCGGCCCCGTTATCGCGCCTTCCTGTTCGGTAATGTGTATGACGCCGGTTTCACCACATTCGCTGTCGCTGCGGCCCTTGGTTGTGCCGGACAGCTCCGAAATCACCCTTATGGAACAAAGCGGCGAGGCGGAGTGTCAGCTTATTGCCGACGGCCATTCGATTGTTACGATCACAGACCAGCAGCCTATCAGCATCAAAAAATCGGATCAGGAAATCAAGCTGTTGAAACGCATCAATCGCTCGTATTACGATCTACTGCGCAACAAGCTTTTCTGGTCCGCGAACGCTAGCGATTCACCGGATGCCACCTGAGCCATTTGCAAGAACCAATGACTATCGAAACAGCATGAATCTGCCTTTTCATAAAACGAAAATAATGAGTACGGTCGGTCCGGCCATCGGCGCGGTGGAGAAACTGGAAGAAGTGGTCAAGGCCGGTGCCAACGCCTTCCGCCTGAACTTCTCGCATGGTAATCACGCCGCACACCTGGAGTCCATCAAAGCGATCCGCAAAGTCGAAGAACGGCTGGGAATTGCAATTCCCATCGTGGCCGACATCCAGGGTCCCAAGATACGTGTCGGCGATCTGCCGGGCGACGTCATCAGTCTGATCAACGGCCGCGAGGTTCGCCTGGCCCACGAGACCCACTGGAAAAAAATGGGAAAGCCAGCCGATCTCATCCCTATCCAGTACCGCACGCTGGCGAAAGACGTTCAGAAGGGCGATACGATCCTTTTCGATGACGGCCTGCTGAAGGTGAATGTGATCGAGACCAAGGAGCATGTGGTACGTTGCCTGGTGTCGGTCGGCGGATTGCTCAAGTCCCGCAAGGGTCTTAATCTGCCGAATGTCCATATCAGCCAGCCGGCGCTGACGCCCAAGGACAAGAAGGACATCGTCTTCGCCGTCAAAAATGCCTGCGACTATCTGGCAATTTCCTTCGTGCGTACTGCCAACGACATTCTGGCGGCCAGAACGCTGGTGCAAAAACACAAGGGCGAGCAATTCATCATCGCCAAGATCGAGAAGCCCGAAGCGCTGGTCAATATTCAGAAAATCATCGAAGTCTCGGATGCGGTGATGATCGCGCGCGGCGATCTCGGCGTTGAAATTCCGGCTTCACAGGTTCCCACGGTCCAGAAGCGAATTATTCGCATGTGCAACGAACGGGCCGTGCCGGTCGTGACCGCCACCCAGATGCTTGAATCAATGGTCCAGAATCACCGGCCCACACGAGCGGAAGCCAGCGATGTGGCCAATGCCGTACTCGACGGCAGCGACATCGTCATGCTCAGCGCCGAAACATCCGTCGGTGCTTACCCCATCGAAGCGGTCGCCTACATGCGGCGGATCTGCAACGAGGCCGAGAAACTGCTGGAAAGCGAGCAGCGGCCCGCCCTTTTCGATTTCGACAATCTCCATCATCAGGATGCCCTGACGAGCTCGGTGGCGCGGGCAGTCGTCGACATCTCACGTGAAATTTCCATCAAGGGCATCGCCTCCTTTTCTTATACCGGGCGGACGGTGCGTTTTATCGCCCATCAACGGCCGACCATTCCCATCATTTCCATTACGCTGAGCGATGCCGTTTCACGCAAAGTCAACATGCTGCGCGGCGTCTATTCCTTACAGGTGCCCCATTTCGCTTCGACGGACGAAGCGGTGGAGACGGTCAAGGCCGAGCTGGTCAATAGGCACTACTTCCCCTCCGGGTCCAACGTCGTCATTACCATCGGTCGTCCGATGGAAAAGTTTGCCCGCACGAACATGATCTCGGTCGAAAAGCTGCCCTGATGGCGTCAAAACGGCCGGGCTAAATGGCCCGCCAGATAGGCGCGGAAGCGGCGGGATCCGGACGAACAAGGCATATTCCCGACCAGTTGTGTCCTGCCGTCGGCTGGCCCGGAGCCAGCCGGCCGATACCGCGATTTGCATGCGGAGCGAATGCTCTTTTAGGGCGGGCAAGTGAAAATAAATTGCGCTGCTGCCCGTTGTCAAACCGCCGTACTGGACGTGGAAATTTTGCTATGATCGGGGGGCTATGCAGGAAGCCCCGAAGCAAGGGTGGCGACGAGGTTCTTGTGGAAAGTTTTTGGTGGAAAAAGAGTCTTCAATTCCTTAAATTTTGCGATCCAGTTGGTCATCTTTTTCGATGCGGTTTGTGAAAGGAGTTGACCGTGAATTTGATAATTCACAGGTTAAAAAATCTGCGAAGAATGGCACCCGACCTCTTCCTTCCTTCCGGGTGTATCCGCTCGAATCGTTGTCTCGCGACCCCGTAATATCGCGTAATGTCCCTGAGGATTCCGTCAAAACGCTACGATGATACGCGCAGCAAAGCAGCCTGATCGGCGGACGATCAACAGCCTGCCCGGTTCCTAAGCTCGCGGTCGTTTTTTCTCTGCGCCATCCGGCCTCACGTCATTGGCGAAGCAAGCAAGCAAATCAGAATAGTTCCAGATACAAGAGTCGGAGCATTTTATGAAAATCACTCGCCGGTTCACAAAGGACGACCAGAGTCCTTATGATCAGTTTCAGTACACCTATCGCTCATCCGTGTTGCGCAATCCGGACGGATCTGTGGTCTTTCAGATGGAGGACATCGAAGTACCGCAAAGCTGGTCGCAGGTAGCCACCGATATCCTGGCGCAAAAGTATTTCCGTAAGGCGGGTGTTCCTCTGCAGGACAGCGAGGGCAAGGCGCTGACGGATGAAAACGGCCGGCAGCGGACGGGGTCTGAAAAATCGGTCAGGCAGGTAGTGGACCGGCTGGCAGGCTGCTGGCGTTCCTGGGGCGAAAGTCACAAGTATTTTGACAGCAGCGAAGACGCGCAGATATTTTACGATGAAATTTCCTACATGCTGCTGGCGCAGATGGCGGCTCCCAACTCACCACAATGGTTCAATACCGGACTGGCGCATTCCTATAATATACGCGGCAAGGCGCAGGGTCATTATTTCGTCGATCCCAAAAGCGGCAAGCTCACCCGCTCCAAGGATGCCTACACGCACCCACAGCCTCATGCCTGCTTTATCCAGTCGGTTGAAGACGATCTCGTTAATGAAGGCGGTATCTTCGATCTGTGTACCCGCGAAGCGCGTATCTTTAAATATGGTTCTGGGACCGGCAGTAACTTTTCCAATTTGCGCGGTGAAGGCGAGCCGCTGTCCGGCGGCGGTATCTCTTCAGGCCTTAAGAGCTTTCTGAAAATTTACGACCGCGCCGCCGGCGCCGTCAAATCAGGCGGAACCACGCGCCGCGCCGCCAAAATGGTCATCGTGGATATCGACCATCCCGATATTGAGAAGTTCATTGAATGGAAGGCACGCGAAGAGGAGAAAGTGGCCTCGCTGGTGGCAGGCTCGCACGTCTGCCGCAGCTCAATGCAGGCCATCGTCGATGAAGCGATTGCGAACGGCGCAGACCGTAACAGCAATCATAATCTCAATGGCCTGATCAAGCAGGCGATCGACAACAGTGTGCCGCCAAGTTATGTGTTCCGCGTCTTGTCTCTCGTGGAACAGGGCTTTACCGATCTGGATTTCGATGTCTTTGACACGCATTATGAAAACGAAGCCTATCTGACCGTCAGCGGACAAAACTCGAATAATTCTGTCCGGGTCACGAATGACTTCATGAAGGCCGTGCTGGCCGACGAATCATGGCAGCTGGTGTGGCGTACCGACCGCAGCAAAACTACGACGGTCAAAGCACGCGACCTTTGGAACAAAATCGCGATGTGCGCCTGGAAAAGCGCCGATCCCGGTCTGCAGTTCGACACGACTATCAACGAATGGCACACCTGCCCCGGCGATGGCCGCATCAACGGCAGCAATCCCTGCTCCGAATACATGTTTCTGGATGATACGGCCTGCAACCTCGCCAGTCTCAATCTGGCGCAGTTTGTCGACCGCGACAGCGGCGAATTCCGGGTTGAGGATTTCCGCCATGCCGTTCGCCTGTGGACGATCGTGCTCGAGATATCGGTGCTGATGGCGCAGTTCCCTTCAAAGCGCATTGCCGAGCTGTCTTATAAGTTCCGGACGCTCGGGCTTGGCTACGCAAACCTTGGCACCATCCTCATGATAGCCGGCATTCCCTACGACTCGAAAGAAGGTCTGGCCGTCGCTGGCGCAATCAGTGCGATTATGACGGGTGAGTCGTACGCCGCTTCGGCCGAAATGGCCGCCGAGCTCGGCGCCTTCCCCGGCTATGCCAACAATTCCGGGAACATGCTGCGTGTTATGCGCAACCATCGTCGGGCAGCATACAACGCCCTGCCGCGCGAATATGAGGAACTGACGATAACGCCCATGGGCATCAGCTCCAGCTATTGCTCCGATGTATTGCTGGAGGCTGCACGCGAATGCTGGGACCGCGCCGTTGAGCTTGGCGAAAAACACGGCTACCGCAATGCCCAGGTCAGTGTTATTGCCCCGACCGGCACAATCGGTCTGCTGATGGACTGCGACACGACCGGTGTCGAGCCCGACTTCGCTATCGTGAAATTCAAGAAACTGGCCGGCGGCGGCTACTTTAAAATTGTTAACCAGTCCGTCCGCGCGGCGCTGGTAAACCTCGGCTACAGCAATGAACAGATCGAGGACATCGAAAAGTATTGTAAGGGCCATGGCACGCTGGTGCGCTGCCCGAACATCAACCGCATCTCGCTGACCGCCAAAGGCTTCGACGCGGACAAACTGGATGAAATCGAACAGCAGCTCGACGCCGTGTTCGATATTCGCTTCGCCTTCAACAAGTGGACGCTCGGCGATGACTTCTGCCGCCAGCTCGGCTTCACGGAGGCAGACCTGAGTGATCCGAAATTCGATATGCTCGAACGCTTTGGCTTCTCGAAGAAAGACATCGAGGAAGCTAACGACTATGTCTGCGGAACTATGATGCTGGAGGGAGCGCCCCACCTCAGGGAAGAGCACCTGCCGATATTCGACTGCGCCAACAAGTGCGGCCGCAACGGTACCCGCTATATCGACCCGATGGCTCATGTTCGCATGATGGCGGCGGTGCAGCCCTTTATTTCCGGCGCGATTTCCAAAACGGTCAACATGCCGGCCGAAGCCGGTGTGAGCGATATCGCCGAGGTCTATATGCAGTCCTGGCAATTGATGACCAAGGCCATCGCATTGTATCGCGATGGTTCCAAGCTGTCGCAGCCCCTCAATGCGACCAATGCCGAAAATCTGGATGAAATCATGATGCTCGGCGACGAGGAGACCCTCGATGAGACGCTTGGGCCCCTGGAAGTGCAGACCAAAATCGTTGAACGGGTGTACCATCGCGCTCAGCGCCGGCGCCTACCGAAAAAGCGACACGGCTATGCCCGCGAAGCCATCATCGGCGGTCATAAGGTATTTTTCCGAACCGGCGAGTACGAAGACGGCAGCCTCGGAGAGATTTTCATCGATATGTACAAAGAGGGTGCGTCATTCAAAGGCTTGATGAACTGTTTTGCCGTATTGGCTTCCAAAGCGCTGCAATACGGCATGCCGCTGGAAGAGCTCGTGGATTCCTTTACCTTCACCCGCTTCGAGCCTGCGGGCCCCGTAGAGGGCCACGAAGCGATCAAAAATGCTACGTCGGTGATCGATTATATCTTCCGCTCCATTGGCTATGATTACCTGAAACGCACTGACTTCATTCACGTCAATGCCGTCGACGAGCTGCCGCTGGATGGGGACACGCCGCCTGCCGCAACGCAGCCCAACGGTACAAGCGAGAGTCCCGAGGCTCGCAGTTTGAGCAGCAGCAATGGCGCGCTGCCCCCGGAAGCCAAATCGAAAACCAATGGCAGCGGGCCGGCAAAAGCCGCCGCCGCCGCAAGCAGCACAAGCGAAGTCAAAGTTGTCGAAGCCCGAACCAAAGGCTATACCGGCGAACAATGCCCCAACTGCGGATCCATGCGCGTCAAGCGCAATGGCTCTTGTACCGTGTGCGACGACTGCGGCACAACAAGCGGCTGCTCCTGAGCACCTTGAAGATACGCTGTAAATCAAAAAGCCCCGTTCACAAGTTTGAGCGGGGCTTTTTTGATGAATTGAACTTTTTGCATGATTCGTGGAGACGTATACGTGAGTCTTGTGTCAATGTGGCTGAAGCGATAACTCCGTAGTATAGTGGTTTGTACAGGACAGCGCAAGAGGATTAAAAACTTCGGTTTTGCCCCTGCGCTGTTTTTTTGTTTAATCGCCTTTAGAATGATGTTAACAAAAAAAATTAACACCTTGGAGACAAATAGTTAAGTACTGTGTCTCTATGATTGAAGCGATAACTCCGTAGTATAGTGGTTTGTACAGGACAGCGCAAGGGGGCTCTTGAAACCTCGGTTTCTACCTTGCGCTGTTTTTTTATATCTCACGCAAATTTAACATTTCAGGATTTGGGCCCGATCATATCCTCAGGCCGCACCAGACGATCAAATTCTTCTCCGCTTAACAGGTTTAACTCAATAGCAGCAGCTCTGAGTGTCGTATTGTTGGCATAAGCCTGCTTCGCGATTTTCGCGGCATTGTCATATCCTATGTGGGGATTGAGTGCCGTCACCAGCATCAGCGAATTTTCGCGATAGTGGGCAATTCGGTCCAGGTTGGCTTCAATGCCAGCCGCGCAATGGTCGTTGAACATAGTGCAGGTATCGCTGAGCAGCCGAACGCTCTGCAGGAAGTTATAGATCATTACGGGTTTAAAGACATTCAATTCAAAGTTGCCGGAGGCGCCGGCCAGGTTGATCGTGACGTCGTTCCCCATTACCTGAGCGGCCACCATGGTCATTGCCTCTGATTGGGTGGGGTTTACCTTGCCGGGCATGATCGATGAGCCGGGTTCATTGGCGGGAATAGTGAGTTCCGCCAGACCATTACGAGGACCCGAAGCCATCCAGCGAACATCATTGGCAATTTTCATCAGCGAGGCTGCCAGGGTCTTGAGAGCGCCATGGGCAAAGACTATGGCGTCGTGGGCCGCGAGCGCTTCGAATTTATTCACCGCGCTGACGAAGGGTAAGTTGCACAGGCCGGCAATCGTCGAGGCGGCTTTCTCGGCAAACTCGGGATGGGTATTCAGGCCGGTGCCCACTGCCGTGCCGCCGAGGGCCAACTGATACAGGCCGGGCAAGACGGCATTAATACGCTCCAGCGCTGCGTCAAGCTGCCGTACATAGGCCGAAAACTCCTGTCCCAGCGTAAGGGGCGTGGCGTCCATCAGGTGGGTGCGACCGCTCTTGATAATGTTCGCGAAGTCGGCGGCCTTCTGGTCCAGAGTATCCCGCAGATGCGAGACGGCCGGTATCAGCCCATGCACCAGGCGTTCGGCGGCCGCGATGTGCATGGCGGTCGGAAAGGTATCATTCGAGCTCTGGGCCTTGTTGACGTCGTCATTGGGATGTACCGGAGATTTGCTGCCAAGCTCGCCGCCGGCGATTGCTATCGCGCGATTTGCGATTACTTCGTTAACATTCATGTTAGTCTGGGTACCCGACCCGGTCTGCCAGACGAACAGGGGAAAATGCTCATCCAGCGCACCTTCAATCACTTCGTCGGCGGCTTTGACGATCAAATCGCGACCGCTTGCGTCGATCAGGCCCAATTCGGCATTTACGATCGCCGCTGCCTTTTTCAGAATGCCGAATGCCCGAATCAGCTCACGCGGCATTTGTTCAACGCCGATGGCAAAATGATGCAGCGAGCGCGCAGTTTGCGCGCCATAGTATTTATTGGCGGGCACTGCGATTTCGCCCATTGAGTCGCGTTCGATTCTACTGGTCATGATACATGATTCGCTTTTGTGAATGAGATAATTCTAGTCAAGTCCCCTCGGCATCGGACACTGCCGACTTTCGACGCAAAGCCCCGCCTACTTCTGCCCTTCCGCGCCCGCCGGCGTATACGGCAAGCCCATTGAGGTCACAACCAGGCTGTCTACCTGAAACTCCGGCTTGGCATAGAGGAGCAGCGGATTTCCCGCATCGAGGTTAAGGACGTGGGTGTAGTTCCTCTCCGTCGCGACCTTGTCAATCGCCACCTGTACCTTGTTAAAAAGCGGGGCCATCAGTTCCTGCTCCTTCTGCGCCAGGGCCTGTGAGGCTTGCTGACGAAACTGTTCAATCGAATTGCGCTGCGCGTTGATCTCATCCAGCTTGTTCTTTTTGATCAACTCGTTCATCATTTGCTCGCGTTGCTTGTAGACATCCATCTTCTGTTGCAATTCGCTCACCTTGTCCTGCAACTCCTGGTCGTACTGCCCCTTCAGAGTGTCGAGCTGCGCCCGCACCTGCGCCGTTTCCGGCAGACGCGCTACAATATTACCGGCACTGGCAAAGCCGACGCGGGCTTCCAGAGCCTGAGGACCGGTACTCTGAGCATACAGCACCAGGGCTAAAACACAAATCGCCGCCGCGACAATAAGGATAATCCCTTTCATGGTATTTCATCCAAAGATTAATTGACAAAAGTTTATTGCTATGCTACCCCGAATGACACACTATCGGCCAACGCAGCAAAGCGACAAATAATGCGCCCGCGCCTTTCATGCGGCAAACTTTTGCTGCCGCCTGCGATCTTCCGCGCACGATGCGCGGCATCATGTATGTTGGATTAGACCGTTCACCGAACACCCTGTACATCCTTGCGCGATGTTTGTTTCGCCACTCCGCCAAGCGGCGAGGAGTGAAAAACAAAGCCCCCGCACAAATTGTACGAGGGCTGGTGAAATAGTCTGTGGGCCCGGAGGGACTTGAACCCCCAACCAACGGATTATGAGTCCGCTGCTCTAACCGATTGAGCTACGGGCCCTCGATATGCCCCACGCAATTGTCGGGAATAATGTTAATAAAACAAACCGACAAAGATGCCGACTTGCGCCGTAAAGCCCGAGGTTGAAATATCGGGCGGATTTGTCAAATTGCTGTTAACAAAATCAACCGTCCAATCTCCGACATCGGCATTAAGAATATAGCCGGCATTAAGACGCAGCATCGCAAATCGCGTGGGCGAATATTCAATATTTACATTGCCCTGCAGCGAAACGTGGGATGCCTCCAGATGCCGAAAATAATTAAGGCCCTCATCGTCAAAGTCGAAAACGCGGCCATAGTCGCGGTCTTCCGTCGACTGCGCCGCCGACATAACCAATTCACCAAAGCCGAAGACGACACCGGGCAGCACGACCAGATCACGGCTGATCGGAAAGGCATAGTCTACATTCACGCCGTTGAACGAAACATTGTATTCAAAGCGCCGGTCGACAGTTGTTTGATTGTTATCATCCAGAGTGACGCTTGCTTCGGCTGTCTCGGCGCCCGACATACTGATGAATCCGACGCGCAGATTATCAACCAGACCAATCCCCAAAAATCCCTGCCAGCCGGTCAAAAACAATGGCGTAGAAAATTCTTCGCCGTTAGGGATCACTCGCCCCATCGCTTCATTGACAAGGTCGAGATCCGGAAAGTACCATGTTCCGACGAAGCCGGCGGCAACTGCGAAATACGGGACGTCCGTTTCTTCTTCGTCGATGTCTTCAAAGTCAAAATCTTCGAGGTCGTCGTCCTGAGCGTAGAGGGTGAATATCGCGATCCCAAATGCCACAAAAAGTGCGGCGGCGTTTTTCAACCATTTCATGCAAAGATTCCAGGCAATTTTGTACAAGAATCTCAAAATTACAGGATAGATGATTTATATCCTACTGAATTCTAGGACGGTCGGACGGAGGCATATCAGCGACCGCGGAACGGCTTGAACCAGGTATCGCCCATCGACAAAGCAAAAGCAGCCCGGAAAAAAGACTCCTGAATCAGGCCGTTGTCGGTACTTCCGCGGGTGCCTACTGTCAGCGAGGCGTCCAGCATTGCTCTGTCGGTCACTGGCAGCTGCAGGCCGATCGATGCGTACATTTCATCGATCCCGTTGCCATTAACCTGATAATATTGTTCGTGGTAGCCGAGACCAAAATTCCACACCCAATGATCGCGAAACTGCTTCAGTTTGTTGGTCGTTTGCAGCCATTGCATGCCAAGGCTGTAGCGGTTGGATCGACGATAACTTGCCTGTCCGCCGTCCCGGTACTCCAGCGAACTAAAGTCCATTGACAAGATATCAGCACTCCACACGAATTCGCCGCTGGCATAGCTGGCGCCGAGCCCAAGGCTCAGTGGCAGATCGGCCAGCGGGGCATCCACAAAGGAACTGTCGCTCAGAACGCTGAATTCGGTTTCGCGATTGACCTCCAGATCGCCGTTCAGCGTGGCGACGGCGCCGAGCGTCAGCTTATCGGTCACCTCGAAGAGCGCGCCTAATCGAATTCCGGCGCCCTTGAAATTGTCTTCGATGCGCACATAGCTGTCGCGGAAGCTGCTATTGCTGTAATAGGTGGAATCAAATGATG
Organism: Candidatus Kapaibacterium sp.; assembly: GCA_028284775.1. Lineage (GTDB taxonomy): Bacteria > Bacteroidota > Ignavibacteria > Kapaibacteriales > UBA7675 > JANQRB01. Next base: position 4,435 of record JANQRB010000006.1, on the reverse strand, counting down.
TAATTGTACCGAAATAGTAGTTGGCCGTCAGACCCAATATTACATGTTCCATCACTTCGTAGGAGCCGCCAAAATACAACACCGACAGGCCGCCTTTCCCCCGATAATCAGTAATTGTATTTACGGTGACGCCGTCCAGTTGCTGCTCAAAGCTTGAGCGAAACAAATAATTGACGCTGCTGTAGGGTCGCAGCCCAAAGCCGAAAGATGCTCCCAGGGATGTATCGATTGCAAAGTGAGCGCCGATGCCCTGCAGCTTGCCATTGTTTTGCGCGACCGTCGAACTGCCGTCGTCATTCAGCGACTGGCGAAACAGGTAGGATCCCTGAAGCCGGGTAGTACGCACGCTGCTGAAAGCAGCCGGGTTGGCGACGTTGATGGCGTAAGGCGAGGTCACGGCAATCGAGGTACCGCCCAGTCCGGTGAATACCGTGCTGGAATGCTCCAGGATATCGCCGTAACCAAAGATGGAATAGTTAGAGCCCCCTTGAGCTACTCCGACGCCGGGTGCCAGCGCAAGACCGGCCAGGACGAGTATAAGGAGTGCAATTCGCTGCAACATACTGTTTTGGATTGAATTCATTCAGGATCTGCGCTATTCTCAAAACGGACGAGTATGATAGAAGATCCGCAAAAACGGACGTTTGGCCTGGTCCTGCGCTTCGGGTCCATAAAAAACCAGACGGCTGAGTTCATTGACTTCCTGGGTCAGATCGATGTGCATCAACAGGCCGAAGTTATCGCCCGGTTCGCCGTTGACCCAGGTTTGAACGATCCGGGCCAGAGCGTCGAACACATACTGATCCGAGCCGTTTTCAGGCAGGGTAATGTCGCCGAACACACTGCTGAACTCAAAGGAAGGTTCTTCAACCAGGCGCATTGCCACGAGATTGATTTCGTTCTCGCGGCCCTTGCCAAGCAGCGATCGGCTGCGGTCGATCGTCATAATAAGTTCGGCCTTGGCGATGCTCGACAATTTCGGGATCGCGGAGACATCAGTTGTGATACGCGCGCGTGTTGCGGCCCCACCCTGCAGTACGATCGTCTCGCCTACTTCATGCGCCGGAGCGCGTACATAGCTGCCGTCATTGCCGGCCTCTATGACGAGCGTCTCGCTGCGGCCTTCTTCGGGCAGGCTGATCACAATTTCGAGGGTCGAGAAAGGAATGTCGTCCAGCCGATCCGACGTCGGCGTCAGAAACTGTCGGATCGCGGTCCCGCCGGCTGCGGGTTGAAGAGCCAGACCGTAGTACTCAGTCAACAAGGCGGTGGCCTCCTTGTCTTCGAAGCTGCGCTGCAGAAAACTCAGCCGGCGTTCGAACCAGCGCCGCAGTAATTCTTCCGCTTCGATTCGAAGGTCCACTACGCTGAGACTGTCGTCGTTAAAGTCGATGGACTCGTTAAAATTGTGAATCGCCGGCTCGACAAATTGAACGGTGCCATCATCTACAAGAGCATCGATGCGTTCAAGGGTCAGGTTGCGGACCGTGTCCTGATGCGCCATTTCCAGAGTTTCCGGCACCTGGAATTCGCGGATGTCAAAAGCCAGTTGCAGGTTATTGGTGTCGCCGATCAGATAATCGCCCGCATAAATCTTAAGGCGCACTTCATCGATACTGTATTCTTTGAGCTCTGCTTCAATGCGCGTCACGTTGTCCGTCGTCACCGTATCATAGCGAATGAGCAAGGTATCGATGTTATCGAGCGTCGCAAATCCGAGAATGGAAAAGGCTTCGATTTCGTCGCTGCGGCCGACATAGAGCGGGCCGGCATTGAAGAGCGGGCGACCGACGTTAAAGTTCTGAATCGTGGCATTTTCATAGCCGGTGAGTATCGGCACTTCCACGGAGGAGAGCACATAGGTGTCGGCGGTGTCCACCACAAAATCCGTACCGATCGCCGTCGGCTGATCATTACAAGCGGAAAGCAAGGGCAAGAGCGATAGAAGCGCCAGCAGGGCCCAGACGCACCTGATCATCCGCACATCCAAGGTTCGTGAGAATATTGCATGAAATTCAGGGCCAAATATACGGCGAGGGCAAAGGATTATTGAGGTAAAAAGCATCCCATTGCCGATTTCAGCCTCGTGCCGACATTCTAGACGTACAGGGAACGATAAATCTCTTCGTAGGCCAGGGCGGCTTTGTTCCAGGAGTGATCTTCACTCAAGCCCTGCTGTATCAGCGCCTGCCAGCGATCGCGATCGCGGAAGGCATCGATGGCCCGTTTGACAGCCGCCAGCATATCGTCAGCTTCAAATTTACTGAAGACAAATCCATTGCTTGCCCCGTCATCTGTAGCCTCTTCGCGTACGGTATCGATCAAGCCGCCCGTATGCCGCACTACCGGCACTGTACCGTAGGCGAAGGAATACATCTGGTTCAGTCCGCAGGGTTCATTCAGCGAAGGCATAAGATACATGTCGGCGCCGGCTTCGATAATGTGCGCCAAAGGATCGTCAAAACCGATCTGGACGCCCACTTTGTCGGGGTAACGCTGCTGCAGCTCCTGCAGGAACTGTTCAATGTCGCTGTCTCCTTCGCCAAGGACGACCAGCTGAAGATCCTCTGCAAGCAGCTTGTCAGCAGCTTCGCGCAGCAGACTGAATCCCTTTTGTTCCACCAGACGCGAAATCATACCGAAAACGGGCGTCCCGGGCCGATAGCGCAGATTGAATTTCTCAAGCAGGGCTTCTTTGTTGAATTCTTTTCTGTCGACGGACGACTCGTTATACTTTTTCGGAATCAACTTATCCTTGTCGGGATTCCAGATACTGGTGTCGATACCGTTCAAGACCGGCGTAAAGACATCCTTGCGCTTTTTGAGCACCGTACTCAGGCCCTGACTGAGCTCCGCATTATTCATGATTTCCTGACCATAGGTCGGGCTGACCGTGGTAACATGATCGGCGTAGCTGATGCCGGCCTTCATGAAGTTAAATGCGTTTTTATGACGCACGTTTGCGGCGATCCGCTCCGGGAAGCCGGTCTTGGCAAAGGTCTTCTTAAAAGCAAAGGAGCCCTGATTGGCGATATTGTGAATGGTGAAAACAATCTTGGTGTTTTTGAATTTCTCCGGAAAGACTTCGCGCATATAAACCGGAATCAGCGCTGTGTGCCAGTCATTGCAGTGAACCAAATCGGGGAACCAGCCAAGCAGCAGACAGGTCTCGATGACCGTGCGACTGAAGAATATGAAACGCTCGTCATTGTCTTCGTAGTCCTGCCCGCTTTCCGGGTCCGAATAGACGCCCCACTTCGAATCGAAGTAGAGGTGATTGGTCGTCATATAAGCCTGGACTTTCGTGCGCGGATTGACTATCGACGAGGATTTAACGGTAGCCAGTTCGGACTTGTCCCCAACGGGAATTGGTAAATCTTTGAGCCGGTTAATTTCATGAATCCGGTTTTTACGCTCACTGATCGGACCGTATTTGGGCAGCATTACCCGAATGTCATGCCCGATGTCTCGCAAAGCAAGCGGCAGGCCATAGGCTACATCCGCCAGCCCACCGGTTTTTGCAAAGGGATAGATTTCACTGGCGCAAAACAATATACTAAGCGGTTTCGGCATCGTATCGTTTTAACTGTTGTTGGACAAGTATCAGCTTCGCAGCGGATCGGCAATTCGCACCGGGAACCATAGCTCACTAAAGCACGGTCTCCGATTTCCGACCTCAACACCCCAGAGTGTTTCTTCATTGCCCGTTTATAACGACAATACGAAGCATCGTGTACAAGAGCGCTTCTCCGCCTTTACGATATGCGGAAGAACGATTCTCCCCGAAAGAGTGCGGCCCAGCAGAAATCGACGAAGATGCGCAAGAAGTACATTGTGCGAAGGAACGGCGGAGATGCTACATCACATTGATGTAAATCAGCTTAAACTACAAAAATAGGCAAGAAGCAATCAAAATCCAATTACGCTCTGCATTGGCTTTGCGGCTATGACTCTGCCGTTGCAAAGGAGTTTGCCGGGATGACGGACTTGTTTTTTCGTTGTGGATTCTCGCCCGCGGGCCTAAATCTGAAACGTAAAGGTGATGACACCGACCATTTCCTGCTCGCTGTCCAGGGGACTGAACTTCCATTGTTTCAAGGCTTCGACAGCGCGACGCGAGAGGCTGGGTTCACCTTTGGCAATCGGCAGCACTTTGGTGACGCGTCCGCCGGGTTCGACAAAAAATCGCATTTTGACTTCTACGGAACGATCGATTCCGGGCGGGTACTCCGGCAACACTTTATCCAGCACTGTCCGGTTGCCGCCGCCGCCCCAGTCGATCTTTCCGTAGCCGGCGCCGCGACCGCGACCGCTGCCGAAATCTGCCAGCCCCCGGTCCATGACCCTGCCGCCGGGGTCGCCGATGCTGCGGGCGCCGCGCCGTGCCTTCGTGGAGTCCACCTTAGTTCCGGCGGCGGCGACATCGGGTACCGGA
>JANQRB010000103.1 GCA_028284775.1 Candidatus Kapaibacterium sp. | reverse complement strand
ATATCATCGTCGCCTTCCGGAAAATCTTCCGGATCTCTCTCGGCGGGCTCCGACGCCACCGCCGAATCCGCCACCGTAGCTTCGCCCACCTCTTCTCTTGCCGAGGCATCTGACTGAGAATCCTGGACAATTGGAGCCATGTCCTCCGGGCTTGACGGAACCGCAGTCGAATCCTTCGCGGCGTCGGAATCAATGGTCGATACGGAATCGGCTGGTAACTCATTCTCGGGCGACGGCTCGCTGTCGGCGATCTCGGCAGGATCGATAGAAGGCGTTATCGCAACATATTCGATATCCTCCTGCGCGGAATCCGCCAAATCATCGCCGGTATGTTCTGAGTCATCGGCGGCAGGAAGGCTCTGTTCGGCGTCTGCTACATTCTGATCGGCAGGCTCGCCCGCGCCGGGATATGATGCCGCAACGACATACTCCTGATTGCTGTCGTCAGCCCGGTTTGCAATGAAATTCTCAAGCTCCTCGCCGCCCTGATCGGGGGAATAGTCGGCCTGTGTCGTCTCCATCTCGACCTGGTGAATGATTTCATCGATCACCCGTAGAAGGCGGTCTTGCGTGATGTAATGTTGATGTTCTTCTTTGAGGAGACGCTCCAGCTCCTGCGAAATGCGAAACACTCCCTTGTCGTCCAGAAACACGATCATAGCAGGCGTCGGAATGCCTTCGACCGCTTGATGATCGTACACGTCGCGAAAAAATTCGAAGACAGGCTGCAACAGGTCGGTGAACTGTGTAGGCGAATAATCGAGAATTTCATCATTGTCGATCGACTCTATGGCTCGTTCGAATTCGACGACCGACAATAGATTGAGCTGCAATTGTCCGTTGCGGCGTTTGCGCACCCATTCCTGAAAACCGTCGATCAGATAGCGATACTCGCGCAGATAGGCCAGGCGCAGTCCGATTTCCTGCAATGGCTTGGTCGGCTCGCCGCGATAGACAAACCACTTCAGCGTCGTCCGCGGTCGCAGTAGATAATTGATTCGTGTTTTGACGGCGAGGTCGATCGTCGCCTCAAGATCATGGACGTCAAAGCGTGCACTGGCGCGGCACAATTTGTCGAAGTCCTGGATACTGACCTGAAAATCGGAGAGGCTGTAATCGAATCGTGGGTTGGATTCCCGCAGCATTTGCTGTTCAAAAATCCACCAATCCGATTCCGCGGCGAAGAATACTTTATAGAAATCATGGATAGCGGGATTATCCACGATATCGCGCAAATACACAAACGGCGAGCCGCCATGCAAGAGATCGGAAAGCCGGTCTTTTGCGGTCTGAATTTCTTGTTCAAACATACAGGAAGGGACTCAGCACATTGAGATCTGGTCTATATAAATCTGGCAAATTTATCAGCCAAGAAGAAATATAAGAAATTTTCATCAGCCACAGAACTCAGGAGGACGCTGAAGCTGCGCCGGCAAAGAGATCGACCAGGGCCTGCACGATTCGTTCTTCGGGGCGAAGTTCGATACCTTCGATGGCGCTCGTTCGTTTCATGGCGGAACCGGGCAGCATAACGGAACGAAAGCCCAGCCGCCGACATTCGTGCACGCGCGCTTCGATAGATGTGACAGCACGCACCTCGCCGGTCAGACCGAGCTCGCCGATAAGTGCGATGTCGGCATCGATGGGCAAATCCCGATACGATGAAACGATGGCGGCCGCAATACCCAGATCGATAGCGGGATCATCGAGCCGCAGGCCGCCGGCGATGTTAACAAAGATATCGTACTGACCAAGGTTTAGACCGAGCCGCTTTTCAAGAATTGCCAGGATCATCTGCAGACGCTTGTAGTCGTAGCCTGTCGCACTGCGCTGCGGTACGCCATAACTACTTGCTGTCGCAAGAGCCTGCACTTCCAATACGAGCGGACGAGTGCCTTCCATTGCCACGACAACGGCCGTTCCGGATTCGCCCGAGCTTCGTTCCGAGAGAAATAGTTCGGAGGGATTCGCTACTTCGCGCAGGCCCTGCTCCGCCATCTCGAAAACACCCAGTTCATTCGTTGAACCGTAGCGATTCTTAACGGCCCGTAATATGCGATAACTGTAAACGCGTTCGCCTTCGAATTGCAGTACCGTGTCGACCATGTGCTCGAGCACTTTCGGTCCGGCGATCATTCCCTCCTTGGTAACGTGGCCAACGAGAAAGACGGGTATACCGCTTTGTTTGGCCTTCTGCATTAGGAGGGCCGCGCATTCCCGTACCTGCGCTACACTGCCCGGCGCCGACTCGATATCTTCACGATAGCTGGTCTGGATTGAGTCGATGACGACAAGTCCCGTCGCGCCCTGCTGTATCGTATCGCATATCCGCACGATATTGGTTTCCGCCAAAAGCTGAAGGTCGTCCGGCGCCGTGGGTAAGCGCAAGGCGCGAAAGCGAATCTGCTGCAGTGACTCCTCCCCCGTGACATAGAGAGGCGCATACGGCTGCAGTCCGGCGCACATCTGGAGCATCAAGGTCGATTTGCCGATTCCCGGATCGCCACCGACAAGGACGATCGATCCCGGCACCACGCCACCGCCCAACACCCTATCGAGCTCGCCGATGCCCGTGTGCAGTCGTTCTTCCCCGCTTGCCGAAATCTCCCGCAAAGCCACGACTCGTCCCTGCGCCGTACTGCGCGCGCCTTTGCCCTTGCCTGCACTCCCCGCCTTCACTTGTCGTTCTTCGACCAGAGTATTCCACTCGTTGCACGAACGGCACTGACCTGACCAACGAGGATAGCTGGCGCCGCAATTGCTGCAAGCAAACACTGTTTTCGTTTTCATAGAATTCCGCAATGTTCTTCGCTGCGATGATCGCATAGATCTTCAGTACGCGGCAAAACTACAAATACCGGGCCGAACCGGCGCATTTCGTGAGCAATATTGCTGATGGCATCATTCATTTTTTGTGTAGATTTAGCGCCAAAGGAGCTAGAAGAGCTCTACAAGCCCCGGCGGTTCAAAGTAAATGGACAATGAGAGACGGTATAAATGGCTGACGGCTACGACTCCCTGGCACAAGAATGCCGATCACTGCTGAGCGATTCCTCGCCTACTGTGAGTAAGATGGCGAACTTCAGTGCTCTGGTCTTTCATTCAGTTCCGGAAATTAACTGGTGCGGCTTTTATCTGGCACAACACGAATGCCTGAGTTTGGGTCCGTTCCAGGGCCGTGTGGCCTGCACGCAGATTGAATTTGGCAAGGGTGTCTGCGGGACCGCCGCCAGGGAGCGCCGGACGCTGTTGGTTGATGATGTCGACCAGTTTCCCGGCCACATTGTCTGCGATGCAGCGTCGCGATCCGAACTTGTTATTCCACTCGTCGCTGCCAATACGCTCTTGGGAGTATTCGATGTTGACGCGCCGGTGCCCGGACGATTCGGACCGGAAGACCAACAGGGCTTTGAAGGGCTTATTGATATCTTTATCGACATGACGCAGGCAGAAAACTTGGCTCGGCTAGCAGCGGCGAACTGACTTTGAGTGTTAGTGCTGAGGGTACTGCGGATTGCCTGAGTATTTCTTCGAATCATGTAAGGACACAACTATGAAAATCATTGTAATATTTTGTGCAGCACTACTGTTTGTCGGTATTCAGGCAGAGGCGCAATTACTGCGTCCCATTCTGTCCAAAGAAGTGCTGAACGACGTTCTCAGTCGTGCGGCGGAGGATCTGAACCAACCGGAATTGTTGGCCATAGCAACCGCCAACCAGGAGCTCGAGACAGATCTGGGTCCGATATCAATCGAATTCGATTTCAGCAACGGCAAATCGACGGCCTGGCTCTTCGTACTTCGCGATGGCTCCGACAATACGACTCGCGGATTCTACGCTGCCGGCAAAGTCGGTCCATTACCACAGGTGTTTCCCATCGCTGAGAGCGCCCTGCCCGACATCGGCGACATTTTGAATCAAATTGAACAACCCCTCAGCGGCGAGTGGATGGACAGCGACGAGATGGTTACGGCGCTGCAAAACGCTGCTGATGTTCAGGAACTGCTTCATGCCGATCCAGATGCCGCCCCGTCAGTGGTGGGTATCTGGCATAACCCACTAAATGATGCGCCGACCTGGACCGTATTTTTCGGCGATCCGGATTCACAGGACGGACTTGTTTGCCTGGTGCAGGCATTGGACGGCAGCGTTAGCTGTCTCGACGGATTAGGCAATCCGACCTCTGTCGCCGATGGCGCAGTTGCAGCGGCAATCCGCGTCACTCCTCAGCCTGCCAGGGATCTCGCGACCGTGGCAATTTCCGAAGCTTCGGGGACTTTTTCCGAGCTGCGAGTATTTTCGCTTGAGGGTACAATGATCCGAAGGATCAAAGCGTCAATGGCCGGAATGCAAGAGATACGCCTGCCAATCGGCGACCTGACGCCTGGCGTATACTGGCTGCAAATTGCGACATCAAGCGGCAGCCTGCAGCATCCTCTTGTAGTTAGTCCCTGACCCTAACGCACTTATTTGAATCGGGAATCAGCAGATGTACGCACACGTGGAACAGCAGGATCCGGACGTAATTCGGGCACTGCAGGGCGAGATGACCAGGCAGCGCGACAAACTGGAATTGATTGCCAGTGAGAACTATGTCTCGCAGGCGGTTATGGAAGCGCAAGGTTCGCTGTTGACCAATAAATATGCCGAAGGATACCCGGGCAAACGCTATTATGGCGGCTGCGAATGGGTAGACGTCGCCGAGGAGATAGCGCGCGAGCGTGTCAGAGAGCTCTTTGGCGCAGAATATGCCAATGTGCAGCCCCATAGCGGATCGAACGCCAACATGGCGGTCTACTATACCTACCTCGATTTTGGCGACACCGTTCTCGGGATGGATCTGTCACACGGCGGGCACCTGACCCATGGATCGCCGGTCAATTTTTCCGGCAAATTCTACAACTTTGTCTCCTATGGGATCGATCCCGCCACCGGACTCATCGATTACAATGCGGTCGAAGATCTGGCTCGCCGCCATAAGCCGAAGATGATTACGGTCGGAGCATCGGCCTATTCCCGCAACATAGACTATAAAGCCTTTCGGCAGATAGCCGACCTCGTCGGGGCATTTCTCTTCGCAGATATGGCGCATCCGGCCGGCCTGATTGCCAAAGGACGCCTGGACTCGCCGATCGAACACTGCGACGTCGTCGCATCAACGACGCACAAAACCCTTCGGGGTCCGCGCGGCGGCCTGATTCTGCTGGGAAAAGACCAAGAAAATTCCTTTGGCGTCGTTGCGCCCAAATCGGGTCGCGTCAAGCGAATGGGAGAGTTGATCGATTCGATGCTGATGCCTGGAATTCAGGGCGGTCCTCTTATGCACGTCATTGCAGCCAAAGCCGTGGCTTTCGGAGAAGCACTCCAGGCTCCATTCAATGACTATACAATACAGGTTATCAAGAATGCACAAGCTCTGGCTGCGGCGATGATCGCCAGAGACTACAATGTTATCAGCGGCGGCACCGACAATCATCTGATGCTCGTCGATCTGCGAAACAAAGACCTGACCGGCAAAAAGGCCGAAATTGCCCTTGATGCCTCCGGTATTACGGTCAACAAGAACGCTGTCCCATTTGATGATAAGTCGCCGCTTGTTACATCGGGTATCCGTTTAGGTACGGCGGCAGTCACAACGCGCGGCATGCGGGAAGCCGATATGCAGAGCATCGCTGAATTGATCGATCAGGTTTTGACCAACGTAGGCTCAAGCGACATTTATGATCAGGTTAGAGAAGAAGTCCGTCGGCTGTGCTCTCCTCTTCCACTTGTTCCGGGCCGCTGATCTTCACATCCATAGCGAGATGTATCTCAAGCATTTACAAGCCGCGAGCGATCCTCTTTCGACCGCGAAGCTCATTCAGTTGTCAAACAGAAATTACAATATGCGAATGTAACAGCGAACCTGCGACATAATCGGTCCAAATGTGTCATTGGACGATCTTAACAAAAAGTCACCACTTATGAATAATAAAACTGACGAGTTTTCCATTTCGTAACAATTCAAATTATTTTTCGCGAATACCGTCATTTTGTTTTCCTTGCTTGTTTGCAAATTCTCAACTTGCGCTCGCGTTATGGCCTATTGCGGAGCTAAACACGTAGGGCATTGACAAGAATTCAGACAGCACTGAGAGACAAGAAAAACATTGATGTGTTTTGTTCTTCTCTAGGCGTTCGCCAGGCGTAAGTAAGGCTACAGAGTACCACATGCCATTTGCAGGCGTTGCTTCGCTGGCAGAGCGCGGATTGAACATCGTGAAGAGTCATGGAATTGAGGCAGAGAGTTACTTTGATATGTACTTTGAGTAGCAATATGACATTCGTATAAATAGCGCCCGGTCGAACTATTACTGCGACAGTACAATCATGACACAAACCGCTAACTATTTTCAAAGAAGCACAGGAGCAATTACGTTCAGTATTGAACGCGACGAGTTTGAATCACCTCGCGCCCTTCGATGCAATGGTACGTAATGAGAACTGTGCTCCCTGCTCACAACAATCGGTTGAACATCAATCACATAGTTTGTATCACAAAGGTCAATAGACTTACTCTTGGAGGCTTTGTAGAACATGTTTAAACACTCGATCAACAATCGACGCATTAGCACCGCCATCATTCTAGCCGTGCTTGCAACCGTAACTCTGGTAGCAGCCATTGATTTTGACATGCGCAATGATTCGCCGTATGCAGTCCCCGCTACCCTTCATTGTGAATGCGGGTATTATTACGAGGTGACGGTGTTACCGGGCACGACGGAAACACTGCCTTTGCCTTCGCCGGTTTCCTACATCGTCATTAACAATCAAACAGTATATCCGGGCGATTATACCACCGTTTCACTCGCATCAGGTGACGATGTCACAGTTGATTTCAGAGGCATTGATGATGATGTTTTCTTTGAATAGATAACAATCGCACAATTGACTCATTCTGGATAATGGAGCGGTGATTCTCTTTTTGCATGTGGAGAATCATCGCTTTTTTGTAAATTTCTCCCGGCGCGGTCTATTGAGTATACTGTTATGTCGGCAATCGTATCTGGCGGAGAACTTCGCTTTCTCACCGAATGTTTTATCCGAGAGAAATTCTGGCACTTTATTAATTTGCTTGACTTAGCAAGCTATACAAGAATTTAAAGAAGAAAGACTATTCGGGCCGCGCTGTCGATGCTCGACTTTCAATACGTCGGCACCGTGGATTTCAGCAACAAATCCGATTATTCGGCCTGTTGCCTTGAGGCGCAAAAGATTGGCACAGAATTCAAAATTGCTCGACCAGCGCGAAGTGAAATCACAACAATCCTCGCAGGATTCACCACAGAATGAATCCATCGCACATTTGCGAAGTCTCCTTGAGTCGACCAAGGCTCTGCATAAAAAACTCGACATACTTTTTGAACTCTATGCGATACTTTCCCGCAGCGATCCCAAGCAGGCGTTAAGCGTTGCCACCGAAGCAAAGGCTATTGCTCACCAAATGGGCGACACTCGTCTTGTGGCACAATGCATCCACCGTATTGGTACTTGCAATCGGTATCTGGCAAACTACAACCTGGCCCTCACAAACTGCCAGGAAGCACACCGAATTTTTGTCAAATTGAAGGATGAAGTCGCCCAGGGAAAGGTTCTGATCGAGATTGGCATTGTCTACCGGCATCTTTACATGCACCGCGAAGCAATCGATGCGCTGACCCGGAGCCTCGAGATTCAGACCTCAAATAATGATCAACTCAGCAAGAGCAAAGTGCTTAACTCGCTGGGAATTGTCTACAGCGATCTGGGTGATTATCTCAAGGCTATCGATTATTACTATAAGACTCTTAAGATACGCGAGTCCCTCGCTGAAACCAATGCCGACATCGAGCGCCTGAACGGAAATCTGCTGAACAATCTGGGCATCATCTACGGCTATCTGGAAGAATACCGCAAGGCATTGCAATATTTTGAACAAGGACTGGCAATTCAACAGCGTTTCAACGATCGGCGCACCGAAGCGATGACGCTCGGCAACATCGGCGAAATCCACTTACTGACCAATGATCGTGAAACGGCACTCTCCTATCTCAATCGTTCGCTGAATGTCAGCCGCGAATTGGGCGATAAGGCGGGCGAGGCGACGACGCTTGTCAGTATCGGTTCCATCTACAAGCAGCAGGATCGCCTTGACGTCGCCGGCGAGCACCTGCAGAAAGCAATGGATATCGCCCGTGAAGTAGACTACAAGACTTGTTACGCACGCGCCAATCTGCATCTGGGACAGATAAACTCCCGTCGGAAAAATTATCGACGTGCCGTCAAGTATCTGGAAGAGGCTCTCAGTACCGCTAAGTCAATTCAGGACAAATCAGTAGAGTACGAGACCCATGAATCGCTTTCGGAAATCTACGGCCTGCTTGATTTGCCCTGGAAAGCGCTTGAACATGCTCGCGTCTATGCCGAAGCCAAGCACGAAGTTCAGAAACAGCAGAATCAACGCGAAATAGCCGAAATGCAGGCACGCTTCAACGTTGAAAAAGCTGAAAACGAAAAGGAGATTTTCCGACTGCGCAATGTAGAGCTGACAAATGCACTTCGTAAAGTAGAGTCGCTCAATGATCATCTGCTCCAGCTCAACGATGAGAAAAACACCCTTCTGGGCATTCTCGCGCACGACCTGCGCAATCCGTTGACTGGCATCACGACTTCGGTCTCGATGTCGAAAAGTTATTTCGATCGCCTGGATCAGGATGAAATACTCGACAACATCGAATACATCGGCAAGCTTGCCAACAGGATGAACACGATCATTTCAAATCTTCTGGACGTCAATAAGATCGAAGCGGGACACTGGGAGCTGGATCTTCAGGTCATCGACCTGGTTCATGTGGCATCGGTCGTCGCAACCGAACATATTGCTCTGGCGCATGCCAAAGACATCAGTGTCATCATCAAAACCGACGATATCAGCGGCAAGATTCTCGCCGACGACACCGCTTTGCGAAATGTCCTGGACAATCTGATCTCCAATGCCATCAAGTTTTCAGCGCCCGGTACGGAAGTAGTCGTGCAGGTGTATGAGCGGCTGGACAAAGTCGGCTGCAGTGTAATAGACCAGGGACCCGGCTTCACCGCTGAAGACAAAAGCCGCATGTTTAATAAGTTCGCGCGGCTGAGCGCCAAACCGACAGCCGGCGAACATTCGACAGGATTGGGGCTTTCAATCGTCAAAAAACTCGTCGAACTGATGAAAGGAAACGTCACCTGCTCCAGCGAAGTGGGCAAGGGCGCCAATTTGATGATCGAATTTCCTCGCTATCTGGCCGGGGCAAACGACAAAGGCTAACTGGCCGGCAACTCCTTTGTTCCGCCATTAGCTCCCTCTAAGGTCAGAATCGAAGGGCTCGTTCCTGACAATCTTGAAGACTGTCGTCACTTTTGTTGAAGTGGCTGCACAGACTGGCGATACATCCACCAGGCGATCCCGGCCAGCAGGATCATGCCCGGAGTAGCGCCGAGCGGCGGACTTTCCACCAGCCGCATCAAACCGTCAATATTCAGCGCCGCAGGGATTGCCAGCACAATTCCCATCAATGCTTCACCCGTGATAAGACCCGATGCAAACAGAAGGCCCAGCTTGCGGGATTCTCCCACGCGCTTTTCAGCTTTTCTCGCGCTGGATTGCAGAAGACTTCCGCGACGTCGCTCGATGACCCAGGCCAGCACGCCCCCCAGAAAGATGGCGCTATCCAGCTCGAAGGGCAAATAGATACCTACGGCGACAGCCAGGACAGGGGCACGAAAAGACGAATTTCGGCGCTGCAGCTGGAGATCGATAAGAATGACAACAAGGCCGATGAGAGCGCCGATCGATATCATTCCCCAGGGAAGGTTTCCGCCAAAAACCCCATCTGCGACGCTTTGCATAAGGGTGGCCTGCGGGGCGCTGAGCGATGCGGGCTGAGCTTCGGTGGGCGGACCGATACCGTAGCCCTGCAGCAACAGCGAGAGCACCGGCGCAATAACAACGGCTGCCGACAGTACGCCAATCATCTGCATTATCTGTTGTTTACGCGGCGTCGCGCCGAGAAGATAACCGGCCTTAAGATCCTGCATGTTATCACCGGCAATCGCCGCGGCGCAGCAAACAACAGCGCCGATCAAAATTGCTGCAGCGGGACCGTTGGAAGAGTCATTGCCCAATAGCGCCAGCAAAATCAGTGCCGTGCTGAGGATCGTCGCAATCGTTACGCCGGAAATCGGATTGTTGGAGCTGCCGACCAATCCTGCCATATAGCCCGCAACGGCAGAGAACAAAAATCCCGCGACTATCATACATACGGTCATCAACACCGTAATCTCAACCTGATGAATCTCGGTGGCGTAGACGATAAATATCGGTACAATCAGGACACCGATGCCAATGAAAACCCAGGACATTGGCGTGTCGAGCTCCGTCCGCAAAACGTTTCCCTGGTTTTTTACCTTGTCGCAGATGGCGTTGATTGCACCCCGTAGAGCGGCGCTCAGCGATGATCGTACGGAAATTATTGCCCAGACGCCGCCGACAAGCATTGCGCCGACGCCCAGATAGCGAATCTGAGAGTTCCAGACGACACCGCCACCCTGGGCCAGATCGCTGATGCCTTCGGGCAGGCCGTTCAAAGCAATATGAATAGGGATGGCAAACCACCACGAAATGATGCCGCCCAAAAAAACGAGAATTGCAATATTCAGGCCTACAATATAGCCAACGGCGACCAGGGCCGGTGATACCTCGACGCCGATGTAGGCGTAGACTTTCTTACCGATCATATGCGCGGTTTCAAAAGCGCCATTCCACAAATTGAACCCTGCCTGCGCCATCTTGAACAAACCGCCCGCCAGTCCAGACAGCAGCAACACTTTCATTGCGCCGCCCGATTCTTCGCCGGACTTAAGAACTTCAGATGTCGCTACGCCTTCGGGGAAGGTCAATCGCTGGCGTACGATCAAGGCATTGCGGAGCGGTATTGTGAACAACACACCCAGCACTCCGCCCGAGGCCGTAATCAGTGTCACTTCCCAATAGTTGAATTCCTGCCAGTACCCCATCAATACCAGCGCCGGCAGTGTAAATATTGCGCCGGCCGCCAGGGATTCGCCCGCCGAGGCCGAGGTCTGGACAATGTTGTTTTCAAGGATGTTACTGCCGCCGATCATTCGCAGCAACCCCATCGACATTACCGCCGCGGGAATCGACGCGGAGACGGTCATTCCCGCATACAGGCCGAGATAGGCATTGGCCGCCGCCAGTACAGCAGACAGAATAATTCCCAGCAAGACCGCTTTGACCGTTATTTCCGGCAATGTGCTGCCGGCACTGATATAGGGCTGTGAGTCCGATGAACTTTTGTTGTCCACGCTATACTCCGTGATATTAGATTCGATGAAGCTTCAAGTTACGAATTTTTGTTTTTTGTGGTCCTTTGGACAATTTGATCAATGCTCAGGGAATTGCTCACATACTGGCGGACGCCCTGCCCGGCCGAGATTCGCAAAATGGGATATCTTCGCGAAGCTGTTGGCATAAGCGCCCGTTACAGACGGCGCAAGGCCAACTGGCTACCGCACTTACTCAATTCCACATCGCTTATTATGGAGGCAGTGGAACTCTGCGACAGAAAACGGAAAGCGCTGATCTTGGGCTCCGGGGCTCTCTATGACATTCCCCTGGCACAATTAGCACAGCGCTTCGAATCGGTGATACTGGTAGACCTCATTCACCTTCCCGCGGCACGTCGCGCCGTCAGTAAATTCCCCAACTGCCACCTGCTGCAGCATGACGTTACCGAGTTGCTGACGGATCTTCAGCAGCATTTCAGGCGCTCCGACATCAATGCAGATAGGACTTTAGCTGTTGCACAGCCTCAGCATTTTCTCGATGACAATCAGATTGATCTGGTAGTATCAGCCAATATCCTGTCTCAGCTTCACTTACTGCCTTTGGATTTCGTCCGTCGCAGGTATCGCCGTTTGGATAAGGAACGCAGGGAAGAAAGGAACGTTCGCCTCGACCGGTTCGCAGCAGCGATCACGCGTGCCCATTTGGACTATTTGCGCCGCTTTGCGGCAATCACGACGCTTATCTGTGATGTCGCCAAAGTTGTCATTAACAAACAAGGTGAAACGGTCGATGTCGAAAGCGCAATTAACAATGTAGAGCTGCCTTTCGTGGGACGTCGCTGGGTGTGGGATATCGCTCCTCGTCCAGAAATTCACCGTTCCTACTCTCTGCAGCACTGGGTACTTGGCGTTGCCGATATTCATAGTCAGAGTACCGCCGTCACAGCTTCGCCGCCGCCAGATACTCACGGTAAAGATCCACCAGCTCATTGAGAATCATGGCGGTCGCCCCCCATAGCGGAACGGAAGGGTGAACGTCCCAATAAGGATATTCGATGGAACGGCCTCCCAGCACCTCACGCTTTCGCTTGAGTTTTTCCGGATTCAACAGATCGTCGATTGCGACGCTCAACACCTCTTCGACCTCATCCGGTTGGGCGGTGGTGAGCGGCCTCTCGGGGGCATGCGCAATCATGGGAAATATGACATTGTTCGATACTGGCACGTAGAGCGAGCTCAATTCACCAAGGAACTTTACATGATCCGAGGGCAAGTCAACTTCTTCGGCAGCTTCACGCAGGGCGGCACGCCATCGTGTTTCGCCTGCTTCGATACGCCCGCCTGGAAAGGAAATCTGTCCTCGATGATGATTGAGATGCCGGCTGCGCCGCGTCAGAAGGATATCCAGCGAGGAGCCGCCAGCAGCCCTTGGATACAGCAAGAGAAGGACAGCGCTCCGTCGCACATCATCAGATGCCTGTTGGGGAGGCTGCCGCCTGTGACCGGGTGAAGGCGCCATTCCGACCTGTGCAGGCCAGCCCGGCAACTGTCGCTGAAGACGATCAGGTAAAAACTGCAAAAATGGAATTGCGGGCATAATTGCCTCTGAAATGTAAAACGGCGGCTGTGGGATGCACAACCGCCGTTTTCGTTTATCGCTAATCGCTGTTATTCTCGGTTTTTAGGACGAGAAAAACTAGGCTTTGTCTTTTTCGTCGCCGCTTTCTTCGCCGGAGGCAGTGGCCTCGGCAGCAGAATCATCTGCTGCAGCGACAGGGGCTTCGGCAGCAGCTTCAGCGACCGGGACTTCGTCAGCGCTTTCCGCCGGTGTTGCCGGCTGGTCCGTTGCTTCAGCGGTAGCGCTACCTGCGGCATCGGCTTCGACTGCGGCAACAGTGTCGGCAGCGGCATCGCCCCCGCTATCAGCGGTACCCTCGGATGTGGAAGCCGTTTCGGCACCAGTCGCAGCCGGGACATCCGCTTCCGTTGCCGGAGCAGCTTCGGCTGCAGGCTCGGCGGCAGCTTCTCCCGTTGCAGCGTCAGCGGGCGCTGATTCCTTTTTCGCTTTGGCTTTCTTTTTCTTCGATTCCGTTTTGACTTCATCCGCTTGCTGCGTTACATAGTCGGCAGCACCCGGCACCGGGTGGTTAGCATTATAGGTATCGATCACATCCTGATCGTTGCCTTTCAGATACTCCACCGCGGAGAGCACGATCTTTTTCGCGTCTTTGTCAAATTCGATCACTTTCAAGGGAATCATTTCATCGACACGGAAGTAGTCGCCGATGTTTTTCACCGGGGCGAAGGATAGCTGCGAAGTCGGCACAAAGCCATCGACGCCGTCCGGCAATTCCACAATGACGCCTTTCTCGATGATTCGAACGATGCGACCTTCCGTTTCCGTTCCGACGCGATAGCGATCCGAGAAGTTCTCCCAGGGATTGTCGCGAATCTGCTTGTGCCCAAGCGAGATCCGGCGCTGATCGAGGTCGATAGCCAGAATGATAACTTCCAGATCCTGTCCTTTTTTGACAACTTCGCCCGGGTGACGAATCTTCTTGGTCCACGAGAGATCGCTGATGTGTACCAGGCCGTCGACGCCCGGTTCCAGCTCGACGAAGACGCCGAAGTTGGCGATGTTGCGCACGATGCCATTGTGATTGGATCCCACCGGATACTTTTCAAGGAGTTCCTGCCATGGATCCGGCTCGAGCTGTTTCATGCCCAGCGAGAGCTTTTTGTCGACCTTGTCGATATTGAGCACAACGGCGTCGACGATTTGTCCCATCGACACAAATTGCGAGGGATGTTTGATATGTTCCGTCCAGGACATTTCACTGATATGGATCAGTCCTTCGATACCTTTTTCGATTTCGATAAAGGCGCCGTAATCAGTAAGGCTAACGACTTTGCCGCTCACCTTGGTGCCCGGTTCGTACTTGTCGCCGATCGTATCCCATGGATGCGGCGTCAACTGCTTCATACCGAGTGAAATTCGTTTCTTGTCTTCGTCGAAATCCAGCACCACGACTTTGATCTTTTCATCGAGGTTGACGAATTCGGAGGGATGGGATACGCGACCCCAGGATATGTCGGTGATGTGAACCAGACCGTCGACTCCGCCGAGGTCAACAAAAATTCCAAAATCGGCGATGGCTTTAACATGGCCTTCGAGCACCAGACCTTTTTCGAGCTTACTGAGAATCTCGGAACGCTGTTCGGCCAGCTGTTCTTCGAGCAGCACTTTATGGCTCACCACCACATTTTCGTTCGGATGGTTGATTTTGACGACGCGGACATCGAGTGTTTTACCTATCCAGGCGTCAAAGTCGCGCACTGGCTTTACATCGATCTGCGAACCCGGCAAAAAGGCGTCGATCCCAAGCAGATCCACAACCATACCACCTTTAATGCGCCGAAGAATTTTGGCCTGCAATATTTCCTGCTTCTCGTAGGCATCGTTGATTCGCGCCCAGATACGCATAAAATCGGCGCGCTTGCGGGAAAGGACAAGCTTGCCTTCGCTATCTTCCAGACGCTCCAAAAACACTTCTACCGTATCGCCGACCTGCAGATCATCAGCAGTCGAAAATTCGGCGATTGGTACAATTCCTTCGGACTTGAAGCCGATGTCGATCGACACTTCGCTTTCCTGGATAGCGACGATGCGGCCATTGATGACTTCATTTTCTGTGATTGGCGCTAATGTCTGTTCGAAGAGCTGTTCGAAATCTGCGTCAGCCCCGGAATCGTACTCGAAGTCGTCGTCCATAATATTGGCGACGGAATATCGCTTGTGCGCCGGCACGGACTTTGGTGGACTCGCCACTGCCGTTGCTTCCGTTATCTGCGGTGCGCTTTCTTCGGAAAGTACTGTTGCTTCTTGTTCGGGCATTAAATCCCCTCCAAACCTCAATGCAAGGACCGAATATCAGCGACCGCCGTTCGTCACTCTCTTCTGTCCTGGGCTATGTAATTTTAACAGGATTTTTTAGACTCGGCTTACGGCATAGCAAAGTTTTTCAAAATACGCAAAATTCCGGCAATGAAAAAACATTAAGTAATCAGGATGGGAAAAGTAAATAGGCGGCGCTTTTGGCGTTGCTTGAGCCCCCCACTATCCGTAGATTTACACTTGTCAGGCAGCCGGTAGAACGACAGGAAGAGATGTACAATGGAATTTTTTGACGCGCCTGAAGAATTGCACGCCGCGATTGAATCATATATCAATGCAAATGGCGAATTGCCGGAGCATGTACTCGTATCCCCATTTCTGTATCAGTGGCTGACGCGCATCCAGAAAGAAGAGAACTTCCTGCAAGGCACCGAGACCGAATTCACACCCGGCGTCATCCATACCGAGTTTGGAAATCTCAATCTCGTCATCGACGAAGCGCTGGATGATTTCGAGATCCTGGCCGAATAAGGCCTCTGATTCGCCATCAATTTTATACCTACGATTCCGCTTCTCGGGATAAAGTGCTAACTTGCGGATTGCGAAAACCAATCGGCCGGAGTATCTGATAGTTTCCCTATCGTCTGGCTGCAAAACGTTCCAAGGCACTTGAAACAGACCAACAAGCCAAAGGCGGGAATTCTCAGCATCGAAAGTTCGGGCGCGGCCTGCAGTGTGGCTCTGTCTGCCGCAAACCGGATTCTGGCTGAATACCGGATTGACCTGGCAAACTGTCACGATCGATTCCTGGCTGAGCTATGCAAGCGCCTTCTGACGGATATGAACCTTGCCGTCAGCGATCTCGCGGCAGTTGCAGTAAGCGCCGGCCCCGGTTCGTTTACGGGATTGCGAATCGGCGCCGCTCTCGCCAAGGCGCTCTGTTTCGAACAAGCACCGGCTCTGGTCGCCGTGCCGACCCTCCTGGCGCTTGCCCAGGCAGCCATTCCGGCAGCCAGGGCTGTTTCCGCCGGTAGTATTTGCGCAGTTATTCCTTCGCATCAGCAGCTGCTTTACACTCAGCACTTTACACTTGAAGCTGAAGCCTCGGGTGCGATAAGCGTCGTCCAGCACGCCGCATTTAGAACGACGCTTCGCGACGACATACTGTATTGCGGACCCGGCATGGATTCGCTCGGCCTGCCGATTCCGCCGGATCTTGCGCGCTGCTCGGCCCGCAAGGTCGCCGCTGTGGCAGCCCGCAAACTCGAACAAGGCGATACCACCGATCCCCTGTCGTTCACGCCGCTCTACGGTCAGGAGTTTATTCCGAAAGTTCGCAGACAACAATCTGAAAAATCAAAGCAACACAAGGTGGAGCCGACATGATTTCACGCTATACGCGCCCGGAAATGGGCCGAATATGGGAAGACGAAAACAAATACAAGATCTGGCTCGAAATCGAGACACTGGCCTGCGAAGCGCAGGCCGAGCTGGGGGTGATTCCAAAGGAAGCGGCCGCGGCGATCCGCAGCAAGGGTGATTTCAACGTCGAGCGAATTCTTGCGATCGAGGAAACAACCCATCACGATGTTATCGCTTTCCTTACCAACGTGGCCGAATATGTCGGCGAACCCTCGCGCTATGTGCATCTGGGCATGACATCGAGCGACGTACTCGACACCTGCCTGGCCGTGCAGCTCAAACAAGCGGGCGAACTGCTTCTGGCCCAGCTTATGGAGCTTCGCGATGTCCTGGCGCGCCGCGCACGCGAACTTAAACACAGCCTTTGCATCGGCCGTTCGCATGGCATTCACGCCGAGCCGATGAGTTTCGGAATGAAATTCGCCCTCTGGTACCGCGAATGCCTCCGCAATATTGAACGGATGCAAACGGCCCTGAAATCAATTGCAGTCGGTCAGATCAGCGGCGCGGTCGGAACTTTTCAACATCTCTCACCACGCGTCGAAGAGTATGTCTGCCGAAACCTGGGACTGGAAGCAGCGCCGATCTCGACTCAAGTGATTCAGCGCGACCGGCACGCAGAGTTCCTCAGCACGCTTGCCATCGTGGGAACGATGCTGGAACGCATCGCAACCGAAATCCGGCACCTTCAGCGCACCGAAGTTCTGGAAGCGGAAGAATTCTTTGCCAAAGGACAAAAAGGCAGCTCGGCAATGCCGCATAAACGGAATCCGATTATTTCCGAACGACTGTGCGGAATGGCGCGCCTCCTTCGCGGCAATGCCCTGGCGGCGATGGAGAACGTGGCTTTGTGGCATGAACGTGATATCTCGCATAGTTCGGTTGAACGTGTCATCTGTCCGGATTCCACGATTACTCTCCATTATATGCTCTCGGTCGCCATCCCTCTGCTCGATCGATTGCAGGTCTATCCCGAGGCAATGCAGCGCAACCTTGACATCACCTGCGGACTGCCGTTTTCACAGACAATCCTGCTCGAGCTGGCCAAACGGGGCGTGTCGCGTGAAGATGCCTACGCGATGGTGCAGCGCAACGCTATGCAAACCTGGCGGGAACGCCGTCCGTTCCTGGATTTCTTAAAGGCCGATCCGGAGATATGCAAACATATTGCGGAGGAAGAATTGGAAGCTATGTGCGATCTGCGAAGGGCACTGGAAAATGTCGACTATATCTTCGAGCGCTGCGGATTGGGCTGATTACTCGACAAATCTACCAGATTTCGGATTTCGTTTCTCTCATCATCAGTTCGCGGGTGGCGTGCATTGCGTCTTTGTTCTCAAACAAGATGGCGTACACCTGATTGACGATAGGCATTTCTACATGATACCGATGGCTCAATTCTCGGACTGAAGCGGTCGTGGCCACTCCTTCGGCGATCATTTTGGTTTCGGCCAGAATAGCGTCGAGCTTTTGACCGCTTCCGATTTTTTCACCGACCGCCCGATTACGACTGTATTTACTGGTGCAGGTCACAAACAGGTCGCCGAGGCAGGACAAGCCGGAAAAGGTCAGGGCCTGTGCGCCCATCGCTTTACCCAAACGCGTTATTTCCGCCAGGCCGCGGGTCATGAGAGCTGCCTTGGTATTATCGCCCAGGCCCAGGCCTTCAATAATACCGGCGGAAATCGCGATCACATTCTTAACCGCTCCGCCCAACTCGGCGCCAATGACATCATGGCTGTGATACACACGAAAAAAGGGTGTCGTGAAGACCTGCTGCACAAGTTTGGCAACACCGACGTCGCGGGACGCCGCAACGACCGTTGTCGGCACCTGCCGCGCCACCTCTTCCGCATGGCTGGGTCCGGTAAGAGCGACAAAACGATCCAGATCGATCCCGGCGGCATCCTGCAGCACCTGTGAAACACGGTGCAGACTGTTTTGCTCGATGCCCTTGGATACGCTGACAACGATCTTATCGTGAATGTGGAAGTCCCTTTCACGAAAGACAGACGCGATATACTGCGTCGGCGTGGCAACGATAATCAACTCAGCCTTATTGACATCGGCAGTGTCGCAGGACGCCCGCACTCGCTCCGGAATGGTGATGCCGGGCAGATATGCGCTGTTGCTGTGATGCTGATTAATTTCATCGACAACATCTGCTTCGATGCTCCACAACACCACGTCATGTAGATTGACCGCAAGCAGATTGGCCAGGGCGGTACCCCATCCGCCCGCGCCTACTATCGCAATGTTCATGCCTGAATTCGCCGCTTAGTTTCGACCGTCCCTTTGTTCGGATCCCGGCCTGAATAACCATAATTTCTGAAATCGATTTTCATTGCCCGCCAGTAAGCGTCGAATGTTACTTCTGTGTGTATAGAGAATGAGGAGAGCCAGTCCAATGAAGAAAAACACAAGCGTCTGGTATCCCTGGATATCGGCTGAGAAAATATTCTGGCGAATACACATCGACGTTGGTAAGGCTACGGCGGCCGAAATCGATGCCAGGGAGATGTAACCTGAGAACAGTACCACGACAATAAAGATGCCGACAATAATCGCAACTTCAACCGGCGCGATAGCTACCAGCATGCCGACAGCGGTGTTGATGCCTTTGCCGCCACGAAATCCCACGAAGGCCGAAAAAATATGCCCAAGAACGGCGCATACGCCGGCTATTATGCAAATGACCGTTTGATCTTCGAAGGGCGTGCGATTCGTGAAGGCCATCTCACCGTCAAAAATATGCGACACCACAAGTACGGCAAAGATACCCTTCGCAATGTCGAAAAGTTGTACCGCGAGCCCCCACTTAAATCCCAGCACACGAAAAGCATTAGTGCTTCCCATGTTGCCGCTGCCTTTTTCCCGGATATCAAATCCGAAAAACTTGCGACTGATAAGATAGGCAGTAGGAATAGAGCCTATGGCATAACTGAGAACGGCAATGAGAATCAATCTGATTACGGGATCCATGCATCCTCTCCGGAAATCACAAGATTACCTTCGACGAAAGCTCTAACACCAGAGTGTAAGCCAGCCCTTATATCCGGTATCGTCCGCGAGGCTGACTATCTTGAACATAACTCGAACTTTTAATATTCGTCGGTGTCGGCAGAGCTAGGGTACGGCCGGAAGCCACTACACTGTGTCTCTGATTTCGTATGCAGGCGCTGCTACTCTACCGCTAGACGTTTTGAAAAACAGCCACAAATGTAGGCCTAATCCGGCAAAAATCCAAAGGTCTCAGGAGCGGATTGACCCGCTGCGGGCAAGCGGCGCCGGCGGAACGGGCCTATGAACAGCAACACGAGATGTCGAAATTTTCCGTCTTTTGTTCCATTCCGGCTGTGTCATCGCTTCCAGACGTCAGCGGACAGGAAACGATCGGAGCTCAGCCGAGGCGCTGCAGTATCGCTGAACAGGGCAATCAACTGCGCTTATCATGTTGCAGCGGCGAAAGTCCTGCGGGCTAATGAAGCAGTTTTCAATTTCAACAACGTCGAAATACAAAAGCTTGTACATAATTCGGGGGGCCAAATCTGATGTCGGAATCCTTAGTACATCATTCGACACGCAAACGCCTGGAAGAAATCGAAGAGGAGCTTAGCGAGCTGCGGGAAAAACACTCGGCGCTCAAGGCGCATTGGGGTGTTGAGAAAGATACGATTCAGGCGATTCGAAAGCTGAAAGCACAGATCGAAGAAGCCAAAGTCGAGGCCGCCAATGCCGAACGCTCCGGCGACTTAGCGCGCGTAGCGGAAATTCGCTATGGCCGAATTGTTCAGTTCGAACGCGATCTGGCGGGCGCCAATGCCAAACTGCAAGACATCCAGAGCGGCGGCAAAATGTTGAAAGAAGAAGTTGAAGCTGAAGACGTTGCCGAGATAGTAGCCCGTTGGACCGGCATTCCGGTCCAACGGATGCTTGAATCTGAACGCATCAAACTGCTGAAGATGGAAGACCGCTTGCAGGAACGCGTGGTAGGCCAGGCAGAAGCCGTTACAGCGGTCAGCAATGCTATTCGACGTTCACGCGCGGGACTGCAGGACTTAGATCGTCCGATCGGCTCCTTCATATTTTTAGGCACAACCGGCGTAGGTAAAACGGAGCTGGCACGCTCCCTTGCAAACTTCCTCTTTGACGATGAGAGCGCCATGGTGCGTATCGATATGAGCGAGTATATGGAAAAGTTCGCCGTAACGCGCCTCATCGGAGCCCCTCCCGGCTACGTTGGCTATGAAGAGGGCGGCCAGCTTACCGAGGCTGTACGCCGGCGTCCGTATTCCGTGGTTCTTCTCGATGAGATCGAAAAAGCTCATCCTGAGGTTTTCAATGTGCTGCTCCAGGTGCTTGACGAAGGCCGTCTGACCGATAGCCAGGGCAAGACCGTCAATTTCAAAAACACGATCATTATCATGACATCCAACATGGGCACCGATGTCATCCAGGAACGCCTGCCGGAGCTGGAAAAGGCCGAGGATGTCAGCCGCCGCGCAATCCTTTATGAATTACGCGAAAGTCTGATGGAATTGCTTCAAAGTCGACTGCGTCCCGAGTTTTTGAATCGCATCGACGAGATAATACTCTTCAATCCCCTCAGCGCACGCGAAGTACGAAAGATCGTCGAAATTCAACTCGCCGGGCTGAGAAGTAAACTAAAAGAAAGCGATATCGAGCTTGATATCAGCGGCGAGGCCCTCGACTGGCTTGGCGAATCAGGCTATGACATCAATTTCGGAGCGCGACCCTTAAAACGCGTAATTCAACGACACTTGGCCGACCCGCTGGCCGTCAAGATCCTCGGCGGAGAAATCGGCGCCGGAACAACCGTCGTCGTGACACGCGATCCGGATGGCAGGCTGCAGTTTACGAGCTCTTAGCGCCTTGAGGACCTCAGGTGATTCCATAGGGGGAATTCGCATCTCGTGAATTCCCCCTTCTCTTTCTCTTCTTGATTTTCTCCGCTAATAAAATCAAATTAATGCCTGCAGCGAACTAATCTCAACACGACCCAGACACTGATTTGAAACTCTATCATCCGTCACGTACCCTTTCATACCAGCTCAGATCAAAGCTGCTCGGGCACGACTTATCGCACAGTCTCCTTTTCACTACCTGTTTAATGGTTTTGTTGACCTGGGGCTGCGCGGGCACAGCGCCCCTGCTCAACTCAATTAGCGGAACGCCAGAGATAGAAGCGGGTCAGCGTGGCTACATACGCTGGTCCTTCAGTGACGCAGACAGTGTGACGCTGGCCGGCCAGGAAGGTGCATTTGACGCAACGGACATTACTTATGTGACGCCACGGGTAACCACCACCTACAGGCTGACCGGCCATGGCGGCGATCAAAGCACAACGGGCAGCTGGACGATACGGGTCGTCAACCCGCCGCCGCCTATAGTGGAGGAGCAGACAACTCCTCCCGACCCGCCGGAGCGCTCCGATCAACCTTGCAACTATTTTTTCGAATCGACACTGGCCTCGGATTTCCTGATGGGCTATGCCTCTGGCCAGACAGGTGTCCCCGCTGTCAACAAAGTTAAAATAATGCGGGTAGCGGCGACGGACAGCAATCCTCTCGGCGAGATCCATGCCGTCTTGCTTGACGAGTACGGCAACTATCTTCCCTCGATGACCGCTTCATCAGAGTGGAAGCTGGCGATGGACTGCTACGCCGCCGACGCCGCATTGGAAATCTCGCCCCTGATCGAAGAGATCGTCGACCCTGCCAATGATGTCAGTCTTGCACTCTGTGTCGACAATGCCGCCTATATGGCTCCCTACGCGGCCTCGGTCGACCTAGCCTGTCAGGACATTCTCTGCAACCTGACTGAAGAGGATGAGATCAGCCTGTACCGCTTCGATCATCGTGTGGTGCAGGAGTTCGAAGGCATCAGCGCCAACAATGCTCGATCCCTGTTAACACCGATGGACCGCGAACAGAACAGTATCGTGACGGCGCTGTATCGCGCTGCATACGCGGGCCTGTCGTCCCTTGCATCCTCTGCTCGATCACAGAAAGCTCTGATTCTCATAACCGGGGGTGTGGAAAATGCCTCGCTGGTGTATACGATCAACGATGTCGCGCAACAGGCCCGGTCGCTGGGCGTCACGGTCTATACCATTGCAATAGGCGACGGCGTTGATACCTATGCTTTGCGCTACATCGCCTCGCAAAGCGGTGGTCGCTATTACAGTGTTAACCGCGGCGAAATGAATAAGCTCCAACGTGCCCTGGGCGAGATCGTGCGTTCGTACAAATCTTTTTACCGTCTGCAATTTGATGACCGAAATCAGGGGTGGCAGGAATTCAGGGACTGCCAAGACGGCATCACGGCCAGGCTGCGCTACAATGGCGGCCTCGACCGGGTTGAGGAAGGGCGCAAAGTCGGGGCTCCGCCACGCAACTACGACCCTCATCACCAAATTCTGGCTGTGTTTGATTACAATTCCACGGATCCCCCTCCCGCCTATCATCTTCAGTTCGACCGTCTTGCGGCGGTTTTGCTGGATAATCCCGGCAAATCGATCGAAATCGTCGGTCACGCCAGCCTTGATGGCAGCGATGCCGCCAATCTGGCGATTTCCAGGGCGCGCGCGCAAAATGCCCGTCGGGCCTTGACGGCGCGTGGTGTCAGCCCTGCTCAACTGCGGATACGGGCATCCGGAGCGCGGAAACCGGTCTACTACCTGGAAGGGACCGCATGGCAATCACAGGAAAATCGGCGCGTGGAAATTCGCTGGCTTGACCCGGAGCTGGAACCATTCGAGTTGCTGGCGCAGACCAGCTATACCGAGGAAGAAGCCATCAGCCAGGTAGAGGAATGGGAAAACCGCGGGATCAACGCCTACTATGAATTGATCCTGATCGACCGGATACCGGCCTTTCGCGTTAAACTTTGGGGTTATCGAAGCAACGAAGAAGCCAGCAACGCCGGCCGTCAATTGCAGACTAAATACGGCATTCGTCTGGCTGTGCAGTAAGACGCAGCGATTCCGGCGAGACTTATCAGTCTGCGTGGGCCTGTTGCTCGAGCCAGCGCTCTGCATCAATAGCGGCCATACAACCCGAGCCTGCAGCCGTTACCGCCTGTCGATACACTGCATCCTGGGCGTCGCCGCAGGCAAAGACGCCGGGAACATTGGTGTAGCTGCAATCAGCCTTGGTCTTGATGTAACCGACTTCATCCATGTCCAGTTTGCCGGCGAATAGATCGGTATTGGGACGGTGGCCAATGCCGATGAAGACTCCATCGATTTCTTTCACCCACTGCTCTCCATTGGCCGTATTGCGCATTTTGACACTGGTCAGATTCTTAATCTTGTTTTCCGTCGTGCCGACAAACTCATCGATGACGGTGTCAAGCAAAAAGCTGATTTTGGCATTTTTCTGCGCCCGCTGCAGCATAATCTTGGAGGCGCGAAAATTCTGAGTCCGGTTCACAATCGTCACGGACTTGCAGTGTTTGGTCAGAAACAGGGCCTCTTCCATGGCGGTATCGCCGCCGCCGACAACCAAGACATCTTTTTCACGAAAGAAGAAACCGTCGCAGGTAGCGCAGGCGGATATGCCATAGCCCATATACTCGTCTTCGCCCGGCGCGCCGAGCAGTTTGGCGCTGGCGCCGGTCGCCACGATGACGGCGTCGGCCTGATAGCGTGTGCCGCGATCGGATACCAAGGTAAAGGGTTCACCGTATTCCAGCGAGGTTATTGTTTCGTAGATGGATTTGGCGCCAAAGCGGTGCACCTGCTTACGAAATACTTCCATCATTTCCGGGCCCATAATGCCATCCGGGAAACCGGGATAGTTTTCGACATCGGTCGTTATGGTGAGCTGGCCGCCGGGACGGTCGCCTTCGAAAACCATTACATCCAGATTGGCGCGCGAAGCATACAGCGCAGCCGTGAAACCGGCGGGCCCAGAGCCGATTATCGCGATTCGTTTGCTGGCATCTTCCATAGCTAGTGCATATTAACTGAAATGTGTAAGGACAACAATTTTGCCGGCATAGCCGCAGAACAGGGGGATGAGACCATTAACCGCCTATTTTATTGTAGACTGGTCGGTGTCGCTTTCGTAGGCCGTGAGCCGCCGCCAGGTACTTACCGCCCTGGCATTGCGCTGAAGTCCGGCCAGCTTGCTGCGCTTGAGCGGGCTCTTGCGGAAACGCGTACTGAAGTCTTCCTGACGCAACGACTCCAGGTATTCACCGGACAGCTCGGTCTCGCCCAGCCGTGGTTCGAAGCGCTCTTCCCCACAATCCTGCTGAAAACGATTCCAGGGGCAGACGTCCTGACAGATATCGCAGCCGAACAGCCAGCCTTCCATTTGTCCGACGATAGTCAATGGAATTTCGACGTCCGGCTTGGTTTCGATCGTCCAATACGATAGACATTTGCCGGCATCGACTACATAGGGTTCGACGATTGCATTCGTCGGGCAGGCATCGATGCAGGCGCTGCAGGTACCGCAATAGTCTTCGATCGGGCTGTCCGCTTCCAGTTCAATCGTGCTGATGACCACACCGATGAAAAACCATGAACCGATGCTGCGCGAAATAACATTGCTGTGTTTCCCCTGCCAGCCCAGACCGGCACGTACGGCCCACTGCTTTTCGAGGACGGGACCGGTATCGGTATAAACCCTGCTTTCCGCTTCAGGATCGATTTCCTGCAGTACGGAGGCAAGAGATCGCAGGCGGGGCGGCATAACGTCATGATAGTCGTCGCCCCAGGCATAGCGGGCAATTTTTCCGCCATCGCTGCTGGCATCGTGCTGGTGAGGCGTGTAATAATTCTGGCCGACTACGACAAGCGACCGAGCACCCGGAACAATACGGCGCGGATCTTCGCGCTTGTCATAGTTCCGATCCATATAGGCCAAGGTAGCGTGATAGCCCTTGTCGAGCCACTGCCGATAGCGGACATAGTCTGGGCCGAGTGTGTCAGCGCGTGCAATGCCGACAGCATCGAAGCCCAGGCGGGTCGCTGCTGCTTTGACCCGCGCCGTACGTTCGGCAAGCCGCCGTCCGCTTGTGTTCATCTCACCAGTCCCTAATCCACTTGGGCTCCACAGGCTGGGGCTTTTCCAGATAGACCTTCTCTTCTTCACAAAAGACCTTATACGTTTTCAGTCGGGCGCCGCCGCCAAGAGCTTTGCCATTTTCGAGCGAATACATCCAGCCATGGAGCGGGCAGGTGATCGTCAGATCGTCAATCAGGCCTTCGGCGAGGACGGCCGCATGCTGATGCGGACAGATATTCGACACGGCAAATAATTTTCCCGCCACGCTGAATATGGCGATTTGTGTTTCTTCATCGAAGTAGATGTTCTTGCCCCGTTTCTGCGGAATATCGCGGAGCTGACAAACCTGGAGGTAGCTTACGCCGTTGACGATTCGTTCGGGAAACTCGATGGCCGGAAAGTCCTGCATAGCATTCGGAAAAAGTGAACAAAGCGACAGCTTTAATCTACACAGTGCTGAGTGAAACGGGTTCGCCCGTCTGAAAGCCCTTAGGCCCGGCGGCGATGAACGCGGCCTGCATAAAGGCATCATGCTGAAAACATATCATCCATTGCTCTTCGTAGGCCTGGGGCCAGAAACGCTCTTTCTCTTCGATACTTGTCAGCGGATAATTATCGTAGCCCATCACAAAGGGCACACGCAGATGCGCCGAGGTCGGACAAAGATCCGAACAAAAGAGCAGTGTTGCGTCATCAGCCCTGACTTTGACCATTTGCAAAGCCCGGGTATGGCCGTGAACCGGGATCACTTCGATGCCTTCGAAAAGTTCGCCGGCGCCATCAAGGGTCTCCAGCAGTCCGGCGGCAACCAGAGGTTCGTAATTGTCCGGCACAAAGGAAGCCCGATCTTTGAGAGTCGCATGACGCGCCCAGTCGAGCTGCTCACGCTGTACAAAGTAGCGGGCATTGGAAAATGTCGCCTCCAGGCGGCCATTTCTCTCTGCGGTTGCCCCGCCCGCGTGATCAAAATGAAGATGGGTGAGAATGACGTCAGTGATGTCGGCTGCTGCCAGACCATGAACTCTAAGGGAAGCCGCCAAGGTATGCTGCGAGTTATCGATCTTGTAAATAGAAGCAAACTTGGCATCGTACTTATGACCGTTGCCGGTATCGACTAAAATGCGACGCTCCGGCGTCACGATCAGGAGCGCTCGGGCGCTCATCGGTATTCGATTCTGTTCGTCGCCCGAATCATAGGCACGCGACCAGAGATTTTTCGGTACAACGCCGAACATTGCGCCCCCATCGAGGCCAAAGCTGCCGGTTTCGAGAAGTTCAACGCGGAAGTTGCCTATTATCATAAATCACGGGCGAAAGCGATGAAAAAAATAATAAGAGTAGCTAATCGTTCGAAAAAGCTCCACTGCCGATTGTGCATTGTAAATTACGTTCGATATCCGTAATTTTGCGGTTTACATTTTTTTAAATGGTCCCTCTACGGCGTGGCCAATCCTGCAAAAGACAGGGATTAGGATTACGAGCGACAGGCGCCAATATTTTGCACTGAATCCAAGAGGAATATACAGGAGGAACTCCCGGAAATGGCAACGATGGCGAAAATTCGCGAGATGTCGCCCTATGGCTTGGCAGCGATCGCGGTGTTTTTCATACTTTTTATGGTAATATCGGACGCTGATATTTCCAGTTGGGACCAGGGACAGAACGATCTCGCGGCTCCTGTAGGCATTATTAACGGAGAAAAGATCCTGCTCTACGAATTTCGGCAGGCGGTCGATGAAGAGATGGACCGCACGCGCTCGCTCAATGCACAGCAGGGCCGTGCCGATGCGGAAGTAGATGAAGCCACGATCCGTGACCGTGTCTGGGATCAGAAGGTACGCGAAATTCTGTTGCGGCAGAATGCCGAACAGCTCGGCATCGAGGTGACGAACGACGAGATTCGCGATGTTATTCTTGACGATCCGCCGCAGTATTTGCGACAAATGTTTGTCGATTCCGCCGGAACCTTCGATGAAAATCTCTACTACAATGTTGTTACCAATCCCAGTTTCCTGCAATCGGACCTTGGACAAAGTCGCCAGCGTGTGCTGGAATTCCAGGAAATGCTGATCGACGTTGAAGATTACATTCGCCAGACGCGCCGTGAGGAAAAGCTTCAGAATGTGGTTGCAGTTACAATCGGATCGGTGCCCGAGGCCTACCTGGAACGGCAGTATGCGGTTGAAAACAGCTCGGCGCAGGTTGAGTATCTGGCCCTGCGGATTCAGCGAATCAATGACGATGACGTCGAAATCAGCGACGCCGATCTCAAAAAGTACTACGATGAGCACCCCGACGAATTTGAGCAGCAGCCGGCGCGCAAATTGCGATATGTGTCCTTCGAGGAAAAACCCTCCGAACGCGACTCGGCTACGGCCAAGAAAAAAGAAGACCGGCTTGCCGAAGCATTTAAGGCTAATGCCACGTTAGAGGAACGTGCTGCGGCCTTCGATCGCTATCGTTTGGAATATAGCGGCAAGACGAACAATTTTGCCTCGATTACCTCGATTCCGGAAACAAAACGCCGCTATATCGCTTCCCTTGCCGATAGTGAAGTCATCGGTCCGGTGGTCTTGCCCGACGGCACCTATTTTTTCAAAATGGAAGCGCGGCGCGACGGCGAGCAGGAGTTGACCCACGCGAGTCATATATTGCTGAATACGACCGAAGACAATCAGGACAGCGTCCTTGAAGTCGCCCAGGGAATTCTGCAGCGCGCGCAGGACGGCGAAAATTTCGAGTTGATGGCGCGGACACTTTCCGATGATCCTTCGGCCCAACGCAATGGTGGCGACCTTGGCTATTTCCCACGTGAACAAATGGTCAAGGAGTTCGCCGATGCTGCATTCGACGCTCCTTTGGGTGCTATAGTCGGACCGGTCAAAACAACCTTTGGCTATCATATCATCAAGGTCCATGACCGTTCGGCTGAAGAAGTCCAGTACAGCGAAATCAGCATTGTACCACGGGTCAGCCGCCATACCAAACGGAGCGTTCTGCGTGATGCTCGCGAATTTCTCGAGCGGGTTCAGAATGGCGAAAACTTCGACTCCGCCGCCAAATATTTCAACCTGACTCCGCGCGAAACGGCGCTCTTTTTCGAGAATCAGCCTATTTTGGGGTCACGGGCCTTGAGCAGCTTTGCTTTTGGCGCTTCTGAAGGCGATCTGACCGAAACAATGGATATCAAGGGTTTTGGTCGTGTAGTAGCCCGTCTGGTTGAAGTTCGCGAAGAAGGTGTCAAGCCCTTTGATGAAGTGATGCAGCAAATCCGCAGTAAGGTACTGCAGCAAAAGAAAGTCGACAAAGCTCTTGAACGCATATCGGCTATTGCCGGAGATATCCAGAACATACCTTCTCTGCTGAGTTACACTCCGGCGGATTCCGCTATCGAAAGCGGGACGGTGTCGGTCAAAGACAACGGCAGCGTCCCCGGTCTCGGCCAGGAATACGCCTTCACCGCGACAGCCTTTACGTTGCCGGTGGGCGAAGTTTCCAAGGCCATCAAAGGTGAACGGAGCGCCTTCTTTTTGCGTGTTCTCAATCGCGAGGATGCCGACGCATCGGGCTACGCCACCAATCGCGACAGCATAATGACCACGGTAAGCGAAGGACTGAAGCGTCAGGCATTTTTCCGTTGGATCGCTGATGAGCGGGAGAGCGCCGATATCGTCGATAATCGCGGTCAGTTCTTCAATAATTAGCGCTCCATCATACGGGGCAGCGAAGCTGACAATCCCTCCCGCCCACTGTAGTGCGGGAGGGATTTTTATTTGGAATCGCCGATGAAACTCAGCCGGAATCAGCTTCTCGACCTTTGCAGTCCATCAGGCGGCAAGCTGCATGTCAGCTCGCTTACCGATGCCAGGCAGTTTTGCCGCTCTCTGGCTCGCGGTCACTACGAAAATTTTCCGGTTGCATCTCTTCTAGTGCCGCGCAGCTTGCAGGCGCACATGCACCATGTTTATGCCTTTGCACGTGTCGCCGACGACCTGGCCGATGAAGAGCTGGAAATCAGCGATGCCGGGCGAATTGAAGCCCTGAACGGCCTGGAGGCATTGCTGGATACGGATTCTGGCGGCAATCCGATATTTACAGCGCTCGCCTACACCAGGCGGGAGCTGGCCATTCCGGCCGATCCCTTTCGAAGACTGCTGCGTGCCTTCCGGTCGGATGTCCGCTTCATACAGCCGGAAACTATGGCCGACCTTGAAGCCTACTGTGAAAACTCTGCCAATCCGGTCGGCGAGCTGGTGCTGCGGATTTTCGGACTGCACACGGAGCAACGAGCTCGCTACTCCGATGCGATCTGCACCGGTCTTCAATTAGCCAATTTCTGGCAGGATTTTTCCCGCGATCTGGCTAAGGGAAGAGTCTATATTCCCCGTGAAATTATGGAACGACACCGGCTTAGCGGAGATAGCTTGACATCTGCCGAATTTTCCGCTAACTTCCCTGCGGCATTCGCCAATTGTTTGAGTGAGCTATACGGCCTAACGCGCTCCTATTTCGATCGCGGCGTCGCGCTCTTCGCTTTGATACCGCAGCACCGGCTTCGAGCAGAGTTGGCTGTAGTACACCAGGGCGGCCTCGCAATTTTGCGGAAAGCAGAAGATCTGGGCGCCAACATTCGCAATCGGCGACCGGCCTTGAATAAATGGGATTATTGTCAAATTATTGGTAAAGCGATGCCGCACTTTCTTATTCCCAGCAGGATGAAAGGCTGATTATGCCGTCCGACACTAATCAATATCTGCCCGAGCAACAAACTACCAGTTTCTTCTATTCATTTTCCTTTTTGCCCAAAGCCGAGCGCGAGGCGATGCACCACGTTTACGCCTTTTGTCGCTACACCGACGACATTGTCGATGCAGAGCCCAGCAGCTACGATGCCGAGATTATTGCCAAAAAGCGCGAACGCCTGAATTGGTGGCGCGACGAAGTCGAAAAATGCTACAACGATACTTCACAGCACCCGGTGCTTCGGCCGCTCTCATCTGTCGTGAAGCGTTTCGCCATTCCGAAGCAGTATATGCACACCCTGATCGACGGCTGTGAACGGGACCTGCTTCAGTCGCGATATGAGAGTTTCGACGATCTGAAGGACTACTGCTACAGCGTGGCAAGCATTGTCGGCTTGATGTGTATCGAAATATTCGGCTATAAGTACGATGAAACCAAGGAATACGCCGTCAATCTGGGGTATGCCTTGCAACTCACCAACATATTGCGCGACATCAGCGGCGACAAGGAACGCGGCAGGATCTATCTGCCGCAGGAAGATATGCGGCGTTTTGGCGTGACCGACGAAGATATCCTGGCCGAAAGGTACAATGACAACTTTGTCGCTCTGATGCACTTTCAGTCTCGTCGGGTGCGCGAATACTACCATCGCGCCCGCGCAGCCTTGCGGCCCGACGAAAAACGCACCATGTTCGCGGCTGAAATTATGGACGCCATCTACTACCGTCTGCTTGAAAAAATCGAAATGAACAACTTCGATGTCTTTGCCAAGCGCATCTCGGTGACGACCTCGCACAAAATTCTCACCGCGCTCCGGTTGTGGACCAAAACGCGACTGCTGCTGCGGAAAAAAAGGCGCTGAATACCGGACGGGCGTTTCGCACATTTTCGTATTTTAGCATTCCTGGAACCAATTCTGTCTAACTAGTGTGACCGGTACATGGAAATCGTTTTCGACGCCGATGAGTTGCAACGCGTAGAACACTACAAGTCATTGTATCCCGATCCAAAATCCGCCATTATGCCGGTGCTCTGGATGGCGCAGAAAAAGTTTGGCTGGCTGTCTGAAGAAGTCATGCGCTATGTCGGCGAGCTGATGAATCTGCCCTATGCACATGTCCTGGGCGTCGCGACGTTTTATACGATGTATTTCAAAAAGCCGATGGGCCGCTATCATATCCAGGTTTGTACCAATGTCTCCTGCATGCTGCGCGGTGGCGACAAGATCTACGATCATCTGAAGTCCCGCTTTAGCATCGGCCATAACGAGCGGACTGCCGACGGCACGTACTCGCTGGAAGAGGTCGAGTGTATGGGGGCCTGTGGCGGTGCTCCGATGATCGCGATTAATGAAGACTACCATGAAAATCTGGACATGTCGAAAGTCGATGCCCTTGTCTCGTCGCTCGATTGATCGCAATTCGGCGCATAAGCAGCGCAAATAACAGAGGCCGGACAAATGCGGATGATTCGCCCGCGCATCATCCGCCCCGCGTAAGATCGGCAGGTGAGCAGCCTTGACATTCTTCAGCGATTCCTCCAATACGAGACTGCACAATGAGCATCAGCGACAATGTTAGCCGCCGCGACTTTTTGAAAAGCGCCTTAAGCGTTTCGGTGTTTGCTTCGCTGAACGGCGGAGTTCTGCTCGGTCGCGACACAATCGGCTTACGCAGTGAAAATGGAACAATTACCGGCGTCGTCGCAATCGATCTCGATCAGTATCCGGCGCTCAACGAAGTAATGGGTTCCGTACGGCTGGAGTTTCCCAATCTGCCGATCTTTGATCAATGTACCTTTGGCGTCGGCGGCGACGCATTCGGTCGTGTTATGCTCTCGCGCGTCGGCCCGACCGAGTTTTCTGCTGTCTCGGCCCGCTGTACCCACAACTCATGCTGCATCGACGATTTCAATAAGGACACGGAGCGTTTTCGCTGTCAGTGTCATGGGTCGGAGTTTTCGATCAGCGGCGACGTGATGCGTGGTCCGGCGAGCGCCCCTCTGACAAGCTACGACACGACGTTTGACGGCGATAGGTCTGTCAGCATCGATATTCCAGGCCTGCCGACAGCCGTGATGTCCGAATCGACGAGCCTGACGATGTTAGGGCAATCGACGCCTAACCCGGTTCGTGATGAAGCGCGGATCGAATACACGCTGCACCGAGGCGGTCAGGTCAATCTGGCAATCTTCAATCTGCGAGGCGAATTGATCCGATCGCTGGTACAAAGCTACCAGACGCCCGGCGTCTATGCTGTTCGCACTGACTGTTCCAGCCTGGCCGCAGGCATATATGTCTATCGTCTCTCGACTTCTTTCGGCTACAGTGCAAGCCGTCGCATGACAGTCGGCGCCGGATAAGTGTTTCTTCAGTGTTAGAGTTTCCACCTCCCTCCATACAGTGAAGTCAAGGAACTTCACCCAAACGATAATCCGGTCGCGATCTGGTCGAGACGGTATCGTCATGCGCTTGCCAAAGCCGGTCGATGCTGTCGCCGATGGGCATCGACGAACCTAAGGAAGGATCACAGTTATGAAACACTCGAATGGAGCGCGGCGCGCCTTTTTGCGCCAGAGTATGAGCGTCTGTGTCTTGGCGCTCCTTTCCGGCAGCCCGGCAGAGGGCATTCCGGCGGGGCGCGGCAAAGCCTCGGGCAACCGCGCAAGCGCTATTGTCAGCATTTCAATCGACGACTACCCGGCACTAGCGCATGCCGGCGGATCGGTGCTTCTCACGCTGGGGGAGCTGCCCTTTTTGGAACGCTGCGGCAACGGGCAAAGTCGTATCTATCTCACTCGTGTTCGCAATGACGAATTCGCAGCTGTTACGGCGCGCTGCACCCACGATGGTTGCTGCATCGGTCCTTATAATCCTGTCAGCCGATCCTATACCTGCCCATGTCATGAAAGTGAATTCGATGCCTATGGGGCGGTCCTGGCGGATCCGGCAAACGAGCCGCTCGCGAGCTACCCGGTGGTGTTCGACGGCGCCAAGACACTGCGAATTGACATTCCCGGTTTGCGGACAGATATCTCCGCCAGGGCGCCGACGCGCTCCAAGCTCGGCCGCTGCCATCCCAATCCGGTTCGGCAGATCGCGCGTATCGACTTCGAAATCGCCGAGCCCGGCCATCTGGTACTGGAGCTTTTCTCTGTTCAGGGACTGCTTGTCGCAACGCTGCACGACAGCTATCTGCAGCCGGGTCGCTATGTCGTCTCTTGCCGCTGCGGGCATTTGACGCCGGGGCCATACTTCTATCGGCTTCGCAGCTCATCCGGCTTTAGCGCTACGAAAAATATGCTGATCCAGGCGTAATTGCTTGTCGCCGATGACGAGGATTCCGATTCGATGAATGCAATTTGGACTTTAATAATTGCCCCGTTTTCTTGATCTTTGCGCCGCTGCCTATCTTTGGACACGAATGCGAACACGAATGTATCTCAAGCTTCCGACTCTCCGCCGTCACACGCTGTTCCGATCTTTGCTGCTGTTTTTGCTGGCAACGATGATCTCGGCATGTACTTCCGACGATGGCCCCATTGACGACAGTGATTTTCTTGTTTCTCCGTCGTCGCTGAGTTTTGGGCCGGTCGAACTAAATGAGCAAAAAATTTTGACAGTGGAAGTTACCAACAATCGATCCGAGCAACTGGCGGTGGCGGCATCACTGGAAGGCGCCGATACGGAAGTCTACGCCATCGTGTCGCAGCCCGATGCAGCGCTCTTTCCCGGCCAAAGCGGCACCGTCGAAGTAGGATTCAGGCCGTTGGCCCAACGTTCATATTCAGCGCGCCTCACCGTGGGACTGGATGCGGCGATCAGTGTGCCGCTTACAGGCATCGGTCTTGATCCCGACAATGTTCTCAGCCTGAATGCGGTGCGTGTATCCTCAGCACCGCAGATTGATGGCTTGGCCGATGACAACGCCTGGTTGGCGAGCCAGGAGCTTCAGACCGATCTTGAGCAGGTAGAGGCCAGCAGCGGAGATAATCGCAGCTTTAATCTGCGCATCAAGTCGGTGCACGACGGAAGCAGCATCTATTTCCTTGTTCGGATCGATGATGAAAGCCTGCATGAAACGCCGAATCAATGGACCTTTCTTGGCGGTAATGCCGGCGATGAGCAGAGCTGGCGGCGCAGCGAAGAAGGCCAGGACGGCTTAAGCCTGCTGTTCCCCCTGTCAAATGACGTGCGCGGCGACGCAGCGGGCGAAACATTTGCGGCTTTAGGCTGCGAGCTAGCCTGCCATCAGACCAGTCAGGCGGAAAATTACGAGGGCGGTATGTATCCGGGCGGCGGCATAATCGACATTTGGTATTGGAAAGCCGGCACGAGCAACCCGCAAGGACTTGCCGATGATTATTTTGCCGTGGGTTCCGACGGTCAGATCTTTACGAACGAACGCCGAGGCGATGTCGGCAAGACTTTTGCCAGAGAGAACTTCAGTCCCGACGGCGCGGGCCTGCAGTTGCCGGCCCGGGTAGCCGGCACCGGCAATAACGGCCTTAATCCTTCCCGTTTTATCTGGGATCAGACCGATGTTAACTTTAACGTTGACAACAACCCGGCAACGAACGCTCCCTGGGCGGCCAATGATCTTGTTCCCGGCTGGCTGCTGCGAGTGGATGACAATCAATTCGCCAGTCGGGCTGACATTAGAGCCAAGGGGGTCTTCACGCCCGGCAGTGGATGGACCATCGAGCTGCAGCGGGAACTGAATACCGGGAATACTGATGATGCCGTCTTTGCTGTCGGGTCAACCCTTCCTTTCAGTATTTCGTACTTCGATAATGTTCGCAAATATGCTACATTCGAGTATAGTGCACTGGCAAGTGCGCCTCGGCCATCGCATTTTGGAAGCACGCCCCGCACAATATCCTTAACAATTGAATGAGCAGTAGTCGGCAATGCTTTCGTGGAACTCATATCCAATCGCTCATAGGATTCTTATTATTGTGGGAGTCCTGTTTCTGGGTGATTTGTTCACCAAAGGCGAGCTGACTCATCTGCTTGAACTCTCTCCCGCCGCTGTTATCAGCGACCACGAGTACTGGCGGCTTTTCACCTATGCATTTGTGATGCCCAGTTTCATCACGATGCTTATTGCCAGTTTCGCGCTTTATTTGTTTTTTCCGGAGCTCGAGCGCCTGCTGGGTTCATGGAATTTTTATCGCAATGCGATTGTCTTTTTGTTTACTATCGGCGTTTTGTATTGTTTAATGGGCAATTCGGCGCCCAACTTTGCAGGACCGGAGCCCCTGGTCCTCGCCGCCATGATTGTGTTTGCTTATCTGTATCCCTCGATGGAGCTCTCCTTGTTCGGTATCATCTCATTACCGGCCTGGATCGCAGTAATGCTCTTTATCGGTGTTAGTGTCCTGCCTGACCTCTTTGCAATCGTCGACCAGCCGCAGAGCTTCGGCGCCTTTCTCTGCACCGACCTTTTAGGCGTCGCAACCGGTATCGGATTTGCCCATCTCTATTTCGCACAGCATCCGCAGAGAGCGACCGATAGAACGCGGCAAGTCGAAGAAAGCGAGTTGAATGACAGCGAGACAACCGACAGCGAGCACGTACTACAGGTATTCGGTCCACGCAAGGCCGAACGCAGAAGTGAAATGATCGCCGGCCCGGCCAATGACGAGTTGTTAAATGAAGATCGATTAAACGAAATTCTGGATAAAATTCACCTGAAAGGCGAGGCATCACTGACGGCGGCCGAACGCCAGTTTCTCGAAGATTATTCTAACCGACTGTAAGCGGCATTACTTGGTTCGCCATTCAGCGAGCATCGCGGCATAGGCTTCCCCGTCGAGCTGCGCCCGCTCATACATTCCGGCCACGCGACGCTGGCGATACGCTTCGTAGAGCGAGACGGCACAGGCGACCGAAATATTCAAACTCTCGATCATCCCTACCTGCGGTATGAGAAAGTTACCGTCTGCGGCGGCGACCGCCTCGGCCGAAACGCCCTCATGTTCATTTCCGAAGACCAGGGCGGTAGGTTGGGTCAGATCGATATCGTAAAGCGATACGGCAGCGCTGGTAAGCTGCGTCGTAAAGACGCGCATTTCACGGCTGCGCAGATAACGGAAGCAGTCGTCCACACCGGCAAAGTTTCGCAGGTTCAGCCATTTCATCGCACTGGCCGATGAAGACTTTTTGATTTCCGGCATTGTTTGGCCGCCGTGATACAGCAGGATGACTTCAACGACCCCCACGCCATCACAGGATCGCAAGACAGCCGAAAGATTGTGCGGATCATTGATATTTTCAAGCACGACCACCAGGTCGGGCTGTTTATGCGCCAGCACCCGCTCAATCTTTGCCAGCCGTTTGTCTGTGATCGCAAAACGGGGCCTTCGGGTATCCATGATCCTCGCCGCAGATTATTGTCATTGAATCATAAAAGAGAAACGCCGAATTCGGAAAGGCCGATATTCAGCGTCTTTGATAACTTCTTTGGCAAATTGTTTCGGATTCTCTTATTTGTCGGCCTCACCCATCACCGGATCGATCGAGCCGATGATGGCCACGACATCCGCGATCATAGAGCCTTCGCACATATACTTCAGGGCCTGCAAATTGCTCGAGGACGGCGAGCGAATCTTCATCTTCCAGGGATAGCCTGTTCCGTCGCTGACGACATAAAAGCCGAGTTCGCCTTTCGGTGATTCGATGGCGTGATACGATTCACCGGTTTCGGGCATCGTGCCGAAGTTGACCAGCATAAAGTCATTGATCAGCTCTTCCATTCGCGTATAGATTTCGGCTTTGCGCGGCAGTACTTTGTCGGGTTGATTGGCCATCACGGGGCCTTCGGGCATCTTATCCAGTATCTGGTGCGCAATTCGCACCGACTCTTTCATTTCCTGGACGCGCACCTGATAGCGGCCCCAGCAGTCGCAATCATTATTTGTTACGACATCGTATTCCACCTGATCGTAGAGCATATAGGGCTCATCGCGCCTCAGGTCGTGGTCAATGCCCGAGCCGCGCAGGCAGGGACCGGTCAGTCCGAGCTGGATTGCCTTTTCGGGCGGCATAAAGCCTACGCCCGCCATTCGGTCGACGAAAATCCGGTTACGGTTAATCAGACCCTCGCAGTTGGCGATGGCGGCGGGAAAAGAATTGAGGTAGTCGCGTATCTGCTGCAGCACATGCAGTTCGATGTCATTGGCAACGCCGCCGACACGCGTATAACTGGTGGTAAAGCGCGCGCCGCAGATCTGCTCGAACAAATCGTAAATCTTTTCACGTTCGGCAAAAGTCCAGAGGAAAACAGTCAATGCGCCGACGTCCATACAGGTGGCGCCCATGGCTAACAGATG
This sequence comes from Candidatus Kapaibacterium sp., assembly GCA_028284775.1. Lineage (GTDB taxonomy): Bacteria > Bacteroidota > Ignavibacteria > Kapaibacteriales > UBA7675 > JANQRB01. The sequence continues at coordinate 28,471 of JANQRB010000103.1, read as the reverse complement.
GGACGAGACGCGCGCCAGTTCGCAGATTAACATGCGAATCCATTGCCCGCGTACCGGCACCTCCACGCCAGCCGCCTTTTCGATGGCCATCGCGATCGCAACATTATTGCTCATCGGCGCCAGGTAATCGAGCCGGTCCGTATGCGGAATGAACTCGTGATAGGTGACGTTTTCAGCGAGCTTTTCGAATCCGCGGTGCAGGTAGCCGAGCTCCGGTACACATTTGACGACCGTTTCGCCATCCATCCTCACCAGGACGCGCAACACGCCGTGGGTGGCGGGATGCTGCGGTCCCATGTTGAGCACCATCTCATTTTCAAGTGGATCGTCGAGCATCACGGTGGTGTCTTTATCCAACACCTGGTTGATGATTTTACGCTGGCGTTCGCCGTAAATGCGCTCCAGGGTTGCCGTTGTACCGAGAGGAATCGAATCGGATTGCATGCGTGCAAAGTCCTTCCGCAAAGTATGGAATAGGATGCGCCTGCCGACGCGCCATATACAGTTCGAATTTACGAATTTCGCCGCGGACGACAAGCGATCAATATCAAAGCGCCTTTTGTCATAGCATAAGCGTCATGCTTTGGTACAGATGAAGAGTGGGAATTCATCGGACGGTCACCAGCTACCTGCCAGCGCTCCTCTGGCCAGCCCAGACTTGACGTCCGCCTTACTAAAACTCTGAACGAAATGCCTGAAGTCCGGTCAGGAGTTAAGACAAATTGGTAAACATCGTACAGGAATGACCAGCTCAAGCTTCCGTCTTACATTAACAACCGAGGCCGTTCTGCGTAAACGGGGCTCTTTAAGTAAACTCTGGAAGCGGCCTTTGGCGCGACTGAAGTTCTGTCGGTACAGAGTGTGTATGACCTGCTGGCGCTTTAAACGCACAAGTCCTTACAACCTAAGTCATTGTAAGGACTTATCGAACTAAATGGTGCCCGGAACAGGATTCGAACCTGCACATCCATAGGATACTGCACCCTGAATACAGCGCGTCTGCCAGTTCCGCCATCCGGGCTTGTCAATCTTGCCTAGCGGAGAGAGAGGGATTCGAACCCTCGGTAGGATTGCTCCTACAACGGTTTTCGAGACCGCCCCGTTCAACCACTCCGGCACCTCTCCGATCTGCTTCGTTTGCAGAACGGCAAAACTACGCATTTCATCGATATAAGACCAAATGAAAAATGCTCTCGCTGATCTTATCCCTGTAAACTTGCAAGAATAAACAAGTAGCTCTCATAGCGCTCCGGGTCGATGTCGCCGGCCTCGACAGCGCTTTTGATGCCGCAGCCCGGCTCGTGCGTGTGGGTACACAATCCGAAGCGACAATGTTCGCGAAAGCTTTCGAAGTCATCGAAGTAAAAAGACAATTCATCCGCCGGCACATCCCAGATTCCGAATTCGCGAATCCCGGGCGTGTCGACGATGTAACTGTTTTCGGGCAAGCGAACAATGCGTGAATAGGTTGTGGTATGCATGCCTTTGTTGGTACGCAGGTTGATGGCGCAGGTATCCTGAAGCTCTTCCCCCGCCAGGCTGTTCACCAGTGATGATTTGCCCACTCCCGACGGTCCGGAAAACACGGAAGTCTTGTTGCGCAGCAGATCGCGCACGTCGCTGACACCTTCATTACGCTTGACGGAAATCAACAGGACGGGCAGACCTGGCATAGAGCGATAAACCTGGAGATCCTCGGCAATCCCCTCCTCATCGGCGAGGTCCATTTTGTTGACAATCAGGATCGGCGCCAGATCGCCATAACGGGCAGCAACCAGATAACGATCTATCAAACGCTTGTTATAGGGCGGTTCGTCCGACGAGACCAGTATCAAAAGCTGATCGATGTTGGCTGCCAACACCTGTTCCTCGCTGGCGCGACCCGCCGACATCCGGGCGAGCTTGGTTCGTCGCTCGGCTACATAGACGATGACACCGCCGGCCGAGGCAAGGGAGCCCGGCATCTGCCCTTCCGGTTCCGGCTCATTAGGCAGCAGATTGACGATATCGCCGACAGCAATTAGCGTTGCACCGCTGTTTTCCGTGACAATGCTTCGCGAGGGTACGCAATCGAGCCGGCGGGCATTGCCGGCGACCGATGGTTCACAGTCGACCAACCAGCCGCGGCCCGAAGAATCGACCACCCGTCCCCGGATCGTTGCTGTCAGATCGAGCTGCGACTTGTGCTGGATGCGTTTGCTGCGCGGCCTCATCGGCACCGAGTGACTCGGCACGACCTCATCGTTGTCATAGACAGTTGCCGGCCCCTTTGTCCAGGATTTCAGCGCGCGTTTCGCCCGCCCTTTGGCCTGCTTGTTACTTTGTCGCTTCATAGGCACTGGATAAATCAGCCACCATGTCCACGGATTGCCCCAGGCAATCCCCTGCTCTCCGAGCTATCAAGGCTGCAACAGGCTCTAATGTCTTACAAAATGTAGTACTTGGAATTACTGACTTCCTTTTATAAATTTAAAGTAATTAGCAACAAATTGAGAGTCTTTTTCTTGGATTATCGTTGGATCTTAAACAAGGACCGCAATGATCATACCGTCCAGCAAATAGCCGAAGCCGAAAAAATCCCGAACAGTATCGCGCGTATCCTCGTTTCGCGGGGGACCACGACGCAAGAAGGGGCACGAAGTTTTTTCTATCCATCCTTGAAGGATCTTCACGATCCTTTTCTGATGGACGAAATGCAGCAAGGTGTAGACCGTGTTCTCAAGGCGCGCGAACAGAATGAGCTGATCTGGATATATGGCGACTATGATGTGGATGGTACGACAAGTACGGCACTGCTGCTACACTTCCTGCGCGAGATTGGCTGCCGGGTCGATTACCTGATCACCGACCGCTTCAGTGAAGGATACGGCCTCACGCGCGAATGCCTGGACGAGGCTAAGGAAAGCGGCGTAGCTCTGGTGATTAGCGTGGATATGGGCACGACATCGCTCGATGCGGCCGACCATGCCAAACAGTTGGAGCTAGATTTAATCGTTTGCGACCACCACGAACCCAGCAAACGTCTGCCCGACACCTTTGCGCTGCTCAATCCCATTAAAGGCACCTGCTCCTATCCCTTCAAAGGTCTCTGCGCCGGCGGGGTAACCTTCAAATTCGTTCAGGCGATCTGCCAGTCGCAGGGTTTTCCGAACCGCGCCCTGGAATATCTGGATTTCGTCGCCGTCGCCTCTGCTGCGGACATGGTGCCGCTTGTCGGCGAAAATCGCACAATGGTCCACTACGGCCTGCAAAAACTTAATCAATCGCCGCGCCCGGGATTCAAGGGACTTTTCGAGTGTTCCAACATTAAGTTGGGTACGATCTGCTCTTCCAATATCGTTTACAATCTGGCTCCGCGTCTGAATGCCGCCGGCAGACTGGGTGACGCGCGCAAAGCCGTGGAGCTGCTGCTGGCCGAGACCGATATTATGGCCTTCCGCCTGGCGCAGGAGCTTGAGAGCAAGAATCATCAGCGCCGCGTTATTGACGAAGCTATTTTCAGCGAAGCGAGTGCAATGGCTGATGATTTGATCCGCAAGAATAATTATCGATCGCTGGTGCTGCACAACCCCGACTGGCACGTGGGCGTCATCAATATCGTGGCCTCCCGTATTGTCGAAAAATTTCATCTGCCCACGATCATGCTGACCACCGTCGACAATATTACCAAAGGATCGGCGCGCAGTATCAAGAATTTCGACATCCATCAGGCGCTCCGGCACTGTTCGGAACATCTGAAGCAGTATGGTGGGCACAAGTACGCCGCCGGGCTGTCGCTGGATGAAACCAGGGTGCCCGCGCTGCGGGAAGCCTTCGACGTGGTTGCCCGCGAGATGATTTCCGAAGAAATGCTTGTTCCCGAACAGCAAATCGACACGGAGCTAAACCTCAACGAGCTCACGCCGACCTTCGTGGAGTTTCTCCAGCGTTTCTCCCCTTTCGGCTATCAGAATTTCAAACCGACTTTTGTGTCGCATAATGTCCAGGTGATTAAAAAGGCGAAAATCGTCGGCAAAAATCACATCAAGTTTCGTGTTAAACAAGGAAACTTTCTGATCGATGCCATTGGCTTTAACCTTGGCGAACGCATCGAGATCTGCAATACCGGCAAGCCGATATCGATTATTTATACTATTGAAGAATCAATGCATCGCAATTGCAAACACTTGCAGTTGTATGTGAAAGACGTCCGCTTAACAGCGACAATAGAAATGTAAACAACCTGGAACGGATTAGTAATCTCAGAAGTGATGCGCTATGGCAGGTCATAGTAAATGGGCAAATATTAAACATCGCAAGGCTGCCGCTGATGCAAAACGCGGCAAAGTGTTTACGCGTGTCAGCAAGGAAATTATGATTGCGGCGCGCCAGGGCGGCGGCGATGTCAGCGCCAACCCACGCTTGCGGCTGGCTGTGCAAAATGCACGCGCAGCCAATATGTCCAATGATAAGATTCAGAAGGCGATTCAAAAAGGCACCGGTGATATGGACGGTGTTTCGTACGAAGAATATACCTACGAAGGCTATGCGCCCTGCGGCGTTGCCGTGATTGTTGAAACGGTGACGGATAACAAGAATCGGACGGTTTCCGATGTGCGGCACATTTTCTCGAAGTATGGCGGCAACCTTGGAGAAACGAATTCGGTTGCGTGGAACTTCGAACGCAAGGGCAGTATAACTATCGCCGGCGAAGGGCTCGACGAAGATAGTGTCCTGGAGCATGTGCTGGAAGCCGGCGCCGATGATATGACGGATGCCGGCGATGACTTTATCGTATATACGTCGCCCGCCACTCTGCAGCAGGTACAGTCTTACTTCGAACAACAGGAAGGCGTTGTCATCAAAGAAGTCAAATCCGATTTGATGCCCAACACTCCCCAGACAATTGAAAGTATCGATGACGCCAAACGCGTCATCAAATTCCTCGATGCCATCGAAGACAATGAAGACGTGCAAAACGTCTACTCCAACTTCGATCCAAGCGATGAAGTCGCTGCGGCATTAGAAGATTCATAATCAACCAGCAACAAGTAAACATGTGCGAGTCCTTGGAATTGATCCGGGTAGTGTCATCAGTGGCTACGGAGTCGTCGAGCAAAAGGGCAAACACTTTTCGCTCATCGAATATGGCGTGATCGAAGCCCGTAAAGCCGGCGAGCCGATGCCCCTGCGGCTTAAGACGATTTTTACGCGTGTGCAGGCAGTCATCGAGCGCAGCCTGCCCGATGAGGCGGCGGTAGAGAGTATTTTCTACGCCAAGAACGTCGCCTCGGTCATCAAGCTGTCCCACGCACGCGGCGCCGCAATTCTGGCCGCGACGATGCAAGGCATCCCGGTGGCCGAATATTCGCCACGCGAGGTTAAACGTGCTGTGACGGGTTCGGGCAATGCCAGCAAGGAGCAGGTCCAGTACATGGTTCGGGGCTTGCTCAGCATTGAAGAGACACCGGATTATTACGACAAAACTGATGCGCTGGCAATTGCTCTCTGCCACATTATCAAGGCCGTATCTCCCGTCAGCCGCCCGCGTTCCTGGAAACAGTTTATCGATGCGAATCCCGAGCGGATTGTTAAATCGACACGCAAAACGTCGTGAGGATGGGTATGAAGACGCGCAGGAAATTCTTGTTGTCTTCGGCGTTTTGGACTGCCGCGCTCGCCGCCTGCTTTTTCGGGATCGCCGTGTATGCCGGGCCGCCGCTACAGGAAGGCCTAAGCTATACCTTTGATTTTAGCAACTCGGTGATAAGCGAGTCTTCCGAATCGATTGAAGTCCAAAAAACTTCTTATGTCCTTTCAATCGAAGCTAACAGCCAGGACGAATACGGTACCCGCTGCCGCTTCGTCCTCAGCGACATTGCTGCTCCGGAGGACAGTCTGGAAGGCTGGCTGCTGCAGGGGCTCAAACTGGAGGGTGAACTGGAGCTGGATCGCGGAGGTGATGTACTAGTGTTAAACGCAACTTCCGCCAAAGAGTCAACAGAGAAGCCAGACTTGGCCGACAGCAGCAGCGTGGCTGACGAGAGGTCGACTGCCAGAAAAATTGCCGCCTACATTCTTGGTACATTCGGAATTCCGACTTTTGCCAATGCCGATCTACCTCAGGGGATAGACCACGCTGAATCCGACAGTCTTATCTCCAATCAGCTATACGAAGTAAGCCGAACGCTGCTTAGACGCGATGCCGATACAATTCTACTGGACGAAGATGTCGCCTGTTTTAGCCATGAGCAACACTTAACGAGTCGCAATACTATCGTTTCGGATCTGTTTCGTCGGAACATCATTAGTCGGGAGCAGATTGTGGAGCAGCTATGGTGGAACTGGGACCTGGCGGCACCGATGCTTTTTCACCACAATGTCGTCGAGCACGAGCTACGCACACTCAACGGCCAGTTGCAACGTGTGCGGGGAAGCTTCATCGAAAGGAAGACGCGCCTGAAACTCCGCGCCTGGGAAGATTAAGCTTAGGCAGCATCAGACAGCATCACCGGAAACAGCAGCAGCAGTGAGCTTTTGCTGCAGCGCTTGTTGGACCTGCTGCATGAGCCAGTGGGGCGTACTCGTAGCGCCGCTGACGCCGACACTATCGGCGCCCTTCAGCCATTCAGGCTGAATCTCAGATACATGTTCAATGAAGTGCGTTCGCGGATTGGCCTCTTTGGCGATGCCGAAAAGTACCTTGCCGTTGGAAGATTCGCGTCCGGCGATAAAGATCACAACGTCCTGAGCGGCAGCAAAGGCTGCCAGCTTGTCTTCCCGACCTGAAACCTGTCCGCAAATAGTGTCTTTGGCGTGAAACTCCAGGGCTATGCGTTCGGCCGTGTCGACAATTATCTCCATCCCCCGCTGCTGCAGGGCTTCCTTTATCTGAAGAAAGGAAGGGCGGTCCATGGTGGTTTGTGAAAACAAGACTGTCGGCCGCCGTAAATCGACGTTTGCCAGGGCCTCGTCCGCGTTAAGAACCACGATACAATCATCGTTGCACACGCCGCGAACACCTTTGACTTCGGCATGCTCTTTCTTGCCAAAGATGACAACCTGGTAACCCTGGTCAAAAAATTTACGGACCCGCTCCTGCAATTTGGTAACCACCGGGCAGGTAGCGTCTACTAATTCGATGCCTAGCTTCATTGCCTGGCGGTAGGTGGCCGGGGCTTCTCCGTGAGCGCGAATCAGAACCCGGGCATTCCGATGCGCAATGCGCGGAAAGTCATCGACGCTGATCGTCTTCAGTCCTTTGCGGGACAGACGTTCGATTTCCATCGGGTTGTGAATGATATTACCCAGAACATACAGTTCCCGTCCGTCGTTCATCGCGAGGTATTGCTCGGCAATCTGAACTGTGCGCACGACGCCCCAGCAAAAGCCGGAGCTCGGGTCGATGGATACGCTCATAGCATTCAGGTCCTTACTCAAAAATTTCCACGATACCGACGACAGGCGCGGTCTGCATATTGCAGCGATCGCGCATATCAGCCATCGAGCGCCCGCACAATTTCAAGTACTTTTGCGCTCTGTTGTTCAATATTGAGATCCGACGTATCGATCACGTGTGCGTCAGCTGCTTTGCGCAGCGGATCGGTGGCGCGCTCCGAGTCCTGCCGGTCGCGCTCCTGAATTTGCGTCAGAATTTCTTCGTAGCTTGCATCGATACCGCCCGCCCGCATCTCCTGCCAGCGACGACGCGCCCGCTGTTCAGGCGAGGCAATCATAAATATCTTAACCGCGGCGTCGGGGAAAACATTCGTACCGATATCGCGGCCATCCATCACAATGCCGCCTTCGCCGGCCATCCGCCGCTGCATCTCCACCAGATATTGCCGAACATTAGGTAGAGCCGCTATCCGGCTAACCAGGGCAGTAACTTCCGGCGTCCGAATGGCGGTGCTTACATTCGTTTCGTTTAGATAGGTTTGCTGCCCTGCGGGTCCGACAGCCAGGCGAATAGTCAACTGCGGTAAGAACTTGTCGAGCGTTTCCTGGGTCGGCTCGAGCTTGTGTTCCAATACAGCCAGCGCCACAGCCCGATACATTGCTCCCGTATCGATATACACATAACCCAGTCCCTCGGCCACCCTGCGCGCGGTGGTACTCTTCCCTGAACCTGCCGGTCCGTCTATTGCGATTACGCGACTGTTCATTCTTTCACCAAGGCCAACAATTTTTCAAAGCTAGGTCCTGCATCCGCGAGATTTTCAAACAAGATGTCCGGAGCGTGCTGCTCGAGATCAGCCGCCGCGAATGGTCCGGTTGCAACGGCCACCGCCTTCATGGCATTGGCGCGCGCGCACTCAATGTCGCGCGGGGTATCGCCGATAACGACCGTATGCTCTGCGGCAAAGTTCGCGGCGGGCCTGTGCTGTCGAGCACGCGCCAGGGCAAGCGGCGGCAGCAAATTGCGATCGAAATGGTCGGAGCCAAAGGCCCCAAAAGGAAAATGATGGTCCTGTGAATGCGCACGCAGTTTAGCATAGCTGACGATTTGCAGGTTGCCCGTCACCAGACCCAATGTCACCCCCGCCTGATCGGCTGCCAGCCGCAGCAACTCTGCTACACCGGGCAAAAGCCGAATGGTTTCTTCCGTGCAGCGCTGCGACAATTCCCGACCAAGTCGTTCTTCGAATTCGCGCAAATGGATACGCTGAACATCTTCCGGTACGCCCGAAAGCTCCGCCAGTTCACGAAAAATCTGCTTGTCCGTCTTGCCCGCAAAACTATAGTGCAAGTCCTCGCCGAATGCTACACCAAACAAGTCATGAAAAATCGAAAACACGATTTGCCGCGCTACAGTCTTCTGCATGCGAAGTAAAGTCCCGTCGATGTCGAAAAGTAGCAGTGTATCTGTCACCCTGTACCCGCTTCATAATTCAAGCGATTGTTGCCGGCGCTGCAAATTACAACGCCTTGTCGCCACTTCCGAATCAAGCAACCTGTAGCAAATGTGATGACGGCCCGCGCATTAGGCCAATCGTTTCGCGTCGGCGACACTAGCTGTGCTCCACCTTTTGTTGATCTTCGACCGGCAATCCTTCCAATGCCATAATCTTTAGGGCGTTCGTCGTAGGGCACGGGCCCCGATGGAGTCGATAGTCAAAGCTCATTTGCCCCTGGCTAAGCTGCTCGCGAAAATGAAAATTGTAAAAGCCTTCGATTTCATCGGCCAGCAAAGTTAGCTCAAGGTCGTGTGTCGTGACCAGCCCGAGCGTATTGTGTCTGGCGATGGACCGAATATAGGAACGGCTCCCGACAAGCCGTTCGACGTTGTTGGTGCCCTTGAATATTTCGTCAATCAGATAGAACAAGGGACGGCTGTCCGGCCGGCGCGCTTCATCCAGCATCATCCGCAACCGTCGCACTTCAGCATAAAAGTAGGAAAGGCCATCGGCAATGGAGTCGCTGATTCGAATACAGGTAAACAGGCGAAACAGTGTTGTGTGAAAATCCTGCGCAACTACCGGCGCTCCGGCATAGGCCAGAACCAAATTGACCCCGATCGTGCGCAAAAAGGTGCTTTTGCCCGACATATTGGAGCCGGTTATCAGACAGACGGTTCCGCGATTCTCGATCGCCGCGTCATTGGCGACGCGTTTACCGGCATGAAGCAATGGATGCCCCAGACTCCTGGCGCGCAGAGCCGGCGGCTTTTCTGTGGTCGACTCCTCTAGTTCGGGAAAACGGTAGTCGGGATGCAGCCAGGCAAAATTCGCCAGCGAAAGCAGCGCCTCCATCTGATAGATCAGGTCGAGCCAGGCCGGCACTCGCTCTCGCAAATGCTCTTGCACGCGCCACAGACGACGCGCCAGAATAAAATCCGTCGGCAGTGCCACATTCAGCAGAAGGTAGACCATTGGGTTGGCGCGCGAGGAAATCCCCAGCAGCAGACGGCTGACGCTCTTCAGGATATCAGAGGGGCGCTGACGGGGATCGCGCAGCGGGGCACACAAGTCCGCAAGTCCGGGGCTGTTACGATAGGAGAAGTGTTCCAGGCGCTGCAGCACGGCCCGGTACGAACGCAGCTCATCTTCGATGATCATAGCGTCACCGAAGAGTCTTCCCAGTTTTAACTGGTGCAACATGAGCAGACAGGTATAGACGACGAAGCTTACAATGACGACCGGCGGCCAGCCCGCCAGCAGATGTAAGGCAAGGAGTGCCGCATTGAGAACGGCCAGGCTCAGTCCTGCGACATAGGCTGCCCGGCTAATCAGAGGCTGCCGTTGCTGGTCCAGCCACTGAACAAAGCGCGAGCCGTCGAGCTTGCCCTTGGGCAGAAAGCCGAAGTCCAGGCGCAATCGTTCACGCAGGCGCCGCAGCGGTATCAATTCGCGCAGTAATGTTTGCCGCTGTCTGATTTCAATCAGTGCGGGCTCCCGGTCCAGCAGCCAGTCCGCCAGTTTGCGGGCGCCGCCACGGGTGACGGAGGTATCCAGCAGCTGCTGCAGCGAATTGTCCCCAAGAATATCCAGATCAAAATCATAGGGGTGCTTTGCGGAGCGATCGAGCGGCGTGGGCGCTGGAATCTGCTCCCAGTTCAACTCCAGGCGGGCGAGCTGCGCCCGATCCAGGTTCTGCACCAGCTCAAAGCGTCTGATACTGCGGGCGATCTTTTGATGTCGCAGGGCAATAACGGTAAAAACAACGGCAAAAGCCGCCAGGACCAGCCCGCCGGCCAAGGGACTCTGTAGGCTGATACCAGCCCCAAGAATGATTCCGAGAAAAAATACCGACAAGCGCAGTAGCGCCAGACGACGGTAAATTATTTGCAGCGTTTCGTTGCGCCGCTTCAGTCGTTCGATCCGATACTGCAGAATTTGCTGGCGTGAGTGTGTGCTGGACATCCGATTGCTGTTTGTATTGAACATTCTGCGCTACAGAATCCCAACTTACGCTGATTTCGTCAATTGTGAGACAGCGGATCGATACGGATGTTCATTTGAATGCGGAACAAATCACGGCAGCAGGGGCAGCGACACCGAAAATCGCTCCATCTCGAAGATCGGCAGTTCATCGACGAGCTCGGGATGGCCGATAGCTCGCAACATATACGGCGGGAAAGCTCGGAAGAGCAGCCGCACGGATACGTCGATCGTAGCGCCCGCATCTTGCGGCGGTACAACGCGATACTCGGCCAGTCGGCTTTCGAAGGGCGGAATAGTGTGGTCAATGACTTCGTCGGCTTCCCAGAAGAACAAGGTCGACTTGCCGTCGCGTCGGGCAATGCCGTTAAACAGCCGTAAGTCCGCATCGCGGGCCAGAGTGCCGTTTTTGACTGCGACGCTGCTGTCGTTGCGCAAATCCTTGTTTTCATCCAGCAGGCCGCTGGCGAAGAAGGGCTCCGCAGCGCCCTGGCTGCGAACAAGAACTTCCAACCACATCTGGCGCTCGAAGATGGTCCCGCTGGGTACATTATGGCCGGTTCTGTCGTTGGCGATACTCACCATAAGCGAGAATGTCTCGCCCATCCGAGCTTCTTCCGGCAGAGCTACTCGCATGTCGACCGAATTTTGCAGCAGCTCCCGTACCTGTTCGATAGTTTGCTCCCGTCCCGGGAAGTCCGTTAGCGGAACATCCACACCGACAAAACTATGGCGGTGAACACGCGAGCGGGTGGGACCGCCGACGGCCGCCTGGCCTTCGTAGGTGGGCATGTGGCAGCCCTGGCACTCCAGTCCCATTGCGGCATAGGCGCTGTTATCCCACTCCGTACTGGTTTTCTCGATCAGGACATTTTCAGGCGAACGCACATCATGGCAGGGCTGGCAGATCGCCGATCGTTTGTAGCGCGATTGATATTCCGAACGGTGAAAGCTGTTTGAAATCGGGTCGGCGATCGGTCCCTGCTGCACATTATCGAGTCGCAGTGCCAGAACTCCCTTGCCGGCTGGAGCGTGGGACATTTTGTGGCAGACTTCACAGGAGACACCTGCCATTGACTTCGGCGAGAGCGCGGCGGGGTCGAAACCCGGTTCCGTCTCATTGAGCTTGGTCGCCACCGGCGAATGGCAGACAATACAAAACTGTCCGAGCTGATTGCCCGAACGTTCCTGACCAATTTCATTCAAGCGAATAAATACCGGATCATGTATTGCGTAATGGTGCATCGACGCCTCCCATTCCGCGTAATGGTTCGGATGGCAGGGCTGACAGGCCAGCGGCTCCGCAATAGCCAGATTATAGGCCTCGGCCGTATCGAGATTGTCCGGCGGCGGCGGTAGGACCTCCTCATCCGAGCAGGACAACAGCAGAATCGTCAAAACACACAGGACACTTGCCCCATTGAGCCTCATACATTCCCTTTCGGCAAGCTCGAGCAGGCTCCGGCAAATAGCGATATGTGCCGGAGCCTGCAATGTTCGCTGAAGGCCTAGAGTGGCCGGCTAGCCATTCCGGACCCAAATTCTTCAATTTCGAGTACCTTGGCGATTTGATTCGTCTCGGTATCGATGACAACGACTGTACCGACGTTGGCATTGTCGCCCAAATCGGTGCGGGGGGTATAAGAGCCATCGACATTGCGATTGGAAATGTAAACGAACTTGCCGTCCGGACGAACGGCGGCACCGTGGGGCAGTGCCAGGCCATTACCCGCAATGGTCGATTCCACAGTTCGCGAAGCGGTATTAATCACCGAAACCGAATTCGAGCCGTTGTTGCCAACATACAAGGTTGTGCCGTCGGGAGTGTATACCGGGTGCCAGGGGCGGACGCCGACATCGATGGCAGGGTTGACAACCGGTGTTTCAGCGCCGTTGAGCGTGTAGTTAAACAGCTGATTGGCGACCTGAGCCGAAACGTAAAGATCACTGTTGTCCGGAGCGACGGCAACCTGCAGAGGCCCTGTCTGCGACGAAACGGCGGCAAAGTCGACATCGAAATTAGCAGTGTTAATGCGAATCAGACGACTGTCGACGAGACTGGCGGCATAGGCGTAATCGCCGGTGGGACTCATGGCCAGTCCGTGCGGGACGGTAAACTGCACATCAACCAATCCTTCTTCCGTTCCAGCCGCCGGCGTCATGGTGCTGCGGTCGAGCACTACGATAGTATTCAAGACGCTGCCAGGCGCCATAAAACGCGAAACATAAAGCTGATTGTTGTTGGGATGGACGGCCAGGAGCGCCGGCTGCACCATGTCAAATTCTGCAACTCTCTCATTGGCGCGGTTAAACTTAACGACTTTGCCATCCGTAATAAGCGTCACGTACCAGAAGCTGCCATCCGGCTCAACAGCCACATGGTGCGGTTTGGACTCGGCGCTGTAGCCAAAGTCGGTCATATCAACATTGCGGATGACGACATTGTTATCCATATCGATTATGTTAACTATCGCGGCATCCTGACTGCAAACGTACAGCAGGTTTGTTGCTTCGGCATAGGGAAACTCGCCATTGTCGTTGATCGCGCCTTCGTTGATCCAGCGCTGAATAAATGCCATCTCTTCGGGTGTCAGACTCGTTGATCCGAGTTCGGTCGGATGCGTTACTTCCGGAATTTTTACAAACAGCTCATACATCCGGCTGTTGTCCGCGTCGAAAGGAATTATGGCTTCGCCATGGTCGGAGCCCTTGATAAGCTCGTCCCAGGAATCCAGACGAAGGCCCACATCACTGCGATCCGGCCCATGGCAGGACACACAGTGCGCAGAAAACAGCGGCTGTACGTGCTGGGTATAGGAAATATTGCTGATGTCGTCATAGTTAAATGGGTTACCGTCTTCATCCGAGCATGAAGTCAGGGCTATGGTGCAAACACAAAGAGCAATCGTTCCGAGTCGAAACAGTCTTAACACGTCGTTCTCCGAATAATCAATTGACAATTACGAATTCTACTTTTTGAATTATTCTTGACAATCGTCGTTGAGTATGTTTGGTTTTTCACTCTGAATCCTGTTCACCGCACGATAATCAGAGACTTCGCCGGCGAAGTAAAATTTCCGCTGCTAAGGCGAAGATAGTACAATCCGGCACTAAAATCGCTGACATTTAAGTCTATCGTCACCTTCCCACCACTCTGCGGAGCGATCTCGATTCGCTTGACGAGCATTCCCAGCGGATCAAATATGCTGAGCGTCGCTTCTATGCTTGTCGGTGGCTGCCACTCCAGTTGCACTATCGAATAAGCAGGGTTGGGCCAATAATGCAGATCGACAACAGGGCCTGCGCTTTGTTCACTTTCAACAAAGGTCGTGAGATCGCCGCTGACTATAGTCAGTTCGTCGATAGCGCAGTATGAAGGCCGGCGGATGCGAACACTGCGACGCTCTTCCCGATCGCCTTCAATGTGTATAAATCGCATGCGCATCGTGCTGCTCAAAGTTTGAAAGAGCTCGAGGTGATGGCGGCGGCGCTTCCAGGCCGTATCAATAGTGGAAACGGTCTCGATGCTCGTCCAGCTTGCGCCGTCATCGTTCGAAAGCTGGACCAACAGACTGTCATCCGCCTGGGGATCCAAGGTATAGCGCGCGGGATTGAATAATCGATAATACTCGACAACGGGGTGAATTAGCCGCGTCGCGTCGAAGCTGGGCGAGGTCAGCACGGCCCGGCCGAGCTGGGTCCGTGACCAGGAATAAAATCCGTTCTCTTTTGCGAAAGGATCGAAGGACGGCAAAAAATTTTCAAACTCCTGGTCCTTCGAACGCACCAGCTTCCATAAACCTGTGGAATCCTGCGAATCATAACGGCTCCATTCCGGCGCCGCGGTGAAGTTTTCGTAGTAACCGGGTTCCAACTCGAACTCAAGACGATTCAGCCCTTCCTCGTTGATCCTGAATTTGGCATCGAATGGTAAAAAGCCCCATTCACGCAGACTGATCGAATAGTCGTCAAAGAGCAGGTTCACCCTGATTTCGCCTTTGGCATCGGTCTCCTGAACACTCACAAAATCATAAACGTCGGAGCGAATGAACAGTTTGCTGCCGGCCACCGCTTCACCGAGCGTAGTTCGAAAGGTCAACAAAACCGGCGCCGTCGGTATTTTGGTCAGAAAGACATCACGGCGACTGCGCTCCGCGCTGGCGACCGCAATATCGTCTACGAGCAGAGGCTCCCAGCCATACTTAAAAAAGTTGAGTTGCGGCGCGCCGGCCCTGGCACCGATGAGATATGAACCGTCGCTTGCAGATTCAACTTTACTGCTGCCTTCGAAAATCGCCGGATTAGCCAAGGACACTTCGACCCCGCCGATGGGTTGCTGGCTCCCAGCGTCAAAGACCTTGCCTTCCACATAACTGGCCCGCCGGCCCTCGAAACGCAGGACAAACAGCCCGTAGGTGATATCGGAAACCAGCAGATTGCCGGAAGGAAGGTCGGTATAAACACCCCAGCAGCCGTGAAAGCCTGTTCCACGTTCGAAATTGTCGTCGGGATAGGTATCGTAGTGCGCGATTTCGACCGGCGCCCGCCTGTTGCCGATATCGATGATCTTCAGTCCGTCGTAGTAGTACGAGATATAGGCCAGATCGTCCTTGATATGCGCATTGTGAGCGACGGCCGGGTAGGCCGGTCCATAACTGGCGAGCCACTCCGGCTCTTCCAGATTGCTGATATCCCAGAAGTTTACCGGCCGGCCGTTAACTTCGTCGGTAGTAATCAGATAGGCATTGTCATCGGTCATCCACATGTTATGAGTAAAGGCGCCGGGATAGGTGGTGCGCGAGATATCCTGTAGATTCTCGGGATCGCTTCCGTCGACAATGTGAATCTGCCCTTTGCCAATCGCCGAGCCGAAAATGATACCCTTATTAACGACAACGTCGTGCCAGTACGGCTCTTTCATTGTTGTCAGCGTGGAGGGATTGAGCGGATCGGCAAGATTCAAAATGATCAGGCCCGAGTTTTCCCGCGCGCCGGCAATGTAAGCCAGGCCATTGTCGATGTAAAGATTGTGAGCAAGCCCCTGCCCACCCATGTTTTCGTTGAATGTCGCCGCGAGTGACGCCGAGTTGGGCAAATCCGACAGATCGATGATTTGCATTCCCGGCTCGGCATAGCTGTTTTCATTGCCATCGTGAACAACGTAGAGGTAGTGACCGTGCACCTTCAGGTCGCGCCAGTTCGAGCGGGCGCCTTCGATAAATGCCAGCTCGCGAGGATTGGCGGGGTCGGTGACATCGATGATAAAGCTTCCTTCCCGATGACCGAGGCAGGCGTACTCGCGTCCGTCTGCGGCATAGCCCCAGATATCGGTATAATATGTGTCGGTTCCCAGCGGTGCGAGCGTGCCCAGCAATCTGATATCCGAAGCGAGATTGCTGTCTTCGGCCTGAGCGGTGGCAAAGGAATATCCCGCGAGCAGGAGAAAGAGCAGACCAGCAAGACATCTTGCAATCGCCGGCGCCCGATCCGGGTACCTCCGCTTAGACTGAGCGCGATTGCTGTCAATACTTGTATCGATCATAGAGTATCTGGTCAAATGCGGCTGAAACAAGCGCGTCAGGTCTATTGTTCCCCGCCTATGCAACATCGGATCGTAAGCCGCCGCCGGGCGATGGGTTGAGTTGGAAAAGGATGGAGTCAGTTGCGCTTTCGTTGTAGTCCCCGGCATTCGGATGCCCCGGCGAAGATCAAAACTAGGTCCAAAGAATCTGAAAGGCAAGGCAATCAAGCATCAGACTAAGGATCATCCGCCCGCGACACCCTTCAAATCAGGCAAATTCAGCGCCGTCAATTTCGAATCTTATTCGTAATTTGTCAGTCTTTGACTTTGCGCACTATTGCCAGCAGACGAATACACGTGAAAATATTTCCTACGCCTGCTCCACTCTTCGAACTCAGCGCCTCGACTTCCCTTGCTGAGACTCTCGCTCAGCAGCTGCGCCGGGCAGGCGATCGTATCAGTATCAAAACGGTCAATGGCTCCCTGCGGGCGCTTCTGGTCGCGGCTCTATGGCGTCAGCGCGGCGGTCAGGCGATGATTGTCTGCGGCGAGCGCAGCCGGGCGGAAAACTGGTACACGGACCTCAGTCTCCTGCTCGGTCCCGATCAACTGGGGCTGTATGTTGAGGCGAAAAAAAACATAGCTTTTGAGCTTGAGCAGCTCGACACACGTTTCATCGGATTAACCGCCGGTATCAACCTCCTCAGCAGACAGCGAAAACATGCTTTGCTGGTTGCCGACGCCGAAGCGCTGGGATTTGCGGTGCCATCGCCCGATGATGTACGCGGCAATCTGATCAAAATCACCCGCGGCGACCAGCTTGCCTACGATGAATTCATCGGCATTCTAACGATGAACGGCTTCGACCGCAAGGACTTTGTTGAAAATATCGGAGATATCGCCGTACGCGGCGGCATCGTGGATATCTTCCCTCCGGGTGAAGAAAATCCCCTGCGTTTCGAATTCTTCGGCGATGAAATAGACTCCATTCGCGAGTTCGATCCGATGTCACAGCGCAGTATTCGCGAATTCGAGAGCGTTGACCTCATCAGCACAATGTTCAGCGACGAGTCCGATAAATATACCGCTCGTATTTTTGACTACCTGGACCGTGATACGCTGCTCATTATCGATGAGCCCGAGCTGGTGGACGGAAGATTGGATGAGCTGGAAGACGCAGACTCCGGCGCGGCGATGCGCCAATACGCCACTCTGGCGCTCAATGGCTTGGGCCGGGCCGATCGGCCCCTCAGCTCGCAAACGCAGCCGCAGTTTCGCGCTTCAGTCAAGACCCTGGTCCACGAAATGCGGCGTCTGACGGCAATGGATTATAAAATCGTGCTGGCCGCCGATGGAAAAGAGCAGCTTAAACGCCTGCTCGACCTGCTCGAATCGGGCTTTGAGGCCGAAGACGAAATCGATGATGAAGTGGAGTCGGATGATGTGCTCGCTCCGATCGAAACCACCCTGCGTAAACTACTCGCTCTCCCCTTTGCCCTGTCGGAAGGTTTCATCTACCCCGATGCCCGCTTCGCGCTGTTTACCGAACACCAGATTTTCGGCCGTCAGCGGGCGCGCAAAGCACGTAAACGCAAGTCGGTAGGATTCACGGTCAAAGAACTCAAGCAACTGCGGCGCGGAGACTATGTGGTGCATGTTGACAAAGGTGTTGCGCAGTTCGACGGACTGGAAACTATCAGCGTCAGCGGCAGTCAGCAGGATTGTGTCAGGCTGATTTTTGCCGGTGGTGACAAGATGTTCGTGCATCTTAACTACATCAACCGCCTGCAGAAGTATTCGGCGCAGGAAGGGATGACCCCCGCGTTGAGCAAACTGGGTTCCAAGGAATGGGAACGCAAAAAGGCACGCGCCAAACGCAAGTTGAAGGACATAGCGCGCGATCTGATTCGGCTCTATGCGCGTCGCAAAATGCAGCCAGGCATGGCCTATCCGCCCGACACGCTGTGGCAGAAGGAGCTGGAGGCATCGTTCATCTACGAAGATACGCCCGATCAGGCTCGCTCCACCAATGAAGTAAAACGCGATATGGAAACCGGCGCGCCCATGGACCGGCTGGTCTGCGGCGACGTGGGCTTCGGCAAAACGGAAGTGGCAATCCGGGCGGCCTTCAAGGCCGTGCAAGCCGGTAAGCAGGTGGCGGTACTCGTGCCGACGACGATCCTGGCGCAACAGCATTACGAGACGTTTCGCGACCGCCTCGCCCGCTACGCGGTAAATGTCGATGTTATCTCGCGATTTCGCGCGCGGGCCGATCAAAAGGGCATAGTCGAAAACCTCGGCAAAGGTCTGGTCGATGTTCTGATCGGCACTCATCGCATTCTCAGCAATGACATCGAATTTAAAAGCCTCGGTCTGCTGATTATCGATGAAGAACAGCGCTTCGGAGTCGGCGCCAAAGAAAAGCTGCGCCAGGCCAAAGCGAATGTCGACACGCTGACGCTGACCGCCACGCCGATACCGCGTACGCTGAACTTTTCGCTGTTAGGCGCCCGCGACATCAGCGTTATCGCAACGCCGCCACGCAATCGAATTCCGATTCATACAGAGATTTTACCCTGGAACGGCGACATCATTCGTGCCGCAATCGAAAAGGAACTCGAACGCGGCGGCCAGATATACATGGTAAACGACCGGATCTCCGATCTCGAACTATTGGCCGAAAATCTGCGCGAGCTGGTCCCTTCGCTGCGGGTGAGCATCGCCCATGGCGGTATGGACGGCAGCCACCTGGAAAAAGTCATGCGGGCCTTTATCGAACGCCGGTCGGATGTACTGGTAGCGACAAAAATTATCGAGTCGGGTATCGACATTCCGAATGTAAATACCATGCTGATCAATCGCGCCGACCGATTCGGCCTGGCTGAATTGTATCAGCTGCGCGGCAGGGTCGGCCGCTCGAATATCCAGGCCCACTGTTATCTGCTGATTCCCCCGCCCCATTCGATCTCGCGCAAAGCGCTGCGACGCTTACAAGCGCTGGAAGAGTTTACAGAGCTGGGCAGCGGCTTTAACCTTGCGATGCGCGACCTGGAAATTCGGGGCGCCGGCAACCTGCTCGGTGCCGAGCAAAGCGGCTACATCGCCGACATCGGTTTTGAGATGTACCAGAAAATTGTCGATGAGGCGGTTGCCGAAATCAAGGAAGAAGAATTTGCCGAGCTCTTTGACGAGCAGCTCAGCCTTGGCAAAAAACGTCCGCACCTGGTCATTAACACGGATGTTAAGATCGACCTCGAAGGTGATGCGCTCCTGGAAAAATCCTACGTCGCCGCCGATGTCGAGCGCTATGAACTGTACAAAAAACTCTATACGGTCGACAGCGAAGAAGATCTGCGGATAATCATCGATGAGATGCGCGACCGCTTCGGCCATCCGCCGCCGAAAGCCGAGCAGCTGCTTAATGTCATTCGCCTGCGCATCGCGGCCATACCTACCGGCTTCGAATCGGTGTCGCTGCGCAACGGCGTCCTGACAGCCGAATTTCCGCCTGAATACCGAAAAGTCTTCTACGACCGCGTCTTTCAGGCTATGCTGTCTGTGCTGACGACAGATCCCGAATGGCGTCTGACGCCCAAAGGCAAGAAGGTACTCGTTCAGGTGCAGGCGGCATCATTGGAACGGGCATTGGAATCCCTGCGCTGGCTGTGCGACAAAACCTTAAAGGCGATGGCCGATGCGCCGGTTCAGAACGAACAAGTGGCGGAAGCCTGAAGGCAATCAGTTCCAATCACCGCAAGCATTCAACTCCGACAAGCCCTGTCAGCAATGCTGATGACTGAATGTAGCATCTCGGATGACTGAGCGAAGCATCTCCGATGTCTGAACCAAGCATCTCCGATGTCTGAGCGAAGCCGAAGACAGATCTTCCGCATCTCAATCCGCCAGCAGCGCCAGCAGATCCTTCGTGAGCGCGTCGGTGACACGCGCGGCGGCGGCGCTCATAGCAGCGGCGATGGAAGCGGCCGTATCATCGGCGCGTTCGCCTGTGGCGGAAAATACTTTTTGCAGCAGTACTCTTCGTTCGGCCTGTCCGGCACGCAGCTCGACCAACACAAAGTGAATCCGAAGACGAACCCAGCCCGATCTCCCTTCGCTCGCGTTGCCGGCCACCATTTCGAGCACCCGTCCCTCAAGGAAGTAGTCAGGTAAAATCTGGGTACCCCCTTTGACAACGCCTTCGCCGAACAGTTTGCGGCTGAGCATGCGATTGAGGACAAAATCCGACAGCATCGATGCCGGCTCCTGGATCCAGCGATGATAATAATATCGCTGAATTTCGGTTTCCGACTCGGCCCGCAGCAGATGTTCGCTATCGTATTCACCGCTGATCGAGAATTCGCGAATGAGCAGCGTTCCGTCGATTCCCCCCGGTTCCTGACCGGCAGACAGGTTTGGTTCCAACCGGTAGTAGGTAATGTTGGGGTACTCGGACTTCAGGGAGATACAGCCGGTTAGAAAGGGCACAAAGCAGAATAAGGCAAGTATGATAGTAATTCTCATCGTTCCACCGGTGGAGGCTCGCTGAAAAATGTCTGCGAGGGATTTTCGTTCAAAGATCGTAAAGTTTGCTTCAGTTCCCGGTTGGTCAATTGAACCTGATCGACAAATTCCGATAGGTGAAAACTTACCAATTCTGTGCGATAGTTTATCATGTTGATAGTTTGTGAAGCCTGCCCAACGACGGAATCGTAGCGGCTGCCGACGTGGTCGAGCCGCTCGGCCAGCCTCAGATCGATCACCTGTTTTCCGAGGGAATCGACGGCGCTCTGGACGCGTTCCGAGGCATCGACAAGGTTTTGGCTGATGAGCTGCACATTATCGATAATGTCGGCCGAGTCAATGCGAGCGAGGAGCGCATTGATTTGACGCAGGGACTGATCGGCTCCCTTGATGGCATTGAGAAGATCTTCATTTTTGAGAAAGTCCTGACCGTCCTTCATCATGTCTTCGCCTTCTTCCAGAAAATCGATCAACCTGTTGGATATCTTTTTGGTTTTGACTTTGCCGATTGTATGAACCGCATCGGTGAGCGCCAGTTCGAGTTGCTGAAGGCCGGCCGGCGAAGAGTGAATGACCGGGTAATCAGGACGAAAATTCAGCGTCGGGTGATCCTCCATCAGGTCTTCATCTTCTTCCGGATCCGGAAAATACAATTGCAGAAATTTACCGCCCGTGATGCCCGAGAATTCGGATTTAACCCGTAATGTTACGGTGTCAATCTTCGTGCTGGGCGATATCTGCATTAACACCTCGATCAATTTGCCGTCCGGCGCCAGATGAACGGAGCTGATGCTGCCGACCGGCACACCCTGATATTTCACCGGCCGGCCGCGTTCCAGGCCTTCCACCGAAGCATCGAAGTAGGTGGCATAGGTATCGAATTCTTCAAAAAACTTCGTTGTTCCGACCCACAGAATGGCGCCGACGACTATCACGGAGCCGACAAGAACAAAGAGGCCGATCAGAAATGTGTTTGACTCACGCCGAGTCGGTATTGCAGTCACCTATGCCTCCTCGCTTGTTTCGACTACGCGATTAAAAAAGTTCAATACTCTTCGGTCCGTTGAATGCTCCTTGAGTTCGCGCGGATCGCCTTCGGCAATAATGCCCTTGACCTCTCGATCGAGCATGATTATGCGATGGGCAATGGCGAAAATACTATCCAGTTCGTGCGTTACCACGAGCATCGTCGTTTGCAGGGTCTCGTTAAGACGGATAATGAGCTGATCGAGGGCCGCCGATGTTATCGGGTCGAGACCGGCCGATGGCTCATCGAAGCCCAGTATATGCGGATCGAGCGCCATTGCGCGCGCCAGGCCGGCCCGTTTGCGCATTCCGCCGCTTATTTCGGAAGGCAAAAAATTCTGATAGCCCGAAAGGCCGACCGACGCGAGTTTAATGTCGACCAGCTGCATAATACGGTCGTTGTTCAGCGAGGTATATGTTTCAAGCGGCAGCGCGACATTTTCGGCCAGAGTCATCGATGCGAAGAGGCCGCCCGACTGAAACAGGACACCGAATTTGCGCAGTACCGCCTGCCGTTCGCTGCCTCGGACACTGGTAAAATCAGCGCCGTCAATGATAATCGAACCGGCGCTTGGCTTTACCAGGCCGATAATGGCTTTCATCAAAGTGCTCTTGCCACAGCCGCTGCCGCCCAGTATGACGAATATTTCGCCCTTGTAGACATCAAAGGAAACATCCCGCAGCACGACAAGCGAGCCGTACTGGATGGTGAGGTTGCGCACCTGTATGATTGGTGAATCCGGCATAAAATCAAATATCAAGCACCTGAAAAACAAATGCAAAAATCGCATCAACGAAGATAATTAAAAAGATCCCGCTGACAACGGCCGCCGTGGTATACTTGCCGACGCTCTCCGCACCGCCAAAAACCTGTAAGCCCCGGAAACAGCCCATCGTTGCAATCAGGAAGCCGAATACCACACTCTTGAGCACGCCGCTGAAGACATGCGAATACGTGAGGGCCTGCTGAAGCTGGTTGAAAAAACCCGTCAGCGTCAGATCGAGCGTCATCAAGCCGGTCAGTAAGCCGCCCAGGATTCCCGCCACGTCGGCAAAGAGCGTCAGGAAGGGAACGGCAAGCATGACCGCCAGAACCCGAGGCATCACCAGAAAGCGCATGATGTCAAATCCCAGCGACTTAAGAGCATCGATTTCCTCAGAGACTTTCATCGTGCCGATCTCGGCGGCAAAAGCGGCTCCTGATCGGCCGGCCACGATGATTGCCGTCATCAGCGGCCCCAGCTCGCGGGTAATCGAGACACCAATCATATCGGCCAGATAAATATCGGCACCGAACTGTTTGAGCTGCACGGCTCCCTGATAACCGATAATCAGGCCTATCAGAAAGCCGATCAGTACGACGATCGGCACGGCATCGACACCCGCGCGCGTAAAGACAAAGGGAAAGTCTTTCCAGCGGATCAGGCCGGGCCGTGGCAGCAAAAGCAGCAGCTTGTAAACCAATTCACCGAAAAACTCGACAAAGTCGCGAGTATCGCGTCCGAGGCGTAAGGTAAATTCTCCGATATGTTCCAGTGAGCTGCGCCAGGCCGACACGTCGGCGGCGGCATCATTGCGGGCCTGATCGGCAGCTTTCAGCGAAGCCAAAAAGCGCTCCATCGACTCGCTCATCCCGATGTATTCTACCTGAATACCTCGCTTGCCGCAAGCGGCGTCGATCAGATCTACCAGTACCGCCAGATAGGAATCATATTCACGCACCTTGCTAAAATCAGCCACAAGTAAAGTTAGCCCCTCCATCTGAGACAGCGATTGAGCTGCTTCGTCATAAGCGCCTGCTGTATAGACAGTTATCGGCTTGAGCAGAACTAAACTAAGCTGCGTATCTTCAACGCTGTAGGAG
Organism: Candidatus Kapaibacterium sp.; assembly: GCA_028284775.1. Lineage (GTDB taxonomy): Bacteria > Bacteroidota > Ignavibacteria > Kapaibacteriales > UBA7675 > JANQRB01. The sequence goes on along the minus strand of JANQRB010000103.1, from coordinate 4,680 downwards.
AGATAATCATTGCTTGCCGCTGCCGGTGTTGACATAGAGCACAATGGCCGGTGGATGGGGAATGAGGACTGCGTTCCATCACAGTCACTGCCGGAAAGATACAAATTCCCGACCACAAAGCCCTTCGAAATGATCCGGCTTCGTTATGCGGCACGTAAAGGTGCAGCTTTCCCTCCTGTCGGCTGCGACAGTCGGGAGGCGGGCAGGCCGCTGTCCCGGCATCGTCATGCTTTGAAGTGTTTCTTGAGATCCTGCCAGCAGGTATAGTAGTCATGTTGACGCTGCGCCGTTTCCATCGCATAGGGCGTCGGGCGCACGGCAAAGCGGGTTTCGAACATAAAGGCGAGGGTATTTTCCTGTTTGACCGGTTTCAGCTCTTCATTCGAGGCTTTCTCAAAGGTCGCTGCATCCGGACCGTGACCGGACATGCAGTTGTGCAATGAACAGCCGCCGGGCACAAAGCCGTCTGCCTTGGCGTCATATTGCCCCACGATCAGCCCCATAAATTCACTCATAAAGTTTCGGTGAAACCAAGGCGGCCGAAAGCTGTGCTCCATCACCATCCAGCGCGGCGGAAAAATCACGAAGTCGCAATTGGCGGTGCCCGGCGTATCGGTGGGCGCGCTGATGACGGTATAAATCGACGGATCGGGATGATCAAAGCTGACGCTGTTGATACAGTTGAAAGTGGCGAGGTCATATTTGTAGGGCGCGTAATTACCGTGCCAGGCGACCACATCGAGGGGCGAATGCTTGATGCGGGCTTCCCATAGATTACCCTGATATTTGCAGACAAGCCTAAAGTCGCCTTCGCGCTCTTCGTATGCTGCCACCGGACTCAGAAAGTCGCGTGGATTCGCCAGGCCGTTGGCGCCGATGGGGCCCAGATCGGGTAAGCGGAATGAAGCGCCATAGTTTTCGCAGATGTATCCGCGCGACGGTCCATCCGGCAGCTCGACCCGGCACTTGATTCCGCGCGGCAAGACTGCAATCTCGCTAGGACGTACTTCGAGGACGCCGCACTCGGTACGCAGCAACAAGCGCCCTTGCTGCGGAACAATCAGCAGCTCACCGTCGGCATTGTAAAAGAAGCGATTCGACATCGAGGTGTTGGCGGCGTAAACATGAATTGCCACACCTGACTGTGACGATGCATCGCCATTGCCGCCCATTGTCACTATTCCCTGCACAAAATCGCGCGGCTCGTCCGGCATGTCGATCGGATTCCAGCGCATCTGATTCGGCGTGGGAGGCAGCGCATTAAAAGGCGCTGAGCATATCAGGCCGTTGTCAATCTGCTGAAAAGGTTCATGCATTACCGATGGCCGAATCCGGTAAGTCCAGCTGCGGCGATTTTCTTTGCGCGGTGCCGTAAAGGCCGTACCGCTCAGCTGTTCGGCATACAATCCATACTTAACTTTCTGCGGTGAGTTTTGTCCCTGCGGCAAGGCGCCGGGCAGCGCTTCGCTGGCAAATTCATTGGCGAATCCGGACTGGTACTGGTATGCTTCGTCAGCCATAATTCATTCCCGCTTCAGATTGATAAATAGAGCTAGCTCCTGCATCGGCGGCAAAAATACGAAAATTGCGGGCGGCCGGGAAATGAGTTTCGTCATTGTCCGGGGCCCGCCTTTTGCAGGCGCAGCTACAATGCTTGAGCATTTTACAGCAGGGCTGCAGTCGCTTTTCACTTGAGCGTAATGTTGCGTCCCAGACGCATGCCGGCGCCTTCCACGAGCCAGTAATAGCGGCCGGCGGGAAGCCGCGCGCCATGATCATCGCGTCCATCGAAGACCATGGTATACTCGCCGATCCCGATTTGACGTTTGCTGAAGAGCGTGCGCACGCGGCGACCCTGCAAATCGACAATCCGCATGCTGAGCGCGGCACTGCGGTACAGGCTGAGCCGCATACTCGTCTCGGTTTCGAACGGATTGGGATAACTGTTGCCGATAGTGAAGGGCATGGACGGAACTTCAGAGGCAGGCGGTGCGTCGCTGAGTACGCTGCTGCTGAAAATGCCCGCACCGTGGGTGGAAACGGCAATATAGCCATCGACGGGCCGGGTGTCGATCATCGTTACGACTGTGTTGCCGATCAGTTCGGGCGCTTCCTGCTCCCAGATCGTATTGGCGCCGTCCAGCAGCGTCGTGCTGTACAAGCCGACGCTCGTGGCAACGAAGTAATACATGTCATCACCATCGGGCAGAAAGGCCGCCCAACGCAGCGAGGGCCCATTGCCGCTGCCGTCGGGATTTTCTTCCAGATTGCCGCCGACAGCTGTCCAGCTCGTTCCGCCGTCTTCGGTCAGGAACAGGCTCCGGACATTATAATTGGTGAACACCACCAATGCCCGATCATAGTCGCCGGGATCGACCGCGATACAACCGACGTAACCGCCGGTCGGAAAGCCGCTGTTGTTGCTGATGTTGCTGACCTCGGGATCGTCGCCATGCGCGTTGTCGATACGAATGACAAATCCGCGCGTATTGCCGGCGTAGACGCGGTTGGGCGGGTTCGTTGAAACGGCAATCGCCGAATACTGATCGCTGCCGAAGCGCGATTCTTCAATCTCCTGCCAGTTGAGTTTTGTGACATTATTGGAACCCATCGGAATTGCCGTCAGATCGTCGTTGCGCATCACGACCCGACCGGCGCAGAGATACATCCGGTCGGTGTTCGTCGGGTCCAGCGTAAAGGGATTGATAAAAAGATAATCGCGGGCGCCGAGGGGATCCACACGCGTGCTGTCGCGTTTGTTGCCGTTCTCATCCAGGAGAAACCGCCGCACGATACCATTCTGGATGGAAACGTAATACGATGTGCCGCCATCGGCCACACCGCAAAAAGCTCCGTCGCTGCCGCGGAAACGTTTCCAGGGAACGCTGCCGTCGGCATCGGTCGTATACCAGGTGCCGCGGTCCTGCAGTCCGCCCATAATAAAATTGTTGGCCGCTGTGGCTCGTTCGATCGCCAGGCCGTAGAATTGCGTCGTCTGATAGCCATTGTTCAACACTTCCCATTCGACGACGGTGGCACGATTGTCCTCGGTTCGAAACACTCCTGCGTCGCCGGTCGAAAGCATACGATCCGGATTGCCGGGATAAAACTTGAGGTTGTGCTGATCGGGATGATGATTGAGATAGTCACGATAGGATCCGATTGTCGCCTGGAAACCGCCGATGCGCGTTGTGTTGTCGATGCTGCTGAAGGCATCGCTGGAGCGGAACAGGGTTGTGCCGCCGATAAAAACCGTATTGACATCGAGGGGATGCGCGCGGACAATCATATTATAGGAAGTTTGCGTATTGATCGTGCCGCGCCCCGCCAATCCAGGCAGATTCTGCCAGCGTTCCTCCCAGGCACCGTCATCACCGCTGCCGTCGCCGCCCAGATATTCGTAACGCCAGAAAGTGACATCGCGGAATCCATGTCCCGGCGAATTGGAGTAAAAGTAGACGATATTTTCATCGGACGGGGCAATATCCAGGACGGTACGCCGCACAACCGGCGGCCAGGATTCCGGCGTGATATCGGTCCAGTTTTCGCCGTCGGTCGAGCGAAAGACGCCGCTGACGGTTCCATCAGAGCTCAGCGTAGCGTACAGGACGCCGCCGGCCGACACCGCCACATCCGTAAAGTCGGCGGAATTGTTGCCGAAGCTGCCCAGCACCGTGCGAAAGCTCGCTCCACCGTCGCTCGAACGGTGAATGGCTCCAAAGGCGGCTACGAAGATATCGCCGGGCCCGTCGGCAACAGGATTGACAACTACCCGCCAGCAGAGGTCGAAGGCGTTGTCGAATATGGTGTTGCCCTGGGTCGTGGTCGCTTCGAGCGAGGACCAGGATTGCCCGCCATCGCTTGATTTGTAGACACCGTTGCCATAGTAGAAGGCCCCGGGTTCACTGGCTGAGTTTCCGAGCAGCTCGCCGGTGCAATAGTACCAGTTGTCCGTGAAGCCGGGACGCGTATCCTGCACGACGTCTGTAACGCTGTGCAAATCCTGCGGATCGGTTGTTTTGCGCCAGGACTGTCCGCCGTCGCTGCTGCGCCACATGCCACCGGAAACACCGCCGGCCAGGATGACGTCGGGATTGCTGATGTCGATTGCAACTGCGCGAGTCCGTCCGGCAACATTGACAGGTCCGCGATTCTTCCAGGTAAACAAGGGTCCGTTCGGCTCCCCGATCTTGCCCAGGACATCCTTATCCGCGGCGCTTTTCTTGGGCAGGGTGCTGGCAAAAGCATGTTCGCGGGCGCGTATGCTGACCGGGATCGTCCCGCTGCGTGGATCCCGCAGCATGTTAGCCTCGAAATCGGCGCGGGCAAAAGGATTGTCATCGCTGGCAATCGACGGTAATTCTTCCGTCACAGACGCATCGTGTGCCATCCAGGCCGGCATCAGAAATACAATGGCCGCCAGGAAGGGAAGCATCAGGCAGAGCAGGATCAGCAATCTTCTATTCATTGTCTAAGCCTCGTGAAGTCTTTGTTGCGTGCCGGCTGTCGGCGGCGACACACGGCATACTGGTCAAAGTGAATTTTTAACGTATGATTATGAATTTCTGTTCCCCGCTGGCCGCGCCCGCTGTCACACGCGCCAGGTAGGCCCCGACATGCAGATCGGCGGTCGCGACAATGCCGTCCAGACTGATGCTATGTGGTCCGGCAGGATAAAAG
>JANQRB010000097.1 GCA_028284775.1 Candidatus Kapaibacterium sp. | reverse complement strand
GGCAGAAGTCCATGCCGATAATCCCCTCGTTTAACTCCTCGACAGCGACAAGCGGCACGCAGAAGGTGTCGCCCTCGCCGCAGACCGGCGAGACATCTTCGATGGCGTAGCGACAACTGATGTTGCAGCAGGTTTGCCGCAGCAGGCCTCCGCCATTTATGACACCGGCAACATTAAGGCCGCTGGCAGAGCCGATGCTTTCCACTTCGATTCGCAGGCACTTTTTCCCGGGATCGGTCGGGATCAGCGTGTCGATGACCAGCGGATTGTTAAAGGCATTAACAAGGCTCCGGCCTATCAGCGTATTATCCAGGTACACCTTGGCTTGACTATCGGCCAGCACCTGAAAATCCAAGTGGAGCGTCGTCGGGCCGGCATCTTCGCAAATGCAGAAACAGGTCTGATAGGCATAGCTGCCGGGCGCGGCGTTGCCGGGGCTGGGTCGGGCGGCAATCCAAGCGCTTTCGGTCGCCGGAGCTTTCCAGGCGGGCAAAGCGTCGACGACATGGACTGCGCGAACTGCCTCGTTGGAGCCAAGCGGTTCGGCGATTAGCTGCCAGAATTCATCACGCCGGCCGCTGCTGTAAAGCTCGCCGCTGCTGTGGTTGTAGCCGGTGCTGATTGAAATCGTCGTTGATCGGCAGGGAGGTATTTCACAAGAATTTGACGTACAACTGGCAAAATCCAGCTCGGCGATTACCTGATTGGCCTGCAAGGTGACTGTATATGAGCCTGTACCGCCGGGCACTGTCTGCGTCCAGCCGCCAGGTGCCCGCTCCGAGACCGTATAATCGCCCGGAGGAAGATGGCGGAAATAGTAATAGCCGTTTTGATCGGATAGCGTCGTCTCTCCGTTGCTTAAGCTGATCGTCCAGTTGTCCAGCGGCATATCGCTGCCGTCGATGGCGGCATTACAGTTCACATCCTTAAACACTCTGCCGAGAAGGGTACCACCTGTACTGCAGCAAGCATAGCTCTGCAGCCCCGCTCCATTCGCGGTGATAACTGTTCCCGTAACATTAAGACCCATTGCAACGGCGAAGACATTTTCAACTTCGATGCGCAGACAATTGGGAGCAACGGCGCTCGTAGTGACGGTTGTGACAATTCTGCTTGCGCGCGAGAAGTGACTTCCGGAGACTGGATTCGTCTGACCGATAAACCTGTCATTGAAGTACACGAAGGCGCGATCATCAGCGAGCACAGTCAAGTCGAGTGTCGCCGCCGTCGATTCTTCACAAGTGCAAAAGCAATTTTCAAAAACATAGAAGCCGTTTGTACTGTTAATATCGGATGGATATGCTGCAATCCATTGGCTGTTGACGCCGGCCTGGGCCCAGTCACTGTGCTTTTGAATGACTGATGCCGGGCGTGGTTCGATGGTATTGGGAAAGGGATCTTCCACAACCGACCAGAAGGCATCATAGTCTCTAAAGCCGTAGACAGACTGAGACGTATGATCGTAGCCTGTGCCAATCTGAAGTTTAGGAATCCTGCATTCCGCTCGCGCGCAGGCATCGGGTGGGACACAGCAATAGTCGATCTCGAGTTTCAAATAATCGACGCCGGTATTTTCCCGGACAAAAACATCGAGATCACCGTCCTGCAGAATCGCGAGCAGATTTGTCATCCCGAGCGACGATGGAGGCAGATTGGCGAGGTCGAGTACAAAGGTTTCACCATTGCCGTCCGCATTATTCCAGGCACCGCCGCTGGATATCCGGCTGATAGGAATCGCCCAGGCCGATACGCCCTCTTCCATCAAGTGCAGAACGTCGTTGCCGCCGTCTCCCGAGGCTTTGAGCCGCAGCGTCAAGCTTGCGCCTACAATTAAACAGGATGAAGGGTTGAGATCATAAAAAGTATGGCCAAAGCACCGGTTGTTTGCGAGCACATCGAAAGAGCTTAAGGGTCCGAGAGAGCAGCTTTGCATGGCTGAAAGTAAGTCCGGGTTCGGCGAAGACGGCTCCGGGCCGTTTGCCTGGCTGAACAGGTCCTCTACTCCGGCGCTGAACGTAGCTGTCGATGCCGCCTTACATTCCGGAAGGCCGCCAAAGTCGCGCGACTCCAGGCTGGAGCAGCCCTTGAGATCTGCGGGTTCAATCCTGTAAAAGATAGCGCCGGGGGAAGTTTGTATCCATCCGCTTTGAGCTGCTTCTCTCAGGAAATATCGGCCGCTGAGAACATTCTGAAATTTGTAACTACCAAATTGATCTGTTCTCGTACTTATTGATGGCCCGCCGCCAGCGCTGTCGAGTCTTATGGTCCAGTCGGCCAGGCCGGGCTCTCCCGGGTCAAGCGTGCCATTGTGGTTTATATCTCTGAATTTACTGCCGCTGATGCAGTTGCCGGTCGGACGATTCGGGTCTGCCAACAGCGTAACGGAGATGCTTGTACTCATCATCGTGAAGCCCGGCACGGACAGCGAAAGCAATGCTGTCGTGGTGCAGCCTGCCCAGACAAAAGTGACGCTTGTGGAAACAACCATTGCCGACGTACTGAAGGATTGCGCTGTGCCAATTTGCTGTTGCGGATAGCCGAAGTTGCTTTGTATAAAAATACCCTTAACACTACAACAAGTAGTCGCGAGGTTTCCGACGGCATCAAAAGTGGCAACGTTCACCTGCACAGTCGCTCTGCCGTCTCTCAACTGAACGCTCCGGTTGCCGTTGTTAAATCCTTCAATTCCCACCGAACTGATTGTGCTGAATGCCATTCGGTCGGCGTCTTGTGCCTGAATTGCCTGTGTACACGAGATACCCGTTGATAGAAGTAGTATGCACTGAAACAAGACCATTTGCCAGAGGTGGAAGCATCTGAACATCGTAACCCTCCGATTGAAGAAGTATGAATAAAAAGAAACCTTGAGCCGCTGCGTATCGGCACCAGGTGCGCCGCAGTAGCTATTCGTTTATTGATTCGCTCACTGTCTGAATCGAAAAAACCGTGCCAATGTCGCAATCCCCTTTTTTGGCGAAACTTCGATGCTGTCAATTAAACCCTGCGACATTTAGCGCGAATTTTTATATGTTCGGAGGGAATTATTATTTAAATCGCTGAAGCTTTATGTTCCCATATCTGCGATTGAAATACTATGCGTAAATCACCCATACTACTCGTTGATGATGACCCCGAATTCCTTGAAGCTTTAAGTGAATTTTTACATGATACCGGCGCTCTGCGAATTTTGACGGCGGACAATGCCACGGGCGCCCTTAAGCGCGTGCAGGAAAATCCCGAAATTGAATGCATTGTGCTCGACTACCATCTGCCGGATTATGATGGTTTGCAGGTCTCGGACCTCTTGCGGCGCGAAACGCCTCATATTCCCATCATTCTGGTCTCGCAGCGCCGGCCCGGACAATGGATCGAGGAGCAGGCCCGTGCCCGCAGAATGTCCTATGCAACAAAACGGCCGCTCGACATTCTGGCGGCGATCAGGAAGAATGTGAAATTCGAAGAAGCCTATGAAATCGACCGTGAAATGCAGGAATGGCTGAAGCATTCGAAACTTGTGTGCGAAAGCCCCGGAATGGCACAAGTTCTGCACGATGTTTCTACCGCCGCCCGCAGCGATCTTAACGTATTGTTGTTGGGGGAACCCGGAACGGGGAAGACCGAATTCGCCAGGGGCATCCACCGGCTAAGCCGCCGACGGAACATGCCCTGGGAAGAATTCGACGTTGCTCTTTTTTCACAGGCATCGGATGCGCAGTTTTTTAAGGATCAACTCTTTGGTCATAAGAAAAATGCATGGACCGGCGCTCAAAGCGATAAGATCGGACTCGTTGAACTTGCCCAAAAAGGCACATTGTTCCTGGACGAAATTGGCTCGATTCCCCTGGAGGCACAGTCGGCCTTACTCTCGGCAGCGGAACGGAAGCGATATCGTCGCGAAGGGGATCCCCACGATAGAGTGATGGATGTGCGTTTAATATTTGCCACCAACAAAATGATTAACAAGCCGTCCGAGCAGCAAGATTTTCGCATGGATCTTTATGAAAGGATAAATCATGAGCTCATAATCATCCCTCCATTACGAGAGCGACCCGAGGACATTCGCCCGATCGTTGAAATGTTGTTGCAGCAGTTTGCAACTCAAGCGAAGGGAAGGGTCTTAGACATCGATCCCGATGTATTCTCTTATCTGGAGGGATTGCCCTGGCCGGGCAATGTACGCCAACTGCAGAATGTGATTGTCCGCGCCGTTCATCATTTGCGGTCTGATACGATTCACGTTGCTGATATTACACCGGAGGTATACAAAACAATTAAAGAGCCCCTGAAACCACTTGTTCTTGCGCCACCGGACCGCGACAGCTCGGAAGACCGCGGCAATGAGGAACATAAACAAGAGGTCATTCCCACTGAAGGTGAGTTAATCGAGAAGTTTGCCGAGGATGTATTCAGTTTCGGATACGTTGGACAGCTCAAAGATATGATCGACAAAGTACGCAAGGCTTTGATTATTATGTCCCTGGAGAGAACATCAGGCAAGGTCGGAACTGCTGAGAAGGAATTGTGGGGCTACTCGGGTCGCTCCAATGGGGCTTTGAGGCGCTGGATCCTGAAGTACAAGATCGATCTTGACCGATTTAAGTGGAAGGTCTGAGAGCGCCTGCAATACAATTCCTCAATTGGAATTGGTCTGACCCTAAACATCTCACATTGGGATTGACGCTTATTCCCCGATCATGACAAAACCGCCCCAGTAGTAGGGATCGTGATATTTCTCCTTCATCATCAATTGCGCCTCCCGCAGCGCCAGGCGCTTATCACCGCTTGCTAGCCAGCGTTTATAGAATTCCGTCATCAGTTCCTGCGTTGCATAGTCATCTACTTTCCACAGACTCATTAATACTGAGCGGGCGCCGGCTTGCAGAAAAGCGCGTTGCAGACCGTAGACGCCCTCGCCGTATTTAACCTCGCCCAGCCCGGTTTCGCAGGCCGAAAGCACGACGAGTTCGGTCTTGTCCAGGTGCAGGTTCATAGCTTCAAAAGCCGTTAAAATACCGTCTTCTTGTGCAGGATTCCACGTGGAGACTTCCGCAGCAACCGCATCGAGTGTTGACTGGGCGCCGGCGAACATTAATCCCGATCGCAGCAGTGGATTCTGTACAACGCGCTCACGATCGAAATTCAGCAAGTAGTCATTCCTGTCATCGATATCCGCCACGAAGTAACCATGCGTTGCAATATGCAGCACTCTGGGGCTCCGGACGGCTTTTACGATTTCCTCCAAAGCCAGACCGGCGGTGTATGTGTTTGTCTGCCAGCCTCTAAGCTGCAACAGTGTATCGATATGCTGTACCTCCCTCTTTGTTCCGGGGAGCGCAGCCAATTCGGCGCGACTGAGACTATCGAGCGCTCTACCATAGAGGGCTGATCCGGCATCGCGAATAAAGTGTGTCTTATAGCCGGCAACTGCCGCCCGGTGGCTGCTCGTGTCGAGGCTATATGCAGGAAAACCGAAGAGAGCGGCGGTAGAGGTTCTGTCGTCTGGTGAAGATCTTCTTCGCCGATTGATGATGAGATCCTTTGTTGAGGTGACAAGGTGAATTTCAAGCTCCTCTATCAGATATTTTCCGGAGACGCTGTTAAAAAGAGTATTGAGATTAATGAGGTCGAATGCGCCATCGGCGGAAATGTAGACTCGTACAACGCCTTCAAGCTCCGATTGGATCATCTCCCAAAATTGTTTATACAATTGCCCTCGTATTTCTCCAGGCATTGCATCTCTTGAAAGTCGTTCAATTCCTCTGACTTTAGCCTTATGCGCTGCATGATATTTCTTAAGGTATGTTTCTTCAAGCTCTTGGCCGTTGTCAAGCAGTACCAGCTTAGGAGATTCACTGGTGAATTGTGTGATGATCAATGCAGCATATCGGATTCTATATTCATTATTCTTGCAATAGAATTTGGTGCGAACAATTTCTATAGCCGCTTCGCCTGGCTTGAGCTCATTGCGCACATCTTCCCAGGTATATTCTCTTCTGTCAAATTCACGGGCAAATGATTCGGAATTTCTGGATAGAAATTTTTCCAGTTTATTGGCTTCCCCGGCGATTGAATCTATATCAATATTTTGTGCTTTTAACTCAGCTTTAGGGAGAGTATACAATTTTGCCAGATACTCGCGGAGTGATTGCCACTTGTCAAAAGTTTTTCTGAGTACGCTGTCACGACTGTAGTTTATACTTCGGCGAATCTTTTTGGTCGAGTTAAGAATCAACGACTTTGTGCTGAGTCTGTTGTTGTACATATTACGTGAAACCAGTGTGTTGTGCTGGTATCGAGCGATTCCTATCGAATTGAAAACGTGGAAGGTATTGTCAAATTCGTCCCAAAATTGCACCTTTTCGCGTTCGCTCAGTGCAGGGAAAAAGGTTCTTCGCAGTTTGTGATAGATATTCAGGGCTTCGATTATCTTCGACTCGGCTTCCGCATATCTTCCCAAGTCATAGTACAAAGATGCCAGGTTGACGAGGTTGGAAGCATAAGCAGGATGGGATTCTCCAAGCCATTGTTTTCGTGTCGACAGCATCTTCTGAAATGTTTCTTCGGCGGAGGAATACTCGCCAACGCTTCTAAGAAACTTTGCCAGGCCATCCATCCTGCTGGTATTCATAACGTACTCTCCACCCGAGTTCTTTTCCCATATTCCCAGGGCAAATTCGAACAGCTTTTCAGCCTCTTCATATCGCCCCATATCAACATATAATGCAGCAATATTATTCACGATAGAGGCGATCTTCGGATGATTATCGTCGAAGTTGTTTCGTCTAATTTCAAGTACTCTTTTTAGCATCTGCTCGGCCTCAGCCAGCTTTCCCATAGATTTGTACAGAATTGCGAGATTATTCAAAGTAGAAGCAAAGTCTGGATTGTTATCATTCAATTGTTCCTGAATGATATTCAAAGCGCTCTTATACAACTGTTCGGCTTGAGAATACCTTCCCAGGTAGGCATACAAAAAGGCCGTGTTGCTCAATGCCCGTGCGCGGTACAAATGATTGCTGCCTCGTTGATGTTCAATAAGTTTTAACACGTTGTTGAATAGTGATTCGGCCTCCACGTAACGACCGGAGTTCTGATAGAGTAGCGCGAGGTTGTTCAAAATTGTCGTATGAATGAAATTGACTTCTCCCATACTTTTTTTATTTAAGTCATATGCTTTGAGAAATAATTGTTCCGCTTGCGAAAATTTGCCCATCTTCAAATTCAGACCTGCAAGATTGATCAAACCTGCAATGAGCTTAGCGTCTTTTTCCCCCGGCTGCTCCGAATAAATTTCCAGTGCCCGATGAAGCAATATTTCAGCATCAGCCAGGCTCCCCAGACTGTAATGTATCAAAGCCAAATTGTTCAGACTGGTAGCGTATTCAGCATGATGTATTCCGAATAGCTTCTTTCGAATAGACAAAGATTGGCTGGCCAGTTGTTCCGCGTCAGCAAAATTTCCCATCATGAAGTGTAATTCACCAAGTTCATCCAAACCAACTGCATGAAGGCTGTCTGTAAAACCGAATTTCGTTTCCGCAAATTCTTTTGCATTCATGGCTACTTCGAGAGCTGATTTAAGTAGCCCTTTATTTTTGAAATGTTTTACTTTTGCAAGAAGCTCATCAAAGGTCAACGCATTATTCTCATAGTAAGCATTCACCGCTTCACGACTACCGTCTTCATTCCAGCTCACCCACACACCTTCTCTGAGTCCCTGTGCATATTTTCCCATGGCTTTCAGCTGTCCGTTTCTGAAAAAATACCGGGCAATGCTATCTTTCTTTTCCGGGATGCTTGGCGAAAGGTAGCCTTCCCAAAATTTTTCTCCGCTCAGGTAATACTCCGTCGCCCGGCCAATGGCTTGACCGCCGACATAAAGCCCCGTACGATAATAGACCGCCTTTGCGGTATCATTCGTAGGCATCAGCAGACTGTCCAGCAGAATCGTCCGGATGCCTTCGTGGCAGCCGACGGTATCCAGTGCATTCGGAGAGACTGGAATCTGGGCCTTCAGACTGTAGGCCGTGAAGAACAATGTGAGAACTGTGTATAGTCTTTTTCTGTTAAATGTTTGCATGAGTTCGCTCGAAGATTTTCACTAATTCTTAGCCCGTCGAATGCCTTTCGCCCAGTCCGACTGTGTCGCTGTATTGCCGTTCCCGGGCATTGACATAGCACTTCGCTTAACGCGAAGTCGCCGAAGTACTTATAGACTGTTTGGCGCTAGTGTTTTGTCAACTAAGTTATTATCAAGTCTCCCTCTTTTTTTAAGAGGAGCCAGGGGAGTTAAGAAGTCAATAAATTCTCATAACCCCTCCTAACCTCCCCTTACCTCAAGGGGAGGTGTAACTACAAAAAATTTTATTGACATAGCATTAGTGCTTTTTCAAATTGGTTGCTAAATTTCTTTCCTCGCCTTAAGGCAAGGAGGTGAGGCGTGGGCTAAGTGCTGAACGAGGAGGGTTTATGAACATTTTACGTTTCGAACTCCTCTAACTCTTCTTTCGCAAAGAGAGAGATTAAACAAACATATTTGAAACAGCTAAGGGCTTTCACTGCGCAATACAAAATTCAATGCTTCGGAATAATTGCGAATTTCATGCATCGAGTAGGGCGAAGGATATGGCAGCCATTGGTAGAGACCGCTTATCGGCTCTAGCGTCAACGAACAGGGAAAGTCTGTCGAATCGGCTTCACAAGAGATTGCATAAAAGCCCTCGTTATCTGTCATGCCTGAGGCCAGGACCCGACCGCTGTTTGAGCTTAACACAACAAGCGCGCTTGCAATTGTCTGCTCATCCGGAGTGAACTCCAAATCGGGATTGCTATCTTCAAATACATTGCCGATGAAAGTAATACTCAGGGTAAGATCACCCCACGGATTCTCGGGAAATATCTGCACAGTTACTTCGGCCGGCGTCAGGCCGGACGCGCGCAGTTGAATTAAGGCGCTGATTGTATCTTTGCCTGTCCAGCGAACAACAAGCTTCGTGGCCATAGTCGCCGATGACGTGGACAAAACAAGCGATTGGGGCGCTGCAATACTCAAGTCGGGATGTGCCCGTCCATTGGCGTCGAGAATTGTGAATCGGGCCTCCGTGGGAGAGCTGACGGGTGCCGGGCTGTTACCGTCGTCGGCAAAAACGCCTACTGTGACGTCGAGCGTATCGCCGGAAACGAATTGCATCGTTCCCCCGTTAAAGCCCTCATTGTGTTCGGTGCTTTTTGTCGAGAAAGCCAGATGGCGAGCGGTATCAGCCGGCATTTCGGCCTGCAGGCTGAGTGCGGATACGTGTAGAGCAAGAAGCGTGACAATGGTATATCGCTTCCGGGAAGAAAGTTCGCATTTGCTTCTCATGGGATTCCTCCACCATTAAGATCAACAAAACCGGTTTCTCAGTTGTGAATACAATATCCTCCGTAAGTATTGCGTAGCAGTAGGAAAAACCGTGCCAGAACAGCAGCACGCGGATTTTGCAAAATTTCGACGCTTCACAGCTGTCGCCGGATGAAGTCTCTATAAGAATTTATGTCGAAATCGGTAATCTGTCCGCAATCATATAAATATTTATTTATCAGTCGTACCGGCCGGAAGTGCTTCTCACAGTGCTATAGCGATCTGCCGGCCGGTGAAATGGATCATTGCGCCTGATGCCAATTCGTGCCTGTTGACTCAAGTTCGCGGATCTGTTGCGAAGGACAGAAAATGTTGCTTTTGCGGGTCAGCCCGCGGCCGAGAGTGGAAAAGGTATTCGATTCGCGCAAGTTCGCTAGTAAGACAAGGGCAATTGCGGTCGCAGGCGAATCGAAGTTTGCGAAAACTAATCGCCGGCCGCATCCGAAGCCAGGGCGAACTCGACCGTAAAACAGGCTCCCTTACCGTATTCACTTTCACACCAGATGCTGCCTGCCATCGAGTCCACGATCTTTTTGACGCTTGCCAATCCAATGCGGTGGCTGGATTCCCCGGCGGTAGGGCGGGCACTGAGTTGCGCGTAAGCCGTAAACAATTTTGATTTGTCTTCTTCGCTGAGGCCAGGTCCTTCGTCCTGAATCTGCAATCGTGCTTTAGCCGATCGCCGATCGAGCCGTACATAGACAGCGCTTCCCGGCGCGGAAAATTTCAGGGCATTGGAGATGAGATTGTATGATACTCGCGGCAGGACACCGGCATCGGCATGGATGACAACTTCGTCGGAGGGAATGTCGGCCTTAACCACAATCTCTTTGCGCTGTGCCTCCGACCGCAATAGATCAAGTGTCTGTTGAACTATGGGCCCCCAGTCGACATATTCTGCGACTAGTCTGGATTCGAGACTTTCAATCCGGTTGACATCCAGCAGGTTCGAAATTAACACACGCATATAGTGATACACACGTTGGATGCGTTGTGCATTCCCGAGAATTTTGTTCTGCTTAATCTTTTGCGCAATGCCGACAATGTTGAGCGTTCCGGTTTCAATTGTGGACAGGGGGCCGAGCAGCTCATGTGCGGCTATACTGAGAAATTCGTTTTTCTCCGTGTTCAGCCTTTGGAGATCACGGTTTGCATCTTCGAGTTGCCCGAGGGCTGATGCCAGTTCAACATTCTTCAGTCGATGAATCTCCGTTTCCTTCAGGCTGCGATCAATTTCAAACTGCAGACGAAGCAGTCTGCCTGTTGTTCGCGCTTTTGCGTTCAGGACGCTGCAGTCTACTTCATGAAAAATTTTGTGATAGTGATAAGCCTTGCGCATATCGTCCCGATCTGCATGAATCTCGGCCAGGAGCAAATAGACATCTCTTAATGTATGCTTTGCATCAATCGCGCGCGCGGCCGTTTCCGCACTTGCGCAGAACTCCAGTGCCGCATCGATGCGCTTCTGGTCAAACGTGACCTTGGCGAGGCAATAAAGTGTATCCGCTCTGGCATAGCGATGACCTATCTCCTGCGCAATTTTAAGACTTTGCTTGTAATGCTCTACTGCCGCTTCGAATCTTTGCTGCTTGCTGTAGACATTGCCAATGATGTCATGCGCATAGATCTGGACCGGTTTATATGGTATCGCATCCGCGATTGCCAATGCCTGTCTGGCGCACTTCAAAGCTTTGTCGTATCTCTCTTGCCGCAGGTTGACAAAGGCCAGATTGTTAAGGCAGACAGCTTCGCCTTCTCCTTCCTTTACTGCCCGCATAATTTCCAGCGCCTTGGTAAAATGGTCGAGCGCGGTTTGGTGGTCGCGCAATTCACTTAATGCCCGCCCGATACTGATGTGAATGCTGCCGGCAATTTTCGGGTTTGTTAAAGTCTCGGCAATTTGCAGTGCATCCTGGTGGTAAGCCAGGGCCTCGCTGAAGTTGCCGGTCTGTAGATATACTTCACCGAGCAACTTAAGGGCATTTGCTTCGTGCTCTGCTTTGCCGAGCTCTTGCAGCAGCGGCAGGATTTCAAGCAATTGCCGCAGAGCGAGCTCATTGTGTGAATTCTGCTGGTTGTAATAAGCTTGTTGCAGTAAACTCAACGCAAGTCCGGAGTCATAGTTTGCCTCTCGCGCTTCACGCTCTGCCGTTTTGCTGATGGTCAGTGAGCGATTGGCATCGTGAAAAAAAATCCTGTGCGCCAGCTGGTTAAGACAATCGACTCTGCTGCGTGCATCATCATGCGGACACTCCTGCTTGAAAGGCAAGGCCAAGTTCCGAGGCATAGGCATTACTTTGCATTTTGTTTGGGTACGCTCGTCACGGAGAACCGGTCAATGGACCAGCTAAGAGGCACGGTCGCCAGCGCTGATCTTCCGGAATGCAGGCTCGCCTCAAACATTGCCGAAAGTGGATCAATGAAATCCGCCGATGCTCTCGGCTCGCGTTCGCCGATGCCTTTTGAATCCAGGATCCCCGGGTAGACGAGCGCTTCTCTGCTTGTTAACAGAAAGAAGGTGTCCATTCCAAAGGGCGGGGCAACTTTAAATAGCTCTCGCCCGCTCAGCAGAATTTTCTGCGGTAGATTATTGTTATCAACCGGGAAGCGATTTTCAACATTGCCGATCATCGAGTTCGGAAAAAGCAAGGTCCGCTTGCCGTGACTGTCCATAGCAAATACATAGACAAATCGCTGCTCGCAGCCATTCCTTAAGGCCTTGCGGTCAGCGTGGAGAAGAAGCTGAAAGCGTTCGCCTTCTTCGACCGTACTCCGAGCCCCCCGTCGTGTACCCTTAAGCCGATCGTACAAAGCAAGTTGGTATGGAAATTCTCCGCTCGATGGCGGCGACTCAAGACGCAGCCACATTCTGGCAGCAGCCAGGCGCCGAGCGTCTGCACTGAGTAATCGACTGCATTCATTGACCCCGACTGTGTCCGGCGATACCCAGGCCGACCTGCGGGGGAGAATTGCGGTCCCTTGTCCTGGCCGATTCCATGAAAATACGCCAGCCTGTAGCAGAGCATAGGCAATGGTATCGTTTTGCGATCGACCTAACAGGTGATAGTCTGCCTCATCGCGATGTGAAGTAAACTCGGCCAAGCCGGTGATTGCGTTCGCTGCCTTAAACAATTGCTGGTACAGAACTTTCGCAGGCGGCAGAATGGCAAACAGGCGAGGCTCGATCGGGCTGTCGGATAACTCTTTGAGTACCCGCGCCGCGCTTAAGGTATCGCCGGCCAGAACAATGCGTCTTTGCTTATCGGATAAAATCCACGACTCATCATCACGATACAGTAGGTGCGTGAATAATTGCCGCGCCGGATCTGTGATCCACTGTAAACGCCGAGAATATTGCAGGGCCCTGATTTCTTTGCCGAGTGTTTTAGTTCCGAGTTCTTCCGGATAGGCGGCGGGAAGCCAAATGCGAATGCTCCCTGTATTGGCAACGGTCCAACGCACGATTTCAAACAGATCGCCGACTGTTATGCGTCCGATTTCACCTCTTTGTACCCGAGCCGTGCTGAACGCCGGATGGCGTGCGTCAGTGACGCGCAGCATGACACTCGAGTCCCGCACCATGCGTAGCACGCAGCCTTTGTTGAGACCAAGCGCCAGGCCGCCCTGTATGGTAAGGGACTCATTCGCCGTTGAAATTGACGTTGCGGCAACGAGCGGCCTGTGATTCGAGCCGGCGGGTTCGGTCCCGAATAAGGGGCCTAACCGACGCTCCGGCAGGCCTTCCAGCACCGGCTCCTGTTGATGGCGGTAGGTCTGCATGAGCGCATGGGTACGTAAAAAAATATTCTGAGCACTTTCACCGGGCTTCGAACTGCGCAAGGATTTAATCAACGCGCTTGCAAATGCTCCCTGCGCCTGTCCGTTTTCAATCAGCGGCCATGCGTACTGATAATCTTGCGAAGCCGACAGAGTCAAAGCGCCGCGGTCTACCGGATTGACGGACGGAGGGGGTAGCCAGGGAACCGACTCAACGGCGGGTTCCAAAGCCCGGGGTGTGAGGCCGTCGCTAAAGACTTCGCGAGACATCGAGCCGCTGTGGCAGCAGTCGAAAATCAGTGTCGGAAGGGCTCCTTTATCCAGCAGACGGTTAAACAAAACAGCCAGCTCTTTGTCGCGAATGTCACGGGCGCCTTTGTAAGCATCGGCGGGTACGATGGACTCGTCTTTCCGATCGTGCTCGGCTGAATGTCGATTGAGCACCTGCGAGCCGTGCCCGGCGAACATAAAGACCGCGACATCGCCCGTATCCGATACATCGATCAAATCTTCAAGCGCTGCGAAAATACCGTTGCGTGTAGCTTCTTCATTGCGGAGCATACCGATATTCGTCTGTTCAAAGCCATAGCGTGCAATGAGAAGTTGCCGCATAGCCTCGATATCGTTGAGCGGGCCGTGCAGATTCGTGAACACTCTTCCATCCCGGCGTTGACGAAGTTTTAAAACGCCGCCACTCTCGTCCCGCTTGTTAAGATCAGGTTGATAAACATTAATGCCAACCAGGAGAGCTCTTTTTGTTCCCGCCCTTGCCTGGGCTGACGTCGAATCAACAGCCGACGCTATCTCTTGCATCGCTGCCGCCATGAGCCCGGCTTCCGAACAGGTGTGGGCTTCGATCCACAGTATCAACATGCCGACCAGGAAAATCCGGCGGGCAAGAGTGTCTTTACCATGTCGAATCGAGCGGGGCACCATAAGATCCGATTCCAACAATTGTCGCGGGAATAGTTGCGGGTGCAAAGGTAGTTTGTCAGCGGCTGCCCCAACAAAGCCTGAGTGCGAAAGCAGCTCAAGAATGCGTGAATATCTTGAGCCCCTCAAAATCGCATAAGTGATAGATCCTCAGACCCAATTGAAAAATCTCGACGAATATGTTTGGCAAACCCAGTTCTTCGTCTGGGCAGAATAAACCGCAATTCCAAGCCAATAAACTAAGCTTATTGTGCCTGATAGTCAAGCAGATTTCCTTGTCGGCAGGGTATTCGTTATCTGGTAAAATGTCGGTCTGACGGCACTGCGTATGCCGCGCAAAAGCAGACGAGTCGGCCATTGTTTCGCGCTTGACAGGGATGAGTGATAACACCGCCTGACTCGTTCAATAGCGATCTGCCATTCGCAGAATTATTCCGGCGCAAAGCGTCAAAAAGCCTGATCCTGTCTGGACCAGGGGTACTTAGCGTCGAAGAATAAATCTCGCCGTTGCGCTTGTATTGGCTGCGCGTAGTCTGAGCAGATACGCGCCCTCCGCCAGGTTTTCCAGGCTGAGCTGTCGGCTAAAAGGCGATTCGTTTTCCTGAACAAAAGATGTGATTGCTACAATCTCGCCGCGCAGATTAACAATTTCCAGCCGGACGGGACCTGTTTCCAGCGACTCCGCGCTGACTGTTACATGTTGTCCGGCGGGATTCGGTCTGATATGCAGCTTGACTTCGTCCTGTTTAACATCCGTTACGGCGGTTACGGGGAATGTTAAGCTTCCCAGAAAAGCATCATCCCGTATCGGCGAAGTCGTGTCTCCAACGAGGCGTTCACCACCCAGCTCCACGATTCCACGCAGCGAGCCGGTGCTCAGAATGTGGCCGTCATCACGAATCGCAACTTCCATCAGTCCGATGTTCGAATTTGCCGTTGCAAAACTATCGGCATATTGCGACCACTGAACTTCGCCGGCGCCGTTAAAAGCTGCCATCAGGAAGGATGTCTGCGGCGGTTCGGGCAGGGTGTCGTCCCCCAATAAAAACTCACTTTGATAGTTGGCCGTAATGCAGCACAGACCCTGGCGCGTGCAGGCAATTCTTCCCGCAAACTCGCTTTTTTCACCGCCGAACGTACGCAGCCAAAGCATCTCGCCCTGCGAATTGAATTTGTACAGGACCAGATCCGATCTGCCCCTGGAAGTCAATTGCTGCCCTTCCGCGTCCTCGTCCAATTCGCCCAGGAAGAGACCGAAGGCAAAGGAATTGCCGTAGAGATCTGTGGCCACAGAGACCATGTTAACCAGTTCGGCGTCCCGCGTTGCCTGACGGTGCGCCCAGCGCAGATCGCCATCTGGATTGTAGCTGATCAGGAAACCGCTCAGGCTGGCGCCGCCGGTATCAAACTCCTTCTCGCCAAACTGCAGGCTGCCTTTGAACTTACCGGTCAGAATACTATTGCCCTCCTGATCCGTGATGATTTCATTGGTGACTGCGCCAAAGAGATTTCGAACCCAGATTACCCTACCGTCTGAATCGAGTTTCGCGACAAAACCGCTCTGAAACTGGGTGCTTTTTATGATCGTGTCGCCAATGCTTGTGCTTCCGGTGTATGTTCCCGTTGCATAGATCGAGCCCTCCTTGTCGACACAGACTCTTACTCCATCGAGACTGGGCGTATTGTTGTTGAGTATTATCGACCAGAGGCGTTTGCCCTGCGCGTCAAATTTCGCGACAAAATTGGCCGGCTCGTCGTTCGGACTCTTGAGTGTCGTATCCCCGATTGGAAGCGAAACGTTAAACCTGCCTCCCGCAACGACATTATTATCCTGGTCCACGTCGATTGAATGAATGATGTCACGCGAGTCGCCGATCTTGAGCGTCCAGAGCGGCTCGCCCTGCAGGCTAAAACGCGAAAGATAACTAATGGTGGTGCTGCCGCCGATCAGGGTGTCGCCGCCCATGATCAGCTTGCCCTGAAATCCGCCGCTCAGGAAGAAATGATTGTCGGAATCGAAAGCCAGCGCCCGACCGATATTGTACTCTTCACTTGGAAAGGTTCGCAGCCATTCCCATTGTTGGGCCGGGGCCGCCAGACTTGCAAAAGCAAAGAGCATCGGAACGAAAATCCATCGACAAAACTTCACGGGTACCTCAAACTCAGTATTTTGTGCGCACATCGCCGGCCGGGAGCGTTGAAAGCAAGGCGGAATTTAACAAAATCGGCAGGACAGAGCAAAGAACCGGCTACTACTGAATGTTTTGGCTACAAAAGACAGCCCATAGAGTTAGTCCTTGAAGCGCAAATTCACGTACACCCTCCGCCTGTACGCCAGGAATGCTAGCGCTGGACAATTAAGCGCTGCTGCAGGCAGGACACCACCCCCTGAACTTTAAGGATGTACACACCCTCGGCCAGGGTAGTCAGATCAAGCTGGCACGCAAATGCTGCATCGGAGTAATGGGTGTAGTCCCGCGCGAGCAGCTTGCGTCCATGTATATCGATCACCTCGATTGCGACCGGACCGGTTTCCAATGCTTCAACCGTCAGATTAAGAAGCGTGCCCGCCGGCATGGGCGCAAGCGTCAAACGGGCCGGGGAGGTCTCCGGTCTATCCGCCGTCGCCGAGGGACGGTAAAGCGAAAGCTGCCCGAGCCACATATCATCCTCCGTAACTGAAAGGCTGTCGCGTTGGTAGCGGATGCCTCCGATGCTGAGGTGGCCGAGAATGCTGCCGGCGGCCAGGACGGTCCCCTCCTGGTCGATATCGAGAGCGCCGATTCGAAAGGCGGCCAGGGAAGACTCGACCGTATCGATATGACCAGTCCACTGAACGCTTCCGGCGCTGTCAAAAAAAGCGAGGAAGGCGAAAAACTTGTTAAATTCCTTGAGAGTATCGCCTGCAATCTGCGTCGCTCCCCTGTACGAGCCGCTTATGATACATTCCCCTTTGTCGCTGCAGGCGATTTCCGATCCGCGCTGTATGCCTTCGCCACTCTTGGAGAAAATGCGCTGAATGCGGCCTTCGGAATCGGCCTTGAGCAGCAGGATGTCAGGGCTTTCCGATTCGATCTCCGACGCCTCTATGGCCACCGAGCCTCGATAATCACCCAGGAAAAAGAGATTCCCGTCGGCGTCCGCATCCACCGAATTCAGGCTCACATGGCCGCTCTGCAGCTTGCTCTGGAGATGCCAATACCAGCGTAATGAACCACTGTGAGCGTACGACAACGCAAAAGCGGCCGGTGTGTTTCCGGGTGTCTCCACCACTCCATCGCCCAGCAAGATCCTGCCGCCGAATACACCGACAACGGTACAGTTACCATCGGCATCGACAACCAGCTTCGTTGTTGACGCATTGCCGTCCGGGCTGAGATTATCCAATTCGGCGCCGATGCGTCGCGTCCAAATGTCCTCGCCGTCGGCGGTCAGTTTTACGATCAGACTGTTGGCGGATTCTTTGCGTCCGTGGACAGTCGTGCCGCCGACATGACAGGTGTCGAAAAAAAGTGAAGTAGTGTACAAAAATCCTTCCTTGTCAACTGCGATGCTGCATTCACCCGTGTTTTGCGTATTGTCGTGTAAGATACGCGCCCATCGCAGCTTGCCTTCCGCTGAATACCTGGAGACAAATATCGCGGCTTCCTCGTTCGGACTTCTCAGTGTCGTATCCCCGAATTGAGCTCTTTCGTTAAAACGTCCTATTGTGATGACATCGCCATCGCCGTCTACACATACGTCGTTGATTGTGTTGTTCCCCGGCCCCGCAATACGTTTCGCCCAGAGTGGCGTACCGTCACGATCGAAGTGCGCGAGAAAGGAGTTAAAGCGCGAACTGCTTCCCAAATCTATGGGGCCGAATGCGATCCTTGCATTAAACGAACCGACAAGGTAGCAGGAGCCGTCGGCGGCGAAACAAACTCCAGTCGCCGCCTCGTCTTTTGTGTGCATTTCACTGAACTGCCAGTTCCACTCGGCGGCCCGACAGCAACAGAAGGACAGGATGTACATCAGGTATACACATTTTTTCCACTGAGCATTCATAAGCCAAGGGTATCCTGCAATTGTGTTGTGGAATCGGGGTGCATTTGGGTAGCGCTTGAGAGCAAATTAGCAATATCTCTTTGAGAAATCCGAATATTATCCTGCAGGTATTCGAGAAGCGCGGAGCCCGCGATCCGACCTGCCCTGGCTACGGCAACTCTTGAGTCGCCGCCGGGAAACCTTCCGATACTCAAACTCGCATGACCGCAGATTCTTTCTAACCGGATACCGGGCCTTAACATTAATAAGCTCTCCGGTTCCGACTTGCGCAGCCCAGACGGCTTGTTCTGCCGCCTGGAATACGCGCGAAAGGAAGATATCCTGTCGCAGCACTTGTTGCCACACTGTCGTTAACTACTGTAGCCCGAGCTATCGCCATCGAACAATCATCTTTAAACAAAAGCAGCGTGAACCTTTTCGGCGGACTGGCTCAGTGCGGCGTACATCTGCGTCGTGCGCGTGACTGTCTTAGTGCTGCACGACAAAGCTGCGCCTGATACGGCTCTGCGATCCGCTGATGAACAAATGATAAACACCCCGCTCTAAGCCTTCGAGAGGAATCTGTTGGGAAAAAGCCGGACCGCGATGAAAAGAGAAATGACGGGCGAGTCGCATACGCCCCTGCATATCGAAGACCTTCAGCTCTACCGGTCCCGCTTCGAGTGACGCAAGCGCTATCCTGAGCGTAGGCCCGGCCGGCTGGGGTGCAAGCTCCAGGCCTGTCGATGTCGCGCCTGCATTGTCTGCGGCGGAGGTTGGGCAATCGGCCGCAAGCCGCGCCAGCCACAGGTCGTCCTGCAGCACCGAAGTCGTGTCGCGTTCGAAGCGTGTGCCGCCGATCGTCAGGTAACCCTGAATTTTGCCGGCGGCCATAATGACGCCCGCATTGGATATGTCGATGCCGTTAATCGCGAATGCGGAGCGGGTCGATAGATGCGCGTCGGCATGACCGGTCCATTGCAATGTGCCACGGGAATCGAAGAAGGCCATAAAGGCTGAAGATCTGGCGAAGTCGCGAAATGGCGATTGCGCAATCTGCGCCGGTCCGTTGTAAGTGCCGCTGATGAGAAAGTCGCCCGCATCCGTGCATGCAATGTCGCGTCCGTCTTCGGCGCCCTCGCCGCTGTCGCCGAGCAGGTGAAGCCTGCGACCGTCCTGATCCGTTTTGAGCACAAAGAGGTCCGATGCTCCCGACGAGCTTAAGCTGCTGTCGCCGATCGTTACGCTGCCCCGAAAGCGCCCCAGCATGTACAGGTTGCCGGCGGCGTCCGCATCGACAGAGTTAAGTACGGCAAAGTCATTTCTGGTCACCGGGATTTGCCAATGCCAGCGCTGCCTGCCGTCCTTGTCGAATGATATGGCATAGGCATGATTGGTTCTGCTCGCTGTTTCGACAGCCGTATCGCCGAACAAGATCCGGCCGTTAAAGTTGCCGACCAGCGTGCAGTTCGCCTCGGCATCCACCACGATGTCATTCGCGAATGGGGCGCCCGCCGGGGTCTGTGGGTCGACTTCAGGACCGACAACCCGGTGCCACAGCATTTCGCCGTCCGCGGTGAACTTGCCGATGAGAATGCTGGCTGATGCTTCCCGGCCATAGACAAGGGTATTGCCTACCCGACAGCTGTCGAAGAAAAAGGAAGCCGTGTACAGCATTCCCTCGCCGTCGACCGCAAGGTGGTAAGCGCCGGCGTTTTGGCTGTTGTCGTGAAGGGCGCGCGCCCAGAGCAGTTCACCGCTCGCGCTATATTTAGCGATGAATGCCAGCGCCTTTTCGTTCGGGCTCGCGAGCGTAACATTGCCGAAGGAGGCGCTTTCGTCGATTCGGCCGATAAGGATGGCATTGCCGTCGGCATCGGCGCATACGTCGTAGACCGAGTTACTTTCCAATCCTGCGATGCGGCGAAGCCACTGCGGCCTGCCGTCACGGTCGAAATGCGCCAGGTAGGAGTTGAATTTTTCAGCGTTGCCGATCTTAAACTCGCCGACACCCATTGCGCCACGGTAGGTGCCGACTACATAGGCGGAGCTTTCGCTGCTTAAACAAACCGCCAGGGCCGACTCGCGCAGACTATGTGTCTCGCTGAACTGCCATTGCCACTCGGC
Organism: Candidatus Kapaibacterium sp.; assembly: GCA_028284775.1. Lineage (GTDB taxonomy): Bacteria > Bacteroidota > Ignavibacteria > Kapaibacteriales > UBA7675 > JANQRB01. The sequence goes on along the minus strand of JANQRB010000097.1, from coordinate 1,963 downwards.
GGCGCGCAGCTCAACGAAGGAGGAGCAAAAGACCAGTAATGCGCAAACCCATACACAGAGATTTAACATATCAATGCCCTGTTTATCCGTGAAAAACAAGGGGCAACGGGGTAGCGCAAACTCTGATGAAATCTTCCGGCTGCCGTTGGGAATGGCTCATTAACGGCACGCCGAGTCGGACGCGGTCTGTTCCGGGACCCGCTACAACATACCCTAAGAGGCTAGTTTTTTCAAATTAGTTTTTCAAGTTCCCCTCTTTTCAAAAGAGGGGTTAGGGGAGTTAAGAAGTCCCTAAATACTCATAACCCCTCCTAACCTCCCCTTAGCTTAAGGGGAGGGACGGCCATAGGATTTTAATTGAAAAAGTACTAGTTCGCCGCGAGCGTTTCCTCCAGGTAGACATACTTGTAGGGATGCAGATCCAGATAATTCGGGTACCAGCCTTTAACATCCGGCGACAGCAGATATACGCGGCTATAGAAATAAATTGGCATGACCGGTATTTCCGTCATCAGAATTTCTTCGGCATCCTGAAAAGCGCGGATGCGCGCCTGGGGATCCATCGTTGAATTGGCCTGTGCTATCAGGCGATCGTAATCCGTGTTGGACCAACCGGTTTGATTATTGCCGCCGTCGGTCAGCCAGAGATCAAGGAAGGTATTCGGGTCGACGTAATCGCCGATCCAGCCGGCGCGGGCAACATCATATTGCAGCGCGCGCATCGAGCTGAGATAGACCTTCCAGTCCTGATTGCTGATCTTCACATCGATGTTAAGATTTTCCTTCCACATGCGCTGAATGGCTTCGGCAACGACCTTGTGGGTCTCCTGCGTATTGATCAGAATGTCGATCCCGGGAAAGCCGGCGCCGTCGGGATAACCGGCTTCGGCTAGCAGTCTCTTCGCTTCCTCGACGTTATGGCTCAGCTCCAGGCGCGGTTGGTAGCCATTCTCTTCGGGCGGCGCCATGGAGAAAGCCGGAATCTGTCCGCCGCGCATGACGCGTTCCACGATCAGCTTGCGGTCGACGGACAGGGCCAGGGCCTTGCGGACGAGCGGATTGTCGAGCGGCGGCCGCGTCACGTTAAATCGGTAATAATAGGTGCCGTACCAGGGGTCGATATGAATCTGTTCGGGGTGCTCCTTCTGGTAGACGGGAATCTTGCTGAGTGGCACCTCCTGGGTGCGTTGTAGCTGTCCGGCGCGAAAGGCGCGTTCTTCGGCTTGCTGACTTTCGGTGGGGTAGAAGTGAATCTCTTCCAGGCGCACCTTTTCGGCATCCCAGTAGGCGGGGTTCTTCTGCACCACGACCTTTTTGTTAACATCCCAGCTTTGCAAGGTGAATGGCCCGTTGCAGACCATATTGCCTGGCCGGGTCCACTGCGAACCCAGCTTGTCGATGCCGCCGAACTTTTCGATCGTCGCCTGGTGAACAGGGTAGGTGGAATAGTGAAAGAGAAGCTGCAGGAAGAAGGGCGTCGCGTTGGCGAGTGTCACCTCGAAAGTTCGGTCATCGACGGCCCGGGCGCCGACCTGACTGAAATCCGTCAGCTCGCCCTTGTTGTAAGATTCGGCATTGCGAACATAAAACAGCATGTAGGAGTATTTGCTTGCCAGCGTGGGGGTCAGGATGCGCCGCCAGGAGTATTCGAAGTCCCGTGCCGTCAAAGGATCGCCATTCGACCAGGCGGCATCGGCACGAATCGTAAATGTATAGACCAGGCCGTCGTCGGAGACAGTCCAGCTTTCGGCCATACCCGGCTGCGGACTGAGGTCCTTGGGATGCCCCGACACAAGCCCTTCGAACAGAGCATCGATAATGTGATGCTCCGGCACGCCGGTCACGATATGCGGGTCGAGATCCTCGGGCTCGGCATAATTGCCGTAATGCAGTACTTGTCGAGCGACTGTGCCGTCCTGCAGTTCGGCGTCATTGCCCGATTTGGAACTGCAGGAAGCGATCA
>JANQRB010000076.1 GCA_028284775.1 Candidatus Kapaibacterium sp. | reverse complement strand
GAAAGCTGCCGACCTGACCGGAGCGATCGAAACCAACGTCTTTGGAGCGCTGTTTGCGGCGCAGGAGTTTGTTCGTCATGCAGAGCGTCCGGGCCGAATTGTCAACCTGGGCTCCCTGGGCGCCAGCGAAGTGTGGAAGGGACGTGGTCATTATCACGCGTCGAAGGCGGCTCTGCGGCAGCTGACGAACAGCATGGCGCTTGAGTTGGCGCCGGACTTCAGTGTCAACAGTGTAGCGCCGGGCCTGATCGAGCTTGCCGATGAACCACCCGATGAGCCGATTACTATCTCGCCCACTCGCTTTCCGATGGGACGTTATGGCCATGTCGACGATGTTTTCGAGGCTGTCTGGTTTTTTGCGACGGCGTCTGTCTATATCACCGGACAGGAGCTGGCCGTCGACGGCGCTTATGCGCTGGCGCGTGGCTGACGATTCCGCGCGCGGCGGGCACAGCGTCGTACAACGACGTTATCGGACCGTAATCCACTGCGGTTTTATTCATTCTTTTGTTTACATTTCAAAATATTTGTGTAAAATGTGCGATCGCAGTAGTTAACATTTTGCCGCACTCACACGGGGGAGCATGAAAGAGTATCGAGAGACGCAGGAGCGAGCCGAAAAGGCATATCGGGACTTTGATTTCCTCAATCGCCGTTCTGCGCGACCCATCCGAATCCTGGCGGAGTACTTACACCCCGAACAGCATTTCCAAAAGTGGAAAGTTTATAACACTGCTATCTTCTTCGGCTCCGCTCGTATCCTTTCGCCGGAACAGTTCAAGCGCCGACAGACTTCCATTAAGCGTAAACAGCGTTACGCCAAAGGCGATGAGCTCAAGTTGTTGAACAAAGAACTGGCGGAGCTTAGCGAGGCCAAAAAATACATCCGCTTTTACCGGGAAGCCTGCGAGCTGGCAGGGCTCCTCACTCAATGGTCATTGCGGCACCCGCCTGGTAAACGCATTCTGGTCTGTTCCGGCGGTGGACCGGGAATCATGGAGGCGGCCAATCGTGGAGCTTTTGAAGCCGGCGGCGAAAGTATCGGCTTGAACATTTCGCTGCCCTTCGAGCAATATCCGAATGGTTATATCTCGCCTGAGCTCAACTTCGAGTTTCACTATTTCTTCATGAGGAAGTACTGGTTTATGTATCTGGCGAAGGCGATGGTCGTCTTTCCAGGCGGTTTCGGTACGCTCGATGAACTTTTCGAGCTGTTGACTTTGATCCAGACGGGCAAGATTCAGAAGCGTTTGCCGATAATTTTGTACGGCAAGGTGTTCTGGCGCAAAATCATCAACTTCAAGGGCTTGGTGGATGCCGGCATGATTTCCGCCGAAGATCTGAAGCTCTTTAAGGTGGTGACAACGCCGCAGGAAGCCTTCGAGTCGATTATCAATGGTCTCGCGGAGGATTTCGACTGAGCCGTATCATTGGCCGGCCGCTGGCCGCCGAAGGACCGACGCAGCTCACTATGGATTTTTTATCCAACATTCGACTGCCGGAAAAGATCGCCGCAACTGAGTTTTCATCGGTTGTCGCGCTGCTCGACGATCCGGATGCCCTGGTGGCGATGAAGATTCGCGACAAGCTTTATTCCTATGGCAGCACGCTTATTCCTACCCTGCGTGTGCTGCATTCGCTGCATCGTGATGACCGCGCGCGTGCAAACCTCAACTCCGTTATCCAACGCTTTCGGGCCGATTCGCTTGCGCGGCTCCTGCGCATGATTCGTGAAGCTGCGCACAAGCGCAGCGATATTGACCTTGAACCGGCCGTGTTACTGGTTTCGCAATTTGGCTACCCCGAAACGAATCCCGCCGCCATTCGTCAGGAACTCGACGAAATCGCTCTGCGTGTCCATCGTGTTTACATTGAAGGGCAAATGCACAATGACCTAAACCTGGTGCTGAGCATTAATCGCGTTTTGTTCGATGAAGAGCGCTATAGCGGCGCCGAAGACGATTATTACCGACCTGACAACTCTTACTTCATCAAGGTGCTGCAAGCCAGGCAGGGCATCCCAATCTCGCTGTCGATTCTCTACATGCTTGTGGCGGAGCGCGTCGGCGTCGACATATTCGGAATCAGCATGCCGACGCATTTTCTCGTCTACAATCCCGACTTAAATGTTTATATCGATACTTTTAACAAAGGTATTTTTCTTTCGCATCGCGATTGCTGCGAATACCTGGCGAACCAGGGCTACCATTTCAATGAATCGATGCTGCGAAAGTCAGCCAATATTGCCATAGTCCTGCGCCTGCTGACGAATATTCATTATGCCCATACCAAAAGTGAAGAGCGCTGGGAAGCCGATACAATCCAACATATCATCAATGAAATCAGGGAAACAACCGATGGCCTCTGAGAGATCCGTAGTCGCCCTCCTTGACAACTACTATGTTCGCAGCCAGATTCAAAGGCTGGCGGAGAGTTCCAACACTATGATTGATGTCTATGAGCGGAGCACTGACCTGATGCCGGCCTTTATCGAACGCCGGACCGGTGAAGTTATCGTCGTCCTCGATGTCGTGGCGCGTTCCTTCAAAGCGCTTGAAATTGCGGAAGAACTACGGGCGATAGATCCGAACTTGACTATCATCGGCGTTGCACCGGCAATAAACGCGGAGCTGGTTCGCAACAGTAAGTTGGGCGGCATAAAACACGTTCTGCCCTACGACAAACTCGAAGATCTGCTGCTGCAGGTACAGTCGAACTTTGAGAGTAATGAATGACAATCGTCAGACTGCGTCTCTTTTAGGTCGCATGGCGGTACATCCCGACAGATTCATGGTTCCGGCGCCATATTATCTCCATTCCCGGCGAAATTTTCAATTGTTGGAAGGCGATTATGCAGCGCTTCATCCGTGTAACACTGATTTGTTTGGCGACCTTAACAGTTTGCCGGGCCGGTGAACTTTCAGTTGCACCTGCGACTCCCCAGGCCGGTGATTCCCTGAGATTTTTCTATCCGGAGGCGGCCAGCACCACGCCGCCGACGAGCGTACTCGTCTACCTTTTTTCAGAACAGAGTCCACAACCGCGGCTGCAGGAAGTGCTGATGCAGGCTGCTGTTGCCGGCGGCTACTCCGGTGCCATGCGGATCGGCGAAGCGGATGTTTTTGCTCTGTTCAGGCTGGCCGACACGGACAGTCTGCGGGAGTTGAGGGTGTGGGACAGCACGGGCCAGACGCGGCGGGGCAGCCTGCTGCGCGCTGCCTTCAGCCACCTGGGCAACGTACCCGAACAATGCCGCCGGCCTGTTAACTATCAGCGGGCGCTCGCATTGCTCGAATTGGAACTCAAGCGGCATCCGGACAATATGCAGGCTGCCATCGGCCTGGCCGCCCTGCGTTTTGAACTTGGGCTGTTGACGCGCACACGCTACGAAACGCGCCTGGCGGCCATTCTCGACGCTGAGATTCCGCAGGATCGCCCGAACGAGGTGCAGGCTGCCCTGCGCGCACTGCGGGTTCTCGGTCGCGACGCGGCTGCGGCGGCGCTGGAAGAGGAGTTTCTCCGGCAAGCGCCGGCGAGCGAGTTGGCCGCCGAGTTAGCTTTCCGGCAGCTGGCTGCACAGCAGGATGCCGAAGCATTTGTCACAGCGGCGAAGAGATTCCTGCGGCAGTTTCCCCAATCGCGTTTTGAAGCCCGCGTGCAAACTGCCATCGTCAATACCATGCTGCAGCAAGGCCGGTATGCCGGCGCAGAAGAGTTCCTTGGCTCGTTGCCGCGGCCGATGCCGCTGGCCTTTAACTTGATTGCAATTGCCCTCGGCAATAGTGCCGGACGCAGTCAGGATGCTCTGCGCGTCGCGCGTCGCGCCGTCAGTGCTGCCCTGGCATTTGACGGCAGCAGCCATCCACCTTATCTCAGCCGTGCCGAACGCGCCGACGAAGAAGCACGGGTTCTGGGCATCTGCCTCAGTACCTATGGAATTGCGCTCGCCGATAAAGGTGATGTAGCCGGGGCGCTGACCGCGCTTGAAGATGCGCTGCGCAATCTTGGAAGTCATGCCGAAGCGATTCACTTTGTGCAACTTGCGGATGCTTATGCGGCCGCAAAGCGCCCGGAAGACGCGTATCGTACCGCCGGCAGCGGCCTGCTGCGCCAGCCGGACAATGACAGCCTGCTGGCACGCCATGAACAACTGTACGCCGCGCTTGACAGCAGCGACCGTCCCTACGCCGAGATTCTCGCCGACTTGCAAGGACAGGCACATGAGGCCCGCCGGCAAGATCTGTTGCGACGGCGCCTCAACCTTGCCGCCCCTGCCTGGCGCCTGGAAGATTTGCAGGGACGTCCGGTCAGTGGAGAATCGCTGATCGGCTCGGTGGTGGTGCTGGAATTCTGGTCTTCGTGGTGCGGACCCTGCCGGAGATCTCTGAGTTATCTGGATAGTCTTCAGCGACAATTCGCTCGGCGCTCCGACCTGCGCATTCTGGCTGTCAATTGCTGGGAGCGAGACGGCGACCGCCCGACGCAGATACGGGCTTTCAGCTCGGAGCAGCATCTCGCGACACCAGTAGCGCTTGACGGCGAAGATACCGTCGTGCGCGAGCTTGGTGTCACGGGCCTGCCGACGCGAATATTTATCGACCGCCACGGCCGTATCCAGTTTCGCCAAATCGGCGTCGCCGGCGAAACAGCAGGGCAGGATAGCGCCGCCGACATTATCGAGTTACTTCTCGATGACACCTTTGACAGCAATTAACAGAAACGTCGCCCTGCCCTTGTTTGCCCGGGCAGGAATTTGACGGCATGCCGTCCGGCCGCTCGGCCCGTGCTGACGCAAGTTCCGACGCGAAGCTTCGAAACCGGCAGCCTGTAACGGTGCTCAGCCATCGGTGTTCTGCCTGCCTGTCTGTGTAGTTTTTCGGGGATTTCTGGCTATATGACCCTGATTGCAAGCAAGATAGACTTGCGTCGTTCGTTGTAGAGTTGTGATTTCAAAACGATAGGAGTACGGTGAATGCGGGGAAAGTGGACAATCACCCGGATAGTGTCTTTGCTGAGCATATTTTGTGTCTGTTGGAGTGTAGCCGGCCTAGCGCTGCCTGCCCAAAGCGATGCCGACTATGTACAACAGGCGCGAAGTTTTATGAGCAAGGGTCAATACAGTCAGGCCATTACGAGCTTCAATCGCGCCCTGAGTATTAATCGCAGCAATGTGGATGCCTATATGTATCGGGCCGCGTCCTACGTACAGCTCGGCAAATTGCAGGAGGCCATTGTCGACTACGATCGCGCCATCGAGCTGGCGCCGGGGAACCCGGCATTATATTTTAATCGCGGTCTGGCTTTTATGCAGGTAGAGCGTTACACCGAAGCGGTCGATGATTTCAGCAAAGCGATCGAACACAATCCGCAGGACGCCGACGCGCTTATCTTTCGCGCCAATGCCTATCTGAAGGACGGTCGCATGGCCAATGGTATTCACGATTATAATATGGCGCTTAAGATTCGTCCGAACGATACGAGGATATTTTTGCAACGCGGCGACGTATTCTTCGACCTGGGTAATTTCGACGGCGCAATTAAGGACTATACCAAGGCTTTAAATGCCGACCCAAGGAATGGCGACGCCTATTTCAATCGCGCCAATGCCTACTACATTAAGCGTGAATACAACAACGCCGTCTCGGACTTCACCCAGGCGATCTCGCTGCAGCCCGATCGTCTGGATGGCTATTATTCCCGCGCCAATACCTACTTTTCAATGGAACAATACCGCCAGGCGCTGGTAGATTATGACTACCTTGTCAGTAAAAATTTTCAGAATCCCAAAGTCTATTTTAATCGCGCCATCGCTCATTATCAGTTAGGTCGCTACCAGAAGTCGATCGACGACTTAACAGTCTTTATTGCCAAAGACAAGCAAGCAGTCTTTGCTTACTATAACCGCGGGCAGGCCTATTATAAACTTGGCAAAAAACAAGCTGCCTACAAGGATTATGTTAAATGTCTTGAAGACGACCGGCTCGAGGTCGAAGCGCGCGTCCAGGTACGCAAAGATATGCGCGAAATGGGTTTTCAGCCGCCGCCGGAGCCTTTTTCCACCTTTATGCACAGCAGCGAAGATTTCCAATTCGATATGCCTCAAAGCTGGTATGTGAAAACATCCGACGAAGGCAGCGTCAGCATCATGACTGTTGCGCAAAATGACGTCGGCCAGCAGGATTCGGTGGTCAAGATCGGCACGACATGTGCCCTGATGCGCAATGTTCCGGAGCAGTACAACGGCGCGCAGGACCGTGAAAGCATATTTCGTTTCGGCCTGCGACTGATTGCCAACGGAATACCGGAAGAAGCGATTAACGATATCTTCAGTGAAAAAAATCACAAAATAGGCAGTTATAGCGGCTTTCGACGCGATATCAATTTCCAGGACAATGCAGGTGCCAAGAAAACCCGAATGATCCAGCTCGTACTGGCCAACAGCAAAAATCTGCTTATCATCACCTATGAAGCACCGCACAGCAGCTTTGGCGAGTACAAGAATATTTTTGAAAAGAGTATCAAAAGTATCAAGATTAAATAGTAATTTTTAGCTTCAGCATCTGATTGTGACAATCTACGAGACGGGTTTGGCGACTCCAGACCTGTCTTTTTTTTGATACAAGCGAATCTGCAGAGTTGATTGACGATGAAAAGCTATCTCACACCCTTGTTAAAGTCTGCCATCAAATCGCTGGGCGTAGAGCGGGAAGTCCAGATAGCCTTGGAGCGTCCGCGCAATCCCGATCACGGCAATCTGTCTACCAATGTCGCAATGAGCCTGGCGAAGGAACTCAAGGGCAATCCTCGCCAGATTGCCCAATCCATAATCGACGCCCTCGAAGTAGATCCGCAACTGCTGCCCAAGATCGAACTCGCGGGTCCGGGCTTCATCAATTTCAGCTTCAGCGCCGATTTTTACACGAGGCGAATTGCCGAGCTTGCCGCCAAGAACCGCGCAACACTCGGTGCAAATGAAAGCGGTGCCGGTCGCAAGGTCAATGTCGAATATCTTAGCGCCAACCCTACAGGGCTGTTGCATCTTGGGCACGGACGCAATGCCGCCCTGGGCGATACGATTGCCAATATTCTGCAGTGGAACGGCTATGAAGTGACGCGCGAATATTACTTCAACAATGCCGGCAATCAAATGCGCAAGCTGGCCGACTCGGTGTACGCTCGCTACCGTCAGCTTCTCGGCGAAGCCGATTTTGAGTTCCCGGCCGACGGCTATCACGGTGAATACATTCGCAGTATCGCGGAAGAAATCGATCGATCATACGGCAATTCGCTGATCGAGCCCACTAAGTCCAATATGGATACGTTCCGGCGCTGCGCCGAAGAATGGTGTTTTACCCGTATCAACGATACGGTCAAACGCATGGGCATCAGTCATGACATCTTTTTCAACGAAGACGGCTTGTATCGAGACGGCTCTTTGGAAGCGATCCTCGACTATATGTTCGAGCAGGAACTTGTATACAAAAAGGATGGCGCGATCTGGTTTGCTTTAAGCAAACTTGGTCTGAGCGAAGATCGCCCGGCTGTCAAGTCCAGTGGAGAGCCGACTTATCGTTTGCCGGATATAGCTTACCACTGCGACAAATTATCGCGCGGTTTTGATCGCGTCATCGATATTCTCGGGGCCGACCATGCGGCCGAAATCCCCGACGTAAAGGCGATGGTCGGTGCATTGGGTCTGGACAGCGACAAAATCGAGCCGATTATCTACCAGTTTGTAACGCTCAGCGAAGACGGCCAGCAAGTGAAAATGTCCAAACGCTCGGCGCGCATGTTTACGCTGGATGATTTACTGGAAGAGGTCGGTACGGATGTGGCGCGTTTCTTTTTTGTTATGCGCAATAATAATACGCCCCTGGATATCGACCTCGATCTTGCCAAAGATCAGACCGAAAAGAATCCCGTGTTGTACCTGCAATACGCCCACGCCCGCATAAGTTCTCTCATGCGCAAAGCGGAGGAAAAGGGCATCGAGTTGCAGAAAGAGGTGGAGTGGAGTCTGTTGCAGGAAGAACGCGAAATTAATCTTATCGGTCAATTGCTGCGTTTCGAAGAGGTCATCGCGCGGGCCGCGGACGTTTTGGAACCGGTGATTATTACCGAGTACCTCCGAGATGCCGCTACCGAGTTTCATCGATTCTATCACGATTGTCCGATTCTGCCCGCGGAAGCGCCGCTGCGAAACGCCCGTCTTCACCTGGCGGAGCTGACACGCGTCGTGATTCACAATGGTCTGCAGGTGTTGGGAATCTCGGCGCCGGAAAAAATGTAGGGCAAAAAATAACCGGGTTCTGCATAATGCACAACCCGGCCATGCCCACAGGCGATCACCAAAGGCAAGCGCCTGAAATATCATCTGAAGTGTTTAAGTCGGAATCAGGATCATGAGTCGCGCTCCCGTACTGAAGCTTCGATAAGACTCAGCCGTCCTTCATCCGCATCGAGTTCCGCCATTGTTCCGACCGGCACTGTCATCTTGCTTTTAACGTGACCGATGGGCAGGCCGTAGACGATGGGTACGCCCAGTGGTTCCAGTCGCGTCCGCAGCACTTCCTCCAGCGAGTGGGGAAAATAGGGGTTGGTGGAAACGTCGCATTTGCGGAAACGGCCCATGGCAATTCCGCTGCATTCCTGCAACTTACCCGCCAACCACAACTGTGTTAACATCCGATCGATTTTGTAGGGTTCTTCGGAGACATCCTCGAAGAAGAGAATCGCGTCTTTACATTGAACTTCATAGGGCGTTCCCAGCGTACTTGCTACCAGCGTCAGATTGCCGCCCACAAGCCGTCCCTGCGCTTTGCCGCCTGCCAGCGTCACGAGGCGCCGGTTGGAGAAGCGATGCGAGTTGAATTCATTGCTGTCTTTGATCCGGCCTACCGGTTCAGGCCGGAAGAGCGTTTTGTGAAAATATTCCTTTGTGTAAGGATCGAAGGTACTGTAAACGACCGGTCCGTGGTAGGCAACGACGCCGCTGCAAACATAAATTGCATTGACCAGGGCCGTAATATCACTGTAGCCGACGACGATTTTTGGCTTGGCTCGAATCATCTCGTAATCGAGTAGAGGCAGGATACGCATCACACCATAGCCCCCGCGCGCGCATACGATGGCGTCTATATCGTCACGCGCCACGAATTCCATGAAGTCCGCGGCTCTGGCTTCATCGCTGATCGACAGGAAACGTTTGACCGAGCTTATCGTCTTGCCGAGCTCCACCTTGCAGCCGAAGGATTTCAAGGCCTCTACGCCATCTCGTATATCCCATCTGCTGACTCCGCTCGCCGGCGCGACTACCCCAATCCGTGAGCCCGGCTGCAAGGCGGGAGGAAGGATGACCGTCGAGCTGTCTGCCGGGTCAAACATCCCGCTGCCGAGCTCCTGACTTTGCGCCGCATTGAGCCGGGCCGCTTCAAGCAGGAGCGATGCGGAACCAGGATTCATCGGATGTGCTGTTGCTGAAACGGGGGCCAAAGTTTGGGCGGCCGTTCCGGCCATGACTCCCGCTAAGAATCTACGTCGGCTGATACTCATACTTGATCTGTTTCTATCGCTTCTGGTTAATAATGCAATGAAAGGCTGTTGTTGCCACTGTTCATCTCATCGACACGGTCGTGTAACAATGAAGACACATCTGGTATCTCCCGGTGTCAGACCGGCAAACAAAATGTTTCGCCTGCCATGGATTGTCTGCCTGACAGTCCGCCATACATAGCCGAGGTTTAGAACTCAAAAAACGTGCCAGACGGCAAAGAGGTCTGCCGAGTTTAGTGTTCACACGCTCCAACAGTTTCAGTTATTCGCGGGGCAACGATATCTACGACTGCGATATGGTACGGCAGAATTGCCGCCCTTAGAATAATCGACAATTATAGTGACGATTAGGTAATCACGCAAATATAAGATAGGGCAGAAGTTGAGAGCGGCTTGTCAAATTATGCGCCCTGTGTTTCATTGCTGATGGAAATCGCGTAAATTCTCCCTTGGTCCGACGCAGGCGCAAAGCCGATTATCTTTCCCACGACTAAAGGCTGGCATGGCTACAGCGATACTGACTGCGATAGTGTTTATGCTGCTGACACTGGCAGGCAGCTTTAAGCTTAGTGCGCAATCACCGGCGCCGCAAGCAGCGACGACACGCGATTCCATTGTCTATCTGCCGGGCGACACCGAATACTATCTGGGTGTTGTCGGGGGCATCTCTTTCATCTGGAATACCACTGAATTGGCTATTTTTACCCAGTTGGGGGATTGTGGCAATTTTGAGGACGGAACGTCCAACGGCTATTTTGTGGGCTTGACCGGTGATTATGTCTTAATGCCGGATTTTCTGCAGCTTTCGGGCCGGATACTCTACAGTCATCGCCCTGTCGCTTTACAAACGGAATGCAGCAATGGCCTGGACGTACTATATGACGATCCTGATGAGATCAACAGCGAACTGAACTACGGATCTCTTCTTCGCAGGCATACCTACGATGGTGATCTGGATTACCTGGTCGTCGACGTCGGCGGTCGCGTGCAGCCCCTGGCCGATTTGCCAATCTATGCCCGCCTGTCCTTTGATGCGGGCGTGGCGGTATTCGGACGAACATTTGAGCAGTACGAAGAAATCGTTCTTCCATCCACAGCCCTTTACCCGGACGGAACGCGGCGACTTTTCAATGGCGGCGGCGATATCGATAATGTCAATACATCCTATGGCGTTTCCCTGGGAATCGGCGCCGATCTACCCTTTCATCCGGAATGGACCTTGCATCCTGAAGTCTCCTTTCGCTACGGTCTTAACTCGGTCGTCAAAGGGCAGGAGTGGAAGGTCAACATGTTGAATCTCGGTCTCGGCATCCGCTGGGAAGCAAAGGAACAGATTGCGACGCGTGTTCCACGCTCCGAGCCGCCGCCGCACGAAGAAGAACAAGTCGCCGCCCTGCCGCCGCCGCTTTTACTCTCGTCCATTAATACCGAACCCCTTTCCTTGCGGGAAACGGTGGTGACGCAAACGATCCCGTTACTGCCGTACCTGTTTTTTGACAGCGCCGCCGCCGATTTACGTCCGCGTTATCAAACCCGGGTATCGGACAAAGAAAATTTTCAGGAAGCTGAATTGCCGCGCGAGACGCTGACAACTTACTACCATTTGCTGCACATAATCGGCAGTCGCATGCGTGCCAGGCCCGATGCCGAGCTCCTGATCACCGGCACAACCGACGGCCGCGAACTGGCAGATAAAGAAGAACGTCTGGCCTTGGCTCGCCGCCGTGCAGAAGAGGTTGCCACCTTCCTGCGAAGGAACTGGAATATCGAAAACGGGCGGATTAAAGTTGACACTCGCGACATTCCGGCTTTGGCGTCGAGCCCCGAGTATCCGGAAGGGGATGAGGAGAACCGCCGCGTCGAGCTGTTTTCCAGCGAACCGGCTTTGCTGCGACCGGTCATACACTCGCGCTTCAAGGAGTATGTGCCACTGCACAGCCGGCAGGAGTTCGGCGTGCAGGTGTTGCAGCCGGGAGCCGCCGCTGAATGGGAGCTCGCTATGTATCACCGGCAGAACCTGGTCCAGCTGCGCGAAGAAGAAAATGCCCCGGCCGCCGTTCTCGATATGCCGCTTTCGCGGGAAACGATGATGCGTCTGGGCGATCATATCGGCGACAGTGATTCTCTGCGCGGCGAGTTGCGGATTACCCAGAAAGACGGACGAGTCATCAGCGCAGGCTGCAGCTTTCCGATTGTCAAATCCCGCGATCGATTTGAAGTAAGCCGGCTGAGTCTGATTGTTTTCGACTTCGACCGTTTTGACATTGCGCAGCACAACAAAGAAATGATGGACCGTTTCGTGCGTGAGGCTATTCGGCCCGCCTCCGTCGCCTCGATTGCCGGCTCTACGGATCGTCTGGGCGAATGGAATTACAACATGGAGTTGTCGGAATCCCGCGCATTTGCCGTTCGCGACTACCTGAGGGAAATCAGTCCGAACGTTACGATCAGCACCGTCAAAGGTATTGGCGCTTCCGCCTTGCCTTATGATAACAGTTTGCCGGAAGGGCGCTACTACTGCCGCACCGTCGCACTCGAAGTACTGACACCGATCGAATAGAAGAGCGAGCGATTAGCCGTCCGCAAACACAGTCGATCCTGATGACTTGCTGCGATTGATAGTACTGTGATCGAACTCGCCGGTCCGTCGTGGTATTCTGTGCAGTTTGGATGCCTGCTGAGGCGGGCGAGACTCTGAATGTTCATCTGTTGTACAAAGAGCGAATTAAGAATTCCGCTTGCTTTAACCTGGTTGAGAAGTCTTGTCTGCTGCGCGCGAATCCGGTCCCGACTGTTCACCTGGCGAGAATCACCGCAGTCTTTGGATTAGATTGTCGGAAGAATGCGAATATCAAAGGACAGACAGCAAAGCGAAATGCCCGCAGCATCAGCAACCGCCGTATTGAGCCTTGATGACAGGGAAGGGCCCCCAGCGTCTGTGCATCTTAAAGCTGCCCAAATCCCCAGAAAGCAGAAAACGGCGCCTGTTATTGAGTAACAGGCGCCGTTAGCGGCTCGGACAGCGCTTATAGGCGCGGACCACGTGCCGTTGGAATTGTCCTATTCGTGACGCACCATGGAGACGCCATTGCCGAATCCATTGTTGCCTTCGCTGAGCATACGGTCATGATTCTGACTGCTGTCCAGCACAAACTGCCCGATGACCTGCTGCAAATTCTCCGTCAGGCGGCTGAGGTCTTCGGCTGTTTTGGCGATTTCCGATGTACCTGCGGCCGACTGCTGCGTGGCGCTGGAAATCGTGTCGATATTCTCGCTGATCGACTGGCTGGTCGTGTGCTGCTCTTCGCTGGCAGCGGCCACCTGACTGACCACATCGACTACCGCGCGTGAGCCGTCCAGGATCTCTTGTAGTGCCGAGCCGACTTCCTGCGCCAGTTGCATCCCTTCCTGTACAGCCGAGCCCGCATCTTCCATAGAGCGGTTCGCTTCGATGGCCTCTGCCTGAATCGCCTCGATGGTTTCCGCGATTTCTTTGGTAGCCTTGGTTGTACGTTCCGCCAGTTTGCGAACTTCGTCGGCCACCACAGCAAATCCGCGGCCCTGCTCACCGGCCCGCGCCGCTTCAATGGCTGCATTCAGCGCCAGCAGATTTGTTTGATCGGCGATGTCGTCAATCACCTGGGTGATCTTGCCGATCTGTTCGGTCTTCGACGTCAGCGAGCCAACCACGCGGCCGGTATTATCGGTCAGGCGGACGATGTTCTCCATGCCGTTCTGAGTAGCTTCAACTTTTTCCGCGCCCTTCGTGGCATTGCCGCTTGCCGATTCGGATGTCTCCGATGCAATGCCTGCGTTGCGCGAGCTATCCATAATCGTCGAAGTCATCTCTTCGATGGCCGAGGCGATTTCCAGGATTCGTTCGGACTGGTTTCGGGCGCCGGCGGCAATTTGATCGGTACTGGCCGAGATTTCCACGCTGGCGCTGGCAACCGCATCCGCGGATTCCTGCACTTTAGTAAGGGCTGACCGAATATTGTCAACAGCCATGTTAAAGCCGTTATAAAGTTTGCCGATCTCATCTTCACGTTCGGGCTCCAGGTGGACAGTGAGATTCCCGCCCGCAAAGTGGTTCATCGCCGACAGCATATTGTCAACGCTGCGCGCCAGATATTCCTGTTGACCCTCGATTTCCTGCTTGGCGACTTCAGCGGCGTTGGCAGCTTCTTCCGCCGCCGCACTCTTCTGTTCCACTTCGTCGAGTGATTGCCGGATATTTGAGACCATATCGTTAAAAGAAGCGCTTAGGCTGCCAATCTCATCTTCCGTATTTGTCGATACTTCCACGTTGACGTCGCCGTCGGCTACTTTCTTCGCGGCGGATTGCAATTCGATAATTGGTTTGCCGATTGCGCGTGCAACGAAAAAAGCGAAGAGCATAATTAACAGCGTCGAACAGGCAGCAATTAAGAGAATCTTGCTACCTTCAGCAGCCACGACGTCCTGAATCGGGCCGAGAGGCACCATAACCTCAAAGGCGCCGCGAAAATCGCCGACTTTCATGTCTTCCATCCGGGTGCCGGTCACATCTTTGCCGGCTGCGTATTCCGGCCCCCAATATTCGGCGGAGCGATTCGGGTCTCCGTGACATTTCATGCAGGTTTCCGTCAGGTAGACAGGTTTGAAGTAGCGCAACTGATTAGTTGCTTCGTCGATTTCGAGAATTTCCTTCGGGCGTTCCGTCTCAAAGCGTCGCAAAACCGCCAGCTCGAACTCATCCGGTTGGTTGTCCATATTGCGGGGGTTTTCGGTCGGTACTTTAACTTTAAAACCGTAGTCTGCAGCCTTCTTGCTCGCAACCTGCATTGCCGCGAAAATCGGCACCGAGTGCAGAATGTCGTCGATTTCCATATTGGACAAATCTGTCTTGAATACGTTGTGCTTTTCTTGCTGCGAGGTGAATTCCCGGGCACTCTCGGCCGCCTCGAGAAGAATTCGAGCCTCAACTCCCGTGGCATGGATTATCTCATGCTCGAAGTCGGCTGAAAAGAAATAATATGTTGCAATGCCGCTGCAAATAGACACGATCGTTAATGGCAAGAGAATTTTGCTTCGAATACCAATTCGTTTCCAAAAGGAAGTCATAAGCACTGTCCTCCGTTCTCTGTTTGTTTGAACAAACAATGATCAGACAATCTAGCGCGGTGTACTGTCTGCCTCAAGCTCCAACAGCACGCAAGGCTGCACCCGCATCCACTTAATTACTTGATTGCCGTGTGTAAGACATATCGACCCTGATCGGTGGAGATGCAGCCAGTCTGCCGGATGCTCCATCCGATCTGATGAAAAGCAAGTGAAATATTAACAGTGTTTACTTAAACCATCGCGGTAGTTATATGAGATATAGTGCAAGCAGGCGGAAGACGATGGTATGTACAGCAGCTATATTAAAAACTGGGCTTGTCCCAAAACCCGTTCAATATCGTGAACTGCTTCACAGAGCTTTCAGGTGTTTCCCTCCTGATTAATTTGCGCGTTTTTCCGGTTTTATCGTAACCGAAATGTTGATTGCATCTTAACAACGTCCCGCTTCGCATGTGTTTCCCTATCCGACGCTTTGTCCTGATCACCAGGTAGGTGAACTTGTTGGTATCGATCCTGACTACTTAACAGAAACTACGCCGTTTCAGCTTTCAAGATTATCTGCACAGCCTTTATTTTGTTTGTAGACCCGTTCCGCCGCTGACAGATGGCGATCAATATAATTCAATTGCAAACAATCGCAAGTTCGAAATTGTCAGAGTCTGAAATATTACTAGCCGTGTATTACGATCTGACCATGGGGAACAAATATGCCGAATGCGAGCCTTTAACCCGACTGCTCCGACTGATTTTGTAATATCACGGCAATGCCGTATTTTTGATGCTCTGCCAACCAAGTCACGGAAAGGTGCCGGAGTGGTTGAACGGGCTCGCCTGGAAAGCGAGTGTGCCTTAACGGGTACCGGGGGTTCGAATCCCCCTCTTTCCTCAGATCGAAGAAGCGGAGGGGTAGAATCTCCTCCGCTTTTTTGTGCGCTGTCCTTTTGGAGCCCGAGCAAGTTTTTCCACCGCGATCCAGTAGATCGGCCCGTGGAAATCTAACAGCAATTTTTATCGGCCGGTAGGCGGAGGCACGAACATGCAGGTAAATGTCGCTGATTCCAATCTGCCGCGTATCGTCATTGTCGGTGGTGGATTTGCGGGTATCACTATCGCCAAAGCGCTCCGTCGGGCAGACGCACAGGTAGTGATGTTCGACCGCGACAACTATCACACGTTTCAACCCCTGCTCTATCAGGTTGCGAGCGCCGGTCTCGAAGCCGATTCGATCGCTTTTCCCCTCCGTAAGCTCTTCAAAGGACATGCTAACTTTCATTTTCGGATGGCTGAGGTTTTGCGGGTCGATTCCGCCGCGCAAATCGTAGTGACGTCGATAGGCACCATTCGCTATGACTATCTCGTGCTGGCGACGGGCAGCCGCACGAATTTCTTTGGCCAGGAAGAAGCGCTCCGCGACGCGGTTGGAATGAAAACCATTCCCGAAGCGCTCGATCTGCGTTCGCTCATTCTGCAGAATTTCGAGCGCGCCTTGTTAATATCCGACCTTGCGGAACGCGAGGCCTTGAAAACAATCGTGATCGTCGGAGCGGGACCTACCGGCGTCGAGCTGGCCGGTGCACTTGCTGAACTCAAGAAACACATTCTGCCGCGAGACTATCCGGAGCTGGATATTCGGCGCATGCAAATCCATCTTATCGAAGCCACGGATCGTGTGCTTGGGGCTATGCCGCAGGAAGCGTCCGAAGATTCGCTCTTGTTTTTACAGAGGTTAGGCGTCAACGTTTGGCTCGAAACGCGGGTGGAATCCTTCGATCGTCCCGAAATTCGTACGAATATCGGTAAAATCCTGCGATCGCATACCTTGATCTGGACGGCAGGCGTCGTTGGCGAAATGCCGGATGGGATTGACAGCAGCCATATAGTCACTGGCAATCGCATCGCTGTTGACGATTGTAACCGGGTGCCGGGGCACGCGAATGTCTTTGCGGTCGGCGACATTGCCAGAATGGCCTTGCCGGACTTTCCCGATGGTCATCCCATGCTCGCCGCAACGGCGGTACAGCAGGGTCGGCAGCTTGGCGAGAATCTGATCCGCCTGCTGAACAAAGGCGAGCCGCTTCCCTTTCGCTACACCGACAAAGGCTCGATGGCCACGGTCGGACGCAATAAGGCCGTTGCGCAGTTTCGGCGAATTCACTTCAAGGGTTTCATCGCCTGGCTGCTCTGGATGGCGGTCCACATCATTCTCCTGATGGGTTTTCGCAATCGCCTCGTTGTGTTTGTCAACTGGGTGTGGAGTTATCTCAGCTATGATCGTGGAACCCGTCTGATTATCCGACCGTTTCGCTGGCGCAACAACAAAAAGGCAGCTAAAACCGACGAGGAGTATGCTTCAAGCTCAAAAGGTTTCTAAAAGTTTCGGCGAACAGCAGGCGCTGCGCGAGATCAGCCTTAAGGCGGCCTCTGGTCAATGCTGCGCGTTGATCGGGCCAAGCGGCTGCGGCAAATCAACGCTGCTGCGCATGTTCATCGGTCTCATCAAACCCGACCTGGGACAGGTGCTGATTGACGGGGAAGTATTGAATGCCGCCAATCTCACTGCTCTCCGTCACAAAATCGGCTATGTCATACAGGAAGGCGGACTCTTTCCGCACCTGACGGCCAGGGCCAATATCGTTCTGCTGGCGCGCCATCTCAACTGGACGTCAGGCGCGATGGATGAGCGTGTCGGCGAGCTGGCTTCCTTAACCGATTTTCCCGCCAGCGGCCTGGATCGCTTTCCGGCGGAGCTATCGGGCGGACAACGGCAGCGCGTCAGCCTGATGCGCGCCCTGATGCTGGATCCCGATCTGCTGCTGCTCGATGAACCGCTCGGAGCGCTCGACCCGATGATACGCGCAGATCTACAGACAGATCTACGCCAGATATTTCAAAAGCTACAAAAGACCGTGGTCCTGGTTACGCACGATATCGGCGAGGCCGGCTATCTGGCTGACACAATTGTCCTGATGCGTGAAGGGCAGATCGTCCAGCAGGGCAGTCTGGCTGAACTGGTACAGCAGCCCGCCGATCCATTCGTGGCCAACTTTATCAACGCGCAGCGGAGTCCTCTCGAGTCGCTGCAGAACAGGACGGGAGGTAGTGAATGAAAGTCTTTTCGGCCTGCCTGTTGAGTATCTGGCTGCTATGTGCCATCGGCGCGTCCGATCTGCGAGCCGGGGAAGAGTCCGAGACAATCACAATCACAGTGGGCTCCAAAAAGTTTACCGAGTCGGTGGTGCTGGGTGAAATTATCCGGCAAAAAGCGCTGGCCGCCGGCGCGCAGGCCGAACACCGTCGCGAGCTGGGTGGTACGCGCGTTCTTTTCAACGCCTTGCTGCGTGGCGATATCGATGTCTATCCGGAATACAGCGGCACCATCCGACAGGAGATTCTGGCCGGGCGTGCATTGGCTGACGAAGCTGCTGTGCAGGCAGCGTTGGCGGATCAGGGTATTCAAATGAGCAAGGCGCTCGGTTTTAACAATACCTATGCTCTGGGAATGCGGGAAGAGACGGCGGAGCAGCTCGGTATTACAACAATTTCCGACCTGCGCCAATATCCCGATCTCAGCTTTGGCTTCAGTAATGAATTTATGGACCGGGCAGACGGCTGGCCCGGCCTGCGCGCGCATTACAGTCTGCCGCAAAGCGATGTTAAGGGGCTCGATCACGATCTTGCCTATCGCGGCCTGGAGGCCGGCTCGATCCAGCTTATCGATATGTACTCCACTGATGCTGAAATCAGCTACTACAAACTGCGCTCGCTAATAGATGACCAAGCTTATTTTCCGGCCTATCAGGCGCTTTTGTTGTACCGTAGCGATCTGACGTCCCGCGCACCCGCCGTGACGAAGGCCTTACTAGATCTCCAGGGAGCGATCAGCGAGAAAGCGATGGTTGCCATGAACGCGAAGGCCAAGCTCGATCGTACACCCGAGTCGCAAGTCGCAGCCGATTTTCTGGCCGCGCAATTTGGTCTTGAAGTCGACGCGGCGGCGGAATCGAAGCTGGATGCCTTTCTGCGGCACAGTGGAGAGCACATAATGATGGTACTCATTTCGCTGACGGCTGCGATTTTATTGGCGATTCCCCTCGGCATTATCGCCGCCAAACAGCGCCGGGCGGGACAGCTTATACTGGGAGTAGTGGGAGTTATTCAAACCGTTCCCTCGCTCGCTCTGCTCGTGTTCATGATTCCGCTTCTCGGCATTGGAACGGCGCCGGCAATTTGCGCTCTCTTTCTGTACAGTCTGCTTCCCATTGTCCGCAACACCTATGCCGGCCTGCATGACATCAGCCCGGCCATTCGGGAGTCAGCCGAAGCTCTGGGTTTGCCGCCGCTCAAGC
>JANQRB010000071.1 GCA_028284775.1 Candidatus Kapaibacterium sp. | reverse complement strand
GCGACTCGGTCGGGCCCACGAAGATGCGGAAGATGCGGGCGTCGCGCATCATCTGCGGGGCCGGATTGTTCTCGCCATAGGCCCGGCCGCCAAGCATCTGCATCATGTCGTCGACACAACGCCAGAGCAACTCCGGCGCCGATGTTTTGCATGCCGCAAGTACGGCGTCTGGAATCTCCACGCCGCTGTCGAGCAGGCCGGCCACAAGGTCGACATAGACTTCGAGGGTCGTGACGGCCGCGCAATGTTCGCTCAATCGCTCCTGGCTCAGCGCATTCTCGAGCAAGGGGCCGGTGGCAATACTCCGCCGGTCGGCATAGCGCAGCATCAGGCGCAGACAGCGTTTCATTGCGCCGACGCAGACAGCGGCAATGCTTAGGCGGGCGAACATCATGGTATCGTGAGCAACGAGCATTCCCTCGCCGGGGCCGCCCAACATATCCTCGGGGCCGACCGGCACATCCCGCAGATACATCGTATTCTGGACGCTGCCGCGCAGGCCCATCGTCGGCGCTTCGGGACCGTAGCTCAGCCCCGGCGCTCCGGCCTTCACCACAAAGCCCGTTATGCCGGCGGGCTTGCCATTTTCATCGATCAGGTGAGCAAAAACGTTGATAGCGCCGGCCCAGGCGGCATTGCCGCTCCAGTACTTCGTGCCCGAAAGCAGCCAGGAGCCTCTTCCGTCGGCGACGGCGCGGGCCTGGATGTGTCGGACGGCGGAGCCCGCGCCGGGTTCGGTCATTGCAAAGCCGGCCAGCACACGTCCGGAGGCAAGATCGGACAAAAGGGCGGACTGCAGAGCGGCAGAGGCGTAGCGTTGGATGGGGCGCAGACCGAGACAATTGTTGGTGCCGACAAACTGCGCGAGCGTTATGTCAATCGCCGCGAGCTGTTCCAGGACGCGCATCATATCGCGAACGTAGAGTCCGGCGCCGCCGAGCTGCCGCGGCAACATCATTCCAAGAATGCCCTGATTACCGAAATCGAGGATGACGTGGGGCGGTATGCTGCGTCGCTCGTCGATCAGACGCGAGTCGATCCGCTGCACCGCATAGCCGCGCAGCCAGTTTATCAAGCGATCGGATTCAGCCGCGCTGGCTTCGGAGCCGGCCGGAGTAATGGGGGCCGACGCTGCAGTTTGAGGCGACTCTAGTTTGACCATGCTTGTTTTAAGTTCGCGGTCCAATTGGTCCGACTGCGTCGCCGAATGCCGCGATGCCGGATTTCCGTCATGGCTTTCCTTCACGCCGGTGCTTGCGGCTCGATCGTCGGCGCTCCCCCCTGTCCCGTTAACAGAGCTTGCGACGGCGCGGCGCAGGCTGCCTGCCAGATAGTATTCGCGGCAAAGGCTGCGTTGCACTTTACCGCTGGAAGTCTTGGGAAGCGCGCCCGGCAAGAGCAGGACGACATCATGGACCTGAAGTTCGTGCTCAATGCTGACGACCTCGCGGATCGCCTGTGCGACCGCCGCGTTATCGAGATTGCGCAGAGCACTGCGCTCGACTTCCTGCACGAGCACCAGTTGTTCGCCATCGTCACTTTCAAGGGCAAATGCCGCGGCGCTATTAGGGCGCAGCGCCGGATGACATTCGGCAACGCTAAGCTCGATATCCTGCGGATAGTGATTGCGGCCGCGGACAATGATCACGTCCTTTTTCCTGCCGGTCACATAAAGATGGCCGTCGTGGACGAAGCCGAGATCACCTGTGCGGAGAAAAGGTCCTTCGCCATCCGGGAGAGTATGAGCGAAAAATTGCTGTTCCGTTTCGACAGGTCGGCCCCAATATCCTCTGGCGATCGTTGTACCGCCCAGCCAGATTTCACCGATGCCGTCGCCGGCGCAAACCGTCTGTGTCTGAGGGTCGACGATGCGAATTTGTGTATCGATGGCCGTGTCGCCGCAGCCGACAAGCCTGACAGTGCCGTCTGCGTCTTCGGCGGCGAGCTGCAGGCGATTTTGCCCCAGCGCCGCGGCATCGACCGTCAGAATGCGCGCTTCCTCATCGCCGCGAGTGGCGGTGGCTTTCAGGGTCGATTCCGCCAGGCCGTAGCCGGGAGCGAAGGCCTCTAAACGGAAGCCGCAATCGGCGAAGGCATCCGCGAAAGCCTCGAGCGTCGATGCCCGCACCGGCTCTGCGCCATTGACGGCGACGCGCCAGGCCGATAGATCCAGATCCGCCCGCTGTTGCGGCCCGATCTTTTGCACGCAGAGATCGTAGGCAAAGTTCGGCGCCACACTATGGGTCGCGCGATATTTGGTCATTGCCTGCAGCCAGCGGATCGGGCGCTGCAGGAAGTCGTTGGGATTCATCAGGATGCCGGGCAGCGACAGGTAGAGCGGTTCGAGAATACCGTAAATCAGCCCCATATCGTGAAAGTGCGGCAGCCAGGAGAGGAGGACGCTATCCTGGTCGATCTGCCAGCCCCGCCGCATATCTTCCAGGTTTGCCAGCAGATTGCGATGGGTGACCATTACGCCTTTGGGGGCCGAGGTAGAGCCGGAAGTATATTGCAGGTAGGCCAGCGAGGCGGCACCGGGCAAGGGCAGATCCACCGGGCTATCGGGCGAAGCAAGGCAATCGTCGTGAAAGAGCCATTCAAGCCGGCTCAGGGCTGGATCGCCGTCGGCAGCGCGCCTGACCTTACTGCCTAAGCTTCGTGTCGTCAACGCGAGGCGCGCTGTGGCGTCGGCCGCAATCGTCGCCAGACGCTGAAGGCTGCGATTAGGTCGCGGCGGATACGCCGGAACAGCGATAAAAGATGCATAAAGGCAGCCCATCAAAGCCGCGACAAACTCGACGCCCGCCGGATAGAGGAGCAGTACACGGTCGCCGGGCGCACCGCTTGCCAACAGGCTTCGGGCTATGGAACGGGCTTGCCGGTCAAGTTCGGCGCAACTAATCGTTTGCGCTTGGAGATGTGGCTCGCGAAGATAAGTAAAGGCGGTTGCCGTGGGATTTTGGCGTGCGCGTTCCTGAAACAGAGCCACCAAAGTCGAGTGAGCCGGAGTGAACTCAAGCCTGGGAATTTCTGGATGATTCATCGTTCGCAATGTTACGATTATATAGTGGCACTTTTAGAGTGTAATCAAGCTTATTGAACCGTGAAGCTATAGCCATTACCAATAGAGAGCCTCTACGGGAAGCTGGCAATGATTACTTCCCTTCAGCTGAGTGCCCTGCACAGATTTAGGCGTACCGCTTAGCTCGTCTCCTGGTTTTGGCGCGATCCTCGTCGAATCCGCATTATCAGACTTTCCGTCCGGTGCGCCGATTGCTGATGGTAAATCATCGATGGTATCGTCGTGGAACCGTCAGCTCGGCTGTCGTATTCTGTGCAGCTCGGCTGTGAAAGACTGACGCATTTGCACGGACATTTGCAATTTGGTGACGCTCCGAGTGCAGTAGGAGCATCAGCACGAACAGATCTGTTGTAACGTTCGTCGCTCGATTACTTTGGTTTGATCATCCGCAACTGATTTGACGGATGCAATATGGTACAGAATGAGATATTTGACAAGAAGTGATCGATAATTCTTATTGCGGCCACCGGTGAGACCCGGCTGCGATTTCGCCGGCCCGATCTCACAGCGACCATCACATTAAGAATTTTCCGCCGTGTTCGGCAAGTTTGGGCTGCGGGACTCCGTGGCCTTGTGTTCTCGACTTCGGTCCCGACGTGACCGGACCTTAGGGAGGAACAAAACTTATCAACGATAACCCTGGGCTTGTAATTCGAACAATTCGGCGTATCGTCCGCCCCGGCGCAGCAATTCTTCGTGGCTGCCCATTTCAACAAAGCTGCCATTTTCGATCACCAGGATGCGATCGGCCATCCGGACTGTGGAAAAACGATGGGAAATCAGGATCGCGGTTTTCCCCTTCGTGAGGTCGGCGAAGCGCTGAAAGACCTCATGCTCGGCACGGGCGTCGAGGGCGGCTGTCGGCTCGTCGAGGATAAGCACCTGGGCGTCGCGCATATAGGCGCGGCCGAGCGCGATTTTCTGCCACTGCCCGCCCGACAACTCGACGCCATTGGCAAAGCGGCGCCCGATCATCTGGTCGTAGCCGTCCGGCAGCTTGTCGATCACCGAATCAGAAAGACTAAGAGCCGCCGAACGTTCAATGCGGCTGCGGTCTGACAGATCTTCGATGCGCCCGACGGCTATGTTGGTGGCGGCAGTCATCTGGTATTTCACGAAATCCTGGAAGATAACGCCGATTTCACGGCGAAGATCATTCGGATCGTAGTCGCGCAGGTCACGGCCATCCAGCAGGATACGCCCTTCGGTGGGGTCGTAGAGCCGCGACAGCAGTTTGACGATCGTCGTCTTGCCGGCGCCGTTCTCTCCTACCAGAGCCAGCTTTTCGCCCGCCTTCAGGCTAAAGGACAAATTGCGCAATGCCCATATCTCGGTGTTGTGGTAGCGGAAGCTGACGTTCTCGAAACGAAATCCTTCCTTGATCGGCTGCGGAAAGGCAATGGTTTGCTTCCCGGCGGTGATGCGCGGCTCCAGTCCGAAAAAGTCGAAAAAATCCTGCAGGTAAAGCGCTCCGGCGGCGACCACGGAAAATTTACTCAAAATGCGGTCGAGCAGCGAGCGCAGGCGGTCGATGGATCCGGCGAGAAAAGTCAGATCGCCCAGACTGAGCTCCCCTTCGACCGTACGGTATATGATTACAGCATAGGCGGCATAATAGCCGGCGCTGCCCAGGGCAGCGAAAAAGATACCCCAGCCGGCCCGTTTGATCGCCAGCTCCCGATTGGATTTGTAATATTTGTCAGACAGCAGCTTAAAGCGATCGGTCAGGAATCCGGCCAGGCCGAACATTTTGATTTCCTTGGCGGACTCATCGCTCGCGCCGGTGTAGCGCAGATAGTCCAGCTCGCGCCGCTCGGGCGTGAGGCCATGAATCAAGGAGTATGTACGTTCGTTAAAGTGCGATTCCCCCAGGAAGGCCGGAATCACAGCCAGCGCCAGGAGCAAGATCAGCCAGGGATTGAATGCCAGCAGGCCGGCCGAGAGAAACACCATGGTAATCGCGTCCTGCACCTGACCCAGAACCTCCGACATAAGCACCGTGCGGCTGAGCGTCTGGCGCCGCGCCCGCTCGAGCTTGTCATAGAATTCGGCATCTTCGAATTGATCGAGATCCAACAGGCCCGCGTGTTCCATCAATTTGATCGATGTCTC
Source organism: Candidatus Kapaibacterium sp. (assembly GCA_028284775.1). GTDB lineage: Bacteria > Bacteroidota > Ignavibacteria > Kapaibacteriales > UBA7675 > JANQRB01. Next base: position 37,496 of record JANQRB010000071.1, on the reverse strand, counting down.
ATTGGCGAACAGGTCGCCGAGCAAACTGTCCAGCAGGGCTACGCCGCGATTCAGAATGTCAGAGACGATAACCAGGCCAAACTCCGCCGCGACGAGAACGATAAGTGTATCCAGATTGTAGTCGGGATAAGCTCCGGCCTGCAGCAAGACTTCATCGATAATCAGTTTACCGACGTAGAGCATTGAAAGGGGTATCGCCGCTTTACAAAGACGCAGCAGAACGTTGCCAAGCATCATAGGCGGACTGGTACGCCATACCAATACAAAAAAGGGAAGCAGGTTTTTGAGCGCCCTGAATCGCTCGCCAATGGGTACACGAGGCTGCCCCGCTGCCGCCGGCGCCTGTGTTTTGTTTCTCACGGATCTAAAAAAGTCGGCAATTGATTTTCCGATCATATAAAAGCTTGTTCCCTGGAAGGATTAATGCTGCGATCGATGGCGTTCGCGTTTGTCGAGGACGAATAGAATGGACGCTGAATTGTGTCCGGATTGAGAGGAAACATAATCCTCCGGTCTTAGGTTATTTCAACGAGTCACTTTGAATTCCTGCTGTGAAATGACGTAGTCTTAATCGGAAGGACGCAGATTGTCCGGCCTGAAAAGAGTACTGCCCGGTCAGATTTGCTTGAGTCTCGATCAAACAAAGATTTTTAAGCCACTTAACAATCAGTTGTCTTTTATAGAGGGACTCAGGTAGGAATAATTAGCGATCTTTCAAGTTAATTCTCTTGAGATTCTCTTCTTTGTGAAAGAGGGATCAGGGGAGTCATGGAGTCTCTATGTACTTATATCCCCTCCTAGCCTCCCCTTACCCTAAGGGAAGGAATGTATACAAGATACTTTATTGAAAAAGTACTATTTCTCTTGCACCCGAAAGTTTGCTGCCGGAATCCGCTGTCAGATAGTCGAAGAGGCATCTGCCAATTCCCCCTCGACCTTGTCCAGATAGCGACTGGTTCAGAAGAAAGTGTTAAACAAATTGCGGTGCAGTCCGGCGGGCTGCCTGCAGGTAAAAGGCGAGCTTCGCACTGCACCGATGGACCTTAAACCTTTTTCGGCTGACATCAGCCCGCGAGACGGTTGAATCGGGCTTAACAATGGCTATTTGTTGTGGCGCAAGATTCCACCCGTCAGGAACAAGTTTCGAGCCTCATTCGCGGGACAGAATTTATGCAGACGATGATGGCGCCGTCGCGCGCATATCCTTGCGCCCGGCGTCGGCAATTAGATCCTGCAGCGCTTCCAAGTGCCAGGCCGCCAGCTTTTCGATAGTCTGCCGGCGGTGAAATTTATCACTGTAATTCCAGTTGATGTTAAGGATGCCGCCAGCTATCGTGCAGCCGACGTCAATGAGGCTGCCGCGCTGCATCGCGGGACTGAGATGCTCGCCGCTGTTTTCTTCGGCAAATTGCCAATCGCCGGCAAGGGCGAGCAGTTCGCCGAATTGCCCGAGATAATTGAAATTGATCTGGGCTGGCGGCATTGCCGGTAATTGCTCGCGGATCTTGCTGTCCGGATGCTGATAGCGCAAGGCGCCGTAGCCGATGCCGTAATGCGGCACGGCGGCCATACCGGCCTGCACCGACCCTGCCAGATCCAGCATACCGGCCCCGGCTTTCCATTCAAAGAAGACGGGATAAAGAGCCGTAAACCAGCCGACGGTACTGCTCAGATCCATCATCTCCGCCGAATCCTCGCGTCCATGGCTTTCCATATCGAGCAGCAGCCGTTCCGCGCCGCACCAGCGCGAGATGCTGTGCAGCAAAGCCGCGATCAGCGCTTCTTCGATTCGCAGCGACGTGGAAGCAAGAAGATGACGCAGCAGCCATTCCGTTGCGGCTGCCGGCAGACTACAGGCGACGTTGGCGCTGCTGGCATAAGTATTTAACTCCGGCCTGGCATCAAAGTCGAGCGGTAGTCTCTTGCTGTCGCGTCGGCGCGGATCCAGCCAGTAGTTCAGCTCGTCATCAAAAGCGCGGCCGGCGCTCTGTTGAGCCAGCGAGCTGGTCCATGCGTGAAAGCTAGCGTCTGCAGCGCCCTGGAGGGGCTGGGCCTCGCCGGCGAGCGCGGCGGCATAGGCGCGCGACAACTGGTCGAGAATCAAGCGCCAGGACACGCCATCGACGGCCATATGATGAATGAGCAGCAGGAAGCGCGCCTGCCGGGCTGAAGCCGAGCGATACAGAACGCAGCGCAGGATCGGTCCCTTGCACACATCGAGACTGCGCTGACAGGCATCCGCGTGTGTCGCCATTGCTGACTGCCAGTCCGCCGACTCCAGGGCATCGAGATCGACGATTTCCAGAATGTCCTTTGGGTCCAACTCGTCGTAACGCAGGCAGGGCGCGGCATCCGTGATCTCCAGACGCAGACGCAGGGCATCATTGTGCCGCAGCAGCTGCCGAAGGGCCGCCTCGAGAGCCGCGGTTTCGATAGCGAGCGGCACGCTTATCAATACGGCCTGATTAAAATGATGTAAGGTGGGCAGATTGTGCTCCAGGTGCCAGTGCTGGATCGGCGACAGCGGCGAGCGACCCTTAAAGGGCTCGGCAGCGGCGGTCTGCGCCTCAATACGCTGAAGCCTGGGCGCCAGCGCGGCAATCGTCTGCGATTCGAAAACCTGCCAGGGCTTGAGACGCCAGCCGACTTGTTTAAGACGCGAGACAAGCTGAATGCTCGTGATGGAATCACCGCCCATCTCGAAAAAGTTGGCATTCACCGAAACCTGCGGCAGGTTTAACAGTTCGCCGCAAAGGGCCGCAAGCAGGGCTTCTTCTTCACTGCGGGCGGCCACGAAGGCGGCAGCCTTGTCCCTATCGGATTGTTGAGTCTGTGGCAGCTGCGCATAATCGAGCTTGCCATTGGCTGAAAGCGGTAGCGCCGCGAGCGTTGTAAAGCTGACCGGTATCATGTAGGCAGGCAAACGCTCGCGCAGGTAGCGCTGCAGCAGTGTCGGATTCGCCGAGGGATCCGGCGCCGATTGCTCCGGCAACAGAAAGGCCTCGATCCGATTGTCAACGGCCCGGACGAGCGCTTCCCGGATGCCGTCAAATCCGCGCAGGACCGCTTCGATTTCGGCCAGCTCAAGACGCTGGCCGTGAATGCTGAGCTGCCGGTCGCGTCGGCCGTGGAACATCAGAGTAGCATCGTCGCGCAGGCTGGCCAGGTCGCCGCTGCGGTACATCCGTTCGCCCGGGCGGGTACTGAAGGGATCGGGGAGGAATGCCGCCGCGGTCTGCGCGGGCGCAGCGTGATAGCCGCGCGCCAGCCCCGCGCCGCCCAGGTACAACTCACCTGAAAGACCAAAGGGACGAAGCTGCAGATCTTCATCGAGTATATAGGCGCGCAGGTTGGCAATCGGCCGTCCGATGGATATGTCTTTATCAGGTGCACTTCCCTGCTCCACTGGTCCCGAACTTGCCACAACGGTCGCTTCGGTCGGTCCGTAGTTGTTAACAAGTCGAAAGGGCAAGGCTCGCTCCGGCCGGCGGCACAGGCGATCGCCGCCCGTTAACAGATAGCGTAAGGCGCTCGTGGCGGGCCACTCAAGCGAGAGCATCAACTCGGCCAGCACGGTCGGTACAAAACTGTGCGTAATTCGCTGCGAGAGAATGAAGTCACGCAGTGTTTCCGCTTCGGCTTTGATGGATTCGTCGACTATCGTGATGCAGGCGCCCGCCGCGAGTCCCGGCCATATTTCCCAGACCGAGGCATCAAAGGCAACATTGGCAAGCCAGGTCGTTCGGTCCGAGGCGCAAAGCTTAAACTCCTTGTGATGCCAGGCAATAAGGTTCAACAAGGAAGCGTGCGTCACAAGCACGCCCTTCGGCCGCCCGGTCGAGCCGGAAGTGTAAATCGCGTAGGCGGCCTGCTCCAGCCGGATAGTCGGCAGGCCCGATGGAGTATTCGTGTCCCCTGCTTCAAAATTCTGCAGCTCGAGGTCCAGGACAACAGCATCGAAGGGCGGCAGCTTGGCGCGGCGGGCGGGATCGCACATAATCAGCGCCGGGCGAATATCTTCGATGATAGCGCGCAGGCGTTCTGGCGGCGTATCGGCGGCCAGCGGCAGGTAAAACCCGCCGCTGCGGAGGACAGCCAGCGCGGCAATTATGAAGGCCGGGCTCCGATCGCCCAGGAGCAGCACGCCGCGCTCGGGTCCGACGCCAAGCCCCTGCATTCGACGGGCCAGCTCCTGCGACAAGGTCCGCAGCTGCCGGTAGCTAAATGAATCCAGAGTCGTTCGGAGGGCCGGCGCATCCGGCTGACTCTCCGCATGTTCATCGATGAGCGCGGGAAGACTGAGGGCAGCATGGAAAGGTTCGGCGGCGCCATCACCTACAGCGCGAATTCGCTCTTCTTCCGCCGTCCGGAGAATGGGAAAACGAGCGAGCTTACAGTCGGTATTATGCAGCAAGGCCTCTGCCAGCGACTGAAAATGATCCAGCAGACACTCTACATAAGATAGACTGTAGCGCCTACTGTCATATTCGAGCTTCAAGGTCAAACTCGATTCGTGGCGCAAAAAGTTAAACATCATCGCCGGCTGCAGTGATGCGCAATAGTCGGCGTGCTGCAGACTGTCGAGACGCATCAGCACTTCAATATCGCTGAGGGTGCAGTGCTGCGAGAGGAATTCCAATGCTTCGACAAGGGGAAAGTTTTGTTGCCGGCGCGCTTCGAGCAATAATTGCTTACTATCGTTCAGCAGTACACGACCGCTCAAAGTTCCATTCACCGATCCGGCCAGGAGCAGCACACTGTTAAGTAATTTTGGACGGAACTCGCGCTGAAACACCGTCGTGCCGATGATCTGCTGCTTCCTGCCGCTATAGCGATACAGGAGCGCTCGCAGGACCGCGAGCAAAAGTGTGAAGAGCGCATAATCAGAGGAAGAGGCGGCAGTCAGCAGCCGGCGCGCCAGCTCGTCGCGAATCTCGATTTGCATCTGCGCGCGCGGCGCCCCGCTTGTAGGGACGGAGCGATTGTCATCGGGAAAACCCGCGAGGCTATAAGGCTTCGCACTTAGTTTGCGACGCCAGTAGTCGCGTTCATTATGGCGCTGGTCGCGGGCGCGGGCTTTGGCAAGGGCGGACAGAGGCATAGGCAGGGAGCGGCTTGGCCGCTTACAAATCCATTATTTCAAAATCCTCGACCGTTTCTTCAATCGTGTCGAAGTCTAACTTGATGTCGCCAAGTGCAAGCTCCGGCTTATCGGCAACGGCATCGATCAGGGACTGCAGATCTGTTAACAACTGTCGCAGGCTTGCTTCGCGAAACAGACTCGTGGCATATTCCACAACGACGTGCAGTTCACCATCATAGTCCGAGAATTCCAGTGTGATATCGAACTTGGCTGTCGGCGTTTCCATCGGCAGCGCCGTAATTTCAAGCCGACGGGCCGTACTTTCCGTGGGCGGAGCCTGAACGCCGGCGACATTAAACATGTGCAATACCGTATCGAAGACAGGATGCCGGTCTGCGTCCCGACGCAAATTAAGTTTATCGACCAGCTTCTCGAATGGATAGTCCTGGTAGCGATAGGCTTCCAGGGAATTCTCTTTCACCTGCGCCAGGAAATCAGCAAAGCTCATATCGGCGCGCGGAAAACTGCGAATGGGCAGGGTATTAACAAACATTCCAAGGATGTTTTCCAGCTCCACCCTGGCGCGACCGGCGATTGGTGAGCCGACCACAATATCTTCCACGCCGGTATAGCGGTGCAGCAATGCCTGGTAAGCCGCCATCAGCGTCATAAACAACGTCGCGTTATGACGACGCGCCAGATCGTTCAGCCTGGCGCTGCGTTCGGCGCCGATGTCCACCACGAAACGCGCGCCGGCGAATTCGCGCTGCGCAGGACGTGGAAAGTCGGTCGGCAAAGTGAGGAGCGGCGCGGCTGAGGCAAAGCGCTGCAGCCAGTAGCTTTCCTGTTCCCTGCCCTGCTCGCTCGCGAAAAACTGCTGCTGCCACAAGGCATAGTCTTTATAGTGAATTGCCAGCGGCGGCAGGTCGCGGTCGGTGTACAGGCTGTTAAACTCGGCCATAAGCGTCGGCATGGACGCTCCGTCGAAAATGATGTGATGGGCGTCGAAGAGCAGCACATGGTGTTCGGGCGCGACTGTCGCCAGCGCGACACGCAGCAAGGGCGCCTGATTAAGGTCGAAAGGACTGACAAAGTCGGCCAGCAGACGCTCTACTTCGTCGGCGCCCGCTTTAATATGTTCGATCCGAAAATCAAGCGCTGGAAGGATGCGTTGGCGCGGTTCGCCATTCTCTTCCACGAAACAGGTTCGCAATGACTCGTGACGCGCCACCAATTGCCGGAAGGCCTGAGTAAAGCGCTCGGTATCAAGCGGGCCGGTGAGCTGCAGCGCTACCGGCAGGTTATAGGCCAGGCTTTCGCCGTTCATCAATTGATGCATAATCCACATACTGCGCTGGCTGTGCGACAGGGGATATGAATCGGCTGCCGGCGCCGGCGTGATCGGCTGATAGCCCTCCGTCGCGCCGCCCTCCTGTACTATTTTGTCGACGCCAGCGGCCAGTTTTCGAATGGTGCTGAACGTAAAGATGTCCTTAATCTGCAGCTTGATATTCCACTCTTTCTCGATTCGACTGGCAAGCATCGTGCCGAAGAGCGAGTGACCGCCGAGACCGAAAAAGTCGTCATCCAAGCCCACGCGCTGCAATTGCAGCAGCTCCATCCAGATCGCGGCAATGACCTGCTCCGTTGCCGTCCACTCTTCCGGGATATCGTCTGCGGCGGGCAGGTCGACGTCAGCGCTCTGTTGTCCGGCGGGTACGGTGGACGGCGGCGAATCACCATCAGGGCCAGCCGAGCTTGCGGCCGCCGGAACCGCTTCCGCATGCCCTTTCTGCAGCGCCTGCCACTGGGCATATTCTTCTTCCGTGTAGGCTTCGCGATACCAGCAGCGGATTTTTTCGAACTGATAGGCCGGCAGAGCACAGCGAAGGCCGGCGCGCGACTGATAATAGCTCTGCCAGTTAATCGGATAGGCCTGCTCGTACAATGCGCGAAAGAGCTGCGGCAAGAGGGTTTTCTCCGGCAGATCGAGCACGGCATAAAGCATATCCTGATCCGGCAGATCGAGTGCGCGAATAGCAGCGGCCAGGTTGCCGGCCGGGCCCAGCTCCAGGAATCCCACTTTCTGCGTCCGGGTTTCGCGTTCTACCAGCGCGCCCACGCGCTGCTGCATGTCGGGCTGCGCCTGTTGTCGGTAATCAATTGCCAAGGAATGCGCCGCGGCCGCGTCAATCTCGCCGAGCATCAGCCGGACGGCAATGTCACCGCTGCCGACACCGATGACATTTTTCGGTTGCAGGCCATTGGCACGCAGCAGCCGGTAGAGCGCCGTCTGAAAGACGATGCTGCGCCAGACCGGATTTTGTCCCGCCGACGGCGTTTCCGTTATCAGTTCGGAATAGTAGCGGTCAAATTCAGGATAAGCCGCGGAGTAGCGCTCAGGCAGAGCTTGATCGATATCGACGCGGTCGGAGGCTAAAAAATACAGGAGCTTCAGCGGATAGGCGCAGGGAGCCGGAGCCGGATCAGCTTCGGCGGCGACCAGGCTGCGCTCCAATTCTTCCCTTGAAGATACCAGGAATGCGCGGCGGTATTTGTAATGCGTCCTGCCGGCGTTGAGCGTATAGGAGATATCGGCGATCCGCGGCAACTCCCCCGCCCCCTCTAGATGTCGGCGCAGAGCCTTGATGGCTGCCGGCACACCCCCGGCATAACGGGCGGACAAGGTTACAAGGTATTCCCCTTCCGTCTGATCGGCAGGCGACGGCGGGGGCGGCGGCTCTTCGAGAATGGCGTGGACGTTGTTGCCGGCAAAGCCATAGGACGAAACGCCGGCGCGGCGCGGGGCGTCCGCAGGTCTGGTCCAATCTCGCAACTCGGTGTTAATATAGGCCACGGAATTTGCAAAGTCGATGAAAGGATTCGGTTTGTCGAAATGCAGTGAGGGATACAACTCACCATGTTTAACGGCGAGGACAGCCTTGGCGAAACCCGCCAGACCCGCGACCTGATCGGTATGTCCGATATTCGACTTAACACAGGATACCGCTACAAATCCGCGCCGTTTGCTATGTGCGCTGTAGGCGCGATCCAGCGCTTTGATTTCAATCGGATCACCCAGTTGCGTTCCACTGCCGTGCGCTTCAAAATAGTTTACACTCTCCGGATCGATGCCGCCACGGCGCCAGGCCAGCTCCAACAATTGCGACTGCGCCACACTGCTCGTGGCAGTCAGGCTGGCTGAGGACTGACCGGAAGAATTATTCACGATCGACTTGATGACGGCATAAATGTGGTCGCGATCTTTTTCAGCCTGCGCCAGCGGTTTCAGCAGCAGCGATACGGCGGCTTCCGAACTACCCGACCCCGTTGAGCCATCATTGAAGGAACGCGTTTTGCCGTCCTGCGAGGTAACGCCGACATCGAGGAAGTCATTCTTGAAGGGCGGGAACAGGACTACGCGCGCGCCGAGTACCATCGCCGTATCCGCATTGCCGAGCAGCAATTGATCGCAGGCCATGTTTACTGCCATCAAGCCCGAGGAACAGCCGGTATCTACCATCATCGTGCTGCCGCGCATGTTAAAAAAGCGGGCGATGCGTCCGGCGATGGCAAAGGAGGAGTTGCCGCTGACCATGTGCGTTTCGAGCTGCTGCAGATTGTAGCCGTATTCGTAATTCGAGCTGCCGACGATGACGGCCGTGTTGCTGCCGTCGAATGCTTCGGCCGGATAGCCCGCATTGTCGATAGTTTCATAGGCGAGCTCAAGCATGATGCGCTGGTGGGGATCCATGTACTGCGCTTCGCGGAGCGAAATGTTAAAAAACTTGTGATCGAATTTGTCCACCTGATCGAGCATGCCCATGATCATGAATTCACGGCTGTCGATCGGCAAAGTGGAATCCATAAAACGTTGTTTGCTGATCGGCTGCACACAGTCACGCCCTTCGCGCAAAACCTGGCGCATATGCTCCATTGATGGCGCACCCGGGAATCGTCCGGCGATACCAATAACGGCGATGTCTCTGTTCATAAGTATTTCGTAGTGTTTTGTTAAGCCAAGTATTAGTGAATTTCGGTTGTTCGATATTTTCCGATCGAATCAAAGCGTCAAGCGCCCGACATCTTCTTCAGCGGCGGGCGGCCGTTCTCCGCTCGAATGGCTGCGCAGCTCCAGTTGTTCCGCTTGTTCGGCAATGGTCGGATAGTCGAAGAGATCCGTAATCTCAAAGAGCGCGGGAAACTGCTGTTCCAGGCGGTTGAGCAGGGCAATCGATTTGAGTGAATTGCCGCCGATGTCGAAAAAGTTTTCGTGTCGCGCAACGGCTTCGAGGCCTAAGGTTGCCCGCCAGAGTGCAGCGACGGCCCGTTCCAGATCGGAGACGGGTTCTTCCGCTTCCCGTTCGCGGTCGCCGGCAATAAGGCTCAGAGCGGGTAAAGCGCGGCGGTTCACTTTGCCGTTTGCCGTCAGCGGAAGCTGCTGCAGCCATTGATAGTGCGCCGGCTGCATGTAGGAAGGAAGCCTGCCGCGGACCCAGGTGCGCAACTCCCTGATTGGCGGGCGCGGTCCTTCGACAGGACAAGCGTACAGAATGAGCTGTTTGTGACCGGCCTTGTCTTCCTGCAGGGAGGCCACACAGTCGCGAATCGCGGGATGAGCGGCAAAGCAGCTTTCAATTTCTCCCAGCTCCACCCGAAAACCGCGCAGCTTCACCTGCTGATCAGCCCGGCCTACGAAGAGTATGGTTCCATCGGCCCTCTGTCGCGCCAAGTCGCCGCTGCGGTACATTCGTTCGCCGGGGTTGGCAGCAAATAAATCCGGCAAAAAGCGCTCGGCTGTCAAAGCGGCGCGATTCTGATAGGCGCGAGCCAGTCCTTCGCCGGCAATGAATAGTTCGCCCACTACCCCTTGCGGCACCGGCTGCAAGCGTTGATCCAGCAGATATACCCGCCTGTGATCCAGGGCCGAGCCGAGGGGCAGACCACCGCTTGCCAGCGGATCGTCCGTCTGTGCAGGATCGTAGGTCAGGCAAGCCACGGTTGCTTCGGTCGGACCATAGGAATTGCGAAAGGCGATTGCGCGGCCTGTCGTTTGCCACCAGCGGGCAAACAGTGCGGGCTGAATCGCCTCGCCGCCGACCACCAGGAGCCTTAAAGACGCCGGCGGCGCTTGCTGCCCGAAGGCCGCCGACCACTCATGCCAGAGCGCCGTTGTCGGGCAGAACACCGAAACCTTGTATTCCGTCAGAAAGCTATTGATCGAATCAGCTGCAATCGACCGGTCGGAAGGCCACAATACCAGGGCGGCACCGGTGAGGAGGGACGCAAAAAGCTCTTCGACCGCGCCATCGAAGTTGATCGAAGCGAATTGGAGCCAGCGGTCTGAAGCGCTGAGTTGATAGTCGCGGCTGACGGCATGGCAGTAACTCACGACGCTGCGATGTGAAATCTGTACGCCGCGCGGCCGGCCGCTCGAGCCTGAAGTATAGATCAGGTAGGCGAGGTTTGCCGCAGCGACGGCGGAGGGCGCAGGCCGCGCCTTTTCCCCGGGCTGTGCCTCCCGATAGGGATGATCTTCAACGCAGAGGATGGCCGCTGTCCCCTCAGGCAGCCGGCCGGCCAATTCGCGGCTGCTCAGGACGAGTTCGACGGCGGCATCGTCCAGCATATATGCCAGCCGTTCGGAGGGATAGGCCGGATCGAGAGGCAGGTAGGCGGCACCGGCCTTCAGAATGGCAATCAAGCTGACAAGCATTTCAGGTCCGCGGTCAAGACATATCCCCACCAGTTTTTCCGGACCGACGCCGCGGGCCTGCAGTATGCACGCGCGATAATCCGCGCGCCGGTCGAGCTCAATGTAGCTCATGCTGCCCCCCGGCCACACAAGCGCCGTCGCCTGCGGTTCGGTGCGAACCTGCCGGGCAAATTCTCCCTGCAGCGTGCCTTCAGGGGGAAAGCTTTCAGGCGGACGCCGAACGGCGGCATGCAAGCGGGCCATCTCCTCCCTGTCCAGCAGTGGAAAGGCGAAAATGTCGGCATCCGGGGCCTCGATCATGCGACGAAGCACCAGCATAAATCGGCTCAGCAATTCCGCGACGCTGCTGCGGTCGTACAAATCGCAATTGTATTCCAGCGCGCCATACAGGCGTTCGCCGTCTTCGGCAAAGGAAAGCGTGAGATCGAATTTAGCGACCCGGTGCTCGATGGGCAGCGACGTGAGCTGTACATCGGGCATTTCAAGCTTCTGGACCTGAACGTTCTGGACGTCGAACATCACCTGAAAGAGCGGCGAGCGGCTCAGATCACGTTCCGGTTTCAGCTCGTGCACCAGTTGTTCAAAGGGCATGTCCTGATGTTCATAGGCGGCGAGCGTCACCGCCCGGACACGCTGGAGCAGTTCGCGAAAGCCGGGGCTGCCATCGAGGTCGATCCGCAGAGCCAGCGTGTTAACAAACACGCCCATCAATTCTTCCCATTCGCTGCGGTTGCGATTGGCAATCGGCGTTCCGATTATAATGTCGCGTTGATTGGATAAGCGGGCCAGCAAAACGCTGTAGACCGTCAACAGGCTCATGAAAATCGTCGTACCCTGCTCCGCGCTGATAGCGCGTATGCCGGCCGCAGCGGCGGCATCGACGTCGAAAGAAAGCAATGCTCCTCTATGTGTCAGTACGTCCGGACGCGGCCGGTCCGTGGGAATGTTCAGAAAGGGCGGCGCGGCGCGCAGATGCTCCAGCCAATAAGCCTTGTGCTCCTCAAATGCGCCGCTTTCCCACTGCCGGCGCTGCCAGCGAGCGAAATCCGCATAGTCCACGTCAGGAGCGGCAAGCTCCGCCTCACGGCCTTCGCGGCGGGCAGCGTAATAGTGCGCGAATTCCCGGACAAAAATGGCAAAGGACCAGGCATCGCCGGCGATATGATGGATGTTGACAATCAGGACGGCGCTGCCCCGCTCGTCGTCTTCCGAGCTCAATCGGAGCAGACGCGCGCGGAAAGGCGCTTCTACCTCCAGGCGGAACTCGTAAGCAGCCTCCTCTCGCATGGCCTCCTCGATAGCGGCTTCGCGGGCTGCGGACGACAAGGTATGGAGATCTTCAGCCTCAATCGCTGTCGCCGCCGGCGGATCGATCTGCTGCTCCGGTACGTCATCAAGCGTCACAATGCGGGTTCGCAGAATCGCGTGTCGCCGGACTATTTGCGCCAGACAATAGTTAATTGCGGCTAGATCGATGATGCCTTCCAGACGCAGCGCAAAAGGCATGTTGTAGACGGCGGCCCCGCCGCGCATGAATGCCAGAAACCACAAGCGCTCCTGGGCAAAGGAGAGCGGAGCGGTCTGTGCGCCATCGTAGTGCCGAATCGAATCGTCGACCTTGGTTTCCCGCTCCTTTTGCGCCTCCGCTATCCGTGCGGCCAATTCACCGAGGCGCGGATTCTCGAAAACAGTCCCGAGCGGCAGCGCCAGACCAAATCGTTTGCGAATGCGGGAAACAAGCTGCGTTGCCAGGAGTGAGTGACCGCCGAGGGCAAAGAAATTTGCTTCCGCCGCCGGCTCGTCACAGTGGAGCAGCTCGCGCCAGACTGCGGCAAGTTCACCCTGCACCGCCGCCTGCCGATGGATGGCAGGCGCATGGCCATTGGCCGCCACCGTTTCGGTCAGTTCGTGCCGAAGGGCATATTCGTCTTCGGCCGGCGAAAACTCCTGCTGCAGCGCAACGGCGGGCGGGGCCGTATTCCGACGTCGACCGGCCTGCAAGGCTTCCTCGGATTCGGCTTTGGCCAGACTGAACTCATCAATGGCAAGTTTGTCGTCTGCAACAATTTGCGAGAGCAGATCGACATAGTTGAAGGCCAGACGACGGATACTGCCGGAGTCGAACAGATCGGAATTGTATTCAAAAATGGCCTGCAGGCCCGAGTCAAGTGCTTCGATCGAAAGTGTCAGATCAAATTTTGCGGTTGTTTCCTCTACCCGAATGGCCTCAACCTCGAGCTGATCGAAATCGAGCGCGGAGACGGGCGCATTCTGCAGAACAAAAAGCACCTGGAACAGAGGGGTGTGGCTGAGACTCCTTTCCGGCTGCAGCTCTTCGACCAGTTTTTCAAATGGCAGATCCTGGTGTGCGTAGGCTGCCAGCGAGCATTGTTTCACCCGTGCGAGCAGCGTCCGAAGGTCCGGCCTGCCGCCGCAGTCGACGCGAAGAGCTAAGGTGTTGACAAATAAGCCGATAAGCCCTTCGCTTTCACGGCGCGTGCGGTTGGCTACCGGCGTACCGACCACGATATCGTTCTGGCCGGCATAGCGGTGCAGGAGAGCCGCGAAAGCCGTCAACAGGGTCATAAACAGAGTTGCGTCGGCGCTCCGCCCGAGTGCAACAAGCCCTTGCGCCAGCTCGGCGTCGATGTGCAGGTCCAGGCGCTGGCCCCGGTAGGATTGCCGAAGGGGTCGCTTCCGATCGCTGGGCAGATGAAGCAGCGCGGGCGCGCCGGCCAGCTGTTCCCGCCAAAAGTCCAGATGAGCTTCCAGGCGCGCCCCGCTCAACTCGGAACGCTGCCACAAAGCGAAGTCGGCATACTGAATTGGCAGCAAAGGCAGATTAGCCGGGTGTCCGGCCACATTGGCGTGATACAAAGCAAGCACTTCGCGTATCAGCACGCCCATCGACCAGCCATCCGAGGCAATGTGATGCATGGTGAGCAACAGGACATAGTCGTCGTCGGCCAGGCGCAACAGCTTCAGACGCAGGGGCAGGTCCTTGCTCAAGTCGAATTCCTCGGCAGCCTCCCGCCGGACAAAGTTCTGCAGATCCTCGGCGGGGTCGAAGACCTTACGATCGCTCGCGTCAACGACGTCGAAATTCAGGCTCGCGACCGGGGCTATGCGTTGAAACGGCACCCCGTCTTCCACAATATAGGTAGTGCGCAGTGACTCGTGTCGCGCTACGAGGGCTGTGAAGGTCCGCGCCAGGGCATCCAGGTCCAGAGGACCGCGCAGGCGGAGCGCCGCCGGGATATTGTAGCTGGCGCTTTGCCCTTCTATCTGCGCCAGAAACCACATTCGTTGCTGGGCAAATGACAGCGGAATGCGCTCCGGACGCCGCATGACACTGATCACAGCATAGGGTTCGGTCCCACCTTCCTGTGCCAGGCGTTCGATTGCCTGCGCCAGATTCCGCAAAACGGGCGCTTCGAAAATTCTTCGCACGGGCAGCTCGACCTTGAAGGCTTCGCGGACACGCGCCACAACCTGAAGCGCAAGAAGCGAGTGTCCGCCGAGATCGAAAAAATAATCGGCGGCGTGAATAGTCTCGCGGCCCAGGACGGCAGACCAGATGCCGGCAAGTATTTCTTCGGCCGCACCCAGTGCAACAGGCGGGGCCGCGGGCGCAGCCGAACTTTCGACAGATGGCAGCGCGCGGCGGTCGACCTTGCCATTGGCTGTCAGCGGCATGTGCGCGACGGCAATGAAGCGGGCAGGTATCATATAGTCCGGCAACCGCTCGTTGAGAAAAGCTCGCAGGGAATCCGCGTTGGGTATCGCGGCTTGCCTGCCCTCGGCCTGCGCGCTTGTTGCGGCGCCCTCCTCTCCGTTATAATAGGCGATCAGCTCCTTGCTGCCTGCCTCGTTCCGGTGGATGACGACCGCGCTTTGTCTTAGCCCGGGGTGGTCGGCCAACGCTGCTTCGATCTCCCCCGGTTCGATGCGAAAGCCGCGCAGTTTTACCTGGGCATCGATTCGGCCAAGAAACTCAAGCGCGCCGTCGGCCAGAAAGCGCGCCAGATCGCCGCTGCGATAGAGCCGGGCGCCGTCACCGAGCGGATCAGGCACAAAACTGAGAGCGCTAAGAGCGGGACGGTTGGCATAGCCGCGCGCCAGGCCATCGCCGCCGATGTACAGCTCGCCGGCCACGCCGATCGCGACCGGTCGCATGGCGGCATCGAGGATTCGCACATAGGTGTTGCGGATCGGCCGGCCGATAGGGATCGAAGTGCGCTCGCAATCAGCTTCCCTGATCGTGTGACAGCAGGTAAAGGTCGTATTTTCGGTCGGCCCGTAACCGTTGATAAGGGCCGTATCGGGATAGAGTTCTCTGGCCCTGCGCACATGCGGCAGCGAGAGCGCTTCTCCCCCCGCGAGAAGATAGCGCAGCCGGACCAGCTCCGGGATCGCTTCATCGACCATCAGGTTAAACAGCCCGGCAGTCAACCAGAGGGTGGTTACGCCATGGCGCTCGATACTACGGCCGATTTCTTCCAGGCTCAAGGCGGCCGGCGGCATCAGGAGCAATTTGGCGCCGTTAAGCAGGGCCGCCCAAATCTCAAAGGTAGCCGCATCAAAGGAGCCGGGCGCCATCTGCAGCATCACGTCCTCGTCGTCGATCTCCACAAAACCGCCGTCGCGAACCAGGCGCAGGACGCTCTTATGGCTGACAGCGACCCCTTTGGGCCTGCCGGTTGATCCCGAGGTGAACATCAGATAGGCCAGGCGTTCCCGCGCCAGCGATGTCTCGGGAGGCACATAGTCCCGGTAGCGCTCCTGGTCGGAAAAAAGAGTATCCAGATCGACTATCTGTCCTGTCAGCCCCTGCATCCGCTCGCTGTAATCGCCCTGAACAATTACGAGTTCTACGTCGGCGTCCGCCAGCATCTGCGCCAGACGCTGAGACGGATAGGCCGGATCGAGCGGAACATAAGCGCCACCGGCCATCAGAATAGCCAGAGTTGCCGCAATCATTGCCGGTGAACGGTCGGCGCAGAGTCCGATGCGCGTCTCCGCCCCGAGGCCCAATGTGGAAAGATAGCCGGAAGCGCTCCGGGCGCGCTCGTACAGGGCCGAATAGCTCATGGCAGTCTGCTCACCGAGGAGCGCAATGGCGTCCGGCCTGCGCCGCGCCTGTTCGGCAAACAGTCCGTGAATGCTCGCGCTGTCCTGCAGGGGAATCGGCGGGCGGTGCCAGGAGGCGATCAATGCTTCCTCGTCCCCCGTTGTCAGAGGCAGGTCGTCGATGCCGGTCGCCGGCGAGGCAAGCGCGGATCGCAGCAAGAGCAGCAAGCGCTCGCAGAAACGTTCAACAGTCGGCCGGTCGAAGAGATCGGGCTTGTATTCGAGCGTAAAGCGGATCGTGTCAGCCTGTTCATCGATGTAGAGCGTTAGTTCGAATTTGGCGGCCTGCGCTTCGATATCGATCGGGCTGATCGTCAGATCGTGCAGTTTAAGTCCATCCGGCGGAGTGTTCTGAAGGACAAAGGCCACCTGGAACACGGGAGTGTGGCTCGTGCTGCGCTCGGGCTGAAGCATCTCTACGATACGTTCAAAGGGCAGGTCCTGATGCTCAAAGGCTTGCAGCGTCATCGCCTTAACCCTTTGCAACAAGTCGGCAAAACCGGGATTCGCCGAACAGTCGATTCGCAGCGCAAGCGTGTTGGCGAAAAAGCCGATAAGCCCTTCCAGATCCTTGCTTCCGCGGTTGGCGATCGGTACACCGACAACGATGTCCCGGCTACGGCTTAGACGAGCCAGCACAACGCTATACGCCGTGAGCAGAGTCATAAACAGCGTACAGCCTTGCTGCCGACTGAATTCGCGTAGCGCCGCCGTCATTTGTTCGTCGACAGGGGCAGTGACCGTGGCGCCGCGAAAGCTCTGTTGCAGTGGACGTGGCCTGTCGGTCGGCAGAGACAGGGTCGGGGGCGCGTCCGCCAGCACTTCCCGCCAAAAGTCTTCGTGAGCCCGGAATGAGGGATGATCCTGCATGCGGCGCTGCCACAGGGCGAAGTCGGCATACTGTACAGGCAGCTCCGGCAATGACGGCTTCTGCCCGGCTGCAAATGCCTGATACAGCGCAACAAATTCCTTCGAGAGTATCGAGAGCGACCAGCCGTCGGCAATGATATGATGAAGCGTAAAGACCAGCGCGGCACAGTCGTCCCGAAGCCGCAGCAGCTCAAAACGCAGCAGCGGTCCCTGCTCGAGGTCGAAAGGACGCAGCATATCGTCGCGGATATGCGCCTGCAGCGCGGCCTCGCTTTCGTCCGACGGCAGATGGCGCAAATCGACTTCGCCGAGAGGAAGGGCCGACGGCGGCAGAATGTGCTGGCTTGCCTTACCCTTTCGCTCCCGGAACACCGTTCGCAGGGCCTCGTGACGGCGGACGATTTCACTGAGGCTTTGGCGCAAAGCCTCTCGATCCATCGGTCCATCAATACGAAGGGCCCCGCAAATGTGGTAGGTAGTGCCTGCTCCTTCAAGGCGATCGAGAAACCATAGACGCTGCTGGGCAAAAGAGAGCGGCACTTCCGCCGGTCGCGTCACGGCGACTATCTCCTCTTTTCGGTCACCGGCCTCGAGCTGATTGTCATGGAGAAATTCAAGCAATTCGGCTTTACGCTGTTTCAGCTCCGACCGAAGAGAATCGCTCAGCGCACCCCTGGGCGCAACAAATCGCAGTCGCTCGCCCTCGACGCGCAGGGCGATGTTCTTGGAGCGGATACGCGCCAGCAGATCCGAGATCGGCGTCATATTTCGCCCTCCTCGATTTCCACCTGCTCCCTCGGATCGGAGTCGGCTGATCCTTCCCCGGCTCCTTGCTTCGCAGAGTTGATATAGTCGGCGAGTCGAGCAATCGTCGGGTAGTCGAAGAGGGTATTCACCGGCAGCTCGATCCGCAAACCCTCGCGCAGGCGGGTCAGGATACGAGTCGCCAGGAGCGAATGGCCGCCCAACTCGAAAAAGTCGTCGTCAACGCCGATATGCCTGATGCCGAGCATTTGCTGCCAGAGCCCAACCAGCATAGCTTCTGTTTCGTCACGCGGCGCCGAGTATGCACTGCCGCGATTCGGGCCGTCGTCAAAGGCTGCCAGTGCGAGCTCGCTCGCTGCCTCGAGGACGGCTTCGGGAGCCGCGGCTTCGTGGCCGGGCGTGTTCACCGGCGCCACGGGCGAGACCAGCACTTGCGGCAACCCGCAGTCCAGGGCGGCGCACAGAGCCGGAAATCCCTCGTCGGGACGTATGGCCTGCGCCTGAATCCGGCGATGAAGATCGCGCAGTTCATCTGGCAGCTTTGTTTCCGCCGCCATTCCTTCGCCCGACCAAGCATACCAATTGATACTGATAATGGGAAAAGCCGCCGGAGTGCTGTTGGCGAGGGCATCGAGGCAGGCATTGGCTGCCGCATAGGCACTCTGCCCGACAGCCGGTTGAAACGATATCATCGAAGAACACAAGGCCATGAAGTCCAGGTCTTCATCTTGCAGGACCTCCAGGAGATTCATGGCGCCGCCCAGTTTGGGAGTCATCAGCGCCGCAACTTCCTCGGGCGAAGTATTGCCGATCAGAGATGCGCCCGGCAGGCCCGCTGCGTGAACGACAGCTCTTAAGGGTCCCAGCTTGCGCCGCAGCTCCCGCAAGGCCGGACGCAGAGCATCGATGTCGCCGACATCCGCGCGCAAGAGCAGCAGACGACAGCCGCCGCGCCGAATCGCCTGCAGACGCCGAATGCTGCGGCTCACGCGATCATCGTCCGCGTGCTCGGCCAGATAGCGCTCCCACTCGTCGGCAGCGGGAAAGGAAGAACGCTGCAGCAGCGCCAGCCCCCGGGCGCCCGCAGCGGCAAATCCTTCGGCAAGCTTCAAACCAAGTGCGCCCAATCCACCCGTGATCAGATAATTGCCTTCGAATGTTCTCATCGGCTTGGACGCGGTTTGGCGCGGCAGTGATTCAAGTGACCGTCTCCAGCGGCGACCGTTGCGCAGAACGACAGAGGTGTGTTCGGCTGCCAACGGCTTCTCTTCATGCAGCAGGCCGGCCAGCGCCTCAGCAGTCCCGGCGTCAAAGTTGGAGCCGTCGATATCGATGTGACGGCATTCGATAGCCGGATATTCCAATGGAATGGCGGCGCAAAGCCCCAGGAAGGCAGCTTGAGCAGGACGAATTGTTTCGCTGCCGGCGATGCTGAAAACAGCGTCGGTCAGAATCCACAGCCTGATGCTGCGGTCCGGGGGCAATGCGGCGAGTGCCTGTACCAGCAGCTGCAAACTCAGGTAGGCAGGTGGCACAGCCGCCGCCGAGGCCTTAGCCTCCCATTTCTCAACAACGGCCAACGGCCATGCAAATACCAGATTTAAGGGCGCCGGCGGCAGTCCTCGCAGCAGCTCGGCATAGTGCGTGGCCTGAGCCGGGTCCAGTTCATACTCCTGACGGCCGGGATGATGCGCGAAAGTCAAGGCTTGCCGCACCACCCTCGGCGTGTCGGAATCCGCTATAACCGCAGACAAGCGCTCCTCCATGTCGTCGCCGTTGCCGAAAAGCAGCCAGCAGGCTTCCGGCGCTCTTGTTTGCCGGCCGGAAGGCAAATCCTGTCGCCACAGCGGAGCATAGAGCCATTCTTGCGGGGCAGTTCGTTTCGGCGGCGAATCGGCGCTTGAGATTGCAGCGCCGGCGGCCCGGATGCCGAATGCTTCACCGCGCTGGCGGCCATTCGTCTCGACGGGCGGATCAGCCCAATAGCGGCGACGTTCAAAGGGATAGGTCGGCAGGGGCACGCGCCGTATCTCAGCCGGCAACAATGTCCTCCAGTCTAGGGTCACGCCGCGCTGCCACAGTGTTCCCAGACCGGAATACAAGACCTGCAGTTCATTACTTTCATCTTTGGGGCGCGGCATAGTGGTCGCAATCGTCGCGCCGGGTGGACATTGCGCGTGTTGTCGGGCGAAGGTGGCAAGCGTCCGGCCGGGGCCGACTTCCAGCAGGGTGTCGATGCCGTCGGCAAACAGCGTAGCGAGGCCATCGGCGAAACGCACGGTTGAGCGCAGGTGGCGCGCCCAGTAAATCGGATCGCATGCCTCGGCCGCCGTGAGCTGTTTGCCGGTCACATTAGAAATCACCGGGATAGCGGGCGGCTGCAGCGTCACGCTTCGCATAAAGGATTCGAAGTCTTTGGCGGCGCTGTCCATCAGCGCCGAATGAAAGGCGTGTGAAGTATGCAGTCGCCGCGATTCGATCGAGCGCAGCTTCAGGTCATCCGCCAGGGCCGCGATTGCTTCTTCGCGGCCGGACAGCACCGTTAATCCGGCCGCATTGACCGCCGCCAGCGCCAGTTCTTCGCCGAGATAGCGCTCCAGCTCCGCTACCGGAGCCTCGATGGCCAGCATCGCACCGGACGGCGCATCCTGCATAAGCTGCGCACGGCGCGCCACCACGGCAAGCGCATCCGGCAGACTGCAGACACCGGCCAGCGCGGCCGCGACAATTTCACCAACACTATGTCCTATCAGAGCGGCGGGTTTGAGCCCCAGCACGATTATCGTCATCGCAAGGGCGTATTCAACGACAAACAGCGCGGGCTGCGCCATCACCGTTTGATCAAGCGAAGCAGTCTGGCGTCCGTTCTGTTCCGCGACAGAATCATTGCGGAAGAGCAGCGTCCGCAGGTCGACGCCGAGAAGCGGCTCCAGGACCCCGCAGCACTCGTCGACCAGCTTCCGGAAACCGTCATTCCCGCGATACAGACCGGCGGCCATCGCTCGATGCTGCGTTCCCTGTCCCGAAAACATCATTGCCATCACGGGCTCGCGACCGTCCTGCGCGCTGATGCGCGAGGCCTGCTGCGCGGCGCGGCGCAAGGCCGATGGAAGGTCTTCCCCGTCACCGACAGCCACGAAACGGCGCTCCGGCAGATGACGACGGCCAAGGGCAAGGGTTGCCGCGACAGACGACAATGTCACTTCAGGGTGCGCGCTCAGGTAGTCGGCCAGCTGCAGACACTGCTGCCGGACCGCGCTCTCCGTTCTTGCCGATAAAGGCAACAGCCATGAAAGGCCGGTTTTCTCCGGCTCGATCGCCGTTGTGGGCGGCGCTTTTTCAAGAATCATGTGCACATTGCTGCCCCCGATGCCGAAAGATGACACTCCGGCCAGGCGCGTCCCTGATTTCGCGGGCCAGTCCCGCAGTGTTTGATTGACAAAGAAGGGACTGTCGTCAAAGTCGATCTGGGGATTGGGACGCTCGAAATGTAAGCTAGGCGGAATCTGGCCCTGCCGCAATGCAAGGATTGTTTTCAGAAGACCGGCGGCGCCCGCCGCCGCATTCAGATGACCGACATTCGACTTGACGGACCCGACCGCGCAAAAGCGCCGCCTCTCGGTATGCTTGCGATATGCCTGGCTAAGTGCCTGTATTTCAATCGGATCGCCCAAAGTAGTTCCAGTGCCGTGAGCTTCGACATAATCGATCTGATCGGCGCTGACACCGGCTTTGTCCAGGGCCGCTTCTATCACTCGGGCCTGACCTTCGATGCCGGGCGCGGTATAGCCCATCTTATAGGAGCCGTCATTATTCATGGCACTGCCTCTGATGACGGCCTGGATCGAATCGCCGTCAGCCAGGGCGCGCTTCAGAGGCTTCAGCAGCACGAACACCGCGCCGTCGCCCACGACGGTACCGCTGGCGTCGGCGTCGAAAGGACGGCAGTGACCGTCACGCGCGAATATCATTCCCTGCTGGTACATGTAGCCCGTCTGATGCGGAACGACAATCGATGCGCCGCCGGCAAGGGCCATATCGCAATCACCGCTCTGCAAGGCGCGACAGGCCATATGAACGGCCGCCAGCGAAGTCGAACAGGCCGTCTGGACCGTTATCGCCGGACCTCGCAGGTCGAGTTTATAGGCTGCGAAGGAAGACGCGAAGTCTTTATCATTGCTGATGGTCAGCTGGTAGTCCCCCGTTCGTTCCACCAGCGAGCTGTCGGCCAGCAGATTGTTGACCAGGTAGCTGCTCATCCCGACGCCGCCATACAAGCCGATGCGCTCTCCCGACGGCTCGCCGCAATAACCGCCATGTTCGAGCGCTTCCCAGGCACATTCGAGCAGCAGCCGCTGCTGCGGATCAAGCAGCGTCGCCTCGGCCGGGCTCAGCCCGAAGAACTGGGCGTCGAATGATTCCACGTTGTCCAGCGCACCGCGCGCCGCTACATAATCGGGGTGATCTATCAGCTCAGCGGGCAGGCCGGCGGCAGCCAGCTCCTCCGGCGAAAAGAAGCGAATCGACTCCTTGCCTTCGGCCAGGTTCCGCCAGAATTCTTCCGGCGTTGCGGCCCCAGGTACGCGGCAGGCCATCCCGACGACAGCTATGGTCTGATCCTGCAGCCTGTCGTGTGGCTGCGCTTCCCGTCGCGCAGAAAGCGGCGCTGGCTTCGGCTGCTCTTCCGACCGGCGGCGCAAGTGCTGCGCGAGAGCGGCAACCGTCGGCATACCGAAAAGTTCGACAACCGAAGGAACCGACTTGAAATGCGCGCGCAGTTTGCTTTGCATTTCCACCAGCAACAGACTGTGGCCGCCCAGATCGAAAAAATTGTCGTGAATATCCAGCTGTTCGCGCTGCAGCAGGGCGCACCAAATTGCGGCAATAGTCTGTTCCTCTTCATTTCCGGGCCGCCCGGCCGCTGACGGCGAATCGGGCGCGGTCGGTATCGGCAAGGCGGCGCGATCGATTTTACCATTGGGCAGAAGCGGCATCCGGTCGATCGCGACAAGTTTGCCGGGAATCATATAATCCGGCAACTCACGCATTAGCTGCGCGCGCAGATCGATCGATGACAGGTCAGACGCCGGGTCGGCCACATAATAGCCCACGAGCTGTTGATGAGCGCCCTCTTTCGGATACAATTGAACAAAGGCCTGCGTGATCTGCGGCCGGCGTTCAAGCGCCGCCTCGATTTCACCGGGCTCGATTCGATACCCGCGCCATTTGATCTGCTGGTCGACGCGGCCGAGAAATTCAATGCGGCCATCGGAACGATAGCGCGCCAGGTCGCCGCTGCAATAGAGACGTTCACCGGGTGTCGCGGCAAAGGGGTTGGGAAGAAATCGCTCCGCCGTACGCGCCGGATGCCCCAGATAACCGCGCGCCAGTCCCGGGCTTGCCAGATATAATTCGCCCGGAACACCGGACGGCACCTGCTGCCAATGCCGGTCGAGTATGTAAATCGCTACGCCGCCGATAGGTCGTCCGATACTGACGCTCCGATCACTCTCTTCGCCGCTCAGCTCGATCCGGGTACACCAGACGCATCCCTCCGTCGGGCCGTACTCGTTGTACAGGGCTACTGAGGCCAGGATCTGCCGATGGCGGCGCGGTAGCTCCGGCGGACAGGATTCGCCGGCAACGATGACGTTTGTCAGGCTGGCGGGTGGTGTGACAGCCAATCGCTCTAGCAAGAAGGTATAGAGCGAGGGCAGACAAACGATATCGGTGACTTCATATTTTTTGATATACTCGCAGAGGCGATCGACTTCCAGCTCTTCGTTTTGTCGGGGCAAGACGATGGCACCGCCGCGGGCCAGGGTGCCGAAAATGCCGGCGACAGAAGAATCAAAGGCAAAGGAAGACAGCAGCAAAAATCGACAGTCAGCTCCCGGATATGCCTGCACTCTGACGGCGGTAGAAAAGGCAAGATTAGCATGGCTGAGTCCGACGGCTTTTGGCCTACCGGTGGAACCCGACGTGTATATAACATAGACCAACTGGTCGGGTGCGATTACAGTATCGGGATCCGATGCATCGTCCTTGCCAGCTTGGGCGGCATCGATCAATTCCACCGCTTCATCAGCAAAAAGTTCGGCGGTGGAGGGCATCGCAATCAGGAGGCGGGCGCCGGCGTCGCGCAGCATAGCGGTCAGGCGCATTTGCGGGAAGCCCGGGTCCAGAGGCAGGTAGGCCGCGCCGACTTTAAGCGTCGCCAGCATTGCCGCAAGCATCGTCATCGATCGTTCGATGCAGATGGCGATCGGCTCTTCGGGCCTGATATCATAGGCCAGCAAGCGATAGGCCACACGGTTCGCGACAGTATTCAGTTCACGATAGCTGTATTCCCTGCCCTCGTGGATAACCGCAGTCGCATCCGGCCGACGACGTGCCCACTCTTCAAACTGACGATGCAAGGGAACAAAGTCGGACGAGGGACCGGCAGGTCCGGCAACGGGAAGCGCCTGTCGTTCGGCGTCGCTCATCAGCGGCAGACGGTCCAGCGGACAATCGGGATCGGCGGCGATGCCGGCCAGCAAGGTCCGAAACTGTCGGGCAAAGCCCTCCATACTTTCAGGCTCGAAGAGATCGCTATTGTAGTTAAGTCCGCCGTGCAGGCCTTTGTTCTCTTCGGTCAGTTCAAGTACAATTTCGAATTGGCCTTCCTGCTGGTCGATCTTGTAAAAACGACTGCGCAGTCCGCCCCAGAGCAAGGGCTCTTCTGAACTGCGGGATGCCAGCAGTGCCGCGCCGCCGGCGCTTCCCGCCGCATTTTGAAGCACCAGCATCGTCTGAAAGATGGGTGAACGGGCGGCGCTGCGCTGCGGCTGAAGTGCTTCGGCCAGATCGGCAAAGGGAAAGTCGCCGTGCGCCAGCGCTTCGCGAATCATCCGCGATGCGCCTTCGAGAAAGTTGCCGAATGCCTGGCCGCCATTAAGAGCAAAGCGCAGAACTACCGGGTTGATAAAGTAGCCGACGGTTCGAGCAAAGCGACGATCGCCACGCCCCGCGGTCGGAGTTCCGATCACGATATCATTCTGCCGTGAAATTCTGTAGAGCAAAATCGCGTAGGCGCCGGCCAGTACGGCATACAGAGTTGTTTCATGATCGCGCGCAATCTTTTTGAGTTTGCTAAGCAATGCCGGAGCAAGGCTGAAGTTGAAGGTAGCGCCCTTGAATCCTAGTTGTGAAGGACGAGGTCGATCGAGCGGCAGGTCGAGCGGACTGATTCTGCCCGACAGACGCTGCATCCAGTACGCTTTCTGTTGCTCGCCACGCGGGCCCGCCAGCATTGCCTGCTGCAGCCGAATGTGTTCGTCAAATCCAGGACCCGGGGGCGGCAGACTTGACTCGGCGCCCTCCAGGGCCGACTGATAAAGTACCGCAAGCTCATCCATCAGCAGAAGCATCGACCAATAATCGGTCACAATGTGATGCATCGAAAGCAGCAGGATCTGATCCTCTGCTCTGCGCTGCAGCAGGCAGATTCGCCAGGGCGGCGATAGCAGGTTAAAAGGTTCGCGCGCCAGCTCCTGTATTCGATCCCGGAACTCGGCCTCCGCCATCCCGCTGAGGTCAATTCGCTGGAGAGACTGTGCAGAATCGGCTTGAATCCGCTGCAGCGGTTTACCTTCGCGCTCCTCGAAGACCGTTCGCAAGGCCGCGTGACGGCCGATTAACATTTCGACGGCCCGCTGCATAGCCGCATGGTCGACGCGGTCCTGAATACGCAAGGCGATCACGACATTGTAAGCGGAGGCAGAAGGATCCAATTGATGCAAAAACCACAATGCACGTTGGCCGGAACTCAGCGGAAAAGCTTCTTGCACAGAAGCTGTCTTTTTGCGCAACAGCTCTTCCAGCAGAGCACGTTTCTGCTCGGCCGACATATCTTCCATCGATGGCTGACCACTGTTCATAAGATGTATACCTCCACGCCGCAAGGCTTCAGTGAAGCATCGGGCACATCACCGAGACTCTTCTCGCCGTCGTCTTCGTCAAAAACATCAGTCTCGTAATCCGGGCGGCTGCATGGCATTGCGTTTATGTGATTAACCCTGACTTGCTCTGGTTAGCAGTGCATCGGGCCTGGTAATCAATCTGTCCGTAATCGCATTTTGTACGATTCCACCGCGTTAAACAAAAGGGTGAGACCGCAAATGCGCTTCATCAATCAGGTCTGAGTCTGCGCCTGTTCCTGCTTTTGCATATTCGCGACAAAGCTCCGGCCCTGTTTATAAACACCCGCGAAATACTTCTTTACTTTTTCCGGTTCGAAATCGAGAAAGGTGCCGCCGGATTCAAAATGTTGTATAAACACCCGGCCAACGGCATAGGTGGCGGCGCCGGAAAAGACCGGCATCGTCACAAGCGCAAAGGCCCGCCCCACCCCGGGAATCAGCGAGATCGACCGACCGACCGCGCCATAAGCCGCCGAGGTAGCCAGCACGGATGAAAGGAGTGAGGACACATAGGATTTGCCGCGGTTTTCAGAAAACTCAAAACCATACCAGCTGGAAAGGCGCTTAAGCATTTTGACCTGTACATAGGTAATCGCCGCCAGATCAATCACCGGCAGCGGTACAAGGCCTGCGCCCAGGGCGTACAAGACGGAGCGGCGTACGATTTCATCGGCGCCGAACTCGCGATCGCGCAGATCTTCTTCGCTTTCACGCGGGCGCGCCTGAACTTCAATGATCGGTTCTTCATGTTGCTGCGAAGCGTCGGACTCGGCTCTTCCCGGCCCGGTGCCGGATTCGCGCCCGGTCTTACCAGGGTCCTGTGCAGCCTGTTTCGTATCTGCCGAAGCGGTTTGACCGGCAGTGCGAGCTTCCTTTTTGGCGCCGGCTTTGGCGTCTGCGGCGCTTGCGCTATCGGCCTGGGAAGTGGCGCTTGCACGAGCTTTGGATTCGGAAGTCGCCGTTTTGGAAGCCGATGCCCTCGCGGCAGAAGTCTTGGCAGAGGCGGTCTTGGCGGGGGCAGTTTTGGCCGCAGGCTTGGCGCCGGCTTTGGCGGCCGTGGTTTTCGCGGCAGTTGTCTTAGCAGCGGCAGCCTTGCTCTTTGCGCCTTCGGCCGCAGCAGCTTTGGCGCTTTTCGGCTTCGTCTCGGAATCGGGAGAGGCCGGTGTTTCGTAAAGCCGGCGGCGGCGGCGCTGCACCTTCGGCGTTTCTTCCGGCCCTTTGTTGGAATCCTCTTGATCGTTCGGGCTGCGTTTCGGGTTCATGAAAGGTCCTCCGGCTTAGATGGGGTAATCTTAATATTCAATAGTGACCGAACATACGAATCATAGTCGTCGGCAGCAGAATTTTTTCGTCGCGATGCAAAGACCGATTGACGCTTTGCGAGCGCCTTGGAGAATTCGGAACTGGTGCGAATGATATCAGGCAGCAGCAGGTCGGCATAGTGCTGCCGCAGATAGTCGAGTGTCCGCTCGGATATGCGTTCGCGACGATCATAGCGCGCATAGAGAACCCGAATCGCGGGCGCCGGAATGCCGAAGGTGTCGCAGATCGCCTGGATCTCGCCCACGGTCAACTCGAGCCCTTTAAGAGAAAACGGGTCGCTCCAGACTGGAATCACAACAATGTCGGCGGCGCAGATCGTAGAAATCACGGCCGTCCCCAGCGATGGCGGGCAGTCGATCACAGCCAGATCAAAACCGCGTGCTTGCAGGACCGCAAGAGAATTGCGGACGGCATTTTTTTGCAGGCCGGGATTGGCCATCGCGGAATCCAGCATACTGTTTTCCAGTGACGAGGGCAGTAGATACAGGCTATCGTCGACCTGGCGCAAGGCCGGTGTCAGCATGTCTTCGGGCTTGCTCCAGACATCGTAGAAGATGGGATCATCCGGCTCCGGCAAGGCATCGTAGGCCAGCGAAGCCGATCCCTGCGGGTCCAGATCGAGCAGGCAGGTCTGGAAGCCGTAGTGGGCAGCGCGGAGCGCCAGACTCGTACTGGCAGTGGTTTTGCCAATACCGCCGCGCAGATTGATATGAGCGATGGTCCGAAAGCGGTAGTCGACACCTCTCGCCTGCAGCAATGCTTTAACGTTAGCAGGAGCCAGAGGCTGCTTGTCGATAGGCCCGGATTCAGTCTTAGCAGATGCGCTCGCTACGTCCACAGCGCTCATACCGAGCGTTTGCGCCAGCCCGGCGACAGTCATTTGATATCGGTTTTTGGTCATAGTGTGAATTCTGGCAACCGCTCAAATTACACGAAGTGCGCCAGCAGACAAAGAGAAAAGCGAAATTTATTTACACCGCGCCCCAGGGGAGCCACCCGGCCGCCGGCGACAACAGGGCTCAGAGCTTCACCTGCAGTCCCAGCTGCAGATTCGTATCGTTTTCCTCGATTTCTTCAATAAAAGGTTGATTCTCGTAGTTTGTCGTGATTGAGGCGGTAAAATTCAGGACTTGCGCGAGCGGAACACTCAGAGCCAGGTAAGCTTTAATTCGGTAGTCGTCGATATCCTCGACATCGTGATGGCTGATCACTTCATAGCTCAGCGATAGAAATTCCGTCAGGTGGTTGATGCCGTCAATTCCAATGCTCAGGCTCCAGTCCTGTTCAATATCTGTTCCGGCGACCAGCTTTACGATTGCGGCGTATTCGGTCACATCTCGCACAAAGGTCATTCCGGCCCCGAGTTGATGCAGCGAATCCCTGAGAATCGTCGCTCTGGCGCCGACACCGGCATACCAGCGCAAATCGACGTAGCGCTGTTTGACAAATTCCGCCAGACCACCGCCCACCGGCGTGACGACATTGTCCGGGTGCAATGTCAGGTCCAGCCAGCCGCGTCCCTCCTGCTGTACCTTGACGCCAGACTGTTCTCCATAAGAAAAGTCGCCCGCCAGTTCGCTGCGCAGCAGGCTGTCGCTGCGAACCACGCTGGCACGCAGCGTGCTGGTGACCATTTCGACGGTGCCGGTATAGAGCATTCCTTCCGCGCTGAAGCTGCTTTGCCATTGTGCCGCAGCAATTCCGTTCAGCGGCCAGCTGATTCCCACGATGACTATACAACGCCCTACGAGCGCCAGCAGGTAGTATCTGTGCTTGTACATTACGTCAGCATCCCTTGTTTGAAAATGTTAGTGGATAGGGACCGGAGTCCTTTTTCCCAGGGGTCGGTCTGAAAGGTTGATGTGGCGACAATATACGATCGGTGAAATTTCTTTGCCATAGCGGCTGGCTTTTCTCTTGCTTGCAAAGGTCAACCCGGGCAGAGATGTAATCAGTGTCAAGCGGACCGGCCAAGTGGCAGCCTTGAGATAAATCGAGCAGCCCGCAAAACCCCGGGATTCGGGCCTCGCCGTGCTCCGAAGCGCAGCAGCCGTTTTGCGACTAGTGTCGCCAGGCTCAGCCTTATAGCAGCGACAATGTGAAGAGCGACAGTCGGTCTGAACAAAAATTCGCAGCAAAGCAAGCAAGTTGTAGACTGAATTCTCTAGCTGGCACAAGCATCTGGGCTCGCTTTGGTGTGGTCATCTCGCCGTTGCGTTACCGAAGCGCTTAGACACGAAACCTAAGGGAATTATACAGCTCGATTGAATTGCCGTGTCTGAAAAGCTGCTGATCCTGCCACGAGCTTCAAGGTCGGTGGCACCGGGACCTGGCCAAGGCGTAGACCGTGGCTGGCGCGACACAGCTTCATGCGCGCAAACGTTCGGGACCCCAAAGTGCTGTCGAACGCATTGATCGAGCAGCCTGAATTTCCAGTACCCGTTATTGAGTACAAACAGAGAATTGATCTCGCAAATGCTTAAACGAGTAAGAAGAAGCAAGGTGCTCTGCCCGCGAAGCATGCGTCCGATTGCAAAAGCCAGTCATCTGGCTTCGAGCCGACATACTCCCGAAGGCAATCGATGAGCTGTGAGTCAACTTTCATTGAGTTGCCGGGCCTAAATCTATTACTGTTTTTCGGCTGTTCCTGACCTGGACAATTAAGACTCCGGCTCGGCGCCGAGAGTGGCGTGGTAATGTTGTGAGAAATAAACAAGACTTCCGCTCGGCCCGGCGAAACGGCTCGTCATTACCGTTGCACGGCCCCGGACAAGGATTGATCACAGTGCCGGAGCCGCTAATGGTTCCGCGACACTTACCAGATAAGCTCGATCCAGAAGTCACGATGCCCGGTCAATGAGAGCTGCCGTCGCCGGGAGCCAGAAAATTTCAGGGCGAATTGGCTACCTGGTCAATTCTGCAGCAACAACGCTTTGATGAGCGGCGCTTGCTGGTCAATGCGGATATGACACCAGTAGAGGCCGGGAGCGGCGCGGGCGCCGGAAATATCGCAGCCATCCCAGCGCGCCTCGACAGGGCCATTGTGTATTGTCGGGCTCAGAATGGTCTTAATATGACGTCCGAGAGAGTTGTACAGCTCGATCGAAACGATTGCCTGGGAGATCGGGCTGATATGAATGCGCGTTTCGGCTTTGACCGGGTTGGGGCTGATAGCAACAGCGGGAAGCGACTCCTGCTGTGCCTCGGCAATCGAGGTGACATCGCCGACCGTAAAGTTGTGACGATAGGTCTTGCCCAGGTACTCGGCCTGAAAGGTCCAAACACCGTGGGGGGCGTCGACCGGGATACGTCTGTTCCAGGTCCAGAAGGATCGGGCCCTGTGGGTAGACAGGCTGCTGTGCGGCCAGGAATCGAACACCGAACCATCGGGCCGCAGCACGGAATAGGCCGTCAACTGCTGCCGAAGTTGATCGCGAAAGTAGGCACCGTAGACGATCTCCTCGCCCGCTTGAAAATTGTTCTTGTAATTCGGTCGCTCCGGCTCCGGACAGGCCGGAAAAACGGGCTCAGCCGAATGCGTGGCCAGCTTGTTAATCTGGGAGTTGTGGTAGGGTTCCTGCTCGTTCCACCAGCTGGTCGAATTGAAACTATTGCAATCACCCTGGTAGGGGTCGATCACATTGCCCTCATCGTCCATGATTTCAAAATGAAGATGCGGTCCGGACGAATTACCGGAGCTGCCAATTACTCCCAGAAATTCGCCCTGTTCGACGCGTTCGCCGACTGCCTTGCTTGTCAGGCTGTTGAGCTTGAGGTGGCCGTACCAGGCAATGGAGCCGTCATCATGACGCACATAGACAGCATTCCAGCGATTGGAGTTATTGACACAGGATCGATCGAAATTACCGTCGTCTTTGCTGATGATAGTACCCGCGGCGGCGGCAACGACGGTCACAATGTTATTTTCCATTGCATACCACCAGAAGGGCCAGGGAAAAATGTCGGTCCCCGGGTGCTGATAGCCGGAAGGCGTATCGTAGGTTCGCGTGCCGCAGTTGTAGTCCAGCCTCTCACCGGTGGTGGGGTTATGATCGACGTAGAAGCTGATTGCCGTATAGCCGTAGTCATTGTGGCCTTCGGCAGCGCGTATCGGCCAATCCAGCTTCGTTACCGTCGTGGATTGAATGTCGGGCAGGCGTCCAAGGCTTTTGAGCGTGGCCATCGAAGCCTGCAAACGGGTCCAGATTTCGCCATGTTCTTCGGCGCTGATACACTCAGTCGGTTCCATAGGAAGGTGGCCGCCGCCATCGGGCGTTCTGGCCGTCGCGGCATTGGCAATCAATAGCATTAAAGCGGTCAATAGTACTAGATTTCGCATGATCAGCATTCCACCCTATAAGTACATAAAGACTATCGGCAGCGGCATGGAGTGTTGGTTGGAGAAAGGTACGGGCGAATCCAGCTCCTAGGCCAAAGATAATAGAATGTCATTAGTTTTGAAATGCACAAATTTAAGGGTCGCAACAAGAATGCGAACAGCCTATTGCTTGAGTTGAAGCTTGATAATCTGAACGCCGAACTGGAAAACAAGAAGAAATGATCTCAGGAAACAGCTCTCAAAGGAATACAGGAAGCCGCTTTCGCTGCTTTATTCTCGCACTATGCTGTCTACCCGCGTTGTGGCTGCTGTCGGGCTGTGAGGAGAGCAACGACGCCTTAGGCGACGAATCATCAACACTGGCCGACTATGTCCGATCAATGAGTCATCTGGACGTGAGCGATGAATTGATTGCTTGTGCCGCCGGAGGACAGCAAGGATTTTTGGACGACGACGGCCGGCCGGTTTCGATTATCTTCTATCCGATTGACGGGGCCAGAGACTTTCGCTGCTTTGAGTCGGCCTCGCTTACTATCGACAAGGATAATCTAAGTAACTACATCGAGGCGGAGCTTGACGACGCTCCGCTGTTTAATGGCTACCTGCATCGTTTTCTGCGTAGCGGCCCCGATCGCGAGATCTGGGTCAAAGTCAGTTATGTGAGCGATCAGGGCCTGCATATCAGCAATGCCATCCGACTTAAATTCACCGAAAAGCCGACCGAGTACCGTCCCGATCTGCTGACGGTGCAGTGGAATGCCCCCCTGCAACCCCGTTTTGCGTGGACGGACGGCAGCATCGCGGAGAATGCCATTTACTTCCAGGTCGTCAGCGACGAGGCGGAGAATCTGTTGAGCGGCACCTACACCTATGAGCCCTGGTTTCAATTCTACGACCTCGGCAATGTCGTGCTGAATATTCGCGTGGTCGAGCCAGCGCCCGCACTGCAGCCCATGCGTTCCTACCGCTTTACACTAATGGGCGTCAGCGAAGACAACTGGGTCAATCTGGTCGCCGACGCTGCATTCACTACGCAATGAGAGCTCCATGAATTCCGGGCAAGGAGCGATCATATTATTCTTTGCGAGCTGCGGGTCGAAGTGCGATGTGGCAAGCTGGAAGCTAGGGTGGCAATCCCATTCAAGTACAGTATAAGGGATCTACAATTTATTCAGGCGCTTTTCTGCCGACCGCAAAAGACAGCACTTCGTCCCGACCATGCTCTCTTCCCCGCCACGACCTTAATCTGCCGCAAGCCACAGCAGCTGTCATTGCCAGGCGGCAGGAGAATCAAGCAGCCGACTGGCAGGGTACCAGCCTAAGACCGGCAGAAAAATCACATCTCACAAAAGGCCGCGAATTTGCAATCCGGCCGGCTAAACGTATATTGCGCGCGCTTTTTGCAAGCGGGCCGGAGAAGACGCCACTAAGACCAAGAGCGCAATACTGCCATCGTCGCACTCGGATCGCGTCTTGTCTCACCAGCGCATCGTTCAAAAAAGCCGCGATAAATAAGACGTCGGGCACCTGTCGTCTTGCAACAAATCCGATCGCTGATATTTGTTTAAGTCCACGCCGGTGTTAATGGCCGGAGCGACGGGTAAGGAACAGTTGCACGGTTTTTTTGCCCGGTGTTAAGCGAATCCTCTCCGCAATGATCACTGCCGAAATTTGCGGTGCAGCCTGGATACGCCAAAGTTTGTTTACTACCTTAAGCAGTTCTTAGAATGGGAGCCTCTCATGCAAAGTCGGCGGTCACTGACAATTTTATACTGTTTGCTGGGTACAATTCTCTGTTGCAGTCTGAACTCCTGTGATCAGGGCTCTTCCCTGTACACAGGCAGTACCTGCAGCGCCAAAGTCATCGAAGAAAACGGTTCCTTCCGCATCGAATGCGAGGGCGCCTGCGGCGACGGCAGTCCTTGTGTTGTCATCAGCGATACGAGTGCAACGGGCGCTATCCGCCAGTGGTGCGGTTGCGGCGATGCAGTGCCCGATTCTTGCCATATCGAGCTTTATTATCCTGCTCCGGGTGAAGGCGAAGTTCAGGTGCGATGCGCGGGAAACTGTCGCCCAGGAACGGAATGCACGATTCGCCGAAACCGCATAGCCTGGTATCGCGAGTTTTTCTGCCGCTGCTCCGATGAGCCAATACCGGACAAAGGATGCCTCAGTGTGGTCATTGAACGCGGCGACAAATATACCCTTGAGTGTCGCGGCGCCTGTTCCGATGGAGCGGAATGCCGTATCGTGTCG
Source organism: Candidatus Kapaibacterium sp. (assembly GCA_028284775.1). GTDB lineage: Bacteria > Bacteroidota > Ignavibacteria > Kapaibacteriales > UBA7675 > JANQRB01. The sequence continues at coordinate 4,050 of JANQRB010000071.1, read as the reverse complement.
GAAACGAACGACAAAGGCGGCGTCCTGAGCTGGTGTGCCTGCGATGGCAGCGATAAACAACCGGAATATTGCCATGTGACGCTCTACGTACCCGGACGCGGCGAAATGCGCGGACCGTCGATAACCGGCTGCGGCGGTTCCTGCTCCGACGAGCAGCTGTGTCGCCTGGAAAGTATCACCATTATCGAAAAAGCGGAATATTGGTGCGAATGCAGTCCGATTGACTGATTTGTTGTTTAAGTCGACCGACGCTGCAGCGGACGACTGATACAAGATTTTGCGCTCCTCCCGCAATTTTCGACGTCAGTTTGGACGATGTCGATGAAGACTCCCGGCAGCGTGTCAGCTCCCGGACAGGCGTGAATGGTCAGAAACGCCGATTGCGCTCTGGTCATCTCTGGACCTGGCCACGCAACGATGCTTTATGGCTCGAATGCAACCACCCTTCCTTCGTCTTACAAAAACAATTTGCCGATTCGGATAGAATGCATAAATTCAAGATATGAAGAAAGGAAAGTCATATAAGAATTTTCCACCTGAGCCGAACTTCGTCGCAGAATCCAGCCCACTATAACTTGGTAGACGCCCGCCATCTGTTTACCAGGCGTTTCAAACCATCGACGGTAATGTCGTTATTTCACCTGCTCCAAGCCCGATTCACCAGCGTGTGGCCCGCAATCTGGCGCTGGCTCTATGGCAGTTTGTAAAAATCGACAAATTGGGCGAAGTGCTCTTTGCCCCTCTCGATGTCTATCTCTGCGACACGGAAGTCTACCAGCCCGATATCATCTTTCTTGCAACCGGCAACCTGCACAAAATTGCGCCACAGCGCATTGAAGGGGCTCCCGACATGGTGGTTGAGATTCTCTCGCCGTCAAGTAGTCACTATGATCTCGGCCATAAAAAGAATGTCTACGAAGCCTATGGTGTCAAAAATTATTGGATCGTGGATCCCGCGCTCAGAGAAGTCCGGCTCTTCTACCATTGCGATGGCAAATTCGAGCCGGGGTCGATCGCCCGGGCTGTCGACAGCCTGACTGCGGCAAGCCTCCCCGGATTCAGTATTGAAGTTAACGACATTTTTTAACGCTGTCCGAAAGCCGCAGGCAATCACAAACGGTCCGCTCGATACGCAATGACTGTGGCGGATAGGACGCAGTATCATTCGAGCGGCAGCGGCTCAACCGGTTCCACCAATATGATTTCGGCGTCTTTTACCGCTTGCTCAAAAGTGGGCCATTCCTCGGCAAAAAAGGTATTAACTTTTTTGATTGCTTCCTGAACGGTCTCCTGCGCGCGGGCGGCAGCTTCATAGAAGGTCTGTCCCATCGCATCGTAGCTGCTCCAGAGGTAGAAGCTGGCCTGGGAGAGCCGAGACTGTGCCGTCGAGGGATCTCTGAGGATACCCTGTACTTTGCGGGAGCGAAACAAGTCCATTAAGGTTTTGATCGAGTCTTTAAGTGCGCTCCCTTTCGTTTTCAGAGCTTTAGCCAGACTATCCTGGCGTTCGCTGACCAGCCCGCTAATCTGATCGATCCGCGCGGAGGCGTCCCGCAACTGATCGGCGGCTTTTGTTGCCAGGGCAACTCGTTCACGCAATTGCGTCCGAAACTGATCGATAGCCGCGAGGTCAGCGGCGCTTGTGGTTTGACGCGGATCCGGCAGGACGCGTACGGTGGCGGAATCCTGATGGTCGCCGAAGCTGATTCGCAGCAGATAGTCGCCGGGCGAAACATAAGCTCCTTCCGGCTCCGGAGCTCCTGGTTTTGGTTTCTTCGCATTTGGATAGCGCACCCCCCGGCGGTTCAATTCCCAGTAGCTGCGGTTGATGCCGAACTCCGCCTTGCGCTGAAAACTACGTATCACCTCACCGTCAGCCAGAACGCTGATTGTAACGCTGTCAGGCAACGATACTGCGCTGCTGTCAGCTCTGGCGCCCGTACCGCTGCCGATTTCATCCCTGCCTTCGTCATCCGCCGCATCTTCTTCCCCTGCTTCCGGCGTGGCGGATTTGCCGGCGGTCGTGTCGAAATGCAGAGCATAAGTAAGCATGGCGCCGAAGGGACGATTTGTACCGCTGTATTCCGCCGCTCCCGCAAAACGTGAGCCGGAAGCCTGTTTGTAGGTTGCAAGGACGGTTGCCGGAATGTCGAAGAGTGTTAATGGCTTGCGCAGAATATCGAGCCCGTCGCGGGCAAGGGCCCGCAAGGGCCGAATATCATCGAAAACATAGGCCGCCCGACCGAAGGTGCCGACTACGAGGTCATTCTCCCGCCCTTGAAAAGCGAGGTCCATGGCGGATACTGTCGGAAAGCCTTCAGTCCACTTGGTCCAGTTAGCTCCGAAGTCAATGCTGACATAGAGTCCGAATTCCGTACCCAGAAAGAGTAAGCGCGGCTCCACCGGATCCTGCAGGATCGCCAGAACATAACCAAACACCTGGTCCTCATCGACCAGGCTGCGCCAGGTACGACCATAGTCGGTCGTGTGATAGCAATAAGGTGTCCAGTCATTCCGGCGATGGTTGTCGAACACAACAAAGGCCTCGGCGGCATTATGTTCGGACGCGCGAATCTGCGGCACCCAGGTACCTTCGGGTACGCCCTTGATATTGGCAATCGTATTTTGCCAGCTAGCGCCTGCATCCCGGCTGAGCTGCACGTTGCCGTCGTCAGTTCCGACCCATAGCAGGCCCGGCTGAAGCGGGCTGGGCGCGATAGCGACGATAGTGGTGAAGTTTTCCGCATTGGTAACATCAAAAGTCAGGCCGCCGCTTTCCAGCTGACGCTGTTTGTCGGCGTCGTTGCTGCTGAGATCGGGCGAGATGATTGACCAGGAATCGCCGCGGTCCGTACTGCGGTGCAGAAACTGGCTGCCGTAATAGACGGTAGCGGGATCGAATGGATCGATCGCGATGGCCGCATTCCAGTTAAAGCGCAGTGTCACGCTGTCGGGGTTCGCAGGCCGTAGGTATTTCGATCCGCCGCTGAGGGCATCATAGCGTAGGAGGTTCCCCCCCTGCCACATTGCATAGCCGTAGCGAGCGTCTGCAGGATCGGGCACGACATCGAAGCCGTCGCCGAACGCCACCTCTTCCCAGTAGGAGTTACGTATGCCACCATAGCGCCAGACATAGGCCGGACCGCGCCAGGAGCCATTATCCTGCATTCCGCCGTAAATGTGATAGGGAAGTTCATTATCGACATTGATGTGATAAAACTGCGCCAGCGGCAGATTGGCGACAAAGCGCCAGGATTCACCCCGATCATAGGAAATTGCCATCCCCCCGTCGTTACCGTCGATGATAAAACGAGGATCTCTGGGGTTGATCCACCAGGCGTGGTGATCGGGGTGGGCATCATTCCATGAGACCAGGACGCGAAAAGTCTTGCCGCCGTCATCGCTCACCGAGACCTGCGAATACAGATTATAGAGACGGTTGTCGTTGTGTGGATCCACAAAGATATCGGCGTAATAAAATGGGCGGTTGCCGATATTTTTATCGGCCGTTTTACTCCATGTGAAGCCGCCATCGTCGGAGCGGTAGAGGGCATTTTTCTTCGATTCAATCAAGGCGTAAACGCGTTTGGGATTGCTGGGCGCTATCGCCAGGCCGATGCGACCAAGTTCGCCCTTCGGCAAGCCGTCATCCTGCGTCCGTTGAGTCCATGTGTCGCCGCCGTCGAAACTGACGTACAATCCGGAGCCCGGTCCACCCGATGTAAAAAACCACGGCCAGCGGCGATACTCCCACATTGCGGCAATCAGTTTATCGGGATTGCGCGGATCCATAACGAGGTCGGCCGCACCGGTCTTCTGATCGATGTAGAGTATTTTTTGCCAGGATGTACCGCCATCGCTGGTCTTGTAAACACCGCGTTCGGGGTTTTCGCCCCAGGGTGCGCCAAGCGCCGCCACGTAAACGATGTCTGAATTATCAGGATGGATAATGACGCGATGAATCGTTCGGCTCATTTCCAGACCGCAATGCTGCCAGGACTTGCCGCCATCCAGACTCTTGTACATGCCATTGCCCGCCGATGCCGAGTT
>JANQRB010000053.1 GCA_028284775.1 Candidatus Kapaibacterium sp. | reverse complement strand
CAGGGCAGTCCCATCCGGCTGCCCTCTCCCTGAAGCGAATAAAAAATTTCGTTAACACGGAACTCCGCGTGGAGAGGATCGGCGTGTTCCGCGCCGCTTTGCCCGGCCGGCGCTTGCGATGTCATACTGAATTCACTCTTATTATTCCGCTGGCAATTCGTAAATTTGGAGCTTGTTGTTTTTGTACAGCGAGTACAAGTCGATTCGGCAAGCCGAAAGACGTGCGTTGATGTAGAACATTACTTTAGGTGGGAATCGTATGCCATATCAGATCGGCGTCATTGGAACCGGCTATGTGGGCCTTGTGACCGGCACCTGCTTTGCAGAGTCCGGCAACCAGGTGCTTTGCATCGATATTGATGAAGATAAAGTCCGCACGCTGCGGGAAGGCAAGGTTCCGATTTATGAGCCAGGGCTGGATCTCATCTTTCAACGCAATATCCGCGAAGGGCGGCTGACCTTCGCCACCGAGCTTGAAGAAGCGGTCAAACGCTGCGAACTGCTCTTTCTCTGCCTCCCGACACCTCCCGGCGCCGACGGCTCCGCCGACCTGCAGACAGTACTCAGCGTCGCCGGCGACATCGGGCGGCTGATCGCCAGGAACGACATCAGCGACTTCCGAATCATCGTCGACAAAAGTACGGTTCCCGTCGGCACCTCTGAAAAAGTGCACGCGGCGGTTGCGGCGCACTGCGCGGAAGCCAACTTCGATATCGTCAGCAACCCCGAATTTCTGCGCGAGGGATTCGCCGTTGACGACTTCATGAAACCCGACCGGGTCGTGGTCGGCACCTCGAATGAAAAATCAGCCCAGGTGATGCGGGAGCTGTACAAACCCTTTACCCGCAGCGGCAATCCGATCTATGTGCTGGATGAAAAAAGCGCGGAAGCCTGCAAATATGCGGCGAATTCCTACCTGGCGATGCGCATCACCTTTATGAATGAAGTGGCGGAGTTCTGCGAGGCCGTCGGCGCCAACGTGGAGGACGTTCGGCGGGCGATCGGCTCTGATTCGCGCATCGGCAAACGATTTCTCTTCCCCGGCATCGGCTATGGCGGCTCCTGCTTCCCCAAAGACGTCCGCGCCCTGGTGCATTCGGGCAAAGAGGCGGGCGTCGACCTCACGATCATCGAAGCGGCCGAAAAAGCCAACCGCCGCCAGACCGCCCGCTTCGTGGACCGCGTCGCGGACCGCTTCGGCAATGACCTCCAGGGCAAAAAATTCGCCGTCTGGGGCCTGGCCTTCAAACCCAACACCGACGATACCCGCGAAGCACCGGCCTTCCGCATCATCGACGACCTGCAGTCCCGCGGCGCGCAGGTTTCCGCCTACGACCCCGAGGCAATGGACGCCAGCCGCCGCCGCTTCGGCGACACGATCGACTTTGCCGCCGATATGTATGCCGCCCTCGAAGGCGCCGACGCACTCCTGATCTGCACCGAATGGAGCGAATTCCGCAACCCCGACTTCAAGCGCACACGGCAACTGCTCAAAGACTTCATCATATTCGACGGGCGCAATGTCTTTGAGACGGACGCGATGCGGGAGATGGGCGCAGAGTATCATAGTATTGGGCGGGCGAGTGTCGGGGGGTAAGTCCAACTTTTAACGGATGATGCGGGTGTTTAGGATGGCGCGATTAGAGATACGCCGTCAAAGCACCCTGATCAAAGCCATATCTCAATCCCTCTTAACAAGTGGCTGCACATAACTGCCGCCCGGCAAATGCAATACCCCATAATACAGGCCGTTGGCCAGACCGCTCGCACTCCAATCAATATGCTGCTCACCGGCCTCTACACGGCCCTCAAGTAGCAGGGCGACTACGGAGCCGCGCGCATCGATTACCTCAAGACGCAGGTCGGCGGCGGCAGACAGGCTGAAGCTCAGACGGGCGGACTCCACAACAGGATTGGGTGCGATCTTCAGAACGGGGGAGCCAGTTGGGGCTGTTGGCTCGGGCAGGTCTGTCAGCACGTTCTGCGATTGAAACAGGCCGTTGCCGAATGAGCCGGCATAGATATGGCCGGCGGCGCTGAAGCTGAAATTTTGTATGCGCGCACGCCCCCGCGTGCTGACCTCATGCCAGTCTTCGCCGCGATTGAAGGACACATAAACGCGGCCGAGGCGATCGGAGAGGATGGGCGCGCCCGAGGGACTGACTTCCAGCGCCAGCACGCCGCTCGTCGGCAGACCCGTACCGATCGGCACAAAGCTTTCGCCGTCGTCGGAGCGCATCAGGCCGGAACCGGTAAAGGCGTAGATCTCGTCTCTCGATCCGATCGCCAGGTGGATTATGGACTGGTCCTTCAGTTCATTATCGAAGATTGACCAGGTCAAACCCTGATCCCTGGTACCGAGGAGTCCCTGCGCGGTGGCGATAAACACCTGCCGCTGCGAATTGACGACAACATCCTGCACCTGAAACTCATTGCCGCCCTCGATCGGTTTCCAGGTCAGGCCGTCATCACGCGATTCCAGCGCGACGTTCTGCTGACCGAGAAAATCCGCCGTCGCAAAAATGTAGCCATCGGGTCCGCCGACTATATGGTGCATTCCGGTGCCCTCGTCGATCTGCGCGACGGTCGTCCAGCTTTGACCATTGTCATCGGATTGGACTACACCATTGCTCGCCGCGGCAAAGATGCTGCCGCTGGCATTCACGAGAAAGGCGGCAAAGCGCTCACCCGCGTCGCTGGTTGAAATGATGCGCCAACTGCGATCCGCCGGACGATACAGTAGTAATCGTTCGCCTCCCCCGGGACTCGAGACCAATACATCGCCCTGCGGCAACACCGCCGAGGCTACAATCTCCGAGGCCGATAACCCGATGTTGGATTCTTCCCAGGTCGCGAGACCGTCCGACGAGCGCGCAACGGCCTCCCTATTTGTACCGGCAAAGAAGTTATGATCTTCATCTTCAATGAGCGTTTGGATGCTGCCGCTCAAGCCACTCGTTGCAAATGGCTCCCAGGCTTCGGCGCCGAAGGGTAGACGCCACAGCGGGGATGCGCTTTGCGACCAGCCGGCGAAATACGTGCCGTCAGCGGCGAGCATCAGGCTGGTAAGTGTGGCGTTCTCCGGCTGGGAGGAAGCGAGGATTTCCCAGGCGATTCCGCCGTCCCTCGAGATGTAGACGCCCTCGCTCGCGAGGCCGGCAACAATGCTGCCGTCGGCCAGGGTCATTATGGTTGTTATCGGCGCGTTGCGCAGGGGCGCCTGGGCGTCGTTCAGCCAGTGATATCGATTAAAACATCGAAACAGCCCATCGTTGGCGGTTCCGACATAAACCGTGCCGTCGTCGCCGACCGCCATGGTCTGGCTGACGGCCTTGCTCGAGAACTCATTGCCGAAGGCCTTCCAGGTCCGGCCATTGTTGGTGGAATGCCAGATTCCTTTCAGGAGCGTAGCTACAAACAATTCATCGTTGGGACCGATGGCCAGCGCGAGCAAGCGGCGAAATTCCAATCCGCTCCCCCAGGGTTCCCAATTGACGCCGTCGTCCAGCGAGCGAATCACGCCGCCATTGTGGTGGGCGGCAAAGATGTGACCCTGGCTGTTGCTGAGCAGCCCCCGGTAGCTGTTGCCGGGGAAGGCGCTTGTCGGCGGATTGAACCTGAGCTGCCAGCTCGCGCCGCGATCCGTGGAACGATAGAGACTACCGTACTGCGTCGCCGCGAGGAAGCTGCCATTATGTGTTTTCAGTAATTGCAAGACCGTGCCGCCGACGGGGCCGCCGGTGGACTCCCAGACGATCTGGGCTCGCAGCGAATAGATTCCAAGCAGGAAAAGCAGCAATACACTTCCCGTAGACTTAAGCATAATCACCGTCCCTTGATTAAGATCAGAGTGGTTCATTTCACCGAAATCAGCCAAGCAGAGCATTGTTTCGGAGAGACGTCACGCGTCGGAGACGAGTTATGGCATGCGCCCTATAGTTCCAACTTTTCTCTTAGGGCTGCGAATAACAGCGACGGACACATAATAAGGAATAAGGTCGCGGCCGGTGGAGTTTTGATGTGCAAGATTTTTCCGAAGATTTAGCACTTTGTGTTGTCGCTGGATTCGATCCGAAATGCTGTCGGAGAGCTCAGGCCAAGTACTTCCTCATCTGTCCATAATCGACACTGAAGGGATACAACATTCGAAGGAATCCGTCGGGCAATATTGGAAAGGGCCGGCAGTCGCTGCTCATTCAGAATTTTGGAGTCCAAAGGCAAAAGCTGCGTCGTCCCTGGACAGATTTCCACAGGCGCTCAAACTTCTGGATCTGCCGCTTGATCAGTTAAGCGAGAAATCACAGCCCTTTTTGAAACATTATTGCCGGAACTGCATTTTGCGGCTAATTCTTTCATATGCCTAGCGGGAGAACGCCTATGTCTACTGCACAGCAGGAAGCAAGCAACGTCTTGTCGGCGGAGCAAGACGCGACACTCGACACACTGCTGGCGCAGGCGCGCAGTCTGGAACATTCGGCCCCAGCCGAGGCGCGAGCGATTGCCCAACGTGCGGCTGCCCTGGCGGAAGCGTCGGGTCTCCTCGTCCGGCAGGCCGAGGCCCTGCACACCCTGGGTTCACTGGCGACTAATGATTCTTCATTCAGCGAGGCGCTGGATCACTACAAGAAGGCGCTGCATCTGTATGACAGTGAGAATGATACGCAGGGAGCCGCGCAGACGGCGGGAGAACTGGGCACCGTTCACTTCTTTCAGGGTCAGTACAGCCCCGCCCTTGCGTATGCCCGCCGCAGTCTGGCTCTTCACAGCGAGCTCGGCAACACGCAGGGTGAAGCAATGGAGAATTCTCGTCTTGGAACCCTGATGCAGCACCTCGGTAATTTGCCTCAGGCGCTTGAATATCTGCTGCGCGCCTTCGAGCTTTATCAAAGCCTGGATGAGCATAGCGGCCTGGCTGCCTGCCTCAATAATCTGGCCCTGGTATACAAGGATCTCAAACAATACGATCAGGCGCTGGAGTACAACCGCCAAAGTCTCGAGATCTGCCGCCTCTTCGACAGTCGCGGCGGCGAGGCCGGAGTCTATTGCAATATGGGCGTCATCTACAGCGAAAAAGGCATGAATACGGAGGCGCTGCAACACTTCAGAAAAGCCCTGGAATTGGCGCGGCAGGCTAAAGATCTGCATCGCGAAACGATTGCCCTGACGAATTTAGGCAGTATTCTGGGCGATTTACAAGAATACAGCCGGTCAATTGCAACGTATAAGGAGTGCCTCCGGATAGCACAAAAAGCCCGTTTCCGCCGAAGCGAGGCCTATGCCTGGATCGGTTTAGGCCGCTGTTATTGTCATCAGGGACAATTTGCCGAGAGCGCGGACGCCATTGCGAAGGCCAGACAATACGTCGACGAATCGGGCGTACTCGCCCTTCAGTCCGAATTCTATCATGCGACGATGGAACTGTACGAAAAGCAGGGTAAGAGCACGACGGCGCTCGATTATTGCCGCCGCTACCACGCCGTCGAGCTGGAGCGTATCAACAAACGCTCGAATGAAAAGTTGAATAATTTGCAGATTCTGCATGAAACCGAACAGGCCCGCAAGGAAGCCGAGATCCAGCGTCTCGAAAATGTTGAACTCGCCGCGGCCAATGATCGGCTGGAACAATTGATTCGCGCCAAGAACGAATTTCTCGGGATGGCCGCCCATGATCTCAAAAATCCGCTCTCTAATGTCAGAGGTCTGGCGCGCCTTGTCAAGACTCAGTCCGCAGAGTTAAGGGCGGCGGAGGTCAGTGAATTCTGCGGTGATATCGAGGCCTGTGCCGATCGCATTCTCAAACTTGTCGGCGATTTACTGGATATCAATCGAATCGACCAGGGCCGCCTGAAGGTCAAAGCGGCAGTGTTCGACGTATCTCAAACCACCGAGCGCTACCTCTCGGTATATAGCGAATGCGCGCAGAGGAAAAACATCCGTCTGGGCTACGATGGACAGAGCAGCGAGGTAATGGCCTTCGCCGATCGTGATATTATGATTCAGGTACTCGACAACCTCGTTTCCAATGCCCTTAAGTTTTCCCCCCCAGACACAGAAGTGACGGTTACTGTCAGATCGACGAACTGCGATCAATCGAAATGGGCGCGCATTGAAGTCCGCGATGAAGGTCCAGGTATCAACGCGGATGAGATGCCGCGTCTTTTCGGCAAATTTACGCGCCTTTCGGCACGTCCCACCGGCGGCGAAGAATCGACCGGCCTGGGCTTGTCGATTGTTAAACAGCTGATCGAAGCCATGCGGGGCCGCGTATGGTGCGAGAGTTTCCCCGGCGAGGGCGCAATGTTCATCGTAGAACTGCCGGCGGAGCCGTATTGATCGATGGTGAGGAGGAGTGTGACGGCGTTTCAGATTATCTTAAACAGGCGATTGCAGGCCGGCAGATTTATTGAAGGTTTAGCGCTATTCTATTCTGTTGCACACAACAGATAACAGCAGCATCAAAATGCAACCAGGCCTCACCGTCTGCAACGAGTGCATCTCTCCACTCAACGCTGCAGCTACGCAGTTTATCCAATCGTCCAAAGAGAACGACTCAGGGATAACTGACAAACAAGATTTCAGTCATCATCAGAACATGACCTGAGCATCATTTCATGGAGGGAATTCATGAATTTGCCCTACCAACGCTCGCGGTCATTTTACCGGAAGCAAGCATAACAACCGTGCCCGGCTCGGCATGCTTCGCTCTATCATCACGGTATCGCATCAAAGTGTCTCGTTCCGAAAGAGGCTTCGAATGTACGTACTTAGTCCCTATGGATCAAACATTTTTATTCGGGGTCTTGCCCATTCGCCGTGGTTGAATTTGAATGATCCGCGAATTTCATAAAGCAGTCATTGCCTTAAGTTCTTTTTTTCTTGCGCGACAGACTGTTTCATTGTATTATTAGGCCACTGTCATCGCGTAAGACACTGCCCTTTACGCATTTTCGATTTTATCAATTTCTTTTAGTATGAAGTCTCGCCAGTACCGGGATAGAGATTGAGAGGAATTTTGGCCTGAGGCTAGTTCACTTCCTCTCCAATGTGTTTAACAAGCGCCGGAATTAACACCTGTGCATCGCTGTACCGCAGCGGGGCTCGTGTACCGAGTTTTAGTCCCTGAGTAGCGCTAAGGATAGCTCACTAACATTTCGTACAATCCAATATTCACTAACATCCAGGCTATGAGGTTTATCTATGAAGCTTTTAATAAAAATCACTTTGGCTTTGGCGATTATATCCGCACCATTTGTCGCATCCACTGCTTTGGATACGACCAGCGATGATATCTTTACGGGCCACGTAATCGAGCACACAGTCATTACAGACGAAGTCCTGGCATCCTTAGAGCCGGTCGATGGCTTCGAGCTCGATGATTGCACTAACGAAACCTGTGAGACCGACCGCGATCAAACCATGGCTCAGGGTCATTCCGTATGCTCCCACACAGCTATTGCGGAAAAAACAAAGCAACTGGCGCGTATCGCAATAGCACAGGCCAAAGAAAACTGCCGCAACAATGGTTGCGCGGAAGCATTGATCTGCAGAATCGAGCGTGAAGTTGTTCAAGGCGGCTATTCCTGCGGTGTTACGGTGTGGGTAACATATTGCTGCGCCGACTGCGAGAGTTAAATCGGCTTCTGTCGCCGGCGCTCTTTGATACCGATCTTCAAGGACAGGCGTACGACGCGTCTGTCCTTGTTTTATGCAAACAATCCGGCACAGGTGCAACAGGCCTTCGACTTGCAACAAGCAGAATCCATGCGCCGCGGCTGCTCTCGGCTGCTCTCGGCTGCCAAGGCAATCGGGAGTTCCGCCGTCTGGCAAACTTACGGGCGGCTGATGCACGCGCCTCACATTACAATCGTGCAGCTACGCCGAGAACAAGATGATAGAAATCATCGAAGACATTCGGATAGGTTCTTTTGCTGATCGGCGCTACCAGTTCCATGTCGATCCAGGTGCGATTCACGAGCCGGAATTCAAAGGCCGTCCGGAATGTAAGAAATGACTCGCTTTCGATTCTCACATTCGGAAAGTCGAAAACATAACGTGGAATGCGGATTTGTCCTAAGCCGAAGGACCAGATCGCATTCATGCGGTCGCCATTGCCTGTGCCGGGTAGATTGGTGGTGCAATCCAGACTCCACTTGTGAATGAATGGATTCGGGTCATCGAATGATGTGATTCGAAAAGTGAAGTTGGACATATTCAGTCCCAGGTGCACAATCGTATTGTCCGCGCCATCGAATGAAGTGCTGTTCAGGCCAAGAATCGGGCGAACATCGTCGAGGGCCTCGCACTGGAGTTCGAGCTGCGTGACGACCGATTCAAATTCACCCCGGTCGATCAGAGACCGGCCGTGGGCTGTTACTTTAAAACTCAAGGTTAGCGGGGTGCCCGGAATGAGAGCGTTATAGCGACGTGATTTGCGGTCAGGCCCCCTGCCCCGCCCATCTCCGTTTAGGTTGCTGTAAGAATTGTGTTCTAAGGCCGCCTTCAATCGTTCCGGCGTCGCGCCGTTAAGCATATAGTCGTGCCATTCGTCGAGGCGCAGCTCGCGCTCCCGCCGCAGCTTGTCGAGTTCGCTGATCATGTGTTTCCACTGCCGGCAATTGATCGACTTTTCGGCGATGATCCATTTCATCAGCGCTGGGAAATCTTCTTTGTAGCGCAGCGAGGATTTAATCGATTCCGCCTTCTCCATTGCATGGAAAAAATGTTGAACTTTTCGTTCGGCGCTGTACTCGTCGCCCGCGAAACAGTCGAATAGCGCTTCTTTCAGAAAATAGCCGCCCAGGATTCGATGCGCCTCGGCGAAGTTGCTGTCGAGATCGATGGCGTCCATGACCAACTGCTTCGAATGCCGGATGAGCGTCCGTTTCCGCAGTGTATCCGCTTCGTCCTCCGCTTCCCAGGCAGTCATTGCCGCTTCGCAAATCTTGACATAGGCATCAAAATTTTGCGTCCCGAAATATTCATTAACTGTACGATGTCGGGTTCTGGACAGAATGTCATGCACAAACCTGACATTGCGAATGAAGCCAGCGCCTTCCACGTCCAGGCCGACGAGCTTGGCGTAGACCGTACCGACACAGTTCCCGGCCATGTTAACTGCCGGGCCGCCGCTATTGCCGCTGTTAATTGCCGCCGTAGTTTGCAGGCTGCTGTCCCCGGTATCGCTGCTGATAATGCCCCAACTGACATTGAGTTTGCCCGGGCGGTAACTGCTGCCGGGATAGCCGAAAATCAACACTTCGTCGCCTTGTGCAATCGCCTTCTCATTTTCCAGTTGCAATGCCGGCAGGCGGCAGTCCCTGGCCCGCAAGACAGCGAGGTCGAGAACGGAATCGGCGAAGACGACAGTGGCGAAGTACTTTTCGCCGGCCAGCCCTTTATGGGGAAAAACGACGATGCCACTGGCATTTCGTATGACATGTTCGTTCGTGAGAATTAGCCGCTCGTCGCCGATCACATAGCCGGAGCCCGTACCGTAGCCGACATCAGCGCCAAGCGCGGGCATTCCGAAGGCGTGAATCCAGACGACGGAGGCTTGTGTTTTTTCAATGAGCTTTGCTTTTGTATCGCTATAGGTGCTTGGTCCGCAAAGGAGAAGCAACACAATCATGACAGGCGTACTTAACTTTTGCATAATTTTTGGTGATAGTGTACAATGTTAAAATCGATAAGTCAATCAATCGCGCTTCACATATCGCCGTCAATCTCTCAGCTATTCAGTTTAACAAATCGCACATTGCGGGAATACGAGGCCGAGCTGATACGCATCAAATAGCAGCCGGCTGGAAGATGTGAAGTTTCAAGCCGAAGAAGCGGGTTGTCCGTACCTGCATACCCGGACTTTCGGAATCTTGCCACCTGCCGACCGAGAGAATTGAATAGTCGGCATTCGATGGTCGGCCCGGGCCGGCCCGGTAATCGAAGCGTAAGCACATCCTGCACCGGATTGGGGTACAGCAACACGCCGGACTCCCCCTTTGGTTCGACCGACATCACACTCTGGTACACAAAGGTGTAACAGGGCCCCCAAATGCCGTTGACACCCTGCATCTGAATACAGAGCGAATCACCCGATGCCAGCTTTAATTCCGGATCAATCTTTCCCGAGGCGCCGCGAATCAGGCCCTTTAATTTCGAAAAAGTCAAATTCATCGGAATGGTATCGTAAAGAATGACATTGGGCTGAGGGCGGCGAATCCGCAGAGCGCGAGCGGCCTGAATCGGATTATCTCCAAGCCTTAGGCCACGTGGAGCACTGATATGTCCGCCGGAGTTTCGCAGTCGTAGATAGAAAACATCATCTGCATTGGCGATGGCGAGCCGCTCCGGATTAAGGCTGATCGGATTGTTGGGGTACGCTGCCTGAATCGCGCTTGCATTATCCACTCCCGGGTCACGGTTGATAAAATATTCGCCCGAACTGATGGCCTGTACACGTTGCGGCGCCAGGCCCTTAAACAGCACAGAGCGCGGCGCCGACCAGACGCCGTGTTCGTTCCGGACACGAACATAAATTCGATCGTCCTTCTGAACCGCAATCCCAGGTACCAGGACCGGAACCGTGAATCCCAGGCCAATGTCAATCGGCCTTGCCTTTCCGGGTCCGGGATCGTCATTGAGGAAATATTCAGCCTTGTTAATAAGAATGTCTCTCAGCACCTGGGCGGACAATTGTGATGCGCACAGCAGCAATAGGACGCCGAGCAGAATGATGGATTTCATGACTTCTCCTTTAATAAGCAGATACTAATAAGCAGATACGCCGGTGGCTTCCAGGTTAATAGTACCGTCGGAATTGAGAATAATGCGGGCATCCCGCACCAGGGGAAAGGTCGGCGCGTCATCGCCGCCGTAATATCCCATATCCGCCGGGGTTCCGTCGGGATCGGTATAGGCGGGGTTGCCCGTATTCACACAGGGTGAAGACGATGCGATATTATAGCTGCCCGATTCAAATTTGGGATCTTCTTCAATGCATCCGGTGGACTTCAGACGAAGGCTAAAATTTCTGCCGTTTGCAAAGGCTGTGCAATATTCAACTCGGTACGATAGATCTTGATTGATAAAACCGCCTTCCCGGTTAGAATAGGCAATACAATTCGTAATAATTGGATGATTCGCTCTGGCAATGTAAAAGCCGTCCGCATTGTTGATGCTGACACAATGCGCGATGCTGCCATCTGTGTAACAATCAAAGCCGGCACGACTACAATCACTTGCGACGCAATTTGTAATGATGCCTCCCGTGACCTTGCACCCGGGGCCTTGCGAGCTAATCCGGAACCACATGAGTTTACCGCCGCTCACTTCAACGGCAAAGTCTCGCTGCTGGTAGGAGATAAGCGTCGCCTCTGCTCCCGAGCCCTGCACCACGATGTCTTTGTTCAGGAATACTTTTTCTTCGTATTTGCCCGGATAGACCTTGACTGTGTCGGCCTTAGCAAGATCGACATTTGCTTTGGCGACGTTAATAGCATTCGATATGCTTGTGAATTGGCCCGCGCCATGTTTGTCTACGATCCATGTGCGCGACTGAATGGCGCAGACATTTATGCAAACAAGGCACATACATACAATTAACTCTTTCATGATGACTTCCCGATTTTGAGTTATCGACAGTGTTCATTTTCAGTCACAGCGTATTTGTTATTCGATTCATGGCAAACTAGTAGTATGTCTCACAGGCCAATAGACAAAGAATTCGCACTTATTGGGAATACGACAAACAGAAGGGCCCAGCCGAAACCACAACTGATTTTTCAGAGCTATACGATAGTTTGATTTATCGCAATAATTATGCAACATGCGCTTTTTGTTTGCGCTTGTTTCACGGAAAGCTGCACACAAACCCAGGTGAAGCGATGGCAACATCCGCATTCCTCTTTGCCTTAGTCAAGACACTCACGCCGGATGAAATAAGAAGAATACGGCTCGATGCCAGCCAACACATAATTGGTTCGAAGAACAGGTATCTGCTGCTGTTCGAATATCTCGTGAAGCTGCCTAAAAGCTACGAGTACAATGAAGACGAGGTCAAAGCTGCGCTGGCCGAGGAGATTTCACCCAGGCAATTTTCGCAAATCAAAAACTATCTCGACACATTTGTTTCAAAGAGTTTACGGATCCATCGCGGCAGCAAAAACAAATCGGACCAGGTACGCGAGCGGATCGACGAGGCGCGCATTATGTTCGACCGGGGCCTGTACGATCAGTGCGCCAAACGTTTACATCAGTCCAAAAGAGATGCCTACGAGCTGGAGCTCTGGCATGAGCTGTTAATAATTTGCGAGCTTGAGCGCCGCAATATGGGCAGTCTGGGGACTAAGGATATCAGGCAAATAGCCAGCGAGTTAAGCGACGAGATCTGCGCAGTTCACGACAGGATGACAAATCTTCATTATTATGCCAGCCTGTACGATCAGGTTTATGCCATCGTACGATGCAGTTTTGACGATACGCGCGAAGGTGACGTGATGCTCGTCAAGGACCTGATCCTCGACAAACGCATGCACAATATAAACAAGGCGAAGTCTCTTCACGCTCAAAAGTTTTTCTGCAAGATCAGAGCGCAGGCGGCGATGCTGTTCAAGGAATACGAAGAAGCCTGCGACTGGTATGCCCGGCTCGTTGAGCTCTGGCAAGGCAATCCACAGCATAGCAAGGAAAGTCCGCGCGGGTATATTATAGTGGTAACGGATTATGCCGGGTTCTGTCTGCGGGTGGGACGCTACGAGGAATTCGCTGCGGCTGTTTATTCGCTACAGAAAATAGCGGTGCCGACAGCACGTGACGCTGCCGAGCTGTTTCAGAATGTCGCGCACCTTAAACTGCTTGGCGCACTTAACTTGCCGAAGCTTGAAGATCGCGCGCATGTGATATCCGAATTGGACGAGGGTCTGAAGCTACATCTGGCCGGTATGAATCCCGCCCGCGTTCTGGCCTTGTATCACAATGCCATGATGCTTCTCTTTCTCTCCGGCGATTTCAGGAGCGCAATTAACTGGAATGTTCTCATTATCAGCGAACGCAAGAGCAGCGCTCGACGCGACATTATCGTATTTGCGCATCTGCTGGAGCTTGTGCTCCACTATGAAGCCGGCGATCACGATTTGATTGAAAGGCTTTACCGCAATAACCGCCGCTTCATTACTCAATACGAAAAGCTCAATGACTATGAACGCGAATTACTTAATCTTATGCGCAGACTGCCGGCGCTGATCGACAAATCAAAATTTCATGGGGCGCTGAAGCAATTGCGCGGGACTATTGCCTCCTTGCTGGCGTCCGGCATGCGTGATCGGCTGGGATTGGAAGAGCTCTGGTGCTGGCTTGAAAGCAGGATCAGCAGCCGGCCGATTGCCGAGGTCTACCGCGAGCTAAAGCAGGAAAACCGTAATCCCTAAGGCGGGCTTCGCGTCGGCGCTGATAATTACTTGAGCCCCAGGACAAAGCACGGCTCCCATCAATTCGATGCAGGCCGGTTTCATTGCGGGGCTGCCAGCATATTAGCAACATAGTTTGCTCGTCAGGGCTTCCAGTTCGTCCAGTATCGCCGCCTGATCCGCCATCGTGGGCGCCGCGAGGACCGCGCTGCGGTGTTTGACGATGGCCGCGAGCAAGACATCGGCATCGCTGTAGCGCTGCTGCGCATCTTCCACCGCCTGAAAACCAAGGCTGGTGAGCAGAGTGGCGAGGATCGACATCATTCCAAGCACGAGATGAATCTGTCGGGTTTTACGTCGAGTTTTACTTCGATCCGAGCTGTCCCTGGCGGACTGCTCCTCTTCGCTCCTGCGCAGGCTTACATAACCAATAATTATCGCAATCAAGGATGTTAACAACAGGCTCAGCCACTTGCTCAGGCTGAAAAACATGTTGAAACGATTGCCGCTCACGATACAATTTTTGATCCCTGTCTGCGCTGCCTTAAACACCTGGTCGGCACGCGCTTCCAGCGTGCCGAGTTTGGCGAAAACGCCCCCTTTGATGGCGGCGTCCTGTGGTTCCGGCCGGCCCAGCCCCCGATCGTACAACACATAACTTTCCCTGCCGCCGAGTCCCAGCAAAACCAACAGACCGACAACAACAAGATTTCTGCCGTTCAATTCGAACATCCCCAACATATGCTGCTCCTTGTATCTTTATGGTTGAACCTGCAGTTCGATAAACTCAATACAGCCACCGCGATCAAATGCCATGGCGCTTTTAATAACCCGGTCGCAGTCCATCTCGAGCAGCGCATCGAAATTGATCTGTTGCGGCGTCGCTATAATCATTATGTGTTCGATTCCGGGAGCAGGGATCAGATTGAAGCGCGCCTTGATCGACTCGCCGGCGAATACATAACTAAACGTATATTCCTTTCCTGCCGGCAGCAGGTAATCCTGGCCGGGCAGATTGCCGTCCGGCCCTCTAAGCGGAAACAACTGTGCCAGGTCACCCTGGGGCATGATGCTCAGAGCGCTGATAAATGCGTCAGCTCTTCCCGTGTTTCTGACGGACAACATAAAACACTGCTTCGCTGATAGCCGCCAGCTTTGTGCGGCGATTTGGTAGAGATGTCCCATACTGTCGGGCACGCAGGTGTAGGATTTTTGCGGTAATGCCGGGATTAATCTCGGAACAACGCTAATGGAGTCATCGCGCGATGTCATCCCCAGCAGGTAGCGATTGCGCGCAAGCTTAACAAGCCGCGAGCACAGTGAATCTTCGACTCCCGCGCCGGCGCGATATACTCCCGCCCGATGTCTGCGCGGCATTAACTCAATCACGACGGAATCAGGACCTACTGCGATAACGATATCCGGCAGCATGGCATCGATTTCAACAAAGGGCATTGATCTGAGTCGCTCTGAGATATGCTCGGTATTGGCATTATTGGTCCGGCTCTCGATTCGGATGCGAAGACGCAGCGAACCGAGAGCATACCTGCTTACAAATGCGCTGGCTGTCGTTGCCATTGCGAAAGGCAGATGGTTTTCCAGTTTCACGAGCGCGTGATTCCAGGCGGAGCTCAGAACAATCCCTTTGGCAAGGCCTGCGAGGTCCGGCGGAGCGGTGGCTGCTTGCGGTGCAAACACAATTTCAGCGCCGGGAAGAATACCGTGCCAGCGGCCTCCGCCGATAAGCGCGCTGGTGCCGGTCGGCATCCTTACTATCGGATAGCGCGCTTCTCGCTGCTGGGCGGCGCCGCTGAAGAGCAGCACATCTGCATCGCCTTCCAATTGCGGGTCCTGCCCAGCCCATAGCTTTCGCCTAAACTTCATTCGCACTCGTTCGAACAAGGCGCGATAGCTCATGGAAGGCTGTGCGTCCAGCAGCGCTTCGTAAAGCGCCAGACTGAGTCTGCCGACCGGTTTGCTTCGATCAAAGTTATCCCGATACGCTTCGACAGCGATCTGATTGTGTGCTGCAGCACTAAGTACCACAAAAGGCGCCAGATTGTCGGCAGGAGTCGTCTGCGGCATTTTACCGCGATGTTTAAGTGCAGTTGGCGTTTCGAAGAACAAGGATCCACTCCCGGCCATTCGTGCGGCCGCCTCAAAATCAGCGGCAAAAGCGACGCTCCGGCCGGGGATCAATGCGACATCACGCGTGATCGAACCAGAGAAACAGGCATCGATACTCATAAACAGATTGCCTTCAGGCCCAAGATGGCGACGCAGCCGATACACCAGCCCGTTGAGATCGTCGTCGCGAAGCAGCGTTGCAGCGCCAAGCAAGGTATCGGCATCAAAGGGCACCAGCGCTTCATCGAGACCATCCATCTCATCGCCGTTTTTGTCAGCAATGCGAGTGCCGTGACCGGAAAAGCAGAAAACCGCTATATCTCCGGCGTCGGCGCGCTGTGTCAAGTGCTTCTCCCATGCGGTATTGATGCCGGCCCGCGTCGCTTGCTCATTGACCAGGATGTGAATATTCTCAGCGGCAAAGCCATGATGCTGCAGCGCCGCTTTCAGCAGAGGAACATCATTATGCGCATGCAGATCGCCGAACTGCCGGTATCGTGAAATCGCGACAATGAGCGCAAATTTGCCGGCGCTTTCAGAGCTGTGTTTCGTAACGGCAATCGGCAGCAGCGAATCATGCGCTGTATGTAACGACGGCAGGTCGAGGGGACTTCCGTCAACCTGCTCATCCGGCATATTCCTCAGGGGGCCGCATGCGCAGTAAACAAAAAGTGATGCGGCAAGCAGGCTAAACAGTTTATGGAAGTTGTTCATAATTAGCGAATTCATCCTTCAGGTACCGGAAAGCAAAATCTGGCGGAGCGACGCAATTGAGGGACAAGGGAATTCACAGGCGACAACAGTCAATACACGCGAAAATTGTTATGCGGATTGTCACTACGAAGCGAGGGAGTCTGCTTGCCGCCTGTTAATCGCCGAACTTCTTCACGCAGGAAGTTGCGCAGCTCCGTAACGCGGACGATTCCGTCGCCGTTGGCATCCGCTCGCCGTCGCCCTATCTCTTGCGCCAGTCCGTTAAGGAGCGCGCGCGTCAAGGCGCCGCAGCCCCACTCCCGGCGTTCTTCATCCGTTTCATAGCCGCGCGAGGCCGTTATCACGATCGTTCCCGTTCCTCGTCCCAGGCGGACGAATAACTCTTCCTGCAGCGTCAGCAATGCCGCCGAGCCTCGTTGCAGTCGCGGCGGCAAGGCTACATAGCTGCGTCCACTCTTGCGTCCGCCCTTAGGCATTGAATCTATGATTTGGGCCGCCTCGAGAGCGTTTTCACCTTCGATCGCCAGGGGCCGGTGACCGGCATAACAGGCATCGACGAGCAACAACTTCTCACGCGCGCGAACACCATCAAGGAGCTTTTCACACTGCGCAAAACTGATGCCGCCTGCAGCAGGCGCAGAAATGTTAAAATCGTAGGCGGCAAAATACCAGGTGCTGTCGGGATAGTTAAACACACCATGACCGGAGAGGAGAATTATCACCTGATCGTTAACGTCCGATGCAGCGAGAACATCCTTCAGGCTCAGTATCGAATTGCGATTCGCCTGCTCATCAATAAAGGGTAGCTGCTGCAGCGTGTTGTACAGACGCCCTTCCCGGCCGCTGAATACACGCATGGTACTGTCAACATCGGCCCCGGCGAATGGCAGTGGCGGTACGCCGCCGTCGGCATAATTTGACAGGCCTACCGCAATAACATAAAGTTTCCGTTCTCCCGGATCGCCGGCATAGTTGATGCGAACCGTCTCGCGCAGCGATTCGAGACCGCTCGCGGCCACCGCAGACACCTGTATGACGTTGAGCGAATCGGAGAGCCGTATCGGCACGCAGCCTTGCCATTCGCGCCGGGCTGAAGAACCAATCGGCCGTCCTTGAGCGCTGTCTATCGGCACGCCGTTAACGTCAACGTGCAGGCTTGCCAGCGAACCGCTATCGATTGCAGCGCTGATCTGCAGGTCGATCCTGCGATGCCGGGAAAACGAAAGATCATTGCGATTAAGGATTTCCACGCGTGGAACGCTCCGCCCCGCATTGATCGCAGCTGCCGTTTTCCAACGTTCTGCTGATCTAAAGTTACTGGCTAAACGGTAGGCCATAATCTCGGTCTTGGCCGCGTAGCCAAGACGGCGCAGGACCGTGTCCGGCCGGTTGTAGATTCGATCGAAGCCATAGGCCGGATAGGCCCTGCTGCCGACACGAAAAGAAATTCCGTTCAAGCGGTCGCGCGACATCTTGTAATAACTGTCCGGCGTGCTGATGATGTAGTCTTCATTGTCCATCGCAATCAGCGTCGCGACTTCGGCTAAAGAATCCATAGACCATATTTTAACAATTCCGTTGTCGTCGCCGCTATAAAGCAAACGGCTATCGCTTGAAAAGGCAAGAGCGCTGATGCCGCTTTCGTGGCTGCGGAAAATCTTGAGGCTCTGTCCGGTATCGATGCGAAAACGCCGGTCTTCTCTCGATAGAGCTGCGCGGGCGGCTTTATCGAGACGCCAGACATCGATTCGGCCGTTATCATAGCCGGCGGCGAATAGCATTTCGTTTGAGGCGAATATCATCTGGCGCAGCCAGGGAATCGGTTCCTCGCGATACCGGAGGCGGATGGCGCAGTCAGCGCTGGCCGAATCGGCCGGCAATCGGTCCACCTTCCATAGATCGATAAACTCGTAATAGTGCTCCGCGAGGAAATGACCGTCCGGGCTGATCACCCGCAAAGCTTCATTGTCGAAAAAAAGACCCGTCGTAATTTTTCCATCCCGACTGCGGGCGCGCTGTAGCCCGGTCATAAAAATCCGGCGCAGCTCACCCGACTCGATGTTCCACGTCCAAACAAGGTCGCGGCGGTGCTGTTCGCCCCCATCATCGGCCTCGCTGCTTCGCGTCGTAACGAAGATGCGACCAGAGCGGAAATCAAGCCGGAGAATTTCACCATCAATCGTTAAGGATCGGCCCGCCGGAGCACCGCTCGCCACATCCCAAAGCCCAAGTGACGAATCACGCCGTGCCGCCGCCAGCAGGCGCCCATCCGGGCTGAAACGCATACAATTCTGTCGGTATCGGAAATCGGCAAAATCGTCGCGAATGCTTAACCGGTCCTTGCCGGAAAGGATGTCGATCAGACGAATACGGCCCGGGCTGTCCTGAACGGCGACAATTCTTCCGGCCGTATCAATCTGCGTCGGCAGCATGAGGGAATACGGCCTCGATTGCGCATCCGTCAAGTGCATGCTGTCGGAAGTGAAAATGTGAAGCTGGCCATAAAAGTCGGCTATCACCCTGGAATCGTTTTGCGCCGCCGCTGTTGCGTACTTGATTATTCCCAGGTGTTCGCTTAGTGTGGCCAACCTGAATCGCCGCCCCTTATCCAGCTCCCAGCGCGAAGCACGCGAGGGCAGTCTGTCTCCGCTCAAGACAAAAATGCGGCCGGGACCATACTCGGCAATCGATGCGATAGCTTTACGGTTAAACTCGCCCAGCGTAGCCAGGAAGCGCAGCGAGTCGCCGCCAAAGAGTTGCACTTTCTCCCGGTCGGACAGTGCGAGAATGCTGCCGTCCGGACTGAAGGCTACGCGAGACGCAGGATCAGTCCGAATCCGCGTCGCGGCCAATCTGGCGCCACTAACCATGTCCCATAATTCAAGGCCCGCAGTCGAGAGGCTGGCTACACGCCGCCGGAGGGGGTCCGGCGCAAGCGATGTAAGGGATGTCGCTACTTTTGTTTTAAGGGTGGACAGCGCCGAATCATACAGCTTCAGTTCTAAAACTCTGTTGTCAAAATGGCCCGTAACAATGATACGATCCGAGCGCCCGGGCAGAAAGCGAGCGGCAATGCGACCGGCAGCATTCATCTGACCGCCGGGTTCGAGCAAGGTGTTAAAAGTGGCGAGTCCGGTTCGGATCGTGTGCAGGTGCTGTCCTTCCGGCAGTTCCCACAATGTGATGCTGTCTCCGAAGGTACTTCCACAAACCGCGATTCGGCCGTTATCGGCTATGTCGATCGAATAGGCTGAAATGTGATCCAGCGTACAGAGTTGTCGGCAACCCATATTTCCGACGCTCCATACAGCAGCTTTTTGGTTAAACGCGCCGGCAACGACCAAAGTGTCGTTCGTTGCGCCGAATGCCAGCGGCGTGCGATTACTGTGTTGACCCAGCATCGTATAGCCGGTCTTTGTCGCCCATCCGGCAAGGTTTTGCGGTAACTCACAAGCAGGAATGTGTCGGTGAATGAGAGAAGCGTCGTTCGCATTCCACACCATAAAACTGCCGTCGATACATGCCGCGGCAATGCGGTTGCCGTCACGACTGCAGGCCAGCGAAGTTAACGGACTACCCGCCCCCTGCAGAGTTCGAATGAGAGCGCGGGACGTAATATCCCACAGCTTAACGGTTCGGTCATCGCCGGCCGTTGCCAGTACATTTCCCTGCGGCCCGAACAAGAGGGCTCTGATGCCGGCGTTGTGTCCGTTTTGAATCACCAGCCGCGCTGAGGCGTCCGGTAAACTGTTGCCGGCCTCCGGAGAGCAGGCCATCGAGACCAAGGTCGCGAGCAGAATGGTTCTTCTGAGTATCATGATTGTATCATCGCGATGATCCTGCGCCGGTGATAAATGCATGCCGAAGAAGGTCAATGGCGCCCTGGAAGGAATAGTTAACCTGCGATGCACTCGGAGTGCTAGTCGGCATACCCATATCGAAATCGAAGCGGCCCTTGACCTTGAATTCAATTATGAGACCGGAGTGAACATCTCCCTTCAGATGCGCATTGTTAGAGCCGCTGCCTTTCAGGATCAAGGGAACAGGCCTGGAGCTGAGACTAATAAAATCGGCGTTATCGGAACCGATGCCGAGCAGGGCGTAATGGCGATCCAGGCTGTCGCTTATACTTTCAACTGCAATGGCGTTCGTCTGCGTATGAATCATCTCGTAGTTTAACACTAGCGTTGTGTCGGACCGCTTTTCCGACCAGAATTCATCCACAGGCGCACGCAGGGCCGCGACAATATTCAGCGGCATATACTTGGCGAGGCCCGGAAACATCGCCTCTTGTCCGGGAAATTCACTGTCTGGATGTGCGCCATCTTCTGTCGGATTGTGGAATTTTTGTTCCCCGGGATGTTTGGCAAGCCGAATTCTGCCGCTTGTGCCTACCCGCTCATTGGCCTCCATCGCCCGCAGCAGATCGTCCTTCAGTGCACCGAGAAATCCTTCCGGAAGAGCGCCGGCGGTCTCAATGTCAGCCTGTACACTATCGATGCTCCAGACGCCGACAACATCGCTGTCTGAATCATCTTCTATGACAAGTCGCAAATACTTGTGAATCTCCTGCGAGATTATTCCTATTTTGCCAAGAATCGGGATGTTTATCTCGACATTCATTGCAACACGATATGACAGCGTGTCGCCGGTTTGCAAGAACGTCGAAGTCGGCGGCGGCGCATCGGCGGGCCGGCAAAACACGAGCAGCACACAAGCCGGCAGCAGAAAAAATTGTGAATTCATGGTATTCCTCGCCTTAACTATCAGGTGATTAAAGAAGGCCGGCGGACTCAAAACTTCATTGCCCCAATCAAAAACGGCACCAGATGCGCCGCCTCAGTCAACGCGTTTTCACGCGCCGCCGCCGCATCAATCCAGAATCGTTCCGGCTTAGACAAATCATGCGCACGCTTCACAAATTTGTCTTTTGAGCGTTTTAACACTTTTGCCATACAGTGCAACGATCCTCGTGAAAGCGCACGGGTGCTGAAGTTGCCTTCCACAAAGCAAACCGTGATCCCGAGCTGTTCGAATACATCGCATACTTGTTGCTCGACTTTTTCGAAGACTGCGGCCTGCGACGGCACAAGCGGTCGATAGCGCGGCAGATAGACCTTGCGCAGACCATCGTACTGCTCGATCAGACAATTGTTGTAAGACATCGGGATCAAGTCGCCGATGCCCGTGAGGATAATCGGCAAGCGTTCGACACGAAAAGCGGACTCTTCCGGTTTCGCGATTTCGATGGACAAGGCCACGCGATCGAAGTAGGCTGCAAAGCGCTGCGCCAGGTCCGGGTTTAAGCCAAAGCACTTGATTTCTGTCAATTGGGCAACCAGAACCAGCTCGCGTCCGTCGGGCTCTTTCCCGCCCAGGGTGATAAACATGTCGATATGGGGTAAGAGCTGGAGCAGATCATCCGATTCTCCCCCTGGCAAAGAATCGGCTGATATGGTCTGCTCCGCACCCACCCAAAAAATGTGATTAACCCCCAGACTCCACCGAAAGTGATTCGTCAGTTCCTGGAACGTAAAGGAATCCTTATAAAGAAGCCAGTTCTTATAGAGCGTGTCGGAACCGATGAAGGCATAATTGTCGCCAACCAACGCATTGCCGCCTTCCAGCTGAAATGCGAATGGCTTGACATAGTAATCCAGTTGAGCAGCGATATAATCCGCCATGAGCTGGTCGCCCAGTTTGTTCACACTGCTGAGTTTAAATTGAATCGGCTCAAGCAGTGCGTAGGCGTCGTTCGCATTTTTCAGGACAACAAAGGCATCCTGGGTCCACTCCGTAGAAAAATAGTCGGAGCGAACAAACTCGCCCGGAATGCGAAATTGCCGGTGAAACGCTTCATAGTCGAACAGCGGTTCGATGATGACGTCATCGAGATAGCTCTCGTCAAGTCTTGCGTCGCGCATAATCGATTGCAGTTGTTTTTGCACTTTGCGGGCAAAACGCGGCAATGTGTAAGTGGAATTGCTGGCAGGATTGAACTGTGCCAGAATCACAAAGCGCGCTGCCCCGGCAAATGCCTTGAAGAGCCCGGCATATCGTTTGTGTATTTCCACTGCATCGCCGGCAAGATCAGGATAGCTTAACAGAAGCTGGTCGATTTTGCCGTAGACATCAGAAAGCGCCCTAGAGCCATCGTGATTCATAGTGGATCACCCATACATTGAATTCCCGTTTCAGGATTTAAGCGCTGTTGTCGCCAGAAAACCGGGATGCCCCTCACTGTCACAGGGATTTGCGGCGCATTGGCATTCTATACGCAATTCCGAACCTGTTTTGTAGAGGTTGATGCGACACTCGTCCAGTTTATAGGCATAGCGCTTATAGCCATTATCAGGCGGCGGTGTGCCAACCACGCAGTCGTAGCGTAAATCGTGCGTGCCGACGAAGATAACGCGGTTGTTAAGTGTCGCTTTTTCGAAGACTACTTGGGTGTCGCCCTCGCCAAAATCCAGCACGGAAATAAACACCGGCGTACCCACCGGCAAGTCTCCCGGCTTACCAAGGCGCAGCGACCAGATTCCGCCGTTCTGGCTGACATCCATACAGAGCTGGTGGGCACTCACATCACAGCGAAACTTCTCTGCGCCGGCGCAGTCACGTACAACCACATCTTTGGTATTCTCAAAGGTAAACGTGTGCAGTGCGATATCGTATTCTTCGGTACCGCTCATCGTCGAACAGTTAACGGACATAGATGTCCCTCCTTATGTGAATAAAGTTCAGGTGTAATCGCATGCCAGATGCGACGGGCAGATTGTTTTGCAGTTTGTTGCCGCGTATCAATCACGCGGAGGCAGTGACCAGGATAGCTTGATATCGCTGCCGGCAATTTCCAGATTTACGGGCACGCGACTCAGTGCAAGTCCGGTATCCACGAATCCATAAGCAGTTTTGTCACGCACGATAATGTACAGGTAGCGGTTTTTCGACTCCAGAAAGCGCAGGTCGAATGGCTGCATCGGCCGCGCCAGCGATGATACGCTGGCCTTGTTAAATTCCATTGCACCGGCTATAATTACGCCCTCATCAACTTTCAGAGCAATCGGATTGTCAAACAGACTATGTTCATAATCGGTCTCATCCGAGTATTTGTCGATGATTCTGAGGATGCCTGCGTGAAATTCCACCCGAAACGACGCCAGACTATAATGCTTCACTTCTCGAAAGAATATATTGTTGTTGTCCATACTCATTGCATCTTGTCGGTCGTGTTCCCGAGGGATCGCATTGCCGCGATATTCATTTTCGAGTTTTATTAAATTATTTTCTTGTGCATTTATCTTCCCTTAAGCTAAGAGGGTGAGGCGTGAACCGAGCGCCGAACGTTAAGAGATTTTTAACATTAGACGATTCGAATACTCATGCCCCTCTTTCGCAAAGAGGCAAACTAGAAGTAACTCAGTTGAAAAAACAGCAGTTGCTGCCCGAGTCAGTCTGTTTGCGTCCGGTGGAACATCAGGACCAGCCGGCTCTTTCATTGACAAGCTACACTGATAGCAGCTCGATTCATGGACAAAGAATGTGCTCACATTGGGAATGCACTTCCTGCCGCAGCCGGCCGGAGACCTGACATCTGTGTCTTCGCTGAATGCAGTGACCAATCTTCGTGCCAATTTCAAAGATTCGAAAAATCCGAGAAAACGTACAATTACGACAACTGTGCCGCAGGTGATGATGAAAAAGAATCGTCGGGATATAAAATTTCATCATCTGAGTTTTCTCCGGATGTGGAGGGAGCTCCCGAGGATTTCGTGATTATAGCGGCCATGCCGCAGCGGCGTACTCCACTCAATGATAGTATTTGTCTTCACTTGGACGATATATTGCGCATCACTGCCATTAGCTGTCCGGACGGGAAAAGTTAAGATTAACGCGATAAGCAAGCCTTCAGCACTTGCGACAACCCGGATCTGATCTGCGCGGCGGACAGGTAAAGGTTTAGGGCTACATACTGCTTTAGCGAAAATCAGCACGCTAGCGTTCGGCCCCAAACTTCCGGCTGAGAAAACCTGCCATCCTACAGTTGATGTTTAATCTTAAATCAAGGAGATAAATTCATGACCAAAAGGCGTATCCTGATTGCCGACAATCTCGACAGTGTTCGCGATTCCCTTGTCAACAGTCCAATCTTAAACAAACACTTCACCATTGTCGGTGCAAAAAGCGGCCAAGAGGTTCTCGACATCGTTGCGCGCAGTCCTGACCTGTTCTGCATCATACTTGAACAATGCTTTTGCAGCAGCGGCCGGTCGCGACTGAAGACCATGAGAATTTGGGACAGTCTGGTAGCAATAGCACCACAAATACCGATTATCATAAGCTCAGACACAAGAGATCAGCGAAAATGGCATGAGCTCGATGCGAGGATCGATAAGGTCTTTTGTTTTCTGAACAAACCCTTTAAGGATTCACTGCTTCTGCAAAAGCTGCATGAACTGACGCAGCATACGGAGGCGACAGGCCGCTCAGCGCAGCGTTTACTCGCCAGTCAGGGCTTTATCTCTGCGAGTTCTTCCATGGCACTCGTGTGCAGGGATGCCCTAATAGCCGCACGCAGCAATTTGAACATTATGATCATCGGTGAGACCGGCACCGGCAAAACTTCTCTGGCCAGGGCAATGCATGCCGTGAGCAATCGCGCCGATCAACCATTTGTGATATACAATTGCGGTGAAGCCAGTGGCGATCGTACCTGGTTAAAAGACGATCTGTGTGGCCATGCTCCTAAGGCATACAATGGGGCAGTCGACAAGCAGGGCCTATTGCGGCTCGCAGGCAGCGGCAGCATTTTGCTCGACGACATCACCGAAATGCCGCTTGGAGTTCAGGCGGGCCTGCTGCAGGTAATCCAACACCGCCGCTTCAGACGGCTTGGCGGAAATCGCGAACACAGCTTCACGGCGCGTATTATGGCCGCAACCAGTCTTTCTCTTAGCGCTGCGTTGCGCGAAAAAAAACTGCGTGAAGATCTCAGATATCGGCTGTGCGGCGAGATAATCAGGATTCCGCCACTGCGCAACCGGCCGGAAGACATTCCGGCTCTGGTACAGTCCTTTCTCAATTCGCCGCCGCCCGGCATGGAACTGGGTTGCCGTATGATTGCGCCGGAAGCGATCAGCGTCCTGCAGCGCCAGGCCTGGATTGGCAATATCCGCCAGCTCGAATTTGTGCTGCTGCGGGCCTCGGTTCACGAAAGAAGCGACACCATTTCAACGACAACGGTCAAAGAACAACTTGCCAAAGAAAATGGTCCGGAGGAAGACGCAGTTCCATTCAGCGCTATGTGGGATGCCGACAAGGATTTAGAGTCAACAGTGCACGCGATTCGAAGGAACTTTATTAGACGTGCACTCAGGCGGGCCGGAGGCGAGATAAGCGGGGCAGCCGCCAGTCTTGGCTATGCCAATCACAGCAGCCTGCGCTATTGGCTGGGGAAGTATGGGATCGAGGCAAAAGAGTATCGTTAGAGTATTGTCAGCTCAAATCCGCCCACTGATTTTAACGATCGGTTTCATGGAACTTTGTCAGCACTTGTTAAACAACGTGATTCATTCTAACAACTGATGATCATGAAACCCGGTGCATCAGTGTACATCGATTCATTAACCTGCATTCGGTTTGGAAACGTGCTTTAGCCATGACGTAAAAGTTTGGCTGTGAAAAGGCAGCATTGGTTTTTATCGTTTTACAATCAAGTAGCAGATCAATTCAACTCGTCTTTCTTTGACAGCACATTAATCATGGCGTGATTACTTAAGCAAGATTCACGGATGACGACTCTCGAATACTTCGGTTTTGCCGTTGATACTTTAATGTGGCTGATTAATTGCAATTACTCTCCCTCTCAGCTTATGAGTCCCTTCCTTGTACCGCAATACTGACGTAATAAATAAAAGCCCTTGCAATTCATTGACTTGCAAGGGCTTACACTAGACTTTCGCAGCCCCGAGAGGACTCGAACCTCCGACACCAGGTTTAGGAAACCTGTGTTCTATCCAGCTGAACTACGGGGCCAAACCATTAGTCTCGGCAAAATAACCGAAGTTTATTTCAAAAAGAACTTCATCGGTCGATTCGCTCCTGGTCACGATCCTCACTGTTCCGGCAGCGTATCGTCAGGCACCGTCCGCCTGCAGCGGATAATGTACTTTCGAGACGTCTCAGCACCGGGCCTCAGCCTGATGCGGCGCATATCAGTGGATTGTATCGGTACCGTTGAGCAGCATACGACTGCCAGCGGGCCCCGCGGCATCAGCATTGAAGATAACCGAAGCAATAATCGACTTCATCTCCGAGTCGCTGATGCTTTGCTCGCCGGTTTGGCTCGACCGGTCGAGTACCATTTCCACGTGTTCGTTGGTTATGAGACCGAGTTGTTGCATCTGCAGCAGATAGCCAAAAGCTTCTTTCGTCATAATCGCCGATTCGCGCTCGTTCAGTATCCGAAAGGAGTCACTTTGCGCGATCTCATCATTGCCGATGACCTGATCGCTAAACTCCATCCGGTCAATCAACCAGGAAAATGCCGTTGATATTTCCGTAGTAGTATAGCCCTTGTCACTCAGCTCGTCAAAATTGATTTCATCGAAAGACCTTGTAGCTTGCAGTTGCGACATTAAGTATGCAATGATTTCAATTATTCTTTCATACATAGTAGCTACTCGACCATATACTCTGACAAATTGTGGAACTTCAGTTGACTACGCTTAAGCCTTGCATAAACTATTACTGGAATTTTTCGGACGCAAGGTCCATATATCGATCTTCCAGTTCTTTCATCTGTTGACGTTGAACGTCCGATTCATCATTGTATCCGGCCAAGTGCAATGCGCCATGAGCAGCCAGCCGCATTAATTCATTGGTAAATGATACGCCGTATTCTGTTGCCTGCTGTTTGGCCCTTTGGGCACAAACGTAAATTTCGCCCTCTATAGCTTCTTCTTCAAGGGAAAAAGTAAGCACATCCGTAACATAATCGTGATTCAGAAAGCGATTATTCAGCTCATGAATAGTGACATCATTAACTACTATGACGTTAACGGCAGCGCTGGCTATCTGTTCGCCTTCCATAACGCACTGTACCACACGCCGCATCTTGCGGAGTGGCAACCGGAGCGTCGATGTTGAATTGTACGCCTGGATATCGTACATAGTCAGGAAGTTACGTCTCTGCTATCGTAATGTATTCGCTTGATGCTGCTGTGTTTGCTCGCAGGGAAGATTGAAACAATTCTTCAAACTACAACAATTCGGCCGCAAAAATATTGCATAAAATCGTCCCCACCCCATTTTATGCGTCCTTCGGCGATTAGTCATTCTCCGATACGACGCTCTCCGCCAGCGAAAGCTGCATCGCAGACATAAGTACGCGTGGGTCGAGCTTGCCGAAATCCGAATTCAGAATCTCCCGGCGTATGTCGACGAACATCGAGCACGTACACTGGCTCCCGAGTACCAGGCAGGAAATCGTGCTCTCCCGTACGGCGAGAAAAATGATTTCATCAGGCTCAAATGGCATAAAGGCATTGCAATCGTGCAATTCAAAATACCCGTGTTGTGTTTGCGCCACTACCAAGGCGCCTTCAGTGTCATCGCCCAGGCGAACTTTGTTGTGAATTGTCAAAGTAAGTGATTGCCTTGACTGTTCACTGCTCAATTGAAAAACGTACGAATCATCGGAACTGCTCGCCTCGCCCCCCAGTGTCTGGCCGATCAGGCGAATATCATCAATGCTAAACACAAATTCCATAGTTGCCTGTGTCAATAGATACGGTCTGAAATTCTAGGAAAAAACCGGTAGCGCAGCAAAGAGCAATTTCACCCGCTATCTCTGTGAATTTTTCATTATTTTTACTGTTCGGCCTTTTCTATGCGAGTCCGGCCTGCAAATCCGTCGCCGCGGTCTTGCAGACGCGATCGGGGGGACAATCCTCGGCGTCGACAATGTCGCTACACCGGATAGAGAAGTATCAAGATAAAAAAATACGCGGATTTTAGGAACATCTATAGCAGAAGAGAACCTGATGAAGATAAGCTTTCCCAATGGCGACATACGCGAATTTCCTTCCGGCAGCAGCGGAATGCACATTGCTGAATCCATATCACCGGGCCTGGCTCGCAATGCGCTGGGAATTGTCGTCGATAATACCACCCTCGACCTCAGTACCCCGATCACCAATGACGCCAGCGTCCGCATTCTGACTTTCAGCGATGAGGAAGGACGCCAAATTTTCTGGCACTCTTCTGCCCACCTGATGGCCGAGGCGATTCAGGAGCTCTACCCCGGTGTCAAATTCACGATCGGACCTCCTATCGAAAACGGCTTTTACTACGATATCGATTTGCCGGAGGGCAAAAAGATTACGCCCGAAGACTTCCCCGCCATCGAACAAAAAATGAAAGAGCTTGCGAAAGCGAATGCTCGGTTCGAACGAATCGAGATTGCCTGGGAAGATGCGGTTACATATTACCGTGAACGCGACAACAAATTCAAGCTGGAGCTGCTAGATGAATTTAAGGGCGAACAGATTACTTTCTATCGCCAGGGCGAGTTTAGCGACCTGTGCCGCGGCACCCATGTACCCTCTACCGCTGCGATCAAATACGCCAAGATCTTATCGGTCGCCGGTGCCTACTGGCGCGGTGATTCAGATCGTGAGATGCTGACACGTCTGTATGGCGTTTCTTATCCCAAAAAGCAGATGCTTGAGGAAGATCTGCATCGTCGTGAAGAGGCCGAGCGGCGTGATCACCGGAAGTTGGGCAAACAGCTGGAAATATTTACCATTACGCAAGAAGTAGGCTCGGGGCTGCCTCTGTGGTTACCTAATGGTACGGTGCTGCGGCGGACGCTGGAAAATTTTCTGCGAAGCGAACAGGCAAAGCGCGGCTATCACGAAGTGCTGACGCCGCACATCGGTCATCTGGATTTGTATAAGACCTCCGGCCATTACCCCTACTATGCCGATTCCCAGTATTCTCCGATTGCAGTCGATGACGATGAATACCTGCTCAAGCCGATGAATTGTCCCCATCACCACATGATCTATTCGAGTAAACCGCGCAGTTATCGCGATCTGCCGCTGCGCCTGTCGGAATTCGGCAATGTCTACCGCTACGAACAGTCCGGGGAGCTCAACGGTATATCGCGGACGCGAGGATTCACCGTAGACGACGCGCACATCTATTGCACGCAGGAAGATGTCAAAAACGAACTGAAGAGCGTGGTGGAGCTCGTCACCTACGTTTTCGGCACCTTTGGACTGGAGGCAAGCACCCGACTGTCGTTTCGAGACGATAACGAGGAAAAGTACGGCGGCGAAATCGCTTTGTGGGACCATGCGCAACAGGTGTTGAAAGAAGTCGCCGACGAGATGCAGCTCGACTATGGAATCGATGAGGGCGAAGCGGCATTTTACGGTCCTAAAATCGACTTTGTCGTCCGCGATGCAATCGGCCGGAAATGGCAACTCGGCACAGTGCAGATCGACTACGTCATGCCGGAGCGATTTAATCTGGAGTATGTCGGATCCGACAATGCCAAGCACCGGCCGGTCATTATACACCGGGCGCCCTTCGGTTCGATGGAACGTTTCATTTCAATTCTGATCGAGCATTTCGCCGGTAATTTTCCCTTCTGGCTGGCGCCGGTTCAGATCAGCATTCTCCCCATCGGCGGCGACCAACACAATTATGCCCAATCTCTAAATGATCGTCTGCGCGCGCTTGGCTACCGGGTAGAGCTGGATCTGCGCAACGAAAAAATCTCCCGCAAAATCGCCGAATCGGAACAGCAGAAGATTCCTTTCGCCCTTGTGATCGGTCAGAAGGAAGTCGAGGCGGACAGCGTTTCACTACGCGAACATACGGTGGGCAATAAAGGTTTGCTGCCGCTTAACGAGGCGCTGGCACTCTTTGCCGGGCTTAGCACCCCTGGCGCTCAGCAGGTAGCATAGAGCTTTCTGAACGTGACGACAGATCGAATATGAGAGCGGCAATTGCCCGCAGCCTCGAACGGGCGCGGCTCATTTATCGTGGTACAATCGATTTCGGGCTGCCGCGATGGAATACGTATGGCAGCCGCAAGCTTCCCCAAAGAAAATCTGCGCACAGAACAAAAAAAGGCACGCTACTTTCTCGGAAGCAGGCGCCTGATAATATTGTCGAAGCGAATTGGTTTAGGAGCTCATCGACTGCAGAAACTCTTTGTTGCCTTTGGTGCCTCTGAGCCTGTCGAGCAAAAACTCCAGGGCTTCCTGCGTATTTAACTCGCTGAGCACTTTGCGAAGAATCCAGATACGATTCAGGTCGTCCGGCTTGATGATCAGCTCTTCGCGCCGCGTACCGGAACGATTGACATCGATGGCGGGATACAGGCGTCGCTCGGCCAGTTTGCGGTCGAGCACCAGTTCCATGTTACCCGTCCCTTTGAATTCTTCGAAAATGACTTCATCCATCCGACTACCCGTGTCGATCAGAGCTGTGGCGATGATAGTCAGAGAGCCGCCTTCTTCGATATTCCGGGCTGCGCCGAAGAAACGCTTGGGCTTATGAAGCGCATTGGCGTCAACACCGCCGGAAAGGATTTTGCCCGAGTGCGGTATAACGGTATTATGCGCCCGCGCCAGACGCGTTATGGAGTCCAGCAGAATGACAACGTCATGCTGTCCTTCCACCAGACGCTTTGCTTTTTCGTGCACCATATCGGCTACCTGCACGTGACGCTCTGGCGGCTCGTCAAAGGTCGAAGCAATCACTTCGGCGTTGACGGAACGCGCCATATCGGTCACCTCTTCCGGGCGCTCGTCGATCAGCAATACGATCAGCTTTACTTCAGGGTGGTTTCGCGTAATACTATTCGCGATTTTCTGCAACAGGATCGTTTTACCCGACTTGGGCGGCGAGACGATCAGACCGCGCTGTCCCATACCAATGGGCGCCAACAAGTCGATAATTCGCATATCCGATTCGCCCGGCACCGTCTCCAGCTTGACGCGCTTCGTAGGATACAGCGGCGTTAGATTGTCAAAAATAGTGCGGTCACGCATGATGTCCGGGTCAACATAGTTGACCAACTCGACTTTCAGCAGGGCGAAGAAACGTTCGGCTTCCTTGGGAGGCCGGACTTGTCCCGTGACCGTGTCTCCCGTTCGCA
Source organism: Candidatus Kapaibacterium sp. (assembly GCA_028284775.1). Lineage (GTDB taxonomy): Bacteria > Bacteroidota > Ignavibacteria > Kapaibacteriales > UBA7675 > JANQRB01. The sequence continues at coordinate 43,339 of JANQRB010000053.1, read as the reverse complement.
GGCCAAAGCGTTTAATCTGCGACGGCGAAACATAAATGTCATCCGGCGACGGCAGATAATTGTAGTCGGCAGAACGGAGAAAACCGTAGCCATCGGGCAACTGCTCGAGCACGCCTTCACTGAACGTTATCCCATTGCCGGGATGCTCCTGCTCAGCCTGTACCTGCGCCTGCGCTTCGATAATCTTGAAAATCAATTCCTGCTTGCGTAAATCACTGAACTCTTCTATTCCAAGCGCCTTAGCGATTCGTGTTAACTCGACGATCTTCTTTGCTTTGAGCGCCGCAATATCTATCCTGTCGGACAAGATGTCTTCTTGTGACTGAGCCATGTAACCAACCTACTTGTAAGGAAAACGAAACAAAAGGTAAATGAAGGGGGGACCTACGGCCTCAAATCGTCAGCCGCTGCCAAAGCCGCCAGGCAATTGCTGTGCTGCTGAATTTGATATCCTTTAGTCAACGAGGCAGTGTTGTGTTGCCCGTAACTCGTGTGCTGCCGCCGTATTCGAAATTGTTAAATGCCGTACATCAACGAGAGACCATTTTCGGCACAGGACCTTACCCAATGACTTTACAGAACGCGCTCGCGTAGCTGTTTACTGTTTGTCAGTAGGGAGTTAGGTAATCTTTCGGTACTGATACATCAGGAGGTGCGTTTTATAGATACTCCTGATCGGGTCTTGAGGATAAGCAATGTAGACTTCTCAACTACGGCAAAACAAAAATAGTACTTAGTACTGCAAATGTCAATAAAAAAGTAGCTGCCCGCAAAAAGGCCGAGAAGCCGCGGTGTTCGTTCTGGTGAAGAAAGCGGAATTCGGCCCTTGCCCGGCCGAATTCCGCTATTATGTCGCTGAAGATGAGCTGAAGGACGTCATCGAAAATTTCTTATCGTTTCAACTGATTGATTTCCGCCAGAAACTGGTCGCTGATCGTAATCGTTCGCGAGGCAGCTTCAAAAGCTCGTTGCGTTGAAATCAGATCGGTAAACTGCTCGGTAAGGTCGACATTCGACTCTTCGAGTGCTTTGCCAGCTACACTTGTGGAAGGAAATATCTCAACAGCTGTGCCGATATTGGGAAGGCCGCTGTTGGGCGATACCGTATAAAAGTTATTGCCTTCTTTTCGTAGGCCGCCCGGATTAGTAAACTTGGAAAGGATAAGCTGCGCCAGTAACTCCGACTGGCCATTCGTAAATGCACCGATTATCTTACCTGTCTGATCGACCGCTATCTGTGAAAGTTCACCGGAAGCGTAGCCGTCCTGACCTGTGGCCGACACAGTATTCTGCGCGGCGAACTGCGTCAGTCCTCCCAACAGGTTGCTCGACTCCGCCAATGTCACGGTGATATCCTTGGGAGTCGTCGCATCGAATGGAGTCACGGCCGAGCCGTTGATTGCCGTCAGCGCATTATTAAGTTCGTCCGCAGTCACTGAAAGACTCAAGGGCGTTGAGAGGGTGCCGTCACCGTTAAACGTTATTGTGATCGTATCGCTCGCCGGATTGACGCCGTCATCGAGTACGATCGCATTGGCCGTGTCGCCGTCGATAAACATCTGTAATTCAAACTCGTTGGCGTTGGCCGTCTTCGTGAGTTGCATCCTCAGGGAATGGTCTGCTCCTTGATTATCGAAAATGGTGATACTGGAGTTGATAACCTCATCCGTTGATGATGTGGAGTTGACATTACCGGCAATGAGGACGCTCTGTGTCTGGCGCGGCGCGGACTTAAAGGTTGGCGAAATTTGCAGATTGGTGATGGTTCGATCGAGCACATTCGTACCGTTGGCATCTTTGGTTACCAATCCGCTGGCGTCGGTCTCGAGGTTGAACCCCTGCACAAACGAGCCGGTAGCAGAGTCGACCAGGAATCCATCTCGGTCGAGCGAAAATGCGCCGGAGCGCGTGAAGAGCTGCTGTCCATTGCGTTCCAACACAAAAAATCCTTCGCCCTGCAAGGCCAGGTCGGTCGGGCGACTTGTGACCTGAATAGATCCCTGGGAGAAGTCGACTTTGACAGCGCCAAGCTTAACGCCGAGACCGATCTGCAATGGATCGATACCGCCGACACCACCGCCGGCAATAGCATTGGGCGACGAACCGATGGCAAATGTTTGGTTAAACTGTTCGGAAAAGGTCGCCCGGCTGGATTTATAGCCGATTGTGTTAACGTTTGCAATGTTGTTGGAAATCACATCCAGTCGCTGCTGATGCGCTTTCAGCGACGACGATCCCGATGTAAGTGAACGAATAAGCGCCATAGCGATGACCCTCCCGGTTATCTTGTAATATGAACGGTTGTGTTTTGCCGATCAATAAATTCCCTACCTCCGCATGGCGCGGGGGTGCATCTTTGATGGGAACTTTTGTTTGGCTTGCCCTTCGGTCGGTCAGGGCAACTAAGGGGGGGGGTCTCCTGATTCCCCGTCCACATCGGCGGACGGGGAATCGAGGTCCAACCCCGGTTGTCTTTCGCAATGCCGAATCCGTTCGGATTTTGTTCCAGACAACACTGCATCCATGCTCTGGATACCGTTAAATTCTGCGTCCCTGCAGCGGTATCGCTCTTGTCAGCATCCTTGCTATTTTTTCAATGTATAGGCGCATCCTGCGCTGATGCCGCGTTCTGCATAATCATCCTGTCTATGCAATGACGGCGGAATCGATATTTGTAAACACATTGTCTTTCAATTGATCGCTGTGAACAGCCGTAATGACGGTCTTGTTGCGAATGCTGACGATGAAAGCCATCTCATCGAGAAGAATCAGCGACTCTTTCGCACCTTTCTCGCCGGCTTTAGTTACCGCCTTCTCCAGCTTTTGGAGGTCAGCCTCGGAAAGTGGAATATCGCGGCTGTCCAGGCGGGTTTGCGCGTGGGCCGAGAACTTGAGTTGTCGGACCTCACGATCAAAGATCTCTTTGAAAGACGTCTGCGGTTGATCGGGCTGAACAGGTACCTTCGGCCGGCGCTTTAGCTCCTCAACGCCGCCCGCAGGTAGAAACGGCACTTGAATTCCATTTACTTCAGGCATACATCTACTCCCTGCGGTCAATCGGTGACCCGTTAAACGTCGTTACATCCTGTAAAGTACGTTTTTTCTTTCTGCCCATCAACCAAATCGATTTTCTACGGAACTAAACGGGTTATCGACAGTCACCAGCCGATCTTTAACATATATTTACTCCAAAACACTCAAAATATCACCGAGCGGCACGTCGCGGCCATCTACTACCAAAACGGTCCCACCGCCAAGGAAACGAACCGAGTTAACCTTGCCCGTTGTAAAGGGCAGCGTTTCAAGCTCCACGCCATTTTTATCGAGAGCAGTCACCGTAAAGAAGTAATCGCCGTCCCTCACCACCGAGCCATGATCGTCTTTCGCGTCCCAGCTGACAGTGTTATCACCCTGCGACCGCGCCGTCGGATTGAGACTGCGTACGACCGTTCCACTGCGATCGCGGATTTCCACACGCAGGTCCGATGCGGCCGCAAATAAATTGTAGCCAAGCTGTACCGGGCTGCCGCCCTCTACGTTTAAGGTCGGCGAGCTCGACTTAACGGACCTGCCAATGAGATTTGTCGCAGACACATTAGTCATGGACTGCGACAGCAACACATTGGTCTCAATCTGCTGCTCAAGGGCCGTGTTCATATTGGTAAGCTGTTCCAACTGGGAAAACTGCGCGAGTTGCGCCACAAACTCCTGATTGTTCGCGGGTTCCAGCGGATTCTGAGCTTTCAGCTGGGCCGTTAACAGATGCAGAAATTCGTCCTGCCCCAGTTCCTTGTTCGGGGTTTCCGCGACTGGCTGCGGATCCTGAAAAATATTGGTATTTACTGCGCCGACACTTTCCGTCATAGCGCTGGTCCTCCGCCATTAATGCAGAAAAATAACATCTTCCGGTCTAAGCGTAGCGCTCAAACCGCTCCCGGCCGTCCGAGGGCGTCTCTTCCGTTTCCGGAAGTTCGGCCTGCTCGTCCGACGCCGCCAGATCGCCTAACATCTTAAAAGCACGAAGTAAATCGCGCCGGCCATCCTGTGCTTCACGGTCCTGGCGTTCCTTGCGTTTATCCTGCGCCGCCAGATCGTCGCGCAGCAATGATTCCTGATCCGCCCGCAAGCGGATGTCGACACTCTCTGATTGCAAGCCGGCCTTCACAAGTTTGTCTTTCAGCAGCGGAATCTGCTGCTCAAGAGCTTTTTGTGCTTCGAGGCTTTCCGCAATAATACTGATCTTGCTGGCGCCTCCTATCACCTGCACGTCAATCAGCACCTGGCCCAGGGATTCCGGCGCCATGGAAAGCGAAATTGTACCGCCCTGCCCTGCAGGCAGCGATTTTAAGGCACCGAATACGGTCCCGGCGAATTTGGGTACCGTTACGCGCTTCAGAGTCTGCAGCAGACGGCTGGCGGCCTTCGGAAGTCCGCGGGCAGTAGCTCGCGACCCTCCTGCCGCATCCTGTCGCCGCTGCCGCTCTTCCGGCTGCTCCGTTGCGTGTTCTGCTTTTCGCTCTGGACCATAGCGCGCACTTTGATCGGTCATAGATGTTTGAAAAGCAGACTGCGTCCCCTGTTCAAGCCCCGAATCCGGCAAAGCAGCAGCGTTGCTGTTCTGCTCGCCTCGGAGTGGAATCGAGAGTTCCCGCTCTTGACGCTGTGCCGACTTGTGTTGATCCTGCTGCGGCTGATTCTGCCCCGCATCGCTCTCACTGCCGGCACTCGCCGATACACGCTCAGGCGTCGACGCATCCCTCATGTGAATTGAACGATCTCGCTGTCTCGGCGCGGTATCACGCTGAAGCAATTGCGCGGCCAGCTGCCGCCGATTGAGATCATCATCTTTCAGCGCCGGCGCAGCGGAATCCGCCTTCTCAGTCGCTTTACGGGCGCGTTCGCTACGCAGCAAAGCGGCAATCTCACGATCGCTCAATGCAAGGTCGGCATCAAATGAGTCACCCAAGGATAGGGTTTCGGCCCCATTGTCCATCGTCATTCCGACCGGCACGGGTACCTGCTGCCTTTGCACGTCGGCAGTGGCAGGCTCGTGAGGCGCGCCTGCCGAACGCGAACTGAATTGCCTGGTGGATGCGTCGTCCTTGTCAAAGCCGCCTGCGGCTTTGCGCTCGAAGGCCCTGCCGGATGCCGCGGTCGCTTGCGAGGCATGACCTCTCTCGCGAGGCACTGCGAATGCTTCCGTTACTTCTTTTCGGCTCTCTGCTGCAAACTGTCGACCGTCAGCTGTACGGCTGCCTGAATTGAGGAATTCACTCTTTGCGAATTCTGGGGATTTGACAACATCATCCCGGTTCGCCAGGGTCATGTTTGTCGCACTGTCTGCCTTGGACATTCCGTTCTGCTCGGTCGGCTTCTCGATCGAAGCGGGAGAAGAGCCGCTTTCCGCGAACTTACTGTGGACCTCCTTCGCTACAGGTGAGTCAGCCGCAGGACCGCTGTCATTGGCGATCCCCGCTGCTTTTGTATCGGTAGTCGCAGCGGGTGGAACAGCGTCCGGCCGCACCTGGCCACGTGCGGTTTCTTTGAACGCCAGGGATGGCACACGCTGCTCGGATGAAGTATCCAGCCTGGCGTCACGCTGCTCGGAAGGAACTGGCAAAACAGGCGAACGGTGCTCAAGGTGAGCGCTCTTCGGCTCGACTGACGGCAAGGCTGCCGTTTCCGGCTTGTGTCCCGTCGGAAGATCTTTTGCTAGTGACGGAGAGTCAACTGCCCGGCGCGAGCTGAGGACCGCTTGATGCGATTCGGATGTATCACGACCCCTTGCTCGCGGATTGTCGATCGGCTGCGAAGCCACAGGACTCTCCTGTCTCTGCGGAGACGCCTCTCGTTGTTCCCCGGCTGTTGACATTTTAGTCGGAGTTACTCCCGGGCCTGATTGTCGATCGCTATCGACGGAGACGCCGGAATCACGGCCGCTCAGGGCACCATTCGATACTGCGGTCGTCTGCGGGTCGAGCTTGCCGGCTCTATCCACCAAGCCCGGCAGAGTTTCCGTTACCGCTGGCGCTGGAGCAGAGACATTGCTTTTGGCGCTAGCGCCGGCGGCATTGCGCGTGGTTCTTGCCGCAGTCGTCTCTGTGTCGGAATCTCCGCTGTCTGCTTGCGCCAGCTGCGAATCTATCCGGGGTGTCGACGATTCACCGTTTCGGTAAAGCCTTCGAGCTTCACCATCCGCTGTGTTGACAATTTTTGCCGGACTTTCTGACCGCCGCTCGCTGGCACTTGCAGAGGCAGGCGAGCTCTTCGCAGCGGCATTTGCGCCTGATTGTTTCGCCCGCTCCCCTTGAATGCTCGGGCTCTGATTCCCGAATGGGTCTAAGGGTGACTTGCGTATATTCTGCGCAGAAGATTCCTCATAGCGACTAGCCTGGGATGTGGGTTCGCGTCCCACGGGAGCCGCAGCCTGTTTGCTGGCGGGATCCGTCTTTTCGGTTGCCGATTTGCCGCTATTAGCGCTGGTCCGACTTACAGCGCCGGCTTGGGAATTCGATGGCTGCCGCACCTTTTTAGCGTCCGCAATAAATTGTTCATTGGACTTAACGCTTGAATCGGCTGTTGCAGGAGTTCTGCCTGGGCTGCTGTTTACCGACTGAGGGCCACGCGTTTTACCAGCTTCCTGTTGCCCGCCTCGCTCCGTTTTCGGCAGTGGCCCGGATTGGGCGACCGCCTGACCGCGGCTTGGTGAAGTCTCACTCATAGCAGTAGAGCCGTCGCCCGGTTTTGCGGAAGCCAGATCAGGTCTTGCAGCCGATCGCGCCTTTGGCTCAGTTTCTCTGCTGTTTGTCGCGACAACCTCGTCGAGTTTAAGAGTGTTGGCAGTCCTTGTTAATCCGTCGCCGTTTTTAACATCGTTTTTCGAAGCGGCAAGCAAGGTCTCGACTTTGCTGTCGCCGCCCAAGCTTGAAGCTTGCCGTGCCGGAGCGGTTTTGAGTTCACTTGCCGTGCCGGCCAGGTGAGCACTGTTCACGGTCCGGACAGGGACGGCATCGACCTTTCCGGGGGATCGGACCGGAACATCGTTGAATTGGCGGCTATCCGCATTACGCAGGATACTCATCGCCCCGGGATTCGAATCTCCTCCTTTCTTCGAAGCAGATTGAATTGAGTCCCGCATGCCGGCTTGCGTATCCCGTGGTCTTCGATGAGAAGTTATTTCATTTTCCTTTTCCGAATACTGCCGAGCATCGGCCTGCACCAATCCTTTGTCAGACGCTTTGGCTGCAGGTAGCTGAACGGTATTCACCGGGCCACTTCTGGTGCCGGAGTTTTCGCTGCGGCTGCTTGTAGGCACCGCCTTAAGGGTAGTGGCCTCAGCATATTCGGAGTAAATGCCAGCAGGCGAATTTGATGCTTGCCCGTTCTGAGGAGTGGCTCCGGCTTTATCGGATACAATAGCGGCCTTTGCTTTGCCCGGAGTCGAGAATTCCTGTGCTGAATTCAGCCGACGAGTCTGCGATGGCTCGGGTTCTACTTCATTGGAAGCAATTTTTGTTAAACCGATTGTCGTCTTATCTGAACCGGTTGCGGGCCTTCCCGCATCGCTGGCTGACTGGCGAGAGTCGGTTTTCGATCTGCCTGAATGGCTTGCAGGCTTGCCTGAGTCAATTGCGGGTTTAGTTGAATCAATTGCCGTCTTGATCGATTCGGCAGTGGCCTTTTTTGCGTCAGCGACAGGCCTGGATAAATCAACTGTGGGCTTGTTTAAATCCGGCTTCGATTCTGTTGCGGTCGCCGACCTGGACTTGTCTGAGGAAAGGTGTTTAAGTGGGGACTCGCTTTGATCCGCCGTCCCGGTGCTGCTCCGCATGACCCGTCGAGCTGGCAGGCTTGACAGGTCCTCAAGGTCACTACGTACTTCCGAACTGCCTGTACTGTCGCCGGTAAATTGCGGTTTCGGCGCAACTGGATCGATAAGGGCTTGCCGTCGTCCACTTCTGATCGGTACAGACGGGGCTGACGGCGAGCTGTCTTGAGCCTTGCTGCCCAGGGAATCTCCCGCCGATGCCGCGTTCGTTTCAGCGCGCTTTGCCTGAAGCCGGTTTGATTGCGGATTTGCTATTTGCAGCTCCTCAAGCATTTTCATCGTCGCTTTGACATTTGGCGGATTGGGAAATTCGAGTTGCCGCCCGCCATTGCTCCCGTCAATTCTCTGATTGCCTTTAATCGCAGCCTTGTCGCCATCTTGACTTGCGACTGCACTACGAATTTGTTCTCTCGGTTCCCGCGCAACGCCACTAGCATGCTCGGCACTATCGCCGCGTCCAGCTGCCTGTTCTCCGACCCGCTGCTCTGCCGGTCGAATGCCGCCGGTGGCTCGGGCGGTCGCATCGCGCCTGGGGCCGTCAACTCCTCGTCCTCCTGCCCCTTGTTCGGCATCCGCGGCAGACCTTGTTGCGGCACCATTAGTGCCGCGATCACCGTGCGACTTTGAGCGAAGGCTTATATCGCTTTTGCCATCATTCAATTCCGGCATAAGGTCCGGCTTGCGCGAAGTGAGCGTCGATGTACCGGAATTGTCGAGGCTTGCCCTTCGCGATTCTGTACCGAGCTCGGACGCACCGACTGGCAGCGATGCCGCGATTTGAGGTCCTGCAGTTCCTCCCGCTTCCGAATGCCTGATCAGACTCGACTGCGGTCGCACTGCCTTCCCTTCAGGATTGAAATCCTTCACCAAGTGTTTCGGGCCACTAGCCTGGTCGAAAGCATCCCCCTTCGGAACTGCCCCCTGTTGTTGCTGTTCCAAAGGAATGTCCTTGCCAGCGGGCAGCGAAACCGCCACCGAGCCATTCCGCCTGCCGACAGACAAGAGCTTCGGATCGCTCGCTGACGATAGATCGCCCCGTTGAACTACATCAAGAGTCGTGCCATTAATTACAGCCTGCAATTGTCGCAGTGTGCCAAGCCTTTCGGAAGACAAAGGCTTGATCGACGTGAAAAGTTGTTCCCCAATGCCGCCTTTTCGCAAAGAAGCGGCGCTGTGTTCATTGCCCTTGGTTAATAATCCACTCTCAGTCTGGTGATCTTTGGACAACTGGGTCAATGCGGTCTTGTGATCGACTACCCCGGGCGCAAGTCGCCGCACAACAATTTTGTCAATCGGAACCCCGGCTTCTTCAATAGTGCGAATGACATCCGACAACAAGCGAAAGCCTGCACCCTGTCGATGCCTAACCTGATGTCTTTCGGAAGAGTTGTTCAAATCACCGAATTCCGAAAGCAAAGACAGTGAAATCTGTGCCTTGCCATTGCCTTCATGGACCAGAAGTTCCGGCGAAACGGACGAGCCGGCACCCAAGATAGTCGATGATGAGCTGACTTTAACTATATGCGGCATCGTCAGACTACCGCCTTCTGTTAGCCGCAACGAGCTATCCAGGGCCAGGCGCCGGAGGGCCCGACTCATGTTGCCGGTCCCTTGTCCAGTCGCCTGATTTTTGTTCGACACTTGCGGGCCTTCGAAATGCAGCGATGTGACTCGCTCCGCGGTGCCGGCGAATGAAGGAGATACTGCCGCCGGTTCAGCCACGATGGCTTTACCTGCATTCGATTCGGCCGGCTGTGCCGCGGGCAAGCTTGCCTGCGTATCATACGCGCCTGTCACGACGCCATCCGGTCGGACGGCGATACCGGCAGGGACGATGGTATCTGTATGGAATGTTTGCCCCCGACCGGCAAGCATCTGCTGCACAGTATTCACTGAGGACGCTGCATTCGCCGAGTCAGTAATACGAGCCGCTGAAGTCGGTACCTGCAAGGACTGAAGTGAATTGCTTTCGGAGCGCGGAACAGCGGCGACCGATGTCTTCGCGCCCTGGAATCCGGGCTGTTGGGAATTATTGTCGGCAGACGGCTCTTCAGGTCCTGCCGATACTCCGGCGGCCGATTGCCGGACCTGCGCAACTGCGGACCCAGGCTCGTTGGCGGTTGAGCTGCTCAAGGGCAATTGCGACGCCGCATCGACGCCAGTGTGTTTGCCGGTCAGCCGTGCCGCCTCAAGCTTGTGCGATCCGACCACTGCATCTAATGCTTCTGACCGTCGTTTAGCTCTTGCCTCGGATTCGCTTGTTAACTGCAAATCAGATTGTCCCAAACGCCCCGATGGGTGCTCAGTACCCGTACGTATTGCCTGAGATTCTCTGTTGCCGGGATGAATGCTGTCGTCGACGGTTGACCCAGCAGGATTATCGGCGGCGCTTCGACCCTGCTTCTCCTTAGGAAGCGCTGCAGCTGCCGACTGCTTGTCCGATGAGTCATCAGACGGATTCTGCACGAGACGCCCTTCGCCGCCATCGACCAGAGCCGTCGCAGCAGCGGATTCCTGTCGCGCAGACCGAGAAGCGCTGGACGAGGCAACGGCAGGCACTGCGGTTTCGCTATGACTATCCCTAGTGGCAGATATCTCGTAGCGGCCGCTGACGGATTCAGGAGCAGGTGCTTCATTCAATAAGGTCCGGGCAATCTGCGCTTTCAAGTTGAAATCGGACGAAGTGTTCGGCAGGACGACACGCAGACTTCCGTTGCCTTCGCTGTCTAATTGGTAATGTACCTGAATGTGAACCAGGGCGGATACTGTGCCTGCGCTTTTCCCTGAGCGCGGCGCTTTAAGGCTTCCGGTCCCTACAACACGATCCGTGGTCACAGTCTCCGACGCCGGTTCATCTGCAGTCGGGCCATCCGAAAGGGGAATACTTAAGCTGAACGAACCTTCATCGACTATTGAAGCGGATTGCGGCGCTGGAAAGGACTGAGATTCTGTGCGTACCAGCGTGTCGGCGCCGACAGAGCCTTGGTGGTCACCAGCCTGATGCTGCCGGTGATCGGAAGCAGGCATGTTTAGGCCAGTTGTTGAAATGTCTGCTGTGGCGTTGACGGCTGCTCGAGCAGCGGTGTTGCCTCTCCCGGCCGTCTCCAGTTCTGGCAGAGACGGCCGGCCGGCATTTTGGCGAAAAGTGAGTGCCGCATCGCTCTTTTGTCGTTGATGAGCCCGCTGCAACGTGCGGGCAAATGAATCGCCTCCTGCCGGCGAATCGGCGACGCTTTTGCTGAGGCTTTGGGGAGCCTGACTTTGCGTTGATCGAAGCGTCAACAGACGCTGAAACAATCCATTGAGCATAGGCGTGCATCCTTGCAATTACGATCGCCGCTTCCTTGCGGTGCTCTGCTGCTCTGCTTCCCGTACCGAAGCTCTGGCATCCTGCCATTGCCGGCGGTACTGCAACGTGAAGCGCTGAGAGGCAGCCTAAATGTCCAGAGTGCTGAGTGTAACGATACTGGCGGCCTGTTCCGGCGCCATGGCTTCGAGCACTTTGGCAGCATTTTTCTTCTTCATCATTTTCAAAATTGTCGCCGCATCGCGAATATCGAGATTGGCCAAGATCTGCGCCACTTCCTGTGGATTCGCATTGTTATAAATCTGGGCAAATGTCTCCAGATTTGCGACAGCCAGCGAATCGCGATCACGTGTGTTCTGGCGGCGTTCAGCTTGCAGGCTCGCTTCGAACTGACCCGAGGCGACGCTGACACTGTCGAGCTGGCCTGCCTGACGGGACAGCGAATCGCTCAGGCGTTTCGTCAGAGCGATCAAGGAGTCGCGCTCGCGTTGCCGCGCTTCTTCCTGCCGTTGAAGCTCCTGTTCAGCTTTGATCGCTGTGCTGTCGACCATCACGAGGGACGCCGAGTCCAGAGGAATCGCCTCGGGCGGTAAACCGAGCAGCGTCGGATCTTTCTTGTATACTCCGATGACACCGAAGGTTATCAGAATCCCGCCGAACAAGATACAAAGAACGATCGCAAGCAATTGTTTTTTCGTCATGCCGCCACCGCGTAGCCGCTTTAGTGCGCTGCGGCATCGGCCTTGCCGCGTTGCGCGATTTCATCCATCTGCTTTTGCTCTTCCTTACGCAGATTTTCACGAAAGAGGTCGTGTTTTCGTTCGCGCAGCTTTTCCAGGCTGCGTTGTTTCTTGAGAGCCTCGCTAAGCTCTTCGCGCCGATTATCCTCGATCTCCCGAAGATTCAGACACTCGCGCTCCATCGTTTCGATTTCCTTGTTGACGGATCGAACGTGGTACCAATGCGCTTCTATATCTCTCACCGAGAGCGCGGCCCCGGCCTGATGCTCCAGCAGTTGTTGACGGTATTGCCGTCGAAGTGCCAGGTCTTCCTGTCGTGCAACAAGGGCGCTAGATGCCTCGCCCAGTGCTGCTTGCGCCTGTTGCGATTCCTGCGAGCGCAGATTGAGAACACTATCGAGTCGAAAGCGAAACGTATGCGCCATAGGCCGCTTTACTCCGATATGCTGAACAGGATACGTGGTTTATCGGCGGTCATCTGTATAACTGAAGCAATTTTCTTACAGCTCCGCCAGTTCGTAAAGTTGCTTGAGTGTGTTCTGTAGTTGGGCGCTTTCGTAAACATCCTGGGTGAGAAATTCGTTAATTTTGTCGATTAATGCAATTGCTCGATCGATTTTCGGATTGCTTTTCTTTTGATACGCCCCAACGGAAATGAGATCCTCGGCATCGCGGTAGGTCGCCAACATCTCCTGGATATCGGCCGCCGCCCGTGAATGTTCCGGCGATGTTATGTCATGCATTACCCGGCTGACGCTTTGCAGAATATCGATCGCAGGGTAATGACCTTTCGATGCGAGATTGCGCGTCAGGACGATATGGCCGTCCAGGATGCCGCGGGCGGCATCGGCGATCGGTTCATTCATGTCATCGCCTTCCACCAGCACGGTATAAAAGCCGGTTATCGTACCGTTTTCGGATGTGCCGGCGCGTTCCATCAGGCGCGGCAGCAGGGAAAAGACCGACGGCGTATAGCCCTTCGTCGTTGGCGGCTCTCCGACGGCCAGGCCGACTTCGCGCTGCGACATGGCAAAGCGGGTGATTGAGTCGATCATCAAAAAGACGTCCAGCCGTTTGTCGCGAAAGTATTCGGCAATGGACGTAGCCAGCAAGGCCGCTTTGATACGCGCCAGGGCCGGCTGGTCACTCGTTGCAACCACAATCACCGATCGCGCGAGGCCTTCGCTGCCAAGATCTTTCTCAATAAATTCGCGCAGTTCGCGGCCCCGTTCACCCACCAGGCCGATCACGTTGACATCAGCCGATGAGTTGCGCGCCATCATTCCCAGCGTCGTCGATTTGCCGACACCGGATCCCGAAAAAATTCCGACCCGCTGCCCCTTGCCTACTGTAAGCAAACCGTCGATCGCGCGAATTCCGGTGGAGATCGGTTCGGCGATCCGCTGTCGCAAGAAGGGGTTCGGCGGTTGGGCGTCGATACTTCGGTATTCACTGACCGGCAGATCGCCTTTACCGTCGATCGGCTGTCCCAGACCATCGAGAATTCGACCCAGAATTTCATCACCAACACCGACCTTCAGACTGTGTCCGGTGCCAACGATAACCGTGCCGGGCGCAATGTTTTTCATCTCTCCGAGAATCATAGACAATATGCGATTACCCCGAAAGCCGACCACTTCGGAGCGACAAATTTCCCTGCCGTCGCGCGCCAATAGTTTGCAGACTTCGCCGATAAATGCGATCGGTCCTTCACTCTCGATTACCAGGCCAACGACCTGAATTACATGACCGGAGACGCGCGTGGTATCCGCACTTTTGATGAGGCCGTCGTACTTGTTGAAGAAGGATTCGGAATTTAGCTGTGGCATTATGCTTGTGGCATTGTGGTCGTGTCAGTGGATAAACCGCTCGCTCAGCTTGATTAATGATCCGGCATCTGGTGGGTGGCCTGCCGCATCTGTTCGCTCAGCTCGGCCAATTGCGTCTTCACCTGCGCATCGATACTACCGATCGCGGTATCGACAACACAACCGCCGATCTGAACGGTATCGTCAGCCGATACCGTCAGGCCCCGCAGGCCGGGCGTCGCAGCCGTCAAAGCGCTGCCGGCCGTCTGCAGCGCCTCCAGGTTGTCCGGGTGGACCCGCACCCTGACCTCTTCGACGCCCTGAAGCTTTTGAAAGGCTTTGCGCGCCTGAACAAGCGCCAGCTGGGCATCCTTGCTCAGCTCGCGTTCCAGAATATGTTCGGCGATCGTTACCGCCAAGGTCACGGCTGATTCTTCCAGCTGCTGCGCGACACCGCCAAATTGCTCGTGTAACTGTTGCAGCACCGAGTCAAAATTGCGCAGCCACTCTTCCCGTTTGCGCATTTCGGTTTCGAGCATGCCCGTCGAGACATCCTTTCCATCCACAAATCCCCGATCGTAGGCTGATTTCAATTCTTTTTCAACAACTGAGCGCGGTATCAACTCTTCTTCCGGCTCTACCGTGGCTTCTTCTTCCTCGACTTCCGGCGCATTGAAATCTTCAAAGCGATAGTCCTCGGCTTCGCTCGCCTGTCGCTGCCATATCTGCGCCTTCCGGAATCGGCGCGCTACTTTGATTATCCGTTCATTCATTGCTCTGGCTCTTTAGATGCAACCGGTATGTCATACGGTAGACAAAATTATGCAACGCCGCACCAGTCCTGTTCCCAGCCGGATTCTGTTTACACAAAGACATCCTCGGTACCGCCACGGCCGCTGATGGTTATTTCTTCGCTCTCTTCCAGACGCTTGATCACTTCCACGATTCGCATTTGAGCCGACTCAACATCTTTCAATTTAACCGGCCCCATAAACTCAAGTTCTTCCCGGATAACGGCAGCCGCACGCTCGGACATATTCTTAAAGATTTTCTGGCGCAGCTTGTCATCGGAAACCTTAAGCGCCAGCGCCAGGTCTTGCTTGGAGACGTCCCGCAACAAACGCTGAATACCTTTGTCATCGATCAGGACAACGTCTTCAAAGAGGAACATAAGATTCTTGATTTCACCAGCCAGATCCTGACTTTTAGTTTCGATGCTCTCAAGCAGCAGTTTGGCCTGGGCATTCGTGCTCTTATTGAGAATATTGGCCACCAGTTGCGCACCGCCGGTCATCGCCAGGTTCTGCGAGATAGTCGCTTCGGCGATTTTGTCGACAACACTCTCAATCTCGGTAACCAGCTGCGGGGAGACTTTGCCGAGTGAGGCAATTCGCATCAAGACATCGGTGCGCAGGTCCTCATCGAATTCTTCCAGCACATCGGCCGTCTGCTCCGGCGTGAGATGCGAAAGAATCAGGGCGATCACCTGCGGGTGTTCCTTGGCTAAAAAGTTCGCTAACTGCTGGGAGTCGGCTTGTTTAAGTATGTCGAAGCCGCGAACCGTGGTCAGCACCTTGATGCGCTCCATAATCTCGCGGGCCTTGTCCATCCCAAATGTCTTTTCGAGCAGTGCCAGAGCGTACTCCATGCCGCCCTCGACCATAAACTCCTGTCCGGTCATCAGTTGGTAGAATTCCTCGGCTACCCTGTCAATAATTTCTCCGCCCACGCCGCGCAGATTGGCAATTTCGATGGCGATCGCCTCGACGTCGGTGGGGTCGATCTCCTGAAAGATGCGCGCGGCGACATCAACGTCAAGCGACATCATCATCAAGGCCACTTTCTGGCGGCCGGTCATCGACTCGTAGGTTATCTCGCTTGCACTCATGTGGCTGTACCTCTGATTTCAATTCCAGGCGTTGCCGGCACCAGACGTCCGAGGCCCATTTCTTCGTGTGCCGGCGGGCTGTCGTCTGCTTCTCACATGTTTCGCATCAGATCCGCCAGCGAGTCCTGACGCAACATCGTCTTAATGATGCGGGAAGCATCGTCTGGCTTCGTTTTCAGGTACTCGAATACCCGCCCACGAACTTCTTTTTTGTAAGCGGTTTCTTCGGCTGACTCCGGGCTTTCGAGCGCTTCCAGGCGCGTCCTGGCACCCGCGGCAATTTCTTCATCGCTCGTGACACCCGGCAAGGCCAGGAAATCGGAACTTTCACTCAGGCTTTGCAGCAGCTTCTGCTGTCGCTCGGCCGCCGCCTTTGCCAGCTCGACGCGTTGGCGCTCCAGGTCGGAAGGCGCCAGCACCTGCTCGATTCGGCGACGCACCTGCGGCGAAGCAATCAGACGCCAGATGAGAATTACGGCCAGCAGCATCGCGGCCAGCAGTACGACCATCCCGGCGCCGACATCCTGCAGATCTTCCAGGAAAGGGATGCCCGTAAACACGCCCGTCACCGGCAGCTCTTCATCCAGGCCGGGCTCGAAGGGAATGTTAACGACTGAAATCTGATCATTGCGCGCAGGGTCGTAGCCGACGGCATTGCGGATGATTTGCCGCAGTTGATCCAGTTCAGCCTCGCTGCGCGGCGCATATTCACGCGTCGCGACGCCATCGTTCTCCACTATGTTGTAACTGCCGTCAACTAAAACGGCAACAGTCATCCGGCTGACACTTCCGACGCCGCTGATGATCTTTTCCACCGACTTAGCGATCTCATAGTTTGTGATGGAATTCCCGCGCTGCGCTTCGGCATTAACAACCGGATAGTTAAGCGAATCCTGCGAGGTACTCTCCTCCGTTATGATTTGTTCGCTTCGCACAACCTGCCGATCCGGGTTGAAATCTTCCACCGTTCTTTCGGAACGGGTAAAGTCCAGCTCAGCGTCAACGCGCACTACCGATTTTTCGATGCCGAGGACTTCGTCGAGCAGTGTTTGAACTTTTTGGCTCAGATAGTGATCAACTTTTTGTTTTTGCTCGTACTGGGTGGACGACATGCCCGCCAGGGAATTCTCGTCCTTGACAGGCTCCGACAACACGCGCGCTTTTTGATCCATGACTTTAACGGCGGCGGGGTCCATTCCTTCGACGCTTGCGGCGACCAGGTTTTGAATTCCTTCAACATTGATTTTGCTGATGCGCCGTCCCGATGTCATTTGCAAAACCACCGAAGCCGTGGGATCTTTCTGGTCGCGCTCGAATAATGCGCGCTCGGGAATAACAATATGGACACGTGCTTTTTGTACTTCGTCGAGAGTCATGACCGTCCGCGCCAGCTCACCTTCCAGGGCACGCCGATAGTTAAGACGCTGCACGAAATCCGACATACCGAGATTCGTACGATCGAAAATCTCATAACCTACGACGCTGGTTTCAGGCAGGCCTTCGCTCGCCAGCGAAAGACGAATATTGTGCAGCTGATCGCTGGGAACCATTATAGTACGCCCTTTGTCGATCAGGTCGTGCGCTATCTGTCGTTCATTCAGGCGATCGACTATTAAGGCCGCGTCTTTCTCCTGTAGTTCGGTAAACAGAATGGACATCGGCTGCGAACCGACGGTTGACACCAACAACACGATGCCGCCGATTGTTAACAAGGCGACACCGCCGATCAGTAGCTTCTGACCGGTTGTCAGGCGTCCTAATAAACTGCTGAGTTGTTGTCTGAATCCCTGGTTCGCCTGGGTTTCCGCCATTGTTTACCGCCTTGTCTGGCTAAAGGTTAAACCTGTATTCGAATAACTTCACGGTACATATCCAAAGCTTTGTTGCGCAGCTCAAGCAACAGCGAGAATGTTGTCTTGGCTTTCTCCGCAGCAATCATCACGTCGTGAATGTCAACCGGCTCACCTTTTATAAAGCGTTCGGCTTCTTTGGCCGAGTCTAACTGCAGGGAATTCACGCCGTGAATAAACTTGTTAAGTGAGTCGCTGAATTTCTCGCCGTCAGGCTGCTGCACCTTCGCAGCGATGTCGGCGCTGCGCTGCTGCAACACCGGCAGATGCTGCTCATTGCGTATCAGATCCGCGACTTTCATACTTGCTCCTCGCTCAATTGTCGGCACTGCTTGTTCTCAGAAGTGGATATGACCTTGTGCGCCAAGTGAAAAAGCTCCCTCCGGCGTCCCGGAGGGAGTTTTTTCGGTAATGGTACAGCATAGAGGAAGAAAAGAAAACGTGGAATTTTGCATCGCTACACCCGGCGATCAATGATGCTCCCCGCTACGGCGCCCGTACCGATCACGCGACCGGCGCGATCAAAGGCTGCCTGCGGCTGAATCTGGCCGGCATTATCGGGAAACAAGCGCGCAAAGAATTGGCGTTCGCCGGGCGTCAGGACCGATTGCGGCGTTACCGACAGTCGCTTCACCGCCTGATTCTGCAGCGTGTCGGACTGGGCGGCGGCGGGTGCCTGCACCGGCCGCTGTGCCGCTGGGGCAATCTGCTGCGCTCCGATTGAACGCGTAAATGCTTCTATGGCATTAACTCGCATAGCTACCTGGCTCTAGTTCGTGATTGTTCTACAGGCTGAGGCTCTCTCTTAAACAGGCGCTCAGATTTCCAGCGCGTCGCGGGCGATATTTTTTGCCGACGATATTACGGAGGTGTTGGCTTCGAAGGCGCGCTGGGCCGCAATCATTTCAACCATTTCTGTTACGATATTAATATTTGGCATCGCAACATAGCCTTCAGCGTTGGCGTCCGGATGCGACGGTTCGTATACCATACGCGGCTCGGAATTGTCCGCCCCCGTAACGGCTTGCAAGGCCCGGTTCTGCTCAGGCATTCCCTGATCGAGCACCGACGGGATGTGGGAAAATTCGCCACCGCGCAGACTTATCTGGCTCTCCAATTGGCGCTGGAAACGCGTCTGCTTGCTGCCGCGAACAATCACAACTTCTCGTTGATAGGGACCGCCGCCGTCCGTTCGGGTAGTATTGGCGTTGGCGATATTATTCGCCACGGCCGTCAATCGTTTGCGCTGGACGCTTAAACCCTGACCGCTGATTGCGAAAGTGGAAAACAGACTTTCTGGCATAGGTCGAATCCTTATGTTGAGCACGTGTCTGTGATTATTGGTTCGAGCCGCGAATCGCCCCTTGCAAACCCTTGAAGTACCGCGACAGGATGCGCGAGGCAAAGCGATGGCGGATTTGATTCTGCGCCAGGTTTGCCATCTCATTGTCGATATTGACATGCGAATCGCCCGAGAAAAGGATTTCCGGTTGCGGAACCGGGGCGTCCTCAACTGCGGGCTGCACACCGTCGGACTTCGCCGGGCCAATCGCAATATGGCGTTTGTCGCTCCGTTCGCCCTGCGTTGCTACTCCCTGTAGCCGGGCAAACTCTTCTTCAAACTTCACCCGCTCCGGGCGGTAGTTCGGCGACGTCGCATTCGCGATGTTGCGGGCAATGGTACGCTGGCGCATCGAGTAGGCATCGAGCGCGGTGTTCAACAGCGGTACCTTTGCTTTAAAGAGATGATTCGTAGCCGACATAGGTCCTCGTTCACTAAAGCTCGTTTAACAGGTCCCCCTTTCCTCTACAACAAGCGTGCCAAAGCCCTCGGCGCTGCATTTCACATCTTCATTTTCTTCTCAGATTCGCTGTGGTTGTCTTTTGTTCACCGCCTAGCAAAGCCTGGCGATTATTCGCCAAGACAGCCTTGACACCGCCGCAAATTTTCACTTTCGAATTCTGAACTTAATTCGTAACTTTGTGGTCTTGCTGCGTTTCGATCGTCGGGCAGATGACAATCAATAGTCGCCTGGCTATATGGCGCACGAAACGGATCGAATGAATTAATGAGGCTTAGTCAATGAAACGCACGTATCAACCGAGTAGACGGAAACGGCGTAATAAGCACGGCTTTCGCGCCCGCATGGCCACCAAGAACGGTCGCAAAGTCATCAATCGGCGCCGAAACAGAGGCCGCAGACGACTTTCGGTCAGCGACAGTCTCCGATAAATGCGGCAACCGTCTGCTGATGCTACTCGTCTGCTAGTAAATGAGAAACTCCGCATAAAGCTCGAATTCCTGTGAGCATTGATGTGGGGTTTTTTCGTTGATAAGCGGTAGGAAGCGCTTTTCGGGCTTCCGACAACATGCCGGCAATGGCGTATCAGGTGCAATGATGCAACTAAAGCCGCTCAAAGGTTTCAAGGCATTTGATCAAACTATGCGCCAAGGGAAGAAATTCTATCATCCCAGGCTTATCGCCTTTGTCGCATTTCGACAGACCGAGGCCTCCCCGGCCGAAGTATCGGATACTGCGCAAAACGATACGATGTATTATGGCGTTACAAGCCGGCGCGGAACGCGTCCCGCTGTTCTGCGCAATCGCATCAAGCGTCTTTTACGCGAAAGTCTGCGGCACATCGTCCTTATGGAATCTTCGACCTCGGCAGACGCCAATGCGTGGCCGATTACAAGCGTCGTTGTAATCTGGACGGCGATTCCCGCGAAGGCATCCCTGCTACATCTACACGATGTACAGCCGCCTCTTCACAGCGTGCTTAAGAAAGCAGTCCATTATTTCCGCAGTCAGCTACAGACTTCCTGAATTGTATGGCACATCTGGCGATTTTGCTCCTCAAAGTGTACAAACTCTTCATCTCGCCGATGTTGCCCGCGTCCTGCCGCTTTTATCCAACCTGCTCCGAATATGCGACGGAAGCGCTGGCGGCGCATGGTTTGTTGAAAGGCTCCTGGTTAGGGCTCAAACGCATCGCTCGCTGCCACCCCTGGCATCCCGGCGGTTACGATCCGATACCGGATTGCTGCAATTGCGCACAGCCGGCCGGACAAACGACGGATACCGTGAAGCTCAGCGGCAGCGAATAGCTAATCCTTAGAAACAGCGGAAACTCCGAGTACGCATTTGCATATTTATTTCCAGGCCCGATTCGATGGATAAAAAACCCGTTATTGGCTTCATACTGATTGGCATCCTGCTCACAATCTGGATGGTAACCCAAACGACGCAGCGACGTCCCGTCCCGCCGCCGGATCAGCAGACGCAGGAGACCCTCGATTTGCAGGATGAGTCGCTCGCTGCGGACCTCGGCGAAGATGACGATGCTTTCACAAGCGCCGAGGAAGATCCCACCGCCGACTACGGAGATCAGCTACGGGCCCATGCTCAGGGCAGCGCGGCCATGCTGACTATTGAAAGCGGCCTCTATCGTGTCGTGCTGAACCCCAAAGGCGGGGTATTTAGGGAGTGGTACCTGAAAGAATTTGAGAATTGGCAGGGTGACGCGGTTCAACTTGTTCCTTATAAGGAAGAAACGGGTGTTTTCGGAGTCTCGTTTTCCACCCGCGAAGCGCGCAATGTCGATACCCGCAACCTGTATTTTGAACTGGAATACCCACAAAAAGAGCGCAGCAATCATTTGCAGCTGCGGGGCGGGGACTCTGTGCGCGTCCGCGCCCGACTGCGCCTGGAGAGCGGAGCCGAGCTGGTCAAAACCTACACTTTTTATGCCGACAAATATCATATCAAAGCGCGTATCGGTCTCAACAAGCTGAACGACCTGATATTCAATCGCAGTTACACCCTGGCCTGGGAAAGCGGCCTGCCCTACCAGGAACGCAATTCGGTGGAAGAATCCAGCTATGCCAAAGCGCTGATGCAGCTGGGCGGCGAAGAGATTTCGCTTGACGCGGGTGATTTCGACAAAACTCTGACGGAAAAGAGTTCCGGCGCCATCGATTTCGCGGCTATCAAAAACAAATATTTTGTCGCCGCCGTTAAGCCGCTCGATCTTTCCGCCGAATCCAGTGTGCAATTGAAGGGGACCAGACGCAAGGCTCCCAACGAAGGCGTCGTTGAGCAGTACTCGCTTCAATACCGCATTCCCTACCGTCAACCGCAGCAGGAATATGACTTTCTGCTCTATGTCGGCCCATTGGATTATGATATCGTTCAATCGTACGGACTGGAAAAAACGGTTGACTTCGGCTGGGGACCGATCCGGGTTGTTGGCGAATACTTTATGCTGCCGATATTCCAGGCGGTGCACGCAGTCGTACCGAACTACGGTTTTTCGATTATCGTTTTTGCCTTCCTGATTAAGCTGATGCTGATGCCGCTGTCCATGCCGCAGACCAAGTCGTCGATCAAAATGCAGTTGCTGGCGCCGGAAATGAACAAGCTGCGCGAACAGAATAAGGACGATCCGCGGGCTCAGCAGCAGGCGATGATGCAGTTGTACTCGCAGTATGGTGTCAACCCGGTCGGCGGCTGCCTGCCACTGCTGTTGCAAATGCCGATCCTTTATGCTCTGTGGTCACTCTTCCAATCGGCGATTGCGCTGCGACAGACGCATTTCTTCGGCTGGATTACTGATCTGTCTGTGCCGGACGTACTGCTTGCTTTGCCGTTTAAGCTGCCCTTGCTCGGCTTGAACCATATTTCCGGCCTGGCCCTGATTATGGGGATAACGCTTTTTATCCAGCAGAAAATGACGGTGACGGACCCGCGGCAGAAGGGAATTGTTTACATCATGCCCTTTATGTTTACAATCCTGTTTTCCAACTTCCCCGCCGGTCTGAACCTTTACTATCTGGTGTTTAATTTACTGGGCATCGGTCAACAGGTTTACATGCAGAAGTTTTCCAAAAACAAAATGACGCTGGAAGATCTGAAAAAAATGCCCAAGAAGGAAGGCTGGCTGCAGCGCAAAATGCAGGAAGCGCAGAGTATCGCCGCGGAACAGGGCCGCAGCCTGCCCGGGCAACCTTATCCAACCAACCCCAATAAACGCAAGCGGAAGAAAAAGCGGCGGAAATAGGCTTCCGGAAGCCCGGTCGCAGTCAGTCGCGGCTGTGTGCCGGTCCACCGAGGGAAGCTGCAACCATCCTGTACTAAAAAAGAAAAAGCGGAATCTTTCAAGATTCCGCTTTTTGCTTTTTGGGTGGACGAAGGGATTTGAACCCTCGACCGCCAGAGCCACAATCTGGAGCTCTACCCCTGAGCTACGCCCACCATATCCCCTTAAGGGAACTTTAAACTTATTCATTTTACAAATATTCGGCAAAACAATTTTGGCTTGGGAGGATTTCCGAGCTCAGGGGCATTTTGCACAGGTAGGTAAACTTTGTTAGCTTTGTAGCTATTGATGGATACTGCGCATCACCGGCAATTCCGCACTCAATAATTGGCGACCGGGGAGTAGTACTGAATGAGTGGCGTCAAAGACACGTTGCCGTGTCTTGTTCGGGTGTTGCTGATGTGAAGGTGAAGAAAAAAGGTGGCCGGTCGCAATTGCCAGCCCTTGTTGAGCACTATGGACTTATTCAACTTCATTCGTAGTATTGAAGCCGCTCTGCCGCCTGATGCCGGGATGCAGGGCGATCGGATAGGTCTGCAACTACAAAGCGGACGGCAGCAGATTCATCATGTAATGATCACCATGGAAGTTACCGATGCCGTCGTTGATGAAGCCGTTGAAGCGGGCGCCGACTGTATCGTAGCCTTTCATCCGCTGATCTTTCGTCCTTTGAGTGTTTTGCAAAACAGCGAACGTGTCGGCCGGCTCTGCACGCGTCTGATCCGGCAGGAGATTGCGTTAATCGTCGCGCATACTAATTTCGATGCACATTCCCGGGGCACCAGCGCCCTGCTGGCAGAACGCCTTGAGCTTCAGGTTAAGAGCTTTCTGCGTCCCGACCCGAATCGCGAGGATTTTGGGATGGGAATTGTGGCTGCCGCCGATCCGGCGCTGAGTCCGCGCTCCTTGCTTGAGCGCATAGCTGCAATCTGTCATGCGCCCCTGCGCTATACCGAAGGGAAGGCCTCCGAGCTCAAGACGATAGCGATCGTCGGCGGCAGCGGCATCTCTTTTCTCGATGATGTCCTGCAGGCCGGCGCCGACGCATTTATTACGGCTGACATCAAGTATCATGATTTTCATCGTGTCAAGGGCGATCTGATGTTGATAGATCCCGGGCACTATGAAATGGAGCAGTTCGTACCGCAGGGTCTTGCTGCCATCCTGAAAAATATTGCAGAACGTTCGGATTCGTCTCTACGCCTCAGCACATCGGCAGTGCTGCCGAACCCGGTGCGGTACTTTCCGGATACCGCCGGGTATAGCCGGGCGCAACAACGACTACTCAAAGTTTCCCAATAAACTAAATGGCAGGATTCCTGGTTTATGCGTGAACAGTTACAACGCCTGGCCGCTCTAAGCAAAATAGACGTGGAACTTCACGAAATGCGAGAAGAGTTGGGCGATTTACCCTTTGAAGTTGAAGAGATGGAAGAGGACCTTAAGCTCAAAGTCGCTCAGATTGAGGAGACGAAGCAGAAACTCAAAGATATCCTTCAGTTTCGCACCGATGCGAAGCTATCGACGCAGGAAATGGAAGAGCGCGTGAAAAAATTGGCTGACCAGCAATTTCAGGCTCGCAACAATAAGGAATTCGACGCCATTACCAAGGAGATCGAAAACCTTCAGCAGGAGCGACGCAAAACCGAAGAACAACTCGGCAGTTCTAATGTGACGGAAGAAAATCTCAACCGGATGTTGGAGCAGTACAACGCCCAGTACGTGGAAGCGAAAGAAAAGCTCGGCGCAAAAGAACGCGAACTGAAGTCGCTCTCCAGCGATCAGAATGAAGAAATGACGGCGCTGCTCAAACGGCGGGAAGAATTGTTCCAGGAGCTGAACGGCGAATGGAAAGAACGCTACGAGCGAATCAAATCATACCACAATAATCCCGTCGTGCGTATCCATAAGGGAAGCTGCTCCGGCTGCTATTATTCCATACCGCCACAAAAAATTGTGGAAATGCGCAAATATCGCAAGATTGAGGTATGCGAAAATTGTGGCCGCCTCCTGTATCCCGAGGAAATGGAAATTCCCGAAGAAATGCAGGTTTAGGCGCCCAAGAATATTGGCATTGAGCGGGGAAAACGGGCAGTCGCGTTGCAGGCTCCCGGCCAGTCGGTGGGCCTGCGATGAGGAAAGTCCGAACTCCATAGAACAGCATGCCGGCTAACGGCCGGACGGTAATGTCAGCGATGACAAAGCCGATGGAAAGTGCCGCAGAAAATATACCGCCCGCAGCCGTACGCGAGTATTGCGGCGGGTAAGGGTGAAATGGCGAGGTAAGAGCTCACCGCTTTGATGGTAACATCAAAGGCAGGGTAAACCCCATGCGGAGCAAGGCCAAATAGGAGTCGGAGATCGCGAAAGCGATCGGTTGGCTGTTCGTCAGCCTGATGAAGGAGTGCAATACTCCGGCGTCGTCCGATTCGGGTTGGCTGCAGGAGAGCGCTGGCAACAACGCTCCCAGATAAATGGCTGCCTCTTCCACCCCGGTGGAAAAGACAAAATTCGGCTTATAGTTTTCTTCGCGCAGTGCCTTTTTGATTATTGAGCAGATCTGCTTGTAAAGCAATCCCGTCTCCGTGCAATCTCTTCGATGTCCAGCCGCCGATGTTTTCCGCTCTTATGGGGCGTCGATAGTCTGTTCGTTTGGATTCTCGGCCGAACCCCGATCTGTATCTGGCAAGACAAACTCAGCTATTCAAGGTCGTATCTATGAGTGTGCGTTTAGGCAAACTATTGGAGTTTTACGAGCAGGATAAAAACGACACCTTTGTCCGCTATGGCATCGCTCTGGAATACAGGGCGCTAAAAGACTACGACGAAGCGCTTAAGTGGCTTCAAAAGCTGCGACGCGACTTTACCGACTATCTTCCCACCTATTATCAACTCGGCGAGCTGTATCAGCTTCTGGGAGATCTGGACAACGCCCGATCGACCTTTGAAGAGGGAGTCCGCATCGCTCGCACGGCGCGTGATCTGCATACAGCCTCCGAACTGCAAGCTGCGCTCGATGAAGTGGAAAATGAAATCTGAGTCTTTCGTTGCCGCGATTCCCAAGTCATGTATCTGCCGGAATGCGCTCCGCCGATCTTCTCCTGAGCCATGGCCTGCCTGAGAAGTCTTTTTTCCCCGACGCGGATTCACTAACAACATCTCTCCCTCGCTGTTCCGATAAGGTCCCCGCATCATCTCCCGTCACTTGTCGAAGACGCCCCTGAAATCAAATTGAGGAGGGCCGCTGCTTTGCCGTCAACAGCGAGGGCTTAGCCACCGGTCTTTCCCTTCTTTGCAGTCACAAACTCCGTACCGGTCAAGGCTGTCAGTTCTTCGGCGGTGATCGAGCCCCGGCGCAGTATCATTGGCGGCTCAGATAGAAGATCGACGACCGTGGACGCCCGACCAGCGCCCGGGCATTCGCCGCCATCGACAATAGCCGCGATATCCGACTCAAAGTCCCGTAAGACTTGCTCCGCCCGTATGGCGCTGGCCTGGCCGGACAGATTTGCCGAACTGGCTACAAGCGGCTCGCCCACTGCGCGAATCACTCTGAGCGCCAGGGGATGGTCAGGCATCCGTAAGCCCAGGGCCGGAAGTCCGGCCGTTACGATGTCGGGCACCCAGGCCTGTTTGCGAACAACGAGCGTGAGCGGACCGGGAAAATAGCGCGCCGCCAGCATGTCAAACAGTAGCGGAAGATCCTCGGCGAGCTTGTCGATGTCCCGGCGGTCGCCGATATGAATCGTCAACGGCTTTTGAAACGATCGACCTTTAATCCGATAGAGTGCGCGAACGGCCGCCTGGTCGGAAGCCAGTGCGGCGAGTCCATAAACCGTTTCGGTCGGGATGGCGACGAGCAGACCGCGCCGCAGCATGGCGGCGGCCTGATCTACGGCCTCATCCGGGCGGGCGATGCCGTCGAGGACAAGTGTTTTCATTACAATCTCACTGCGCAGCCAGCCAGACAGGCCGCAGGATTATCCGATTCATGGGGTCCAGCGGATTGCCGCGTACATAGGGCTGCAAAAGGCGATAGTGCATTTCGTAAAAGAGCATCAGCACGGGCGCGTCGCGCATGGCGAGTTGTTCGGCGGCCCGGTACAGCTCGTTGCGGCGCTGCGGATCGACTGTTCCGACGGCCTCCGTGAAAATCCTGTTGAACTCCGGATTATTGTAGCGCGCGCTGTTGGGATAGCTGGGCTGCGTGGCGTCATCGGGCACAAGACTGCCATTGAAGAGGTTAAGATAGTTTTCCGCGTCCGGGTAGTCGCCATACCAGCGCGTACCCCAAAACTTCAGCTTGCCCAATTCGGCCTCGTGCAACAAACGCGCAAACTGAAGCTTGCGCAGCCTGATTTCGATATTGAGCGTCTGCTGCAGCATTTCCTGCAATGCTTCGGCAACCTGGACCAGATGCGGTTCCTCATAGATCGTCAGAGTCACCGGCGGAAAGCCGACGCCATCTGGGTAGCCCGCCCGACGGAGATGTTCGCGCGCCAGGGTCGGATTGAAGCGGTAACCCTCGATGCTGTCAATAGCGTAGCCGGGCATAACGGGCGGCGTAATGCCGTTCCAGGCGGGCGCATAGGGAGCGCCGCGCAGGACAAATTGCACAATCTTCTCCCGATCCACCGCATAGGAGAAAGCTCGTCTGACATCGGCATTATCGAAGGGCGCTTCGCTGCAGAGAAAGTCGCAGAACCATGAGAGCAACGCCGGGCGCGCCTGCAGACGATACTTCTGGTACTCAGGCGTGAGGCTGCGACGCTCGCCATCGACTACCACTTCGAAAAACTCACTCGGTATGCTGAAGCTTTCCTCCAACCGTCCGGCGGTAAACTCGGCAAACTGGACCTTGTCGTCCGCCCGGAAGCTGATAATGATTTCATCCAGGTAGGGTAATTGATTGCCGTGCGCGTCATGCTGCCAATACTGCGAATTGCGCTCCAATCGAATAAACTGGTCGGGCTGCCATTCTCGGAAAACGAAGGGCCCCGTCCCGACGGGATGCTGGAAAAAGTCTTCGCCGTAATGCTCTACCGCTTCCCGCGGCACAACGCAGCCGAGCGAATTGATCATGTAATACAAAAAGGGAGCGTATGCCTCGCGCAGTTCGATGACAAAGGTCGAATCATCCGGCGCCCGAAGTCCCGCAACCGAAGTGACAAGGCCGTCGCCGGCGAGACGCGAATCATAATAGGCGTTTGCGCCGCGCACCTTGCCGTTAAATGCCCAATACTGCACGGAGCGCTGCAGGGGATCGCAGCAGCGCTCGAAGGAATAGCGCAGGTCGTCGGCGATCATTCTCCGGCCTTTGCCGCCCGGAAAGCAGGGGTTATCGTGAAATGTCACATCGCGCCGCAGATGAAAGGTGTAGACGAGGCCATCATCGGAAATCGACCAGGAGCGGGCTAGCTCGGGCACGATGTTAAGATTGGAGTCCAGCGATATCAGTCGATCGTAAATCTGAAGCGCTACGTCATCGGCCAGCTTGCTGTTAATACGCACCGGATCGAGTGCAGCGGGATTGCCGCGCAGCATGTTTATCCGGTAGCTGCCGCCCGCCCTGATGCCGCCCGGCAAGAGCTCATCACGCGTGGGAACTGCTTCGCGTTCGCTGCAGGCGACGCCGGCGAGGAGCAGCACTATTGAAAGAAACAGGAACATAGTACGCGGCCGCCACAGCCACGGGACACTTGCGCGAGGAAGAGATGAAGTCTTCAATGGATTCGCCGCTCAGGTGGGC
The DNA here is from genome assembly GCA_028284775.1 of Candidatus Kapaibacterium sp. GTDB lineage: Bacteria > Bacteroidota > Ignavibacteria > Kapaibacteriales > UBA7675 > JANQRB01. The sequence continues at coordinate 15,069 of JANQRB010000053.1, read as the reverse complement.
AAAGCTGCATTTTAAAGTTCCAATCTACGCACAAAGGTTCTAATTTTGAAAGTTTTCAGCGAGCGTACGACTGATTCCTTTTACCATTCGAGAACTATATGCGTCCAATCACGACTTTCGCCGTCTCTCCTATAGTACCCGACAACATCACTCAACTGAAAGAACTAGCCTATAATTATTGGTGGTCCTGGGACGCCGCCGGACGCGAATTGTTCGCGCGTATCGACCGCCCTCTCTGGGAAGAGGTGGGACACAACCCCGTCCAGCTTCTCAACAAAGTGTCGCAGGAACGCCTGACATCTCTGGCGCGCAACAGCGATTTTGTCAACTTCGTCGATTCGGTCTATCGCAAATTTACGGACTACCAGAACCGCAAATCTTGGTATGCATCGCAGCAGCAGCCTTCCGATTCCACTATCGTCTACTTTTGCGCCGAATTCGGCATTCACGAAAGTACGCCTAATTACTCGGGCGGCCTGGGCGTGCTGGCCGGCGACCATCTGAAGTCCGCCAGCGATCTTGGCCTGCCGCTTGTTGGCATGGGCTTGCTGTATCAACAGGGCTATTTTCACCAGTACCTTGCGCAAAACGGCTGGCAGAATGAATCCTATATCGACAACGACTTTTCAGCTATGCCGCTGACGCAGGTACTCGATGAGCACAAGCGGCCGATTATCATTCATGTCGATCTACCCGAAGGCAGGGCTTATGCCCGGATATGGAAGATGCAGATCGGACGTATCCGACTGTTTCTGCTGGATTCGAATATCAAGCAGAATGTGAATCATCAGCACCGCAACATTACGGATCAGCTTTATGGCGGCGATGTCGAAACGCGTATTCAGCAGGAAATCATGCTGGGCATGGGCGGCTATCGAGCGCTGCGGGCCATGAACCTGACCCCGACAGTGTGCCATCTTAACGAGGGGCATGCCGCCTATTCGGCGCTGGAACGCATCCGGACGCTGATGGAAGAAATGCAGCTCGATTTCTGGGCCGCACTTGAGATCGCCCGCGCCGGCAACGTCTTTACCACGCATACACCGGTGCCCGCCGGCAACGAAGTATTCTCGCTGGAGCTGATCGAAAAGTACTTCGGCAATTTCTATCGCTCGCTTGGCCTGAGCGATCAGGAGTTTTTTGCTCTGGGACGTCAGAACGCCGGCGACAGCAGTGAAAGCTTCAGTATGACGGTTCTTGGTCTGCGTCTGGCCGGTTTCCATAACGGCGTAAGCAAGCTGCACGGCAAAACAGCCCAGAAAATGTGGCGCACGATCTGGAACGATTTCCCGGTGCAGGAGGTGCCGATTAAAGCGGTCTCCAACGGCGTGCATTCCCTGACCTGGATTTCGGCCGATATGACTGATATCTTCGACCGCTACCTCTCCCCTCTCTGGCGTACGAATACCGCCGACCAGACACTGTGGGCATCGATCACGCAGGTGCCGAACGAAGAGCTGTGGCGCGCGCATGACAGACGGCGGGAACGGCTGGTGCTGACGGCCCGTCAGCATCTGCGCAAGAAGCTCAAACGCTTCGCGACGCCGGAGCAGATCGAACGGATCAATGACGTTCTCAATCCCGACGTGTTTACAATCGGCTTTGCCCGGCGTTTTGCCACCTACAAACGCGGCACCCTGCTCTTCGGCGATATGGATCGTCTGAAACGGCTTGTCACGGATTCGGAACGACCTATCCAAATGATTCTCGCCGGCAAGGCGCACCCGCACGATACGCCCGGCAAAGAAATGATCCGCGAAATTGTCGAGCTCATCAAACACAATGGCCTGGAACAATCACTTGTGTTTCTCGAAGACTACGACCTCTCGGTAGCCCGCTATATGGTCAAAGGCTGCGACATCTGGCTTAACACGCCGCGACGCCCGATGGAGGCCAGCGGTACCAGCGGCATGAAAGCCGCGATGAACGGCTGCCTGCACGTCAGTACGCTCGACGGCTGGTGGGACGAGGCCTATAATCGCCGTAACGGCTATGCGATCGGCGGCGGCGAAGTTTTCTCGAGCGTCGAAGAACAGGATTCACTGGAACGCGAGGCGTTGTTCAGCCTGCTGGAACACGAAATCGTCCCGACCTTTTATGAGCGGTCGCGCAACAATGTGCCTGAACGCTGGGTCGATCGAATGAAGGAATCGATCCGCACGGTTGCCCCTTACTTTTCAACCGCCCGGATGGTGGAAGAGTACAGCGAGTCTTTCTATTTTAATTCCGTCAAAGCAGTGCAGCGACTTTCGGCAAGCCAGGGTGCAGCCGCGCGCGCGCTGACAGAATGGAAAGGAAAAATTATGTCGGCATGGGATCATGTCGCCATCAATGAGGTGAATGTCGAGGGCGACGCCGATGCCTTTGTCGGTAAAGCGATCCGGGTCAGCGCCAAAGTTTATCTCGAACGACTGGCACCTGAAGATGTAGCCGTCGAAGCCTTTTACGGACGGGTTGACTCGAACGGCGAAATGCAGGAAGGCAAATCCGTTCGGCTGGAATTAAAGGAAAGTCTGGGAACAAGCCACTTCTATGTAGGGCAGTATCCCTGCGAAACCAGCGGGCTGCAGGGCACCACCGTACGCGTGCTGCCAACGCACGAGCTTATGATCCGCAATTCCGACCTCTACCTGTGCAAGTGGGCTCAGAGCGAGGATTGAGGCGCACAGACCGCTCAATCGACCTATGCCGTGAGGCTCTCCTCTATCCGACACATTTGTGAAGCAGTTACGCCACAAGTGGTTGGATTGACGACCCTTGCCCCAGCAGGTCTTCCGGTAGCGATACAGAGCCACCGCCGGGAGATGAACATTATTCAGCAACCCGACGATGAGTCATCACGCCAAACGGATTGAAGTCGGGTGCTACGCCGGTCTGCCTACCTTGATTGATCTGAATCGAACATCAATACAGCAGCGCCTTGCGCTCGCTTGTCGCTGCGTCTTCATCTAACGGATCAAGAGCCGCGCTGACGACGCGGGCCGCCGCATTCATTCTTGCGTCCACAAAAAAGCCGGAGCGATTACGCCGCCCCGGCATCTCAATTTCATCGTATTTACGAGTCTGACTTAGCGGCCCCTGATTGGCTCAATTGTCTGATCATCGTGGGAATCGCTGCGACAATGCGGCTTCATCACTCCCGCTGGTAGTCGACAAAAAGAAACGCCGGAGCGGCCAAGCCGCTCCGGCGTTTTGTATTCACCGTTTGGCGAAGCTTACTTCACAAGCTGAAGCTGCTGTGTAATAAACTCGCCTTCACCACGCAGGGTGTAGTTGTACATTCCGGAAGCCATCACGTGCTCGCTGGCATCGAAGACGACTTCGTGCTGACCGGCAGCCTGTACGTCGTCGACAAGCGTCGCGACTACCTGACCCATCATATCGGTGATGACCAGCTCAACGCGCATTGTTTTGTGCAGCGTGTATTTGATGCTTGTCTTACCTGTGAAGGGGTTCGGATAGTTCTGACTCAGGCTGAAGGGCACACCCGTTGTCGGCTGCTGGACCGAAGTCGGACCGACTTCCGTGATCTGAACGACGTTCGACGTGACCGTACCGCAATCGCAGGTAACTTCAACGCGATACTGACCGACATCATCAGTCGTAAAGTGATCACTGTACGTGGTAGACTCAGCGTTGGCAATGTCATTCCAGGTATTGCCGCCGTCATTGCTGAACTGCCACTGATAGCTGCAGGTGCCCGTGCCATCGGCCGCCACCGTCATTTCGTAGGAACCGCCCCAATCCAGCGGATTGCCGTTGTTCGGGTGTTCCGGCTGCGTCGTGATAACCGTTTCGGCATTGAAGGTCAGCGATACCGTGTTCGAGGAAGTCGTACCGCAGGTGTTGCTGACAATCACCCAGTAGTTGCCTTCCATCGTGGCCTGGCTGGCCGTCGTGCTGTAGGAAGCCGTTGTCGCGCCCGGCAGGGCGTTGCCGTTGAAGATCCACTGGTAGCTGGTGCCTTCAACTCCGTCGTTCGCAACCGTCACGTCGAAGGAGAAAGGATCGCCGAGGCAGATCGTCACGTCGTCCGGCTGATCCGAAATCTGCGGCGCCTGCAATACTGTTACGACAGCATTACCGGAAGTCGCGATTTTCGTCGGATCGCTCAACAGCGTAATCTCTGCGAAGTAAGTTCCGGCTTGCGGCGGATCCAGGCAAAGCGTCGCTTCGGTGCCATCGGTTACAGGTGCGCGCGGTACGGAGTACCACTGGATCGAGACCGCCTGGCCTTTCGCATCGTATCCGACCGTGAGGCTGGCTTTCGTCGTTTCACACACTGTGACGTCAACGGGCTGCTCCACAATCTCGACATTCGTGATGCGAATGTTAAGCGAAGCAAACTCCGACTCGACCGTACCACAGGCGCAAGTAACGCGAACATAGTATTCGTTACTGGCGTCAGCATCGTCGGCATTCATAATCACCAGACGGCTGGACTGCGCACCCGTGATGCGTCCGTCATCCTGCAGCTCGTCGTCGCCGCGGAACCACTGGAATTGAGCGCCCGGAGGACAGTTCGTATTCACTTCGAAGGTCGCGGTTTCGCCGGCGAAGACGCTGAGGTCATCCGGATCGATGATATCGAGCTCGGGCTCCGGCGTAATGAAGAGGATCGCTTCGGCGCTCCAGACCTGGTTACAGAAACCAGTCACGAGAGCCTGATAGTGGCCGGCATCGCTTTCCTGCGCATTCGTGAGAATGAGCTGTTTCTCGTTTGCCAGCGGGATGATCTCGCCGTCTTTATACCACTCGACATCCAGCGGATCGCCTTCGACGCAGCTGGAGGGCGTACCGGTCGCTTCAATGACGAAGACCACGTTGTCGCCGATGCAGACTGTTTCATCATTCAGGTCGATTGTAAGCTCAACAGGCTCTTTGACGTCCAGGAAGGCTGCTTCCGAGACGGCCGGCGGCGGACAAATACCGCTGACCACTACGCGATAGTAACCCTCATTATTGAGCTGAGCGCCGGCAACTTCGTACTCGTCGTTGGTTGCGTTCGCGATCGGATTCCACGTCGTGCCATTTTCGCTGAATTCCCACTGGTAGGTAATGCCTGTACCAGCGCCGGCTGCCTGGAAGACAATCGTCTGATCGAGGCAAACCACCTGATCCTGCGGATCCTGCGTGATGCTCGGCAGCTCATTGACAACCAGCGTCACATTCTGCGACTGAACGGCCGGCGGGCAGACGCCGCTTACGACAACCCAGTAGGTTCCGGCATCGGCAAGTGTTGCCGGTGCGGTAAGAGTAGCCTCGGTAGCGCCTGTAATGGCCGTGCCATTGTGGAACCACTGATAGGTCAGGTCCGTGCCCGTCGCATTAACCGTGAAGAGGAAAGGATCGCCTTCGCAAACGGTTTGCGACTGAGGTTCGGTCACGATCGCCGGCGGAATGTTGACAGTCAGCGAAACGGTTTCCGAGGTCGCAGGCGGCGGGCAGATGCCCGTAATCACCACGCGATAATCACCCGCCTGAACAACCTGCGCGCTACTCGTGGAGTAGGTAGCGGCCGTGGCACCCGCAATTGCGTTCCAGCCCGTACCGTTATTGAATTCCCACTGGTATTCGAGATCCGTGCCGGTAGCACCGACGCTGAAGCTGAAGGGATCGCCGAGGCAAACCACTTCACTGGTGGGTTGAGCCGTGATCACAGGCGGGAAGTTAACGGTCAGGACCGCTACATTCGAGGTGATCGACGCACATGTATTGGTAATAACGACATCGTAGTTACCGGCATCGGAAGCTTGCGCATTGCTGACCGTCAGTGTCGCTTCCGTCTCACCCGGAATGTCAACACCGTTATGACGCCATTGCAGCGATATTTCCGTGCCGCCGGCAGTAACCGTAAAGGTCCAGTCTTCACCTTCGCAAATGGCCGCATCCTGCGGCTGCTCCGTAATGAAGGGCAGCAGGAAGTAGGTCAACTGCGCCGAAGCGGTCGTAGCCGCGCCGCAGTCGTTCGTAAAGACCGCACGATACCAGTTGCCGTCTTCGTTGACCGTTGGCGTGAAGCTGTAGGTTGCCGAAGTAGCACCGCTTACATCGCTCCACGTTGTACCATCCGTGCTGACCTGCCACTGAACAGTCGGGTTCGGCGTGCCGACGGCATCAGCCGTGAAGACCGCGTCGTTCGGCTCGCAGACCAGAATGCTTACAGGATCGAGCGTAATTTCGGGCTTGGTCCAGACCGTCAGGATAGCATCGTCGGATTCCGCAACACCGCAAACGTTCGTGAAGACCGCGCGATAGCGATTGCCGTCGAGCGTGCGTCCGATGTTCGTCAACGACAGGGTCGAGCTCGTTTCGCCGCCCAGGTCCTGCCAGCCGATACCGTCATTGAGATCCACCTGCCACTGGATAGCCGGTGTCGGCTGACCGCTGGCGGTAGCTGTAAACTGTACAGCGCCGAATTCGCAGACGATTTCATCCGTCGGCTGCAGCGTTACAACAGGTGCTTCGTTGACAATCAAGGTTGCAACGGACGAGAATTGCGTCGAGCAAATGTTGTTCAACTTAACACGGTACATATAGCCGTCTTGCGAGGCGTCTACGATGCCGATGTCGAGAACAGTCGATTCTTCCCCGATCATATCCTCAAAACCGTTACCGTCAAGATCGTCGAGCTGCCACTGAATCGTCGGCGCCGGAGTGCCGGATGCCGCGACCGAGAACAGCACGTGTGCTCCTTCACATACTTCGACATCCTGCGGATGCGTAAGGACGATCGGATTCGAGTTAACCGTCAACACAGCAGGCTGCGTTGCGGTCGTTCCGCATACGTTTGTGAATACAGCACGATACTGGTTGCCGTTTGCCGAGGCGGGAACACCCGTCAAGGTCAGGTCCGTATTGTTTTGGCCAGTCATGTCCGACCAGCCGCTGCCGGTGTCTTCCTGCCATTGAACCGTCGGAATAGGATCGCCGGTCGCATGCGCCGAGAAAGAGACATCCTGGCCTTCGCAGATGGTCTGGTTATTCGGTTCGACCGTAACAACAGGCGCTGTCTGAACATGGAGAGAAGCGGCGCCGGAAGTCTCCTGACCGCATTCATTTGTCAAAACCGCGCGATAGAGGTAGCCGTCCCAAATTTCAGGTACATTGTTAAGAGTCAGGGTCGGATCGTTCGCGTTGGCAAGATTCGACCAAACCGAAAGATTGAAGACCTGCCATTGAACTGTCGGGGTCGGCTTGCCTTCGAAGACCACGGTGAAGCTGGCCGACTGTCCCGAGCAGGTCGTTGTGTTAACCGGCTGCTGCGTGATGCTGGGCGGCGTATTGACCGTCAGCATCGCGCTTGTCGTCAGATCGAATCCACAGACATTCGAGAAGCTGGCGCGATAGAGGTTACCGTCCATTCCCGGCGTAACAGCAACGAGGGTCAGGGTCGTGCTGGTCTGGCCCGTCAGGTTCATCCAGCCGTTGCCGTCGTTAACCTGCCACTGAACATCCGGATTCGGTTTGCCGGTAGCGTTGGCGGTAAAGACAGCGTCAAAGCCCGTGCAGATCGTGAAATCAACCGGCTCGAGCGTTACAACCGGCTCGGTGTTGACCGTCAGTGTCGCAGGCAAGGTCGCAGCACTGCTGCAGACATTGGTAAATACCGCGCGATACTGGAAGCCATCGGAGCTGGCCGGGATGTTGTCAACGTCAAGCGAAGCCGACGTAGCGTTCGGAATATTCTGCCAACCGTTGCCGTCGTTTTCATCAACCTGCCACTGTACGGTCGGAGTCGGGGAGCCCGTTGCCGAAGCGTTGAAAGTGACGGACGAGAATTCGCAAACCGTTACATCGGAAGGATTCGATGTGACAACCGGGTCCGTGTTAACAGTCAATACAGCGACCGAGCTGGTCGAGGAACCGCAGATATTCGTGTAGATAACGCGGTACAGGTTACCGTCGGCATTAGCCGATACGGCAAACAAGGTCAGGTCGGCGCTATTGGCGCTCGTGACATTCATCCAGCCACCGCCATTGTCGACCTGCCACTGGATCGTCGCGGCCGGCTGGCTGGTAGCCAAGGATGTAAAGGTGACGTTGTCGCCTTCACAAATAGTCGCATTGGACGGCTGCTGCGTAATCAAGGGCTCAGTATTGACAGTCAGGGTTGCCACGGAAGAGAAGACTTCAGTTCCACAGGGGTTCGAGAAAACCGCACGGTACTGGAATCCATCCCACTGGCGCAAGGTGCCCGTCACATCGAGCGTCGTACTCGTTTTGCCGGGAATATTGACAAATCCATTGCCGTCGTTGGCGTTGCCCTGCCACTGGACCGTCGGGGTCGGTGATCCGGAAGCGGTAGCCGTGAAGAAGGCCGTTTCGCCTTCGCAGACCGTTTGATTGGTCGGGTTGAGCGTTACAACCGGCGGAACGTCGATTTCGAGCAGTGCCGAAGCGCTCGTAACAGTACCGCAGGTATTGGAGAATACCGCGCGATACAGATTACCGTCGGCGCTGGCCTGTACGTTTGTCAATGACAAGGTCGTTGTATTCGCACCGGTAACGTCAACATAGCCGCTGCCGGTATTGACCTGCCACTGAACATCCGGTGTCGGCTGACCAGTGGCATCAGCCATGAATTCGACATTGTCGCCTTCGCAAGCATCGACATCCTGCGGGACCGCTGTAATCACCGGCTCCGTGTTAACCGTCAGCAAGACGGAGCTCGATGTCGCGACGCCGCACTGATTGCTGAAGATTGCGCGATAGTTATTGCCGTCCTGGCTCGCCGTCACGGCCGCAACGGTCAGGGTATTCAGAGTAGCGTTGCTGACGTTCTGCCAGCCGTTGCCGTCGTTCATGTCCACCTGCCACTGAATCGCAGGAATCGGATTGCCGCTGGCGCTTGCAACGAAGAGTGCGTCATCGCCTTCACAGACAATCGCGTCAGCCGGCTGCATCGTAATTGCCGGCGGATCGAAGATCGTCAGAGTCGCCGCCGAAGAGGTCGCGCTGCCACACAGATTCGTGAAGACCGCGCGATACAGGTTGCCATCGGCGCTGGCCGGCACATTGTTCAGCGTAAGCGTAGTTGCCGTGGCACCGGTTACGTTAACATATCCGCCGCCGGAATTAACCTGCCACTGGACATCCGGTGTCGGCATTCCGGTAGCGTCGGCTGTAAATTCAAAGGTATCGCCCGTACAACCGCTTGCATCATTCGGCTGGACCGAAACAACGGGAGCGACATTAACCGTCAGCGTAACTACGTTGCTCGTTTCCGAACCGCAGACGTTCGTGAAGACCGCGCGGTAGAGATTGCCATTGTCGGAAGCCGAAACGGCGACGAGAGTAAGCGTTGTTACGGTTGCTCCCGTAATGTCGATATAACCGCCACCGGTGTTAACCTGCCACTGGACGCCCGGCGCGGGGAAGCCGCTGCCGATTGCCGTGAAGGTAGCTGTACTTGTTTCACACACTTCGGCGTCAACCGGCTGACTGGAGATAGTCGGTGCTGTCCAGACAGTCAGGGAAGCGCCCGAGCTCGTTACCGTTCCGCAGGTATTGCTGAACACTGCGCGGTAGAGATTGCCGTTATCACCGGCGGCTACGCTGCTGACAAACAGCGTCGCAGAGGTTTCGCCCGTAATATCCGTATAGCCGCCACCGGTATCGACCTGCCACTGAATGTTCGGCGTCGGAACGCCCGTCGAAGCAGAGGTAAATACAGCAATGCCGCCTTCGCAGACAGCAGTATTTGCCGGTTCGGTCGTGACAACAGGGACGGTCCAGACATTCAGGTTAGCGGCGACGCTGTTAACGGTTCCGCAGGTATTGCTGAAAACGGCGCGATAAGCGTAGCCGTCCATCGAAACGCTGATGCTGGTTACCACGAGGGTCGGAGACATTTCACCGGGAAGATCGCTGAAGCCGCCGCCGGTATCGACTTGCCACTGGACCGTCGGGGCCGGCGAACCGCTGGCTGCAGCCGTGAACATAACGTCGCTGCCGACGCAATCGGCTGCATCAACGGGATTGCTTGTAATGGCCGGCACTGTCCATACGGTCAGGTTGGCTTCGGAAGAAGTAACCGAGCCGCAGGTATTCGCGACGATCACCCGGTAGCTGTTACCGTCCTGCCCGGGCAAAACGCCGGTAAGTGTCAATGTTGCACTTGTTTCGGTTCCGAGATCCGTAAATCCACCGCCCGAATTAACCTGCCATTGGTAGGTCAGAGGAATCGCGCTGGTGGCTGTTACACCGAAGACTACGGTAGCGCCGGAACAAACCATTTGACTTGCCGGCTCGAGTGTAATAACTGGATCAGCGTAAATGGTCAGAGTTACCGACGCAGAAGTAGCGACACCGCAGATGTTTGTAAACACCGCGCGGTACTGATAGCCGTTTTGCGTCTGGTTAACACTGGGAATAGAATAGCTGGAGCTATTGGCGCCGGGAATATCCGCAAAGCCGCCGCCGGTATCTTCCTGCCACTGAATCGTCGGTGAAGGCGAACCGTCGGCCAACGCCATAAAGGTGACGCCGTCGCCGGCACAGACAAACTTGTTATTCGGATCGAGCGTGACGGAAGGCGGAGTATTAACCGTCAGAATTGCAACGTCGCTCGTCGTGGTACCACAGGTATTCGACAGAACGGAGCGATACTGGTTTCCGTCATCAGAAGCTTGAATATTCGTTACGGTCAGGGTCGAAGATGTTTCGTTAAGGAGGTCATCCCACACGAAGGTTCCGTCATTGAAAATCTGCCACTGAATTCCTACAGGCGCAGTGCCGGTAAAGGCAACATCGAATTGTACATCCGCAGCGACGCAATTAGTAGTACTCTGCGGCTGTGACGTAACGACGGGGGGAACGTTTACCGTTAACGTGACCGTGTTGGAGGTCGCATCAGGTGGTTCGTCAGCAGAGACAATAACGCGATAGTCACCGGCATCGCCCGTACCGACACTGCCAAATGACAATGTTGCGCTTGTTTCACCGGTCGATGTCCAGACTCCGGCGATGTCTTTCTGCCAATCGTAAACGGCATTACAGCCATTGGCCTCAACGGTAAAGCTTGCCGGATCGCCTTCGCAGGCAACAACGCTGCTCGGCTGTCCGGTAATGACCGGTCCACCCACTACGCGCGGAGGCGTCGGATTCGTGACGCCGAAACCCGTTGCGTCATTCGTGTTAAAGATTAATTGAATCGCATCATCAAAGATAAGCGTCGTCGGACCGCCAGTGACGAATACAAGGTTGTCACTGACTGATTTATCAGTGATGTCCCATAACACCGTACACAATTTGAAGGTACCTGTTGTCGGCGAGCTGCCCGGAAATTTCAGCAGATTGATACGGGCAAAACCGACACCCGGAGTCTGGGTGATACTGACGCCATCGGCCGTCAATGTGGGATTGGCTTCAAAAGCCGGCGACACGTTCTGAGCCGATAAGGCAGCCGTGTTGTAGGAAATCCCGATGTTGGAAGAGGCCACATCCCATTGCAAACCCTGATCAACCGTTACCCAGAGTTCAGCCATGTACTCGGTACAGGCATCGTTGGGGCGCTGATTGCGCAGAAAGAATTCCACTTGATTAGCGGCAAAAGCCTCACTTAAACTGCCGAGCACAAATAGGCCAAGCACTAGTGCCAGAACTTTTCTGGAAATACTAGGTACAATGTGTGACATCGTACAATTCCTCTGTATGAATTGAAATAACACGTTAGTTGCTTCTGAACTTCTCATCTACCGGTCCGATTAGTCTTTTTGATTAAAGTGTGTAGCTGTCTGGGATGTGATACGGTTGAATATTTCTTAGTCGATATCCGGCACTTCACCAGCATTCGACTCACCAAAATTCGGCGAAAAGTAAAAGATGAAGTCGTTTGCCGAAACGGTCTGGTCGCCGTCGAGGTCTCCCGTACGAATCTGGAAAACACCCGTGTTGAGAAACTCAACGATTACCGGTGTAATCGGATCAAATCCGGGAAAAGCCTTATCGTTTGCATTGCTGAAGTCATAGCTGTGCGTCTGGCCGGCTGTTACGGTAATTTGATTCGTTGCAGCAACAGGCATGTGCGATCCGTGACGAATTACTAACCAGTAATCGCCGCTGGGCAAATCTTCAAAAGTTACCGTGACCTTCGCGTCTGTACCGAGAAGGCCGGTTGTGATGGCTTCCGATACGGAAGTCGTTAAGTCGACTCCGGATCGTAATTCGACTGCAACGGCTGCCGGGCGATGATCCACACCATCCCAATAGCCTTGCAAAACAGCAGTGACCTCGAAGGTCGTAATGGTCTGCGCATACACCTTCGTGTGCTGGTTAGCGAACAGCACCAACAGTACTAATGCACTGCCGACAAGGGATTGAAGTAATCGCTTTCTCATTGTTGAATACCGACTTTTTATATAGATAATCTTTTCATGAATTCAATGCGTGTGCTTTATCCTTTGCAGGCTTCCCGCCTGCGGTCTATTGCCGTCCAAGCGAGAAGCCTTTTCTGCTGTCTTGTCGGATTATGTCAATCGATTTCCAGACGCGGGACGCGGCCGGGATTCGAGAGGCCGAAGTTCGGCACAAAGTGCTCGATAAAATCGTCGGCCGATACAGTCTGGTCGCCGTTTAGATCACCGGCGCGCTGCATAAATGCACCGCTGTTTTCAAACTCAACCGTTACGCCGGTTCCGCCGAAAGCGCGGTCCGAAGCATCGGTGAAGTTATAGTCTATGCTATCGCCGGCATTGACACTCAGGCGTCCGCTGGATGCAACGGGAAAATGACCGCCGTGACGAACTATCAGCCAGTAATCGCCATCGGGCAGCGCTGGAAATTCTGCGGAAATCGTCCCTGTAGAACTTAACATGCCGGTTTGAAGGCCAACAGTCGCCGACGTTTCCAATTCAGGACCTGTACGCAGCTCGATCGCGACCGGCGTGAGGCGATGATGAGTTCCACGCCAGTAGCCCTCCATATACGCGGTTACATTGAATGTTGTAAACAGAGGTATCACCGTCAGAGCGGCTGCCGTGGAGGTAACAGCGGGCGGACAGACACCGGAAACAACAACACGGTAGAGTCCGGCCTGATTGAGCTGAACATTGGGAATATTGAGAGTTGCAGCAGTAGCACCCGGCAGCGGTGCAAAGACATTGCCGTCGGTTGAGAACTGCCACTGATAGGTGAGATTCGATCCGCCGGCCACTACAGCGAAGGTTGCCGTTTCCAGCTCCGTCACGGTCAGATCCTGAGGCTGCATCGTGATTGCCGGAGGCGTCAGAACCATCACGGCGGCAGTAGCGGATTCGATGCTGCCGCAGAGGTTAGATACCATAACAGTATAATCGCCGGTATTGCCGGTCGTCACACTTGTTAACATCAATGTTGCTGCGGTTTCGCCCGGGAGCGGATTGCCATTTTTCTTCCACTGGTACGCGAGACCGGTTCCTGTAGCCGTTACGTTAAGATTAACATTAAGGCCGGTACATGCGCTTGTGCTTTGCGGTTGCGCGGTAATTGTCGGCGGCGCAACGATGGTAAACTCACTGTCACTGTCGTCGAAACGATTGCCGTTGGAAGCGTCGCTTACGCGAATTGAGTATTGACCTGGAGCCTGTCCGCCTGGAATATTCCAGTCATAGCTGCCCCCCGGTCCGGATACTCCGGTTGCGATTGTTGCCGACGTGACACCGGCAGACAGGAGCGTGATATCGACAGTAGCGATGTTTTCACTATCCCATTCAATAGTTTCCAACGTGCCCTGACAAAAGTTTTCACCGCCATTAGGCCTCAGCACTTCGATGGAAAATTGTGGTGCGACAACAGAAAATGTCCCATTGGGAGGATCGGTAATATTGTCGCTGAAGTTCAAAGGACGGCGACGGCGAATCTGCGTTTCACCCGGGAAGGCAAAATCCCAATTGGGGTCGATATCAAACACCGTCTGGCCGCCATTCGCGCCGGTTATGCTAATACTTACGATTTTTGTGCCGCAATCGGCCGCCCCGATCTGTTCAACTTTGGAATCGAACTCAGCCTGGTCGGCGACCGCGGGCCCGTCGATGGTGATTTGCACTTCATCACCTGCGATGTTCGCCGTGACGGAGTAGTTATCATCAAGTCTCATAGTACCAAAGTCGGCATCGACAGTGGGGGCAGTAAATTTTGTTGCGAGATCAGGTATTCGAACAACGAGGTCCGAGTTATCAAGAAAGAATGCCGGACCACCCGTGTGTTTAAGGTACACATCGAATGAATAGGTATTACTGAGCAGTTCCTGGCGTTTGATGATACCGTCATAATGCGGTCCAACCTTGATGGTTTCGATCGGAGCAAGCGTTATATTCGCCTCTTCCTCTTTATCGAGGGCGGGGTCGTAGACAAATACCAGCGTACCGCCGAAACCGGGCTCCCAATCGAGATCCATCTCGCCGAGAAAATCGGAGATATTGGTAACTGTGACCGTACCCAGGCGCGTGCCGGGATTGGTTTTCGCAATTTCCAGAGTATTCGATGTCGATGGAGAACCAACATCGTGAGGTATGTCGAATATGATCAACTCGTCGTTAAAAACGATATCGGCATAAGGATCATAGTTGGAGTTAAGGGGTGAATTTACCGAGGCGGCCGGGTTGGTGAACTTAAATTTGTTGTAGTTCCACACATACACCGATTCGGTTAGACGAACATCGTCCACGCCGGTGTTTTGGATATAAACATCGTAGACCACATCTGTTCCTATCACCACCGGGTTGACAACCCGAACCGTTATATCGTAGGCAACAGCTTGCAAGGTACTAACGATCATCACCAGCAGAATGATGCCGTATACTCTTCTCATTTGATTAGTCCTTTAAGTTTGAAATTGAGTTTTCTCTGTTTTGTTGGAAAGAGTGGGCCCCCTGATGTGGTTCAGGGGACCCAATTTACTACCTGCTATACTCTTCTCAAACTCAATCTTACGGCACCTGCGTGGCTTTGAAGGAGTTGTTACGAACGATCACACGGTCGGGCGCCGTAACGATGCCGTCGAGTGTGATATCTTCGGGCAGATAGCCGGTATTACCGCTGGCGTTGCGTACGGTGACGCGGTCGGCAGCATTGATGATACCGAGCTGG
>JANQRB010000052.1 GCA_028284775.1 Candidatus Kapaibacterium sp. | reverse complement strand
GTGAAGCGCAGGGCGATCGTCCGGCAGAGCTCGCTTTTGCCGCTGCCCGCTTCGCCCAGCACGAGGATGCCGCCGCGGACGCCGTTGCGATAGCGCTGCAGGGCGCGGTCCGCCTTTTGCAGTGGTCCGTCGCAACCGACACGAAACTCGGGGATCATGGGCTGCTTGGCCAAAAAAAGCTGGCGGTAGTAGAATGGCAGGGCTTCCAAAAGCTCCGGTCGCGGACTCACGGCATCGACAAAGTCGCGCACGGCATCGACATTGCTGCGGTCGCTGCGTTCGAGTTTGCCAAGCTTGCGCGCGAAGATGAAGCCCTCGCTGCTGCGGTAGAGTAAACGCACCATCAGACGGGACACAAAACGACGCAGACGCCTGGTGCCAGCCTCGACCTCCTTCAAAACCTTGCGACTTTCCTGTGAGCGGATATACTGTCCCAGCTTACCGGCATCGCGCGTCAGCAGGTAAGGGTTGAGCTTTTCGAAGGCTGTCGCCAGCAGCGCATTCAGCCGCTCGTGGAAATTATCGAGCGCCTGACGAACGTCCTGCTGTTCATCTTCCAGCCGCCGCAGGTTGGTGTCGACGACGACGTCCAAAGGTACCAGCGTCGCATCGAAGAGGCCTTCCTGCGCGTCGCTCTCGGCGGCTTGCGACAGCTGAAACTGCACCAGGCGCAGGGTGTCGCGCGCAACGTTCAGCGAATGCCGCAGCCGTTCCGGCAGGCCCGCCAGCTCCTGCTGCAGGGGCAGCATCAACTCGCTTTCCATTACAAATTCGACCAGGCGCCGCAGAGTGACGGTGACGCGCTCCAGATCTTCGAACTGCTGCTGCTCGATCCGTTGCAGCGACTCGTCCGCAATCAGCTCGATACTCTCCGGCAGGTCGCGAATCGCCGACAGAAGATCATCGCGCATTTCGTCCAGACGCGCAGGCAGATTCAGCCGGTCGCCGCCGGAGGGGAGCGCGGGCGACACAATACCGACTGCCGAGGCAGCGCCCTGTTCAGGCTGGCGCAGTCTCTTTTCGACGCTAAGCAGGGGTTCCAGCGCCTGATCGCGAATCTGCTGCGCCAGGGCTGACTCCGACTTGCGCACGATAACATCGGCCCGGTTGCGGAAGGCGCTGAGAGCCAGTCCCAGCCGCGCGTAGTTCAGGCTCAGGTTGAAGTTCTCTGCCCAGCGCGCCGGAATCTCCAGCAGTTGCGGCCAGACGGCATCAGCGGCCGGCGGGATTTTGTAGAGTTGCCAGATGCGGATATTGCAGTCGGGGCTGAGGATAACGCTCGTCATGGTCTCGATGCGCTTGTGATGCTGTTCGCTCAGGGCGACAGCCATCGTCCGGCACTGCTTGTACAGTCGTTCGGCAATGGCACTCAGGCGCGTACCGAGCTCCGTGTAATGTTTGTTGATTGCATCGCTTTCGATCAAGGCGCTTCGATCCAGCCCGGCGAGCGCTTCGAGGCCATCCTGCATCGCGCTGATCCACTGCTGCAATTCATTGGCAAAGGTGTAACTGGCGACGCCAAAGGCTTCCATCTGGCTGCGCAGAAAAACGGCGAAGTGATAGCGATACTCGTAGTCAGCCAGTTGTCCGACATTGGCATCCAGGGTAATGGTTTGTTTGTTGATCCGGTAACTCAGGCGCTTGCGCAGCTTCAGCAGACGCAGCGCCAGCCCGTCCTTGGGACGAATCCGGACTTCGCTTTCTTCGAAGTTGACCGCTACGCTCTGGGGGGCAGCGCGTCGTACGGCCTCGGCCTCTTCGTGGAGGAGCGCCAACCCGTGGTCGAAGGCATCTCTTATCATTTCGTTGCCGGCGCCGGCCTGCTGGTCGAGCAGCTTGCGCAACTGAAACAACTGGGAGCTGCGGCTGCGATTGATCATTCGGCGGAGACGCACCGGGTCGCCGTTGCCCTGGCTTTTGACCAGGGCCGTGCAGTTGCGGTCGAGCAGAGCCTGTAATTCACTCTCGAAGCTGCGGATATTGGCTTCGATAGCTCCCAGGCCCGTGCGGCCAAACTCTTCTATCGCGATTGCCAGGCGTTTGTACATAGCGCCAAGGGCCTGGGCCGGCGCTTCCTGCAGGGGCAGCAATGGCTCCGCGCCGGTCTGCGCCGGGTCTGGTGGCAGCTCGTCCGGCGACGCGCTGCGCTCGACACCGACATCGAGCGGATCGAAAAACGAGGAAGCGGACACGAGCAGGACCGTTCCGATGTTGGCGACGATCGAATCGGTAGTGGCGACGAACTGATGCACATTGCCCTCGGTCAGACGCGGCATACCGATCATCGTCAGATCGGCGTCGAAGCTCTCACGCTGCAATATCTCATGAAAGGGCCGGCGTTCGACGCTGTTGTTAATGACTTTCAGGCCGGCATTGATACGCTGTTCTTCCAGCAGACGCATCATCCGCCGCTGGACGGTGCCGGTCTGGGCGCTGCTATCCACAACGATCAAGATACGGGCCTGGCTTTCGCCCCAGCCCTCGGCATTCTGTAGAAATTTCAGCACCGTGAGTTGCAGCGTAGCGTTGTTGCTGCCGCCGCGCCACCAGATGTCGATTTGTTTCTGATTACCATAGCCGCGTTCGCGGTCGTAATCCATGAGTAGGGTGTTGTAGTCCAGCTTTTTCATCAGACGCACGAGCTGTGCGAAGCGGTCGGGCTGCCTGCTCTGGCGCGCCCAGCCCATCAGAATCGTATTGGGCTCGATGCCCGCGAAGCCGTAAACCCTGATGATCGTTTCCATTCCGCTGTAGATATCGCTGCACTCGAGCCGGCGGCTGAAGATGCCCGGCAGCTCGGTCACGGCGGCATCTGCTTTGTTGTCCGGCAGACGGAACATCCCCTCGGTCTGCGAATTTTCCACCAGGTCGAAAATGGTGAGAATACCGCGTTTGTGGGTCAGGCCCGCGCCGAAGTTCATCAGGTAGGGGCGTGTGGAGGGCGTGCCGCTGAACAGCAGGATATTCGGTCGCCAGTTGCGCTGATGGGTGACGCCGCGATTCAGACGGTGCAGCCCGGCGCGGACGACGGACGACCAGACGCCCTCCCAGGTGTCGCCGCTCTCCAGGGTCAGCTCGCGACGTTTAAGGTAGCCGAAGAGGAGACCCAGCGCCACCAGCGCCAGGATAGTGGCAAAGAGGTTGAGGTTGACCATCACCACGAGACAAGTCACGGCGCCGAGGATGCCGACCCAGGTCGGGATGCGGAAGCTGGGCCGGAAATCGCTGCTGGCCCAGTTTTCGATGGCGAAGCTGACATTGAGAAAGCCGTAGGTCGTGATGAAAAACATCGAGACGACAGAGGCAATCGCATTCAGCTCGCCGATCAGGATGCCGCACTGGGCGATGATCGCTGCCATCACGAGAGCATTACGCGGCTCGTTCGTTTTGCCATAGCCTTTGGCGAAAAAACGCGGCGTGATACGATCCATCGAGGTGGCCTGCAGGATGCGCGGCGCGCCCAGAATACTGCCCATCGCCGACGATAAGGTAGCGCCCCAGATACCGGCCACCACCAGGGGCGTCCAGAGCGACATATCCAGTAAGATGCTTTCGTTGCCTCTAAGCTGCGCCGCATCGACCCGATACACCAGAAAGACGGTCAATCCGATGTACACGAGCATGCCCACGACAATCGAAGCAATCGTGCCGACCGGCAGCGAGCGCTGCGGATTCTTCAGATCACCGGACATCTGTACGCCGGTCGTAAAGCCGGTCACCGCCGGAAAAAAAATACCGAAGAGCAGCATCAGCGGCGGCCCTTCCGCCGGAGCCGCCAGGAGTGGTTCCGCCGGTACGAAGTCGCTGCTGCCGAAAAGGATCGAGATCAGCGACAGCGCAATCGCCGCCATAATGAAATACTGTGTTTTGATCGCCAGCGAGGTACTGATAAAGCTAATCGTCCCCACCAGCAGGAGAGCGATCGTGCCGCAAATGCGAATCGATGCCTCGGTCACCTCCCAGCCCCAGTAGGCCAGAAAGCTCTCCGAAAAGCCGATCAGATAGAGGCTGATGCTGAAAGAGAAACCGACAAAGAGCGCGATACCCAGCGTCCCGCCGATCGGCAGCCCCATACTGCGCGAGATAATGTAATAGTTGCCGCCGACCTTGACCTTTTTGTCGGTTGCGATCGAGGCGACGCTCAGCCCGGTGGTAAAAGAGATAATGTGCGCGACAACGATAATGCCGATCGTCAGCCACAAGCCCGCGTTGCCCACGATCCAGGGCATCCGCAAGTACATAATCACGCCAAGAATCGTCAGAATCGACGGCGTAAACACTCCGCCGAAGGTTCCGAACTTCTTGCCCTGCGCCATAGCATGTCCTTTCTGTGGAAACAATTGAAGCGGCAATATACGGAAAGGTGGGGAGTGGGCTGCGCGGGTGTGTTGGCTTATGTCAGAGTCGGTCTCTTGCTACGAGATGCCGTACAGGTATCGCGAGCAGCTTTCCTGTCGGAGCAATCGGACGGCACAAAGAGATCCAGGCATGCCTTGCCGCCTCGAATTTTATCCATGGACTGTCCTAAGCATGTGCTTTTTGGGGGTATAGCCGCCCAGGCGGCCGATCATCAATCATACATCGTCTGTATACGCTTCGCCAACCCGGGTGGAATAAATGATACAAGGTGTTCATGATTTTCCGGCTCAAACGACGCATCGATACATTCGTCCCAGTACTTTCGGTGAACTACATCGATCTCGTGGCTGGACGTTGCAACACTTGCATGGCCTTCCTGCTGTAGCGAAAACCACGAGAGGTACAGCCGGCCGTCACGGTAAAAGCTGAAAACCGATTCGAAGATCATCTTTTCCCGTTCAAGAGTCGCCACACATTCAGATTGCCGACTTTTGAGAATTTCCATCCATTCCTCGGCCATCCTTTCCCGGCCTTCGCGTATACGAAAAGTTGTGAACTCGGTCTGCATGATGTTTTTCTGGTCAAAGTGCTTTTTCAAAACATGGAGTCACATCGATGATGAGCAGCAGCTTAAGTACAGCGGTCTTTCAGCGGCTGGCCACCTGACACGATCCGCTGATCTCGCCTGGCGCAAAAGATAGAAAACAATTTCGATTTATCGATGTGCTTCCTAGATTAGAAAGAGCTTGTCAGTAGTGAACATGCCTGCGACCCGGTAGAATTGTCGTGAGCGCAGCACCATTTGCTCAATGCATAATTGCGGCCGACGATGAACCTCAAAGTGATTATGATGATTTGACGGTTCGTGGCCTAAAGATGGGCCAATGTTTCACTGCCTGCAGCAATTGTCGACTGTCGAAGTACCCAGGTATTTTTCATTGAGAAACTTTCGCCGGATGCGGTCATTCTCTTTGCAGCAGCTGAGATGCCTGTAGACATGTTGACTAGAACAGGTACAGCGGGTAGCGAATGCCGGTAAATAAGAACAGCGAAATAGCAGATTAACAAATGGAATCATGCCTGAACTATGAGCGATGCCAGACTGAAAACCAAAATCAGGAACCTGGTGAAAAATTCACTCGGCGAGTCCGGCTTTAAACTTCTTAAGCCGAGGATCGTCGAGCGGGATGTCGACGGTATGAAGCAGGGCGTTGAGTTTCAGCCGGGAACGGGGCATCTGAGAGGGCGTTACACCCTGAATGTTTATTGGCGCTTTAACTATCTCCCGAAGGACCACCTGGCTTTTGATTCCAGCCGTCGGATCGGCGAGCTGACGGCTGACCGAGATACTTGGTTCTCTCGTGAAAGCGATGGCCTGGATGCGGATTTTGACCGGGTCGTCGGCTTATTCGAGACAGTCATTATTCCCTATCTCGATCGCTACTCCTCCCTGGAAATGCTGATCGACGCTTATCTGAACGGCGCAATAACGAAAGCGCAGGCATTCGGTCACGATCCGGGTTGGCAGTGTTTTAATGCGGGTTTTTCCTTGGCCGCCTTAAACAAAACGACACGCGCTGTTGCGGAACTCAAAGAACTTATTGAAAGACATTCGTCAGACGATCGGGATTGGGTACTGGAACGGAAAATTCGTGCCCGGGATATGCTGGCTCAGCTCCGGTCGTAATTGTCGAGTGGTTCCGTTACCTGCAAATTGAGTGGAGAGCATTTCACCAGCAAGCTCGCGGAAAAGCAGCCTCAAACGAACGAGGAAAGTTGTCGGAGTAATTATATGTGTGCAATCGAATTCGGAACAACTGAATATCTATTGTTTGAAGTCCATTTTTTTCTTGCTATCGCAGGATCATGTTATTAGATTAATCCCGAGATACGTTAATGCCTTGTTCCCGATTCGGCGCTTGAAAGCAGAGTGCCAGGTTTAGTGAATGGCGTCTGCAACGTATTGATTTTGCCTGATACTTCACTGTCGAAATACTGAGTTCGAAATCGGACCACTGCCTTCCTTTCTATCGAGTGAAATCCAGAAGTGTTCATTCCTTCCGGCGTGAATGCCTAGGGTAACTGTTTATTCCGATTGTCCGACTCTCTAGCAGTTTTAACTGCCTGAAACTGTCCTTAAACGCTTCAATTTTCGCAATGCAACACGCAATGTGTGTGCTGAGTATTATTGACATGCCGGCAATGTCAACTTGCTACGTATTCAGCTCACTTTTGCGATTTCAATAACTCAGTTTATCAAAGGTTCAATATGAGAATTGCAAAGTTTTTCTCGACAGTGACGGTGCTTGCTGTTTTTGCGCTCGTCTGTATTCCGACGGAGATGGACGCTGATTGCCAGACTGATCTGAAAATCGTTAACAATTCCGAATACGATATTTGCATCGAGCTGATAGTATCGGGATGCATTTGCAGCCCGGCCGTGTGCGTCGATGCCAATTCGACGAAGTACCTGCAAGTCGGTGAAGGCTGTTGCTTTGTTGCGGCCAGATATGGAACGATGACCTGGTGCAGAGTGACGGATCCGCCTTGCGGACTGCCTTTGCCATGGGTCTCCATCGACGTAACAGAGTGTACGATTACCATAGAGTGATGAATTCTATTCTTAACGAATTGACTCTCTCTCCTCAGGATAGTTGTAGCGCGGCCTTAATATCGCTGCGGTGCTTGACTTTGTAAAACTTGCCTGCATCAATGACTTCGCCCGGATCACCGTGCAGAATCTGTATAAGCGGCGATCCGGGCAAGTTTACTTTCTCGCCTGGACGTGTATCGAGCAGGGTAGTACGAGTCCGATATGTTTTAAGAAATTCAGCTTAGCGCAAGGATAGTCTATTGCCTAGTTTGTTGTGCAGGTAATCGATCTCACCCCTTCTTGCCAATTCGCAAGCATTGTCCAAAATATCAAGAGATGAGAATTCAGACCATGCCGCTGGCGGAATTGCGGATGCAGCTGAATTGATCAGGGACTTTTCCTGGCCTGATCACTCTGGAATCACCATCATCGGGCGGACCACAAAGCGGGCGAACTTGGTTTACGGCGATGTCGAGCGCGCAACTTGACTTTGTGGCGCGATTGCTTTAGCTTATCGTCGATCTAAAGGCGACTAATCCAGTATTTCGCTAACGTTGCAAACGTAATACGTCTCCCTCAAACATCATCAATTACTCAAGGATTTCCGCATGAGTTCAGCAGAGAAACCGAGTATTACGCCAAGTCCCGATGGCCCCTACCTTGTCAAAAAGCTTCAGAATTTCGCCAACCGCAAAGGGCCGATCGAAGGCAAGGACACAATGGCGCTCTGTCGCTGCGGCGGCTCGGCCAACAAACCCTTTTGCGATGGCACCCACGCCAAAATCGGCTTCTCGTCTGCAAAGCTCGAAGGACGCGTTGAGGACAAGCGCGACAACTATGTGGGCGAGAAAATTACGATTCACGACAACCGCGGCATTTGCGCCCATGCCGGTCGCTGCACCGATGGCCTCGCCGCCGTTTTTCGATTGAAGGAAGAGCCCTGGATTCATCCGGATACCGCGAGCCGCGACGAAATCATCGCCACTATTAACAAATGCCCTTCCGGTGCGCTAAGCTATACCGTTGAAGGCGTAGAACATCCGGACCGGGACGGCGCAGCGTCAATCTTTGTTGCGCCCAATGGACCGTACGTCGTGAATGGCGGTCCCGATCTGCTCGATACGGCACGGGGCGAGGGCGCATCAACGGAACACTTTACCATGTGCCGCTGCGGTGGTTCCAAGAATAAACCATTTTGCGACGGCACGCATTGGCACAATAATTTCACCGACGACAAAAACTAATACGCAGTTGACAAACTGGACGGGAAGGGCGCTTGCAAATGATCGGGCGTCGCGGGCAATAGGGACGCGCCGAAAGGCTGACAGGGGCGGACAGTATGTGCCCGTTACAGGTTAAAACCGTATCAATTGAGTGTCGTCAGGAATGTGTTCGCCGATCGGCTGCCGTCACCCTGGCAATGACCAGGCCCGCCAAAAACCAGCCAACACCTAAGTCGACGATCTGGCAGAACACGTGACCGAATGGATAACCCCACCAATTCCAGTCCGGCAGGCGACACATAACGCCGGCAGCGAGCGCCGCAAAGGAGACGAAGCCTGCGCGTTGCCACAGCGAGCTGAAGGAGCTTTGCATCAGCAGCCAGGTGAGCATGACGGCGCTGAGCAGCATGATGACAAACTGGGTGGCCATGGATCCGCCGATCGAATTCATGCCCTCGCGTTGCACGACAGCCAGTACGATCGGACCATCGGCCATTTTTGCCTGCTGTTCCTCCAATTCGGCATCCGTGGCGCCACCGAAACGGTCGGCATAGGGCAGGAAGTAGAGGCCGGATTCGGGTGCGTGCTCCGTGATGTGCCTTGTGAATTCGTCCTGCCCGGTGAAAGACCGAAGATTCATCTCGGCGAAGGGCAGCGCCATCCACCAGATAGAACTCCAGACAAATACCGTTATGCCGCCGCAAATTCCGCCTTTGAGCAGTGAGGAAGCCATACTATCATTTCCGGGAGTTAATGAAGGAATGCTCGTATTGTCAGGGCGGCAAATCTAGGCTACGACTACGACTATGTATTGTACAAATTGGACAGGTCATCCTGCGGCGTCAGCATATCGGCGATGCAGGTGCGGCGTTCGTGAAATTGCAATGGCGTGTAGCCCGTAAACTCTTTGAACTCCCGAATAAAGTGCGCCTGATCGTAGTAGCCGCCGGCAAAGGTCACGGCATGCCAGTCGGGCGCCGTCTGCATGCTGAGGCAGCGCAGCGCGGTCAGGAAACGCATATTTTTGCTGAAGAATTTCGGTGTGACACCAAGCTGTGCGAGGAAGAGGCGTTCCAGCCGTTTGTATGTCCAGCCTAATTCCCGCGCCAGATCGCGTACAGGCAGATTACCCCGCTCTCTCCGAATCAATTGTACAGCGTTCGCAAGGGTCGCGTTGACGGGTTGATTCTGCCTGCGTAGGCGGGCGCACAGGTAGCGCGCCAGAATTGCCATCCGCTGCCGGTCGCAGCCGCTCTCAAACAGACGCCCTTCCAGTTCGCGGACGGACGGACCAAAGAGTTGGGCGGCATCCACGATGCGGTCCGTTAACTCCGTCAGTGGCACGCGTAGGAAAGGACGCAGGCCGCCGGGACGGAATCGTACCGCCACATGATTGATCGCGCCAAACTGCTCGATGGTAAAATATTGTGCCCTGGTGCCAACCAGATGATGCCCTTTGACCGTATCCTCAATTTGCTGTGTCCGGCCTGCTGTTCGCCGATACGGCGCAGCGAAATTGAAGATCAGCTCGATCGTGCCGTCGGGGATGAGGCATTCCGTGCCCGCAAAAGGATTGCTAGCAGCGCGCAGCATCCAAAAGCTCTGTACATAGGGCGCAAGCGCCGGCGGCGGGGGGAACTCGCGGTAATTCATTTTTGCGCTCTATCCATTTACAAAACGTTCTGCTGCTCGTTGCGGGCAGTACAGCTTGCGATGCGGATCAAGCCGCAAATTTAGATTTCCTCTCATCCCTCAATACCGTCCCACTGTTTCCCGCAGTGATGCGCACGAAAATCAGCAATTGGCAGACGAGCTGCAAAAACAATCTTGCGAAGGATCCGAACTTTTGCAATTGCGCCCTGATTTCCGCCTGCCATTCATTGTGTGCGAGCTGGTTGTCAACTGTATGTCCAGTTCCGGCTGCCGACTATGTGCGCAGACTGCCTGCACGACAGCCGCCCGGTCGCCGGACACACTTTTGCCGTGCAGCGCAATCTATTTGCTTATCATTATCGAAATGTCGATTTTGCGTGCCTGCTGTAGTAGCCCACCCTTGCAGTTGCAGCCTGAGCAAACTCAGGTCATTGTGTGACCGTACCTGCTACCGACCCTTTAATTGCCAACTGAATTGTCAGCCTTGAAACTCTGATGCGTTTTCAGGTGGCCGTGATCGTGCATTCCTAATGCCTTCGATGGTGCAGTGACGACTGCCGGCCGGCCGCAGGAATTGCGCTCGGCATTTGCCGTCACAATTGCTAAGCAGCGCGTCCAACAGTCTTCGCCCGGCGGAATCGACCGCTCCGGCGTCAGCAAGGCTTTCGCCATTCGGTAGACGGCGGAATGCTTCCTGCCGCCCGTAATGGCGGACGCGAAGCTCTTCTTGTCTGGAATCGTGCGGCAGACTAAATTTCACGTGCAGCTCAACAACAGAATAACTGAACGGGAATGTAGATGAAGTTTGGCATTTTTTCAGTAGTCGATCACTACCCTCGCGAATTGGATCGCAGCGCAGGCCGTTTGTATGCGGAATTGCTGGAACAGGTACAGGCAGCCGACGACCTGGGCTTCGAATCCTTTTGGATTGCCGAACATCACTTTCACGAGTATGGTAATATTCCGCGTCCGGCGGTATGGCTGGCATCTGCTGCGGCCCGCACGCGGCGCATCCGATTGGGCGCCGCCGTCGTGGTCCTGCCGCTGGATAACCCGCTGCGCACGGCTGAAGATTTTGCTATGGTGGATATGCTTTCGGAGGGACGGCTCAACCTGGGACTGGGCTCCGGCTATCTGAAGCACGAATTCGATGGCTTCGGCATTCCGATGTCCGAAAAGCGGGCGCGCTTCGACGAGTCGCTCGAAATTATCGTGAAGGCCTGGAGCGGCGAACGCTTTACCCACCATGGCCGGCACTATCGTTTCGACGATGTACAGCTGAACGTCCAGCCGGTACAGCAGCCGCATCCGGCAGCCTGGATTGCCATCCTTTCCAATGCCACGGCGGAGCACGTCGGACGGCGCGGCTTCCCGATTATGATGATCCCCTATGCAACAGCTGAAAGTTTCGATGAATTGACACAAACTGTGACGGCGCATCGGCGCGGCTTTTTGGCTGCGGGAGGGCGGCAGGATGCCATAAGCGTACCCTTTGGCCTGCATTCCTATTGTCATGAAGACGGCGACCGCGCGCGATTCGAGGCCAGACCAGCGATGGATCGCTACGTGCGCACGCGCCTGTATGCCAAACAGCGATCATTCGAAACTCTGCTGGACAAGAAACTGGCAGCTTTTGGCAGCCCCGAAGAGATTATCGACGTCGCCCGTGCCTATGAAGCGGCCGGATTGACGCACTTTTTGACGATCATGAATTTTGGCGGTCTCGAGCACAGCAAGGTTCTTAAATCCATGGAAACAATGGCGAAGCATGTTCTGCCGGCGTTTCGGACAGCGGAGCAGTCGGTGCAGAATGAAATGGGAATGCCGATGAGAAGTGTCTGAGCGGACAGTAATTGCCTGATACTGCAATAGTGTCTGATCGACAGAAAACAGGGCCGCGTCCATGACAGATGATATGAAAGAAGCATTGTTTCCGCCCTCTGTCGTGCCGGGCAAAGCCTGGCAATCGAAGGTTGCGGCCTATGTGCTGCAAGAGCGTGCCGGCCTTCACTATCTATTGCTGCATTCCTTTGTCTCGCAGCCGGAATTGCCATGGCGTGTACCCGGAGGAACAGTGGAGGCCGGCGAAGTGGCGGAGGGAGCCGTCCTGCGCGAGTTGCGCGAAGAAGCCGGTTTGACACAGCTGCAAATTGTGAAGAAGCTGGGTAGCCTGCGCTACTACAAAGCCTATCTCGATGCCAATGTCGAGCGGCAGGATTTTCTTCTTGTTCTCAAGGAACCGATGCCCGACTCATGGCGGCATTCCGTCAGGGGCAGCGGCGACGATCAGGGGGAAGTGTTCGCTTTTCACTGGCGGCGCGGCAACGAACTGAAACGGCTGGCGCCGGAACTAAGCCATTTTGTGCACGCGGATTATATGCCGGAATTGTTTAATACGAAGCAGGAGGATGTAGCGGGAAGGTAAAAGCGTGAAGATAGAAGCCGATTGTTCGGGCTATTGCGCCCGGCGCAAAAATCGGCACGGCGCTGTCCCTGTTGTAACCGCCTTGCGTTTTGCTGCGTAATGGATTACAACCCGAGCGCGGGATTGACATAAATCAAAGGCCAGTAACCTGTTATGCATAAGGTTAAACAGGATCTGTCAACGAAGTGGAGGCAAGTATGGAAATGATGATGGACTGGACGACACCCGAGACCCTATGGTTCCTGATGGGGATCCTGCTGCTGTTGGCGGAATTCGCGCTGCCGGGCTTAATCGCGGCTTTCTTTGGTATTGGCGCCTGGATAGTGGCGCTCACCTGCCTGCTCTTCGATGTATCGCTGTCGACGCAATTACTCGTTTTTCTTACGTCGTCGGTGGCATTACTGGCTGTTTTTCGCAGTACGGTCGTTCGCTCATTGCAGAAGGGTGGACCGCAGAAGTATATTGACGATACGAAAGACGGCTTCGTCGGCGAAGTTGCGGTAGTCAAACGTAAAGTTACCCCCGACGAACCCGGCCGGGTCGAGTTCCACGGTACAGACTGGGATGCCACCTCCTACCTCACAATTCCGGAAGGCACGGAAGTACTCATACTTAACAAAGATAATTTGACATTGCTTGTTCAACCTCTGGATAGGAGCTGATATGGGAACGGGATTACTTATTGGTCTAATTCTTCTCGCGGCGGTCGTTTTTTTCAAAACCATTCGTATTGTGCCGCAGCGCTCGGCCTTCATCAAGGAACGCCTGGGCAAATTTCAACAGACAATGGAAGCGGGCTTTCACGTACTGGTGCCTTTCGTTGATCGGATTTCGTACAAACATTCCTTGAAAGAGCAGGCCCTCGACGTGCCACCCCAGATCTGTATTACACAGGACAATATTTCGGTGGAAGTCGATGGCGTGTTGTACCTGCAGGTCATCGATGCACGCAAAGCTTCTTACGGTATTAATGACTATAAATTCGCTTCAACACAGCTTTCGCAGACTACCATGCGTAGTGTGATCGGCAAGATGGAGCTCGACAAGACCTTTGAAGAGCGCGAGTCGATCAATAGCGCCATCGTTGCCGCCGTTGATAAAGCCTCCGACCCCTGGGGGGTGAAAGTGACGCGTTATGAGGTGAAGAATATCGTACCGCCGCAGAGTATCAAAGACGCGATGGAAAAACACATGCGCGCCGAGCGTGAAAAACGCGCCCTGATTGCCGAGTCGGAAGGTGAGCGTCAGGCGAAGATTAACCGCGCCGAGGGTGATAAGCAGGAGCTGATCGAGCGTTCGGAGGGTGAGCGGCAGCGCCGTATCAATGAAGCGCAGGGGCGTGCCAGCGAAATTGAAGCCGTCGCCACCGCCACCGCCAAGGGTATCCGGGAAATTGCCACGGCGATTGCCGCCGAGGGCGGTTCCGATGCCGTCAATATGCGAATCGCCGAACAGTACATTAACGAGTTCGGCAACCTGGCCAAGACCAACAATACCACAATTATTCCGGCGAACCTGACCGATCTGGCCGGAATGGTGTCAGGCGCGATGACGGTATTGAAATCTTCGGATTCCGACGGCAAAGATTCCTGATCTCATTAATCTGAATAGTTTTGCCAGCAGCGGAAATGTTCTCGTCGGACGTTTCCGCTGTTCGCTTTTCATCATTCCGAAGTGTGGCTGGAATGATCTCTGCTATCTGAGAGGGGAGCACTGCCGTAAGCAGCCGAATGGCGGAAATTTTTTCTGCAGCACACACTCAGCCCGGCTGCCGGACGTATTACAGCATCTGTTTTGTTGTCCGTCCAGGGGCTGGGGGATAATTTCCGCTTCTTCAACAATCGTGACAAGGAGATAAATTCGTGAGCGAGTCAGCGACCAAGAGCGAGTCAGGCGAAAAGGCCTCCAACTTTATCCGCAGCATTATCGACGCCGATAATCACAGCGGCAAACACCAGGGGCGCGTGCACATGCGATTTCCGCCCGAGCCCAACGGCTACCTGCATATCGGCCACGCCAAGTCGATCTGTCTGAATTTCGGTCTGGCCCGCGAATATGGCGGACTCTGCAATCTGCGCTTTGACGACACCAATCCCAGCAAAGAAGAGCTGCGCTATGTGGACTCTATGATCGAGGACATTCGCTGGCTGGGATTCGACTGGGGCGATCGTCTGTTTTTCGCTTCCGATTATTTTGCGCGTCTGTATGAACTGGCGCGCCAAATGGTTGAAGACGGCCTGGCTTATGTGGACAGTCTGAGCGCCGCGGAGATGCGCGACTATCGCGGTACGCTTAAGGAGCCCGGCCGCAACAGCCCGCATCGCGATCGCAGCGTAGCGGAGAACCTGGACTTGCTTGGGCGCATGAAGGCCGGCGAATTTGACGAGGGCGCTCATGTGCTGCGTGCTAAAATCGATATGGCGGCTCCAAACATCAATATGCGCGACCCGGTGATGTACCGTATCCTGCACGCCGAACATCACCGCACGGGCAACGACTGGCACATCTATCCTACTTACGACTGGACGCATGGGCAATCGGATTCCTTCGAAGGCGTCACCCATTCGCTGTGCACGCTGGAATTCGAGGATCATCGTCCGCTCTATGAATGGTTTCTGGACGCTGCGAAGTTGCCGCACCGCCCGCAACAGATTGAATTTGCGCGCCTGAATCTTGACTATACCATCACAAGCAAACGCAAGCTGCGTCAACTTGTGGAAGAAGGCTTGGTCGACGGCTGGGACGACCCGCGGATGCCGACAATTTCCGGCATGCGGCGGCGCGGCATTCCACCCGCTGCGATCCGCGATTTCTGCGAACGGGTCGGCGTTGCCAAGCGCGACGGCAAAGTCGATGTGTCGATGTTGGAGTTCAGCATTCGCAGCGAGCTTAATAAGCAGGCGCCGCGGGTACTGGCTGTGCTCAAGCCTTTACGGGTCGTCATCGAAAATTATCCCGAAGGCCAGACGGAAGAATTCGATGCCGTCAATAACCCGGAGGATGCTTCGGCCGGCACAAGGAAGGTTCCCTTTTCGCGTGTGCTCTACATCGAACGTGACGACTTCATGGAAGAGCCGCCGCGCAAGTTTTTCCGGCTGGGACCGGGCCGTGAGGTACGCCTGAAGTATGCCTATTATATAACCTGTAAAGAGGTCGTCAAAAACGAGGCCGGCGAAATTGTAGAACTGCGCTGTAGCTACGATCCCGAATCACGGGGCGGCAATACACCGGACGGCCGCAAAGTGCGCGGCACCATTCACTGGGTCTCAGCGGAGCATGCGCTCACCTGTGATGTGAAGCTCTACGATCGTCTCTTCAGCGTGCCGCGCCCCGAAAGCGCTCAAGACGGTAAGACCTTCCTGGACTATCTGAATCCCGAATCACTGAAACTGCTCGAAGGCTGTAAGCTGGAACCCGGCCTGGCAAGCGCGAGCCCCGGCAGCTCCTGGCAATTTGAGCGCCTGGGCTACTTTTGCGTCGATGCAGATGCCACGGACGATGGCACGCCCGTCTTCAATCGCACGATTACGCTGCGGGACACCTGGGCCAAGATCCAGCAGACAGGTAAATAAGAGTTGCCGTTAACCAAAGTTGACCACCTTGAAAGGTTAACTAATCATCGAGGTGCCGGATGGACGCATTTTTGGCGGAAGCGCTTGAGGAGGCTCGCAGGGGTTTGAAAGAGGGCGGAATACCGATCGGATCGGTGCTCGTCCATCAGGGGCATATAGTCGGACGGGGGCACAATCGACGTATCCAGCAGGGCAGTACGGTCCTGCATGCCGAGATGGACGCCTTGGAAAATGCCGGCCGCCAGCGTCAGTCTTTTTACCGCGATTGCGTGTTGTATACCACGCTGTCACCCTGCTCGATGTGCAGCGGCGCAGCACTTCTCTACCGGATACCGCAGATCGTCATTGGCGAGAATATTAATTTCAAAGGGGAGGAAGAACTTTTGCGCAGGCGCGGCGTCCGCCTCGATGTTCTTAACAACCGGGACTGTATCGATCTGATGCGGCAGTTTATTAACGATCAGCCTGTCCTGTGGAATGAAGATATCGGTCAGTGAGTCAGATCCTTCCAGGAATCCGGTAGCTGCTAACTCATTTGCAACATTAGGATGGCCTGTTTTACAGCGGCGAATCATCGCAAGTCCGCACAACACGCAATTCCCAACACTATTGACAAAGCAGGCGACGCGATCGCTTTGCGCTCGGCATGAATTCCAAAGTTTTTCGCGCGGTGATTCCCAGGGCTTGATGCATTGACTAAATGATTCATGAACAAATTGATGTCGTTCGCGCTTGTCGGCACTTGACAGTAGTGCCCGGTTTATCTGTACAGGTTGTACAGCCACAATTAACTATGCCATCTGACGGCAGCGTGCCAGCCGGCGGATGGTGCTTCATCCGGATCAATGGCGAATCCGGTCTAAAGTCAAAGGTCCGATTTTTGTTAAACTAGATTGTCCTTACCGGATCTGTCATTTAGTAAAGGGGCTTGTCAGGCAAGAACATGATTACAGAGGGAATGGCCTATGTTGCGACAAAGCTTAACCCTGTGCAATCTCAGATTCATGCTCTGCTGCATTGCACTAGGGCCGGGTTTATCTGCCGATCAGCCTTTTGCAATCAGTTCCAGTGAATTGCCATCGGGGTCGCGCAGGCTGGCATGTGAGCGTCCTTCATGAAGGCTGACGTCATTAATCACAACTACCCCGTGTTTCACACCGCGCTCGAAGGCGCCTTGTACGTCGTCTACAACAAATCGCAACTGAACGGTATTGACATTCGCCTCGATGCCGATAAGATCTTTGGGGCAAAGAAGCAGCTCCATCGCACCGAGTCGAGCACTGAAAAGTTCCCGTCCGGCAAGCTGCAATGAAGTGAAGCTCAGGTTAAAGACGTCGGCATAGAACTGTTTGACCGCAGCCATATCGCCAACAGCCATTGTAATCTTGTCGATCTCTACCACTTTGAAGTCTCCTGTTAAGCAGTTTAACTTGTCCGCAATCTAGAGAAAAATCATCGACTCTCCTGCCGTTGTCTACTTGCATTAATCTGAACGCGCCTGCACCAGATGAGTTATGTCATTCTGAAAACACAGGCTGCGATTGTGATAATAGTCATCTTCCTGCAGCAAGCTGATACCGCCGGGCGACGCGGCAATATGGACGAATCCGAGCTCGCTGGGCGCGATTCTGAACCAGGCCATTAGGATAAAGGTCACGGCGAAGCCATGCGTGACGACAACCGTTTCGATGTCCGTGCTCTCAGCGGCGGTTTCTGCGCTGATTGTTTCCATTGCCCTGAAAATGCGCTGTGCAAATTCCCGTCGCGTTTCGGCGCGCGCGCAGATCCGATGATCGAGACGCGAGCCGTTTTGCGGCGGCGGAATACTATTCGCGTTCATCCAGCTATGGCTCTTGCCTTCCGCTTCGCCGTAGCTCATTTCGCGCAGGTCGGGCAACAAGGTGACAGGCAGATGAAGCTGTTGTGCTATCGCATCCGCTGTTTGCGCGGCGCGGCGCAAATCAGAAGAAAAAATGCGGCAGACCTTGCCCGAAAGATTGTGTCCCAGGCGCTGCGCGACCAGAGCTGCCTGTTGATGACCTTGCGCGCTGAGCTCCGCGTCATACCAGCCGCCGACTCGTTGTTCGAGGTGGTGCATGGATTCGGTATGTGTTACGACATATATTTTGTGCATCGCACGGCCCTGAGCGCTTCCCGATGATGCATTCGGGATGCCGGCAATATAGCGAAAAAGCGTCAGCGCAGAAGCTCAACTCGTGACGGTGACCCATTGTTTTCGCCCGAGTTTTACGACTCCATCCGGTGGCCTGCCGCCGGATGGCTGTGCGGCCTGCTACAGGAATTTCGGAACCCCGGTACTCATTCCGGTTCTCGGACGCGTCGGCGCATCCGCCTGGTATCGGGATTGTAAAAGTGAAGCCGCTTGCGTATACTACCGCCGGATTCCTTAACCGTCGTGATCATTTCACTCTGAGTCGTACTGGTGGGAGAGAGGAATTCGCAACGATCGCAGCGCCGCTTTCCGGTATGGCAAGGCCATGCGGAGATGATCACCCCGAGGAAGTACCTGTATCAGGAAAAATCGCGTATGCAGGAAATCTCAGAGCGACCCTCCGAGGGTGTTGCTCATGCGGAGTTGGATTCGCTGCTTGAATCTGTCCGCAAACACTTTCGTTCCGATCCGGGGCAAGGGTTGACGCTGGCCCGACGTGCAGAGCAAATAGCAGTCGAGCGTGGTTTGGTGTATCCGCAGGCGCAAGCGCTGGTGTATGCCGCCAACTGTTATCACTACATGGGGCGCCACAAAGATATGCTGCCCCTCCTCCAAGAGGCAAGCCGGCTATTTGACAAGTTGGGCGACCATCCCAAGCGACCTTCGCTCCTGTACGTTTACGGCATCTATTACATCGAAGAGCACGACTTGCCGCAAGCCTATGCCTGCTTCAACGAAATTCTTTCGATCCGTGAGCGCTTGCCCGACCCGGCCTCGGAAGGGACAGCGCTTATCGGACTCGGCAAAGTGTATCTGCTTGCCTCGGACTTCGAAAAAGCCCTGACGAATTACTTTAAGGGGCTCGAAATTTGGGAAGATCTGCAAGCCAAGGATAACATGGCGGTGGCGCACAACAACATCGGCAATGCCTATCTGATTTTGCAGGAAGTTGACAAAGCCCTTGCCCATTTCGACCAGGCGCTGGAGCTACATACGGCCCGCGGCAACATTTCCGGCATGGCCCATGTTCTGCTCAACCTGGGTAATGCCTATTCCGATCTGCAAGCCTTGGAGCCCGCGCAGGCCGCCTATGAGCAGGCTCTGGGGCATTGGCGGCGGCTCGACAACCGGCCGCGTATCGCCTGGACATTGCATTCCCTGGCGAGGCTGCATACCGAGCGCGGCCAGTTGATGCAGGCGATTCAACTCGAGCAGGAGGCTCTCGCGCTGGCGGATCGCGACGGTCAGGCCGAATACCGCGTCGACATGCTGTTGCATCTCGGCAGTGCCTACCGTTCCAACAGCGAGACCGGTAAAGCGGATGAGACGCTCCACGAGGCGCTGGATCTGGCTGAAGAGCTGCAAATCCCCTGGTATCAATATCAGATTCAGGAGGAATTGGCATTGTTGGCGGCTGAGCAAGAAGACTTTGCGGCAGCGTACCGTTTCCAGCGTAAGAGCGCGCAGTTGTATGAGCAGGTTCTGGGAGCTGAACGTCGCAAAGCCGTCGCAGAGCTGGAACGGCGAATGGCGCTGCAGCAATTCGAAAAAGACCAGGAAATTCTTCGGCTAGAGGCTGCCAAAGTCGAGCAGGAGCTGGAAGCCACCACAAAGGAATTGAGTCAGGCGCTGCTAAGCCTCACGCATCGTAATGAAGCACTGCTGTCACTGCGTCAGATGGTGGACCCATATGCGCGCGATGCGAGAGGAGCCCTCAAACGACTGACACACGATCTGCTCGCCAGAATCGACGAAATCGTTGAAACTCGTGATGATTGGATCGTATTTGACCAACAGTTTGAACGTGCCAATCGTGACTTTATCGGCAAAATCCGCGAGCTAAGTAAACTTCTGACGCCGACTGAGATAAAAATATGCGTGCTGATCCGACTAAACCTTTCTACTAAA
Organism: Candidatus Kapaibacterium sp.; assembly: GCA_028284775.1. Taxonomy (GTDB): domain Bacteria; phylum Bacteroidota; class Ignavibacteria; order Kapaibacteriales; family UBA7675; genus JANQRB01. The sequence continues at coordinate 60,498 of JANQRB010000052.1, read as the reverse complement.
CAGATTGCAGATGTCTTGTTTTCATCGATTTATACTGTCAAGACGCATCGAACAAAAATCAGGAAAAAGCTGGGCCTGACCAATGCCGACAACCTGGGAAGCTTCCTGCTGACCCTGTAAACTGTCCTCAGGCTCCGGCAAGAGTGTCATAGACTCCATTGCCGAAACGTTGCGACCGGCGGACATTGTGTCGACGGCTCTACGGCGCAGCCGGTCGGTGCAATCAACTGTCCGCCACAAGTTCAACAATGAAGCGTGCGCCCTTGCCAGCCTTTTTATCACACTCAATCTTCGCATTCATCGCATTGCAAAGTCGTTTAACAATCGAGAGCCCCAGTCCGGTAGAATGCTCATTGCCGGTTGGTTTGGCGGAGAGGCGTGCAAAACGGGTAAACAGGCGATGCCGCTCATCTTCCCTGATACCTGGGCCTTCATCCTGAACGATGAAGTGCCGCAGGCTGCCGCGTTCTTCAATGGCGCAGACAACTTTTGTATCGGCGGGCGAATACTTAACAGCGTTGGAGATCAGATTTTCCAGTACCTGGCGCAGTGCGCTTTCATCAGCCAATACGGGTGCCGCTGAGGGTGGCGTTCGGCATTCTATCCGAATCCTTTTTCTGGCGGCCTGCCCATTCATAGCCTTGCAGACCGTACGCAGCAGCACCGCTGCATCCACTCGTCTGATAGCTATCGCCAGAGTACCATTGTCGATCGCTTCGAGGTCAAGAATGTTGGCAATAATTTCTTTCATCCGGCAGGCCGACTCGCTGATTTGTTGAATCGTGCCGAGACGTTGCGTTGCCGGCATGCGCTCCGCGTAGTTAAGAAGCAGGGAAGCCTGCATTGTGATGCCCGACAGTGGAGTTTTCAGATCGTGGGCAGCAATTCCCAGCAGCTCGCTTTTTTCCTGGCTCAGCTCGCGAAGCCGGTGGTTGACTCGTTCCAGCTCGGTCGTTTTGGCAGCCAGCACTTTGTTCCTGTCGCGTTCTAATGCTGCAAGGCTTCGTGCCCTTTCGGTTCGCTGTACCAGTTGTAAATTCTGTGTACGCCGATGATGAATGGCGCGCGTCACGTCGCAGTCGGTACGGTGAAAACGCTCAAAGGCGCTTAGGGCGCGTTCGAAGTCGCCCATCGAGGCATAGGTGTCGGCAAGTGTCTTGCAGCAGCGCGCCACCAGGGAGCGGTGGCCTAGTTCATTAGCCAGGTTCAAAGCGCTGCGCATCGTTAACAGAGCCGCAGAGGGTAGTTTATCAGCAAGTTGAAGCTCGCCCCGAAGCGCCAGGGCGCCTGCCAGACACTGCTTGTCACCTGTCTTGCGGGCCAATGCGATACTTGTGCTGCAAGCCTTAACAGCCTTGCTCACCCTGTCCATCCGCAGATAGAGGGCTGCAATATTCAGCAGTGTCAAAGCTTCCCCGCCCGGATCATCGATAGACCGGCGTATGTCAAGACTGCGCTGAAAATAGGCAAGCGCTTCGAGCAAATTTCCTTCAGCCTGATACGTTTCGCCGATATTGTCATAAGCGGTTGCTTCACCGCGCTGGTCGCCCGTTCTGCGTTTGCCGGCGAGACTCTGCAGGTAACATTCACGTGCTTCTCTCGCTTCGCCGAGCTTGGCGTAGATCATTCCGAGGTTGTTAAGCGTATAGGCTTCTTCGTTGTGGTTGTCGGCGGCGCGGTAAATTGCCAGACTCTTGCGGCAGTATTCCAGACTGCGCGCATATTGATCGAGATTGGCAAACACAACACTCAAATTGTTAAACACAACCGCTGCCGTAACAGCATCGTCGCACTGCTCGGCGATCTGAGCTGCGCGGAAATAGTGTTCTAATGCTTTTTGCGTATTTCCTGCGTGTAAGTAAGCGTTGGCCAAGGCCTTGACGGCTTTAGCCTGTCCGCGCCGATTGCCGTCGCCGGCAAAACGCCGCACAGATTCGCGTGCAGCCGAAAAGCTTTCTGCAAAGCGTCCCATGCGATAAAAACAATCGGAGGCGATACGCAGGCTTTCGGCAATTTCGTTGTTGTTTGCCAGCTTTTCAGCTTCCTCGAGCAGCAGCATTGCCTGTCGCAGAGCTTCGTCGCTGCGGCCCAGCTGAAGCTGTCGGTCGGCTTCACGCAAACGAGCCGCGAATTGTTCGGAGTCTTTGGATTCAATCACCGCTGGGCCTGGCTATTCTGACCAAATATTTCAGGCTGCCGTCTGGAGCATAGTGGCTGCTCAGAACGGCGTCAATTAAGGCGGCCAATTGACGAGCCATCAACAATTTCAGATTCGGTCCTGCCGCTGTCCCGACGGTCGGATCTTTGCCGTCGGCCGCGTTGCAATTCGCGATGGTCTGCTCTGGTTGGCTGCTTTCATCAGCTTGAAGATGTTCAGTGGCGGGTGCTGCGGGTTTCAGGACAATAATTATCTCAACACATTCTGCTTGTAATTTGGCGTCGACGGCAAGGCAGGAACCATTGTTGGCAAGGTTCAAAATATTGGATATCAACAATTCGACTATTTGTCGGAGGACACTGGCATCGACTTTAAGAGGCAATGGCCTGCCCGAGTACCTTTGTTGCAGCGTGACGCCTTGCCCTTGCGCCGGCAGACTGCCGGCTGCGAGCACCGAGCGCAGCAGATCCCCAACGTCGAGCAGCTCCGGTCGCAGAATGCGTCCCCGGGATTCCAGGGCGTTGCTGTTCAGAATGTCCGTCACAGTTTCCGTCATCCGAAAGGCTGTCCGTTCGATATCCTGCAGCCGCTGCTTTGCCTCAGCGTCACAGCGCTGCTCGGAGCTGTTCTGCAGGTACGAAGCGTGGCCGACAATGCTGGAGAGCGGGGTTTTTAGATCACGAGCGGCGATAGTCAGAAACCTGCTTCGGCTCTCGCTAAGACCTTGCAGCAAGTGATGTAGGTGTTCCAATTCACGCTTTTTCAGCTCCAGCTGAGCATTCTTGCCTTGTTCTATCTCCGCCGTTTTACGTATCTGTTCAAGCTCGTGATACACCTGTAGGTTGCGGCTACGCCGGTCGGCGTCACTGCGTTCGTTTTCGCGATGCAGCTTATGATATTCTCGCATCGCCAGCAAGGCTTCCTCATAACGATGAAGTGCGCGGCAGGCAGCTGCCCGTACCTTTTTAGCGGCAGCCAGAATGGTCTTCGGTCCCTGCGTGCCGGCAGCGACTTCCGCGCGTGTGATATAAGGTAGAGCAGATTGCGGCCGACCGATTCTTATCTGAAGGCGGGCAACGGAGACGAGACAGCGCGTCATCTCTATCTGATCATTGGCGCTGCGCAAGGCCAAGATAGCCCGGCGATACGTCTTCAGCGCCATTTCGCCTTCACCGCGTCGCTCAAAGGCTTCACCGATCCAACGTAAACAAATTCCCTCCTCCCGATCATTGCGCGCAAATCTGTAGAGAGCCAGACTCTTGCGCAGATAGTCCAGTGCATCTGTACACTGACCACGAGCAATCAGTACCCGCCCGATGTAACGGTAAAAGGGCGCTTCGCCCTGCCGGTACTGCTGTTTACGCTGCAGCGCAAGGCACATGGTGAAAGATTGAATGGCATTATCATACTGCCTGCGCTGAAGCGCGAGCAGGCCAATCTCCGTCAGAGTTTCCATTTCCAGTTTGTTCGAAGCGATCTTTTGCGCGGTATTGTAACTGCGCTCAAAAAACTCGAGGGCGAGATCATATTGTTCAATTCCGCGATACAGCCGGCCCAATCGATGGAGCGTCCGGGCAACCGATGGAACATTGCCGGCTGCTTCGTAGCTACGCAGTGCTCCGCTCAGATATTCCTGCGCTTCACGGAATTTAGAATGGCTCAGTAAGACCGACGCTGCGCTGCTGCAGGCTTCGGCGTGCCCGCTGTCATCGCCAAGCTGGGTGAAAATTTCCTGCGCATGCTCCGCATGATGAAGCGTTTGGGGGAGTTGTTCGAGAACGGCATAACAACGGCTGCACAGTAAATGTCCCTGGGCGGTTAAGAGTTTGCTGTCTTCACCTCGCGAAAGATTTAAACAGGACTTTGCCTGCAGCAGTGCTTCGGAATAGTGTTGTTCTTCGAATAGCTTTTTTGCAACGTGCAGTGCTTTTTGAGCTGTTTGTTCATTGTCGGATGTCTTTACAGCCTCGGATCGCGGGTACTTTTCTACAATAAGCATCGGGCCTCCCCGCCGCTATCTGCGGCCTGAACGATTAACAATTGGTAAGCGTATTCACACCCTAGGGATGATCGCCGTCATTTACTCCAGCAACTGCGGCTGTCGCGATAATCACACTAGTCGATGAAATGCTTACTGACATTACGCGTTTGACACTGGCGGGCCAATACACGAGAAAAGCGCACTTCTGACTGTCCGGCTTCATTGTCAATAGTCGCTTACTCAGGTGATTCGTCTGCTGCCTGGCAGGCGGGGTTAAGATTGACGATGACACTGATCCTTTAGGCTCAAGCCCAATGCTCAGGTCCGGGAATTCGATTGCGACCTCAACGAGTTTTGTCTCCGCCTGTTTTTCAAGTCGAGAGCTTATCGTTTTTGCCTGCTTTCCGATTGGAATACTTGTCTTGCCCGGACAGGCTGCCGGACAGATTGCCTGTGACATCTCTCTCCGTCTTTTAACAACCTGTTAAGAGTCCATGAACTATTTGAAGCAAAACATGCCTAAAGCCCTTGGCACGGAAGACTCTCATTATTTGTCAAAATTTCCCGAAGGTTGCCTTATTGATGGGCTTGCAAGTTGTTAACAGGATCAGAATATGGTCCGAAAACTACCGTCTTCCGCATTATCTGTTGTCGACAACCTGCATTAGCCATAAGCGCTCATTAATCCACTACTAGGGGCGAATACATGTCCGAGGCTCACTTGTGCAGCAGCGAATAGACAGCTATTGATTATAGTGCGTAAGCCGCAGCATTGTTTTGTGAGCTTTTCATTTGGTCCATTGATCCGGGTAAATCCATACCCGATTTGGCTTGTGCTGCAAAGAAATGGCAGCTAGCACTTACAGCACGAAACTTGCAGCATCGATTTGTTAACTCATCATAGATCCAACGATAAGGGCGAATGAATGCCCGAGTTATTTGTGCAACAAAGCAACGGCTGGTCCTCTATATCGCACAACAGTCCTGAGCTCGTTGAGCGGATCTGCTCTCGTCAAGTGCACTGTGGAAGATACGTCTCCGGCCCCCTTCGCCGGCTAACGGCAGGCAATGGCAAACAATTACTAGCGTTGCCATCAGCCATTGAAGGGGGATTCGCGAAGACGTGGGCATTCGATACCTGAGCGGAATTGGAATGTAAAATGCACACTTGTTAGTTGTCAGGCTTGTACTGCGACCAGCTAAGAACTCTTCGCAGCGGCGCGGCGGCGGAGATACCTTCTCTACCCCCCAAGTGGCCTGAAGTATTCCCCGCCACGCTTCGCTGTTCTGCGGCCAGAGGACTCAAGGCCGGCAATCAGTATCGAATTTATTAAGTCTCGAGGTGTCGGCCTGTTGAATCAGCAAGGCTCGCATTATTGATTCACGGCTTACTTGCTTCAGCTTTTCCATTCACCGGGGACGCCGTATTATTCCTTAACTTCATCTGCGAATTTCTGTCTTTTGTCAATACTTTCCTCGACGATCATAAACCAGCTCGAGCAGCGCAGGGATGTTCGATTAGGTAAAAAACTCCGAGTCGTTTGCGCGCGCCGAATTGCGGATCAGGGTATATTCGTATCTCTTCAGTTTTTTACGCGCGATGCAATAGGCGAATCCACCTGGCTTTGCTGTTTAAGCGTTCAGAACGTCGCCGAACAGACATCATAACCGATTGACAATACATGAAACAATCGCAATAGGGCAGTCCTCAGGGGGATGCCGGTCATTGCTGCAAAGGTCGCGATTGGCGTGTTAAACTAGTTCCACTTGAAAAAGAACTGGTGTGTCAAAGGGTGTAACTGTATATGCGTTGTGAATACTCATCGATTCTCAACGCTTTCAACACTGCGAATCTGCCGGGAGTTGGATGTTGAAAATACAGTTTACATTATGTGATAGCTTGACGGTTCCTATGGCCTCGGGCCGCCCGCCTTCTACATTAGCCGAAACCGTATAGGGGCCACAGCCGTGGATGCTGAAAAACCGGTAGCGCCCTCGCGCATCGCATACGGCATGAAGCCGAAAGTCGGAGTTAACCGCCTGTAGCTGCACGAGGGCGCCCGGTACGGCATGCCCGGCAGTATCTATTACTGATCCGGACAAAACGCAGTAGGAGGACAGTTCGATCTGGTCGGAATATTGATGCACATTCATTACTAAATCCCTGTGTAAAGATTTGAATTGAGAGGCGGTCGATTGTTTAATCGCTTGTGCGATGTGTTTAACTGCGGCAAGTATAACAAAGGCAGCAACGCAGTGCAAATAGTATTCCTTGTTGCGCGTCTCCTTTCGACTGAACGGTCACTAAACAGTCCTAACCGTTTTGTCATATCGACTGAATGAATGCGAGAAAATTGACGATCTGTACTGCTCATTCGATGGTGAGCCAGGGATTTCGATCTGCCTGTGAAAGGGCGGGAAAGCTGAAGTTTCGGCGCAGGCGGATGTGTGTTGACAAGCCGGCTATGAATACACAACAAGGGCTTTTGTATATTGCGCAGATGTATACGGATTGATTCACCTCTCGAATTCGCAATCTAATTTCTATGAGGATTAGCAACAGTGGCACAGAATCAGGTTATTATCATCGGCGCGGGTCTGGCGGGACTTTGCTGCGCGCTCTCCCTGGAACAACAGGGGCTCGACTATCTGCTGGTCGACGCCTCTGATGCGCCCGGCGGGCGTATTCGGACGGATAATCTGGATGGCTTTCTGCTCGATCGAGGATTTCAGGTATTGCTGACGGCCTACCCTGAGGCGCGTCGGATACTTGATCTCGGCGCGCTCGATCTGCGAGCGTTTTATCCGGGCGCTCGTGTGTGGCACAGCGGACGCTTTCACAAAATGGCTGATCCCTTTCGTCATCCTCTGGCCGGCCTCGGCAGTTTGTTTACCGACGTCGGCAGCACCTCAGACAAATTAAAGGTGGCGGAGCTGCGTGCTGACCTGCGCCGTCAATCGATGGATCAGATTTGGGACAAAGATGAACAAAGCACGCTTGATGCCCTGCGAGAGCGAGGCTTTTCCGAGGAGATGATACAGCGCTTTTTTCGTCCTTTTCTGGGTGGCGTACTGCTGGAAAGGGAGCTGAACAGTTCAAGCCGAATGTTCGAATTTGTCTTCAAGATGTTCGCCGAGGGCGACACCGCGGTGCCTGCCCGGGGGATGGAAGCGATCCCGGCCTGGCTGGCGGCGCAACTTCCGGCCGAGCGGCTCCTGTTACAGTGCCGGGTGACCGAGCTGGAGGGAATGAGTATTACGCTGGCGGACGGTAGCGTCAGGACCGCCGATGCCATTGTTATTGCCGCGGACAATCACGATGCCCATGCCTTAGAGCCCGAGATTGCGGCGGCTGAGTTCAACGCGACGGCCTGTCTGTACTATGCGGCGAACACGGCGCCGGAGTCGGAACCGATTCTGATGCTGAACGGTGAAGAACAAGGTCTTGTCAATAATATCGCGGTAATGAGTCGGGTCGCGGAGACCTATGCGCCGGCGGGGCAGGAACTTATCGCGGTCAGTTGTATCGGCCTGCCAGATGAGCGGGAGCTGGAAGGCTTGGTGCGCAGCGAGCTGAAGAATCTTTTTGGCAGTCAGGTGACTGACTGGCGGCATTTGCGAAGCTATCGCATTCCGCGCGCTTTGCCGTCTTTCCCGCCTGCGGGTCTGAAAAAGTTTACATCCCTGAAAAGTCGTCGCGTTTTCGCCTGTGGCGATTATCAGATGAATCCTTCCATCAATGGCGCGATGTTGTCCGGCCGCAGGACCGCGGAAGCCGTCATCGCCGCGTTGAGCTAATCATCGCCTGATGCTTGCAAATCGGGGCAGCGCCTCTACGCTGCGGGTCGGGGTATAATGGTCAAAGGCCGGCATTCAGACCGGAACCGGATCGTTCTCTGCCTGTCGTTCGCTTGTTTCCGAATGGTGCAAGCCTCCCGAAAGGCGAAGAATGCGTCCATAGGGCGCGAAAAACTCCTTGTCGAACTCGCGCAGCAGACCAAGTAGTCGCCGGGAGAGTTTTCTGCCGGATTCGCGCTGACGAATAAACGCGCGCGTTACACGAAAATAGGCTGAGTACAAGGGGAATTCGGGAAACGGCCGTTTGCCGTAGAGAAATTTGAGATTGCGCTGCGTAAGCATTTCCGCCATAGGGAGATCGCCGCGAAGGAGAAAGCAGGACGTCTGCATCCAGCGTAACAATACCTGTGTGGTAAAGAAGGCATCTTTCGGCAGGGCGTCGAGCGCCGTCTGAATCGAGTGCATCGCCTGGTCGTAGTTTCTCTGCATAAGTGCCAGCAGTGAACGGAGTCGCAGGGCCGTCAGCCAGGGCGCCTTCTGGGTCTCCGGGCTGTAGCCGCTGAAGTGGCGGTCGAGCAGTTCGCCGGCCAGGATATAATCGTCGCATATCATGGCCAGCTCGCAGAATTTGGCCAGGTGATAGATGTTCGGACTCAATTCATCAAAGTAATCGCGATAGAGCTCTTTGTACAGTTGTAGTGCCGGCATGAACTGGCTGGAAGCATAATAAACTTCAACCTGAACGCGTTTGACGCCGAGCCGATCCGCCGCACTGAAGCGGGAGGGCTGCTTCGCCAGAATTGCGAGAGCGAGCCGGCAGTGTTCGGCGCTGTCTGCAATGGCTCCCGCCAGAAAGTATTCGTAATAGGCGGCTGTTTTATGGTATTCCAGATGCACGCGCGGATGCCTCTTGTCGGCAATCGCCTTCCGAACCTGCTCCAACTCGCGAGCGATGGCGCGCGTCTCGCGTGAACGTCGCAGCGCGGTACGCACCTGGTGGATATAAGGAACCAGGGTCTGCAGCAAGAGCAGCTCCCGCTCGCCGTCCTCAACTCTGCCACGACATTGACTAAACTTTTCTACATACTCGCTCACACGGCTGCGCTGGTAGTCAGTCAGATCGGCGCGGTTGCAAACCTGGTAGGCCGTTTGATAGAAGTCCCTGAGAGCAGCCCTGTCGTCGGTCTGAAGCAGACGCTTTTCCTGGCGCGCCAGCTCGTGATAAAGCAGCTTGTACAGATGTTTGTGCTCCAGGAAGGGTAGAACGGCCCTTGCTTCACCGCCGCAGAGGGCGCGATAGGATTTTTGCAGCAGCACCGCGCAGGTTTTGTACCAATGGCTTTGCGATACGTCCAGACTCTCGCAGAGAATTTCAATGGACGGCAATCCACGAGAGCGGTAATGCAGATGAATGTGGAAAATGCGCTCTTCGATGCCGCGCAGGGCCATCGATTCAAGGGTCTGTCGTTCGGTTTCGTCCAGAGCGGCGATCAGGGCACAAAGCAAACTCATACTAAGCAGGCATTCACGTCGCGTGATACATGGTCAGGCGACAAATTAGTAAGAATGCAGTGGATTACGGAACAAAATCATTGTCGTGATGGCCTAAATTGTAGAACTGAAATCCTATCTCCTTCAACAATTTACGGAAGTGACATGGCGAAGAATTTATTGCTCGGTAGCATCCTGTGCCTGTGTATGCTCCTTGCCTGTGACGACGATGACAATGGAAGCAACGGCGGCAACAACAATAGCAACGGCACGATGCAGGCTACCGTTGCCGGCAACGCCTGGAACGCCACAACGGTACAGGCCACCCGTGCCAATGGCGTTCTGGCTTTGGCCGGCGCGCAGATCGTAGGCGGCGAAAACCAGCAGATAAATATCAGCGGGCTCGTCAACGGCACCGGCACTTTCAATTTCGGCATCACCGCCGGACTGACGGCAACCTTCGGCCGGGGCAGCGGCACCAGCGTCGAAACCTTCGCTGCCCTGTCTGGCAACCTGACCGTAACGGAACTTACGGACAACAGCGCCAAGGGCAGCTTTGCTTATACGGCCACCAATCCCCAAACGCAGCAATCGGTCACGGTCGCTGATGGTAGCTTCGACGTAACTTTTTAAGACTCTTCGCGGCCCTGCAAGCTGCCGGGTAGCTGCCGGGTAGCTGCCGGAGAAAGACTACGGGGTGTGTAGTACAGACAAGAGACGGTCCGTTCGCGGGCTGTCTCTCTGTCATTCCGACGGCGGCCTGCCCGAAGCGACGAGGAAAAATCACCGCCCGCTAATCTCCAAAGTATCGTGCTTAGACTTCGGCTGTAAGATCCTTCATCATCCAGGTATTACACTTGTTGTGTCCGGTGGCGCCGGCCGGCTCCGAAAGCGCACTGAAACCAAAGCGTCGGTAGAGGTTTCGCGCGGCGTGCATGCGGTCCAGCGTTTCTAAGTAACACTGTTGAAATCCATGGGCCATGGCTGCATCGAGACAGTGCTTGAGCAGTGCCGCGCCAAGGCCGTGGCCGCGCGCTTCGGGCAGCAGATACATTTTTTGCAGTTCGCAGGTGTGGCTGCTGCCGCCTCGCAGGGGCGCGATACCGCCTCCGCCGAGTAGACGGCCGTTGCGCAGCGCTACAAAGTACGCCGAGCGCGGCGCCTGATATGTTTCGAAGATACTATCGACTTCGGGATCGGTAAACGCAAAGCCCGGCCGATCGGCGCCGAATTCCATCAGGCCGCCGCGGATGATTGCCGCCAGCGCAGGATTGTCATCCTCCACGACCATTCTAATTTCGCTTTCCATAATTTCCCGGATTTGTGACTTTCCAATACCGATGTCATACGACTGTTGTCACCACTGAACAATCTGTAGATCCAACCCGCAGGGGCGCCACCAAAGTTAGGTCAGCGCCAAACATTAAAACAATTTTGTAACGCGGAATCTTCTCAAGAGTCATAACAGCTGCCCGGAGAATCTCCGGTGATCCGTACCATTCAACATTCAATCTTCAATGCGCTTCGGTGATGTCGGCCTTGCGGGTGCATAACCACCCGTTAATCAGGATGGCGACTGAGGGCAGGCTGTGCGGCGATAGATTTCCGTACGTAGGCACGCTCTGTCGGTATCTTCAAAACTGTGATTGTTGCACAAATACCCAAGGCGCGATTATGCTATGTGCTTCCTTGTTCAATTCAGCTATTGACAGACGATTGTTTGCCCGATTGCAACAACGACTGCGATTGTGTCTCCTGCATTTGTTCCCGGGATTGGGACTAGCCCTGCTCTTTGCACCTGCTCCACTCGAGGCTGCTGACATTTTGTGGCAAAAGCAGAGCCGTTTGCACGGGGTAAACTTCGGTCATTTTGCGGACATTCATCCGAGCGAAGATTTGATGGTGATGATCGCAAGATTAAATGACGATGAAACCGGAGGTGTGGTTCTGTATGATGTCGCGCAGGGCGAGATCACCGATACCTACAATACCGGTACATTTTATTTCAGCGTATGGTATTCGACTGACGGCAGCCAGATCGTTGCGCTGGATCGTGACAATGCCATCGATATCCTGAATAGCGCCACCGGCGAGCTTGTCGTCTCGCTCGGCAATCCCGCCGCCAATACCAGCGTTAGTCAACTGGCGCTCAACGCCGATTCCGGTGAACTGAGCTTCATCGCACACAGTGAACTGGTTTGCATCGATGTGAAGGGCCCTACGCAGAAAGCCCGTTTCCAACTTGCTTTCGCTCGTTCGAAGCAGATAGCACTTTCCCGCGACGGCAGTGCGCTTGCATTCGTTCACGAAACTGATGATGCGCTGCAGATTGTGAACACCGACGACGGCAGCCTGATACGCGAATTCGCAGTCGAAGGCAGCAGCATTCATTCGATCGCCCTTTCCGGCGATGCCAGCAGACTGGCTGTCGGCGGCCTTAGCTCTTTAACGCTGTATACTGTTGCAGACGGGGCAAAAACCGTGATGAACGAAACGGTGGACGACCTGCTGGGCTTCGGCGGTTCTATCAATGAAGCGGTCGTACGTCAGGCCGACGAGATACGTGTGCTGAATATTCCCGCCGGAGCCGAAGTCAGCCGCCGCCGCCTCAGCGCCTTCACGTACAAGCAGTTGGTGTTTCCGCAGTGGGCTCGACCCGAGCTTGCCGGCGACGGCCGACGTATGATCCTGCGCCTCACCAACAATGCCTGTCAAACACTTGGCCGGGGATCGCGGGCCCTGCTGATCGATCTCGATAGCGAAAGACCATCTCTGCCGGTTCCGCTCTCGCATATCGCCAGTATCCGGCATGTGAGCTTCAGCGCCAATAGCAGCGCAGTTGCAACCTACGACAGCGACAGCCTGACGATGATCTGGAACACCGCTGACGGTTCGCTGGCCGGCAGCTTCGAATTCACCGGGCCGGTGGCCTTAGGCCCGGATGGCGATATCCTGTATGCCGCCACGGAGCAGGGCGTCGTGGAATACGTGATTGCCGGCCGATTGATCCTTGATATTCACAATGTTCCGGGCGGTTGCGATGCCGGCATGATCTATCGCGCCGGCGGCAAACAGCTTGTCTGTGCCTCGGCTACCGGCCTCTCGCTGCTGCGGCCGGCCACCGGCGCCGTCGACCGGGTGTTTCCGCTGCCGGAGGGCGACTTGGGCTTTTTCGCGATGTATAACGGCAACGGCAGTCTGCTGGCCGTCGACACAGCCGGTATGATAATCGCCTGGAATCTTGACAGCGGCGAGGAGTTGTTTCGGTCATCGCTGCCCGCTGTTGTCCCGGATCGCGTGCGCCGCATTACGGCATTGTCGCCCGACGGCATGCATCTGGCCGGTATCGAAAGCCAGGGATCGTCGTCACGGCCGGGCAGCGGCACAATCTGGGAAGTCCAGACCGGCAGCGAACTGCGTGATATCGGCAGCGGAATCGCCGACATCCAATTTTCGCCCGACGGCGATTTTGCCGAGTTTACCCGCAAAACAGTACGAGACTTCTCCAATATTCTGGTACAGGAATACCTGCAGCTTTCGACGGGTCGCCTGCTTTGCAATAACGTGGACGAACTGGGAATTCTGGAAGAAGATCGTTACCTGCCGCAAGTTAGACGCTCGCCTGACGGACGTCACGAATTGTGGTGGGAAGGCTGCGGCAACAATTTCCGCTATCAGGAGGCATGCAGGGTACAGGCAGTGGTGGACGTCGCGCAATCGGACGAATCATCAGTGGCTGGTCCGGCAATTTCCGTCAGGCCCAACCCCGCTTCCGGTCCAGTTGTCATAAGCTGTTATCTGCCGCAAGGTCGCAACGCCAACGCCGAGCTTGTCATACGCAGTGTTACAGGCCGTATCGTCGCCAGGAAGGAGTTAGGGCTTGATGCCACCGGCAGGGCGGAATTCCACGTAAACCTACAGTCGCTGGCAGCGGGTTTTTACCTTTGTGAATTGCAGTCCCTTGGCCTGGCAATACCGGCACAGCTCGTTCTGCGATGAGGGAATGCCCATCAGGCGTATGCCGCTGAATCCGGGTATGTTGTCGCCCCGGGCTTGGTGGCTTTCGCTGCAGTCCGGCTTGTGCAGGCATGAATGAAGCAAGGGGTCGCCATTGAAGCGGCCCCTTGAAACAATCGATTTTTTGTGTCTGTCGAATTCGCTACTCGTAGCTTAGCGCTTTCACGGGGTCGGCCAGGGCGGCGCGGATTGTCTTGATGCTGACGGTTGCTATCGCTACGGCCAGCGCAACGAGTGTCGCTAGCACAAAGGGCTCCCAGCCGATATTGATACGATAGGTAAAATCCTGCAGCCAATTGTCCATGGCATACCATGCGATCGGAATGGCGACAAGCGCCGCAAGCACGACGAGGCGCGAAAACTCTTTGGAGAGCAGGAGAACGATGTTTAGCACTGACGCGCCCAGTGTTTTGCGGATGCCGATTTCCTTGACGCGCTGCTCGACAGTGAAGGATGCCAGGCCGAATAGCCCCAGGCAAGCTACAAAGATTGCCAGCAAGGAGAAGAGACTAATCAACTCGCTGAGCCGTGATTCGTCGCGATAAAGATTCTCGATACTGCTGTCGAGAAATCTGTAGTCGAAAGGAATTCCCGGACAGAATTGCTGAAACTCCTGTTCGATCGCCGCGATGCCGTCCTCAAGCTGGCCCGGATGCAGCTTGATAGCGATTTCATTAATAAAGGGAAAGACAAAGATGACCAGCGATTCCACCGGGTGACGCAGTGAAGCGTAGTTGAAGTCGGATACCACGCCGATTATCCGGCCTTTGCGGGTGAAGTTTGGTCCAAGCCACATGCCGAACTGTTTGCCGATGGGTTCATCCCAGCCGAGTTTACGCGCCGCCGTTTCGTTGAGTAAATAGGCTTGCAAGGTATCGGAAGGGTGTTCGCGCGAAAAGCCGCGACCCTGGACCACATCAATGTTCATCACATCCAGGAAATCCATATCAACGCCCAGGCCGGCCAGGGCTGTCGGCTCAGCCTGCGAGAGTCCTTCCGGGAAATACTGGCGAATCTGGACCCCTGTGCCGATAGTCTCCGTCATTGTTGTCATGCCGCTGACAGAGGCATGACGCAGCAGCGCCTGTTTGAAAGCTTCCGTTCGTCTGAACAGCGGCGGCTCGCTTTTTATCAAAACGATGTGCTCGCGGTCGAAACCGAGATTTTTCTGGCGGACATAGTCCATCTGCTGCAGGACAATAGCCGCGGCGATCAGCAGGCCGATGGAGGTAGCGAACTGGATCGTAACGAGTACCTTGCGCAACACGCCGCTGCGCATGCCAAGGCTGACATTGCCTTTGAGTACCCGGACAGGTCGGAAGGACGACAGGAAAAACGCAGGGTAGATGCCGGCTGCGGTTCCTACCACTAAGCCCAGGCCGAGCAACATCAACAGCATCCGCCAATCGGTCAGCCAGGAGACGCTCAGCTCCTTGCCGGTAAAATCGTTAAAGAAGGGCAGCAGCAGGTCGCAGGTGGCGGCACTCAACAGCACCGCGAGCAGAGCGATCAGGATCGACTCGCCGAGAAACTGGACGATGAGCTGCCGGCGCTGGGCGCCCATCACTTTGCGGACGCCGACTTCACGCGCGCGTCGTGCGGAACGCGCGGTGGCAAGATTCATAAAGTTGATACAGGCGATGAGCAGAATAAACAAGGCGACCGCGGAAAAAATATAGACGTAGCTGATATCGCTGTTCGGCTGGATCTCAAGATCGCGCTGCGAGTGTAGGTGAATGTCTGTCAGCGGCTGCAGTGACAGACTGATACCGTCGCGGATGTTTTCTGGGAAGTATTTTTCCACAAAGCCGGGGAACTGTTCTTCCAGGCGTCCGGGCGGAAAGTTTTCCGGCAGCAGGATATAGGTCCAGCAGGGATTCCACCACCATTGTTGCGTGAAAGTCTGATTGCCGACGAACACGCGCGCCGTCGCCATTGAAATGAGGCCGCTGAAGCTGAAATGCGAATTGTGTGGCACATCGGCGATCACACCGGTCACCTTAGCGGTAGACTGTGGACCACCGGTGACGAATTCCAGCATTTGGCCGAGAGCTTCCTCTTCGCCGAAGTATTTGCGGGCCAGGGATTCGGTCAACACAATTGTAAAGGGATCGTCGAGGGCTGTTCCGGGATCGCCTTTGAGAAATGTAAAACCGAAAACGTCGAAAACACTCGAATCAGCGAAAAAGAGACTCTTTTCGCGAAAACGCTCGTCGCCCCTCTTTACAATCGGCGTGGTAGTGGGCCGAAAAAAGCGCACCGTCGCTTCAATGTCCGGAAACTCGGCCTGCATTTGCGTTGCAACGGGAAAAGGACAACTTGCCGAATTTTCAGTGACGCCATTGATGTAAATGTCTTCCAGTACGCGATAAATACGGGGCGCGTTGTCGTGATAGCGGTCGTATTGCAATTCATCACTGACAAAGAGGACGATCAACATGCAGCAGACAAGCCCGATCGCCAGTCCGAGAATATTGATGACAGTATACAACTTATGTTTGAGCAGATTACGCAGCGCAAGACGGAGGTAGTTCCCGAGCATAGTGTTCCGGGGTGGTTGGCAATGATATTACAGGAGAGATGCTGAGCGGTGCCATTCTCCAGGTTCGCAGGCTGAAACGCAAAGTGTTGTTCAATGTTTCAGTGAAACTTTGCAAAAATCATCACGTCCGCCGGATGGATGATGAAATCCTACCTTGCTCTCCTGCTTATCGGTCTGTCGCTCGGCGCTCTGACTCTGGTCGTGAATAAGCAAGCTGCAGCGCCCACCCATGCCCGCCGGGCTGCCGAATGCACGCGCTACTGTCATGACCATGGCTGTCCGCACGCCTCGAATCCCGGGGAGCATCAGCAGATCCGGACTCTTGCTTTCGCGCTTTATCACGCCAATGTCCGTCTGTTGCAGGAGCAGCCGTGGATGTCCTACCGGGAAATTAATCTGTTCGTGTACGTGCTGTTGTGGCCCTTGCTGATCGCCTTTCTGGCGGCTCTACTTGTTTATCGGGCGCGTCGCAAAGCTAGGACGAGGAGTACAGTACGGCGAGGAATGGCGTTTCTGATGCTGACGTCGGCGGGCCTAATTGTCGCTCTGCTGTATGGAGCCGCGTCCACCGCAGACATCAGCGCGCTCTTGAACGCACTCTACTGGCACGGCACGGACTTCTGTATTAATCTCGCCAATCTGCTGGATGTCAGCTATACCGAGCTAAACATCCTGCTGTTCATCGTTATGTATCCGGCAGTCACGCTCTTTTTGATTTTGATGCTGGCATATCAGCGCGTGCAGCCGGGCACACTGAAGCCGGATAGCGTCAACGCGCTGCATCCGGGCGATGCCAGAAGAGCAGAGTGAATAAAGCTCTACTGTCGGCATCAGGTGTTCTTTTTTCCGCGAGCAAAACCCAATGACATTCCCACTATCACTTTAAAAAATGTAATCACTCCATTGGTCGAGGTCGATCTTGTCCGCGCTTTTCGGGAGCTGCAAAATACTGTGATAGATCTCCTCGCAGACGAGTTCGAAGCGTTTGCCCTTGGCCATAATCGCCAGTCGGTTTTTCTCGGAAATATTGGGCAGCGGAATGTTGTCGGTGACGATGTAGACAATACGAGGCGCCTGCTTGCCTTCTTGTTTGGCATTCATCTCGAGGTCGCCGGCATATTCCCGCTCGAACTGCGGCCAGGGTTTGGCGGCCGATTCCTTGGAATAAAAAATCAAAATTACCTCACATTCCTGCATCACACGCATTATCTCGTCTCTGATGCGTGAGCCGCCGAAGAAGTCGCGTTTATCGAGGCGCGTATTTAAGCCTTTGTTGCGCAGCCATTGGTCGATAGCCATAACGACTTCATCGTTGGCCCAGGTGTAGCTGATGAATATCTGTGCGGATGAATTGTGTGTATGGTGTTTTTGGGATTGGGAGATGAAGATGACGTCTGAAGACACTGTATAGCCACTGGGAAAGCTTGTATAAACATCAATATGTGCCTTTTTTACGTTCAGATCGAGAATATCTACTTCGGTAAATATGTCGGTGATAGCGTTCGACATATCGGTACCGCAGAGATTTGCACCACTTAAATCGAAAAGAAATAATTTTACTTCAGCGGCAATAATCTCGTTCGACAAATCCGGAATCCAGTCTTTGTTATTCCGGCGGTAAGAGTTCCACTGACCCGATTTACCCTCGTTGATCAGCCGTACGGCTTCCAGTTTGTCCATAATTTCAGCAAAGATTTGTGCAAAAGACAGGATTGTTGTTGACGATCAATAGTCTAAAAGTAAGGAAAAATTGATTTTTGTTGGAAATAACCGGTGAGAGTTCATCTTTCGGCATATTTAGCGCGAGAAGCTGTGTGGCCTGTAGCATCCTATTAGCTTTAGATGTTGTCCTTGCATCTCGCAATTACCTGGTTAATATTTGCCGTCTTAATGCCGGAATGGGAACGCAGCGCTCAGAATACTTTACCGTAAAGCGTGAAATTCGGACCGATAATTGGAGATTGCCGGCCGTTGATGATTGTAAGAGCAAGAGATGTGTGATGCTTGCTGCGGTATTTGTAATGTTGTCGTTTGTTCAGCGCATGAACGGGGTATTCGATACGTGGTTAAGCAGGCATTGACGCCAAATTTGGGATTTGGTGGTGGATGTTTGTGTTCTGGTCTTACGAGACCTTGGTGGCGGTTGTGCGGCGGGAGGGCCCATTGGGCGCAAGAGACGCCGGCAAGAAAGTTGTTGCAGCAATCATCCAATTTCCCACGTCACCAAGCTCCCAATCGATCGTCTCAGCCAATCAAAAGAGCCCAGCCCGAAGTTTAAAACCACAGGTCCCGATCGCCAAAAAGATATAAGATATTTTAAGAGCCTTAACATTGCAGCTGTCTTTGCTATTTTCACTGAATCCCATGAATTCTCCGATCTCCACCCGGGGAATGTCCGCTTGGCAAGCGGGAACGTCGTCCACTTCCCGCCGGCACAGCACGCCAGCTCTTTCGTCCTCCGAATGACCAGGCCGATCGAGACAGACCGATCCCGACAAATTCAGTATCTTGGCTTCCGGAATCAGCCTGGCTCGATGGCCTCGGTAGTCTGACGATAATGTCCGGCGTTCGCTGCAGTTTTCCCGTCTTCCGCTTAAGCTCTCATGTAATCCAGGCGCAATAATGCACATTGATACGGACCTCTTCATACTTAGCGCCGACTGGCGCGATGAACGCGGACGACTTATGGTGCGCTATACCGGGTTGGCCAATCAATGGGGGCCGATCGAATTGGAATTCGACAATCAGCGGCCCGTTTTTTTTGTGGAGCGCGAAGCGATACTGCCTCCCGCCCTGTCAGTGGCTGAACGCCGGGAGCTGCCGTTAACAAATTTTGCCGGCCGGCATGTCGATGCATTGTATTTTAGCACCTACCGTGACTTACGTGCCGCTGACCGCAGCTTGCGGGAAGCGGGCATCAGCAGCTTCGAAGCCGATGTGCGTCCTACGCGACGTTTTCTGATGGAGCGCTTTATCTGTGCACAGGCGCGCGTAAGCGGCGCTGCTCTGCGTCAGGGTCGGCAGTTGATGATGCGTAATCCGCGCATTAGTATCGGCGAGGCCACGCCGACGCTTGTTGCGGCTTCGCTCGATATCGAAACCGGCGTTGCCAGCGGACGACTGTATTCGATTGCCCTGCATCTGACCGATGCCGGCCCCGCCCGTCATCGTGTGTTTATGCTGGCCGACGAGCGCGCCGAGTTGCCCGCCAATCTTTCGCTCTATCCCAGCGAAGCCGAGTTGCTGACCGCGTTTTTTGACTGGTTTGCGGATGCCGATCCCGATGTCATCATCGGCTGGAACATTGTCGGATTCGATCTGGATTTTCTGGAGCGCAAGTGCCGTGAGCTCGGGATGACGCTGCGCCTTGGCCGAGGCGGTCGTGCAGCCCGTCTTCGAGAGCAGGCGCGCGGCGGCCCGGTAGCCGAAGTTCCAGGCCGCATTGTCATCGATGGCCCGATGGCGCTGCGGACAGCTTTCTACAGTTTCCCGGACTACCGGCTGGAAACCGTCGCCCGCGTCTTGCTGGGCAAAGGCAAAATCATCAGTCCCGACCAGGATAAAATCGCCGAGATCGAACGGCTCTTTCAGGAGGATAAAGCTGCGCTCGCGCGCTACAACCTGGAGGACTGCATCCTTGTAAGCCGCATTTTCGAGCGTACCGGCCTGCTGGAGATGTACGTTAAGCGCTCGCAGATTGCCGGCCTGCTGCTTGACTACGTCGGGCGTTCCGTGGCGGCATTCGACCATTACTATCTGCCGCGCTTGCACCGTAAGGGTTTTGTGGCGCCTAATGTTCGCGATGTCCATCTCAGTGAACATGCGGCTGGCGGTTATGTCCTGTCGCCCCGGCCCGGCATTTACGATCATGTTATCGTTTTGGATTTCAAGAGTTTGTATCCCACGATTATCCAGTCTTTCAAAATCGAGCCGCTGGCCCTCCTGCGCCGGGATGTCGATACCCTGGCAACGCCGGACGGCCATCATTTCTCGGCAAGCGAAAATTTGCTGCCCGAGTTCATCGATCGCTTGATGCAACAGCGCAATGAGGCCAGGCGGGCCGGCGATACCCACCTCTCGCAGGCAATTAAGATATTAATGAACAGCTTTTACGGCGTGATGGGGACCCCCGGCTGCCGTTTCTACCATCCGGCGCTGCCCTCCGCGATAACGGGTACCGGCCAGTGGCTCTTACAGCATTGCAAAGCACGGCTTGAGGAGATGGGCTATACTGTGCATTATGGCGATACCGATTCCCTCTTCGTCGGTCTGCAGGCGGGAGAAGAAAGCGATCCGGAGACGGCGGGACGGGATCTGCTGCAGAAGCTGAACAGTCATCTGCGAGAGGAACTTGCAAGGCGCGGCGTGGAATCCTACCTGGAAATGGAGTATGAGAAGTATTATCGCAAATTCGTCGTGCCCATGGCAAGGGCCACGAGCGGCGGCGCCAAAAAACGTTATGTCGGGCTGCGTATCGACCGCGGCGATCCCTACCCCGAGTTCATTGGAATGGAATACGTGCGCTCGGACTGGAGTCCGCTCGCAAAGGAGTTTCAGTACGAGCTCTACCTTCGTCTGCTGACAGGTCGAGAATATAAAAGCTGGCTGCGCGAATTTGTGAAGAGCCTTCTCACCGGCCAATTCGACGATAAACTGGTTTATCACAAACGTTTGCGTAAGGATCCACATGACTATAGCAAAAATGTATCTCCGCAGGTACGCGCTGCGCGGATGTTAGCCCGGCCCGGACGCGATGTGCGTTACATTATGACTATGCACGGTCCCGTTCCGCTGGAGCGTAATCCACGTGATGTCGATTATCGACACTATATTGAGCGACAATTGCTACCGATTGCCGACTCGCTGCTCAATCTGACAGGTACCAGCTTCGCCGCCGAAATGAACCTGGCACAGGGAACACTCTTCGATGAATCGGCAATTTCAGGCGAGGATTCGGCCCAACACTAATTTGGCGTCCAGAATCGTTATCTTGCTGGTTATGCTGTCTTCCACTGAATTAAACAGCAGGACTTAATCAACAACCTCGGGGGCCGGGCTGAATCAGAGGACAATTTATGGAACAGGAATTGTCGCGTATCGCCGGTATCCTACTCTTAGTGGGCTTGATTTTTTTTGTATCGCGACTTTTAGCACGAAATGGTGCAAGAACAATGGATCTTCCTGCTTCCGTACAAGCATTAACCGACAACGCATCCGTCGACACTTTTGCTGCCGGACCCGAGCCGGTCTGGTTGTTCAAACACTCGACGGCCTGCGCAACCTCTTCGTGGGCCTGGAGTCACTTCAGAGATTACATCGACGAACACCCTTCACAGCGCGCCGCTATCATTGTTGTGCAATCGCAGCGTGAACTGTCGAATTATGTTGCCGAAAAGTTCGGTGTCCGCCACGAAACGCCGCAGTTGTTTCTTCTGCAGGCCGGAAAAATCTTATGGCATGATTCCCACGGCGGTATTTCTGTTGGAGAAATGAAACGAGCCTATCCGTCAATCTGATACTCTGAAACCAAATTCGAGAATTCCATGGTATTTGGTGAATATGACCTTGCTGCCGTGCTGAGGCGCTACCGCGTCCTGACAGCCTGCTGGTTCGGAATTGTGTTGCTGGCATGTTGGAGCCAGGAGAGCGTCAGTAAAACGCCGGGCGAGAATTTTAGTTCTGTGCCTTCTCTTGCGGAACACAACCGCACCACATTTAATAACAGCGGCGACAGCAGTGGTTTGCCCTTTCGCGATCTCCCCAGGCTGCGCACTCCCGGTCAATTACCCGGGCTGGGAAGCCTTCCGGTCTTCGAGCCGATTACTATACCACCACTGTACAACAGCAATCAGGAAGCCGCCGGACCCTATGATCCCGGCGTACTGAACGTCGGTCTGCTGCTCCTGGGACTCGGTGAATTCATGAGTGGCTCCTGGCCTTTTGTGATCGATACCTTGAGCGCAGAGGAAATCGTCTCTATCGAGCGTCAGCAGCAGTTCTCATGGAGTTGGCTGCGCTGGCTCGATACGGTTTCTACTACAATGCAGTGCGGTCTGGCGGATGGGACGAGCGATTTGTTACTGTACTCATCCGTGACCGCGCCTATTATCTATGGTCTGTTTGCTTTGCCGCAATCTCAACAAGTCGATGATCGCAGCTCAGGCGATTATGTCGGCACCTATGCCAGCGCACTCGCAGTCAACTACGTCCTGAACTCTGTGGTAAAACACTGGGTCCAACGCAAGCGGCCGTATCTCTTCAATCGCGAAATCGAAGTATCCGAAAAGCTGAAAAACTATCCCGATTATTCCAAATCCTTCTATTCCGGGCATACGGCATTCGCATTTATGGCGGCGGCTTTTCTCACCCGCAGTTATGCCGACTACAATCCGGGCAAACATGAAGAGTTGCGTGTGATTGGCTACTCCAGCTTCAGTGCCGCCACACTCACAGGCCTTTTTCGTATCCTGGCCGGTAAACATTTTCCGACGGATGTAATCGTCGGCGCCGCAATCGGTACTCTGGTCGGTTGGGGCGTGCCGCAGGCGATGAAGTGATTTTCCAGGCTGTTGTACAACGTCTGACTGTTTGTGGCCGGGATCATCGCTCTGGTGAGATCTAATACCCAGGACGACAATGTTATATTTCATTCATTCTTGAATAAAGGAAATCGTATGAGCCAAAAAACTTTGGTAGTCGGTGCCACCGGCAAAGTCGGCAGCGTGTTAGTCCATCTTCTTGCCGGCGGCGGCCACCAAGTGCGTGCCGCTACCCGCAATAACTTGCAGCACAGTGCAGGTGACTCGATCGAATTTGCCGCTTTCGACTACAGCGACCCGGCCGGTTTCGACGCTGTCCTGGCTAATGTGGATCGTCTGTTCTTTATCGGCCCCAGCGCAGATTCACAGGCAGAAGATCTGTGTATTCCCTTTATCGATGCCGCCGTCGGGGCCGGGGTGCAGCGATTTGTATTTATGACGGCGATGGGTGTCGAAAACATGCCGGAGCGGGGATTGCGCAAGACGGAGCTGCACCTGATCCGCAGCGTTGGCGATTACACGATCCTGAGACCGAACTGGTTCATGCAGAATTTTTATCCGGGCTTTCTGTGGCCCATGATCCGCGAGGGCAATCTCTACCTTCCCGCCGCAGATGCCGGCGTGAGTTTTATCGACACGCGCGATATTGCTGCTGTTGCGAATGCTGCGCTCAGCACGGACCAGCATATCTGCCGGGAATACACACTTACGGGACCGCGTGCCCTCAGCCACTCCGAAGCCGTGGCTATTCTTGCTGCAGCCGCCGGCCGGTCGATCAACTATACTAACATTTCTGATGACGACATGCGCAAAGCCCTGAGCGAGCAGGGCTGGCCGAGTGAACAGGCTGAGTTTATGATTGGATTGTTTGTCGCGATGCGGGAGGGATACACCGCGCCGGTATCGGACGATGTCAGCGCGATCTTGGGCCGTCCCGCCGCGGACCTGGAACAATTTGCTCAGGAATATGCCGGAGAACTCAGTTAAGCGACAGATTAGGCCTCCAGGCACAGGAGCAAGACGCGGTATGAGATTTTTCTGACTGCGTCTTGCTCCTGTCATTTTTCCAGACTTTTGCTGTGACGGTTACTGCAGGCATTAAACATTCGCCTGTCGGAATTGTTCTTTTTCTATTTTCGCGCATCGCCTGTAACCTTTTTTCCGTCGCGATTGTCAACCACCCGTGTAAGCCCGGCGCTGGCGCGTCCGCGGCTTCGGGGCTTCATCACGTAAGGTTGTTTGCAGGGCGCCGCATCGGCGCAGAAGGCAGACGTGCGAGTTCAATAACGCTGACACACAACACATTCAGGGAAGTTTACACGACGAAAGAGCAAGCGCTGAACAATCGGAAAGCCAGGCTTTAAGCGCGCGTCCGGGCTATATTCTGATAGCACCTGCCACAATGCTTCATTCGCACTAAAACTCTGCTCCGGGTTTTGCGAATTGTTTATTTGAGAGGCTTCATGAACATTAAAGCGACGCTTTCGTATGGCGGCATCTTTGTGATTGCTGCCGCAATCGCTGTTGCCATAACTTTCTATTGGCAGGCGGAATCTACTTCGATCGAGCCGGACGGTATTATTTCAAGCGCAACGCTCAAAGAATATTTCGAGCAGCAACTGCGGAAGGCCGAACCCAATTCCCCCGACGCCGCCGTCTGGCAGGACAGGCTGCGAAAATTGCGTGACAAAACCGCCCGACAGGCCGCTCGCGCTGAAAATCCCGAAGCGTTCATGGCTGCGTTGGCCGCGATCAAGACCGACGCCGCCGGCCGCGGCTATCCGCCGAACTACAAAGTGCTCGAAAAGCAGCGGGCGCTGCAAAAAAGGCAGGGACGCGATGTGGTGCAGGGCGAGCCCCTTCCCTGGGTTGAGCGCGGCCCCGGAAATGTCAGCGGCCGGGCGAGAGTCGTGCTTGTCGATCCCGATGATCCGAGTCACGGGACCTGGTTTGTCGCTTCGGTTGGCGGCGGCGTCTGGAAAACGACCGATGCCGGTGCGAACTGGCGCAATCTTACACCTGACTTACTCACGCTCTCTACCATGACAATGGCAATGGCCGCCTCGAATCACGATGTTCTCTATGTTGGTACCGGAATGGGCTACGGCCGTGTGGTAGACCTCGAAGGCAGCGGCGTCTGGAAAAGTACCGATCGCGGCGAGAGTTGGCAGCAGCTCGCAGCCACCGCGAATGGCGAGCTGCTGGGCGGCATCAATCGTTTGGTGGTGGATCCGGAAGATGAAAACATCGTCCTGGTCTGCAGCAACAACTCCTTCGCGCATGTCAACCCCCAGCAGGGCAACCGGCGTTCCGGCATTTTTCGCAGCAGTGACGGCGGAGCGAGCTGGACGCAGGTCTTCGATGCTCAAACTCAACTGCCGAGCAATTCCGACAATCGAATTCAGCAGATAATCGCCACGCCGGGCAATTTTGATGTTCTCTATGCTGCTGTTAACGAAGTCGGAGTCCTTAAATCGACCGACGCCGGTTTAAGCTGGAACATATCGGCCGGTGACTTTGCCCTGCCTTCCGGCATCGGCATACCTTCCTCCGGCGGCCTTGGCCTGGCGGGAATCAGCGTCCGGACCGAGCTGGCTATCGCGCCGACCGATCCGAACCGCGTGTATGCAGCCGTAGAACGTCCGCGCGGTATCGCCGACCTTTACATGAGTAAGGACGCAGGCGCGAGCTGGGTGCTCGTAAACGACACGGGCAGCGATCCCAACTGGTTTAATGCCGGCGGGCAGAGTGGCGTTAATGGCGCCTACACCGCCGGATGGTTCGACAATACGATCGCTGTCAGTCCCTACGATGAAAACGACGTGATTGTCGGCGGTGTTAACATTTATCGCATTACGATCGATCCGACAAGCGACAGCCGCAGCACGGTGCCCATTGCCTGGTGGATTCCTAACTCTTCCGGCATTCCTGTTGTCCACGCCGATCATCACTGGCTGACGCTTATTCCGGTGGATGAATCCTCGCAAAGCTATCACATTCTGAATGCCAATGACGGCGGCGTCGGCTATTCGACCGATGCCGGTGCAAGCTGGACCCAGATTACCGGCATGGAAAGCACCATGTTTTACGGAGTCGACAAAAAGCCCGGTGAAGATGTCTATATCGGAGGTACGCAGGATAACGGTTCCTGGCTGTCGAACCAAAATCCGCAGGCCAATTCACCCTGGCTGTTCAAAATAGGCGGCGACGGCTTCGAAGCCCTCTGGAACGCCCGCGATCCCAATCTGGTGCTCGGTACAGTGCAGGGCGGCGTTGTTCATCGTTCCACGGACGGTGGCCAGTCCTTTCAGCCAAGCTTTGGCGCTACTGCCGGCCAGGGACCCTTCATCACCAAGCTCGGCCATGCCAAGATCGACCCTGACCTGGTTTTCACCGTCGGCTCGGCCGGCATAATGCGTTCGGATGACTTTGGCGGCTCCTGGACCTATACGGCAATTCAGGGAAACTGGCTGGGTTATCGGGCTTTTGACAATGTAGAAGTGTCACTGGCTAAACCTCAGATCGTTTGGATAACTTCGCGTCTCGATATCGACCCGCCTGCCGGAAGGCCCGGCGGCATTCATGTATCCGAAGATGGCGGTATCAGTTTCCGTGAGGTGTCCGGCAGCCTGCCGAGTACCATTCGAGAGGCATCGGGTCTCGCCACACACCCGATCGATGCAAATACGGCTTATCTGCTCTTCTCAGCTCCGCAACAGTCCAAAATTCTCAGAACAACTAACCTGGGTGGCAGCTGGGAAGATCTGTCCGGCTTCGAGTCGGGCGGTGGCGTGAGTGACCGAGGTTTCCCCGATGTGGCACTTTACAGTCTGCTGGTAATGCCCTATAACACGGATATTATGTGGGCCGGAACGGAAATCGGCCTCTTCGTTTCCAATGACGGCGGCGCAAGCTGGGAATACTCCGATAACGGTCTGCCGCGCGTCGGGATTTTTCAGATGTCGATCGTGGATGATCAGGTTGTTGTGGCAACGCAGGGGCGTGGCATCTGGAGCGTGCAGCTGCCGGAGCTGGCGGATTACACCTTGCCGGACGTCACGCTTTCACCACGCCTGCACAAGATTCAACAACTGCCGTCGGGCGGCGTCCAGATCAGGGTCGACCATCGCTCGCAGTATGATTCAACTAACATAATGGTTAACGGAAATCTCTTTGAGCGTGTCGAAGGCAATGAATCGGCGATGACGACCACGCGGCTGTTTCCCGTCAGCTTCGAACAGTCAATGACTGTGTCCGTGACGGCTTATAAGGACGGCGAAAGCTTCCTGGCTGCTTCGCGTTCACTGACGGTTTTCCCGACAACACCTCGCAACGGATATTCAGCTAACTTTAACAACCCCGTCGACACGACGGACTTCCGCGGTTTCGGCCTTGCACTGGCACAGCCGGCCGGCTTTAACAGTCCGGCATTGCACACGCCGCATCCATATACAAATTTGTTTAATGCCGTCTATTTGCTGGAGGTGCCGATCATTGTCGCCGACAATAACGCGCTCCTGGAATTCGATGAAGTCGTATTGGTGGAAGAAGGGTCGGCTGCCTGGCCCAGCATCAGTGCTTTTGATTTTGTGCTGGTGGAAGGCAGCAGCGACGGCTGCACCTGGCAACCGCTCATCAATGGCTATGACTCACGAGCGGATGCCGATTGGTCCACAGCCATAAAGGCCAATCTGGATGCCGGCGGCAACTCTACAACCGTCGGCACCGAGGCACTCTATAAACGTCGTAGTATCGACCTGCTGCAAACCTTTCAGCCGGGTGACATCATCTTCATCCGCTTCCGGATGTTTGCCGACGGCGCCGTCGTCGCCTGGGGCTGGGCCATCGATAACCTCGATATCCAGAGCGATGCCGTTGATGTCAGAGATGCGACGGTTCGGACTGATGATCTCAGGATTCGGCCAGCTGTTCCCAATCCTTTCCGAGAGCAGACAACGATTCGTTTTGCCAGCGACCGGCCTGGCGAGCTGCAGGCTGCCGTCTTCGATCTGCGCGGCACAAAAGTGATGACATTGCTCAGCGGCTATCGACCGGCCGGCGAGTACAGCCTGGCCTGGGATGGTAGAGATGACAATGGCAACAAACTGGGCGGCGGAATGTATACCGTTCGCGTGCTGCTCGAAGGAATGTCCACTTATACCACTGTCTATCACCTTCCGTGAGTGGATGGTGGAAAGACTGCGTGGTGGAAGTTACTAGGCCCGGCAGCTAAGCGAATGATCGCGTTCTCGCAATGATGCTTCTTGCCGATTTGTGCGAGCTCGATCGGCGGCCGGCGATGTCGAATCTATCTGGAGCAATGCTCCCGCTACAGTCAGTTGCTAACCCCCATTCTGTATCGTGGAAACCCGGCGCGCGAGCAATCGTCGCCGGGTTTCGTTGCTTCTGCGCCATTGAAAGTGGACGCCTGCCATGCCGCGCGAAGCAGAACTTAACACTGCTCCACTTCGGTTTTACCGGGTTTACAACCGGCCAGAATGTGAGCGTAGTGCCAACCTGCGCCAAATGAAACTCGAATGACTTGGTGTACCCCGGCTCCCATTGCGTCCATAATCACTTTCGGCTGAGGGGTGAATGTCCTGAATAAATGCCACAGACAAAAAAGCGCGAAGTCCACTCGGCAAGTTCGTGCTTTGTCAGTCGATTGTGCTGCGACTCATTTTTCTAATCGTCAATCGTCTTTCCGGGCGGAGTTCGACGAACTTATTGCGAGCCGGTAGCTCATGACTCATTTAGACGGCTGCGTTAATTTCGACGCAGTGACCGTTGCGCATCTTTAACAGCGCGTTAAGTTCATTTCGAGTGAAAGATGCGGGAAACACTGTGTGAATATGCAAAAACATTCGTGTTCTTGCCCCGCTCCGTACGGACAGGAACAGGACTATGACAGGAAATCAGCGAGTCGGCGCCAAGAGCTATTGAAGTTTGGCGGGAGTGACTGTGGCCTTTTCTTGTGATGGATTTTGGTTGGAGGTGGCGGGGCTAGGGCCCAAGGGGGCCCATTGCAAGTTCAATATAGTTGTTGTCATAAAAAATACGACTCGTCTCCACTGCTTCCGAAACATCTTCATCCATCACAAACAAATTCCTGCAGCGTATCAAACTGCAGAGCTACCGGGCCTTTCAATGGCCTGTGTCGACCACCACGAACGCTGTCCCGTAACACACAAGGGGCTGTCTCGGTGGCAATCGTTGCGCGAATCCACCCCGGTTCCTTGCGAAGTACGACTGCCCACTTCAGAGCTCGGCTTGTTTTTCAACTGGCGTCAATTTTGTATATTAGGCCCCACCGGCGCTTTTTCAACGATTCTTACGGCATCCTAAACGCCTCCCATTTATAGCGGCCTTCCAGTCTGATATTCTCAGCGCTATGCGCTTTCCGGGAAACATCTTGTGCGGTGTTCAATGCCGCCCTGATGCTTTCACTAATGACATTTCCTCATTTCATTTCTTTCAGGAGTGATGTATGTATTGCTTTGCCTTGCAGCGGTCTGCTGCATTGTGTTTACTGATGATAACTTGTCT
Organism: Candidatus Kapaibacterium sp.; assembly: GCA_028284775.1. Classification (GTDB taxonomy): domain Bacteria; phylum Bacteroidota; class Ignavibacteria; order Kapaibacteriales; family UBA7675; genus JANQRB01. The sequence goes on along the minus strand of JANQRB010000052.1, from coordinate 31,426 downwards.
TTTGATGATGGTCGCCTGTTCCGACGACGACGGTGATGACGGTGAATCACCTACGGACCCGAATGAAACGAGTGAATACTTTATGCGATTCACACTTGATGGCGAGTCCTTTGAGTTCACTAACGCAACAGCGACGCGCGACGAGACATCCGATCCCCATTCTTTCACTATTAGCGGGTCGGCTGAGGCGGGGCAGCCTGCAATCGATGTAACGATCAGCAAGCCCAGCGTTGGTTGGACTCCCGGCAACTATTTCCTTCGAAGCAGTAGTCAGTCTAACCGCATGATTTATACCGATAGCGATTCCCAGCAGTTCAGCACTGTGCAGTCAACCGAAGAAATATCTTTTTTTATCGGTGTGCAGTTTAGCTTTGAACAGGGATCTGAACTGGAAGGTCGCTTTTCGGGCCGGATAAGTGTGCCCGGCGGTCAGACTCTTCAGTTCACCGACGGAGAGTATAAAGTAAAGTTTGCCAACTAGAATCCGGCCTTTGCTTATCCTGCCCGGTGGTCTTGCCCCGGGCAGGATCCTTTGAGATGCCGCCGATCAGTCAGCAGTCTGTATTTCGGTATATTCAGGAAAGCAGGACTTAGAGAGGATCGGGCAGGTCACTCAACGATTTTTTGTCAAAGGTTCTTTTCACCGCTCCTGGCGGTATGCTGCGCCCTGATAACTGCATGCAGTCTTCCGGAGTCGCAGTCGGCCGAACGCCCCGATAGCAACGAGCATCATCCCACCACTCCCCAAGGCCCGGCCAATCACCTTGTTAATGAGAGCAGCCCTTACCTGCTGATGCATGCCCGCAACCCGGTGAACTGGTATCCCCGGGGCGAAGAGGCTTTGGCCAGAGCGCGCCGTGAAAACAAGCTGATCATTATCTCGATCGCTTATGCGGCCTGTCATTGGTGCCACGTAATGGAGCACGAGTCTTTTGAAGACAGTGCCGTCGCGCGCATAATGAACGACAACTTTGTGTCGATCAAGGTCGATCGGGAGGAGCGCCCGGATGTGGACCGGGTATACATGAATGCCGCTCAGCTCATCTCCGGACGAGGCGGCTGGCCCCTGAATGCGATTGCGCTGCCCGACGGACGGCCGATCTATGCCGGCACCTATTATCCAAAAGATCAATGGCAAGAAGTGTTGCTCAACATTCTGAGTTACTATCGGGAGTCGCCGCAGCGCGCTGAACAGGCGGCACAGCAGTTAACGCTTGGCATCCGCAATTCGGAACTGGTGACGCTGAACAGGAATCCGCCAAATTTCAAACGCAGCGATCTCGACGCTGTCTTCACCACCTGGCGCAATGACATCGACTTTGAGCTTGGCGGCCAAAAAGGCGCACCCAAATTTCCCCTGCCCGTCGGCTACGATTTTCTCCTCCGCTATCACCATCTTTCGCAGGAGCCTGATGCCCTCCGCGCCGTGAACCGAACGCTTGAGCAAATGGCATTCGGCGGAATCTACGATCAGGTAGGCGGCGGTTTTGCGCGCTATTCCGTTGATCAGTTCTGGCGTGTGCCGCACTTCGAGAAAATGCTTTACTACAATGCTCAGCTTGTCAGTCTCTATGCGCTGGCCTTCCAGGTGCAGCGCCGGCCGCTGTACCGAAGTGTCGTATATGAAACCCTCGAATTTATCGATCGTGAGCTGACGTCTCCCGATGGCGGCTTCTATTCCTCACTCGACGCCGACAGCGAGGGTGAAGAAGGTCGATTCTACGTCTGGACCAAGTCGGCTATTGACACAATACTGGCCGGAGATGCGGCGCTGATTTCCGACTACTACAATGTCACGGATGCCGGCAACTGGGAACACGGACGGAATACACTCTATCGAAGTAGTAGTGACTCGGCCTTTGCGCGTAAACACAAGCTCCCGCTGGATGTTTTAACCGGGCGACTGCAGAAAGCCCGGCAAACTCTCTTCAAACATCGCGCAAAACGCGTCAGACCTCCACTGGATGACAAAATCCTTACAGCCTGGAACGCTCTGATGCTCAGAGGGTTTGTCGATGCTTACCGCGTATTCGGCGAAGAAAAGTTTCTGCATCGTGCCATACGCAACGCTCATTTTTTGCGGAAGAACATGCTGCAGGATAATGGCCGACTCTACCGCAATTACAAAGAAGGGAAGGCGAATATTAACGCTTTCCTGGATGACTATGCCTTTACAATCGATGCATTTATTGCGCTCTATCAAGCGACCTTTGAAGAAGAATGGCTGGCACAGGCGCGTACAATGACCGATTATGTTATCGGGCATTTCAGCGACACGACCAGTGCAATGTTTTGGTATACCTCCGATCTGGATCCCGTCCTGATTGCCCGCAAAATGGAAGTGACGGATAACGTCATTCCGGCGTCGAATTCTCAGATGGCCTTAAATCTGTTTAGCCTGGGTGAATATTTTTACGAACAAAAATACCTGGAAACTGCGCGACAGATGCTGAATAATGTCAAAGGCAATTTGCAGCGGGGTACCGTGTATTACGCCAATTGGTGCACGCTACTGATGCAGTTTGTGCGTCCGCCGTATGAAGTGGCAATTGTAGGCGATGAATTCCTACAGCGCCGTCAGGAGTTCGACCGACACTTTCTCCCCCAATTGATGTTTATGGGCGGTGCCGACGAAGGTGGGTTGCCCCTGTTGCAGAACAAACTGATTAAAGGCCGGACAACAATATATGTCTGCCGGAACAAGGCCTGCAAAATGCCGGTTTCGACCGCGGCCGAAGCCTTGCGCCTAATCGATTGAGGCGGCCAGTGGAAAAAAGTTAAAAAATGCTTGCTTAACAAGTATGGCATTTATATATTTGGCGCGTTATGAAAATCAGTTGCAGCATATCGTCAATTTATTCGAGCGCGTACAATCGTTCGCGGGGCGATTGCTGTAACTAAGAATTAACAGCGATAATATTGCACAAAGGGCCCCGCAACTGCGGGGCTTTTTCGTTTTAAATACTTCTTAAGCTAATTACCTACTCTTTTAGGCTGCTGATGGCGGTGCTGAGCGGCACTCTTGTGTCGTGAATTATTAAACAGATCCTGCTCGCCGCTTGGCTTGTGTGTACACTGTATGTTGATCGAGATAATATCAGCTCCCGCATGCCGGTCTTGCTAAGACGAATGACTCTTTAAGATCCTTCGGTGAGGAAGCTGGTGACAAAGTATCAGTTCATGGCAGGCAAGCGGCCGGATGAGGAGCTTGTTTTGAAAATAAGTAGCACAGCTTAACTCTGTGTTGTGGGTTCGAGTCCCACGCCTGCCTCGCATTGGGAACATCTGCTCATTGGCAAGGGCAGCGGCCTGTAAAGTCGTCGGCATAGTCCTGTGTTGGTTCGACTCCAACTGTTCCCACTGAAGAATATAAGCGGATCGACAGGCAAGCGACCGGATGAGGAGCTTGTCTTGAAAACAAGTAACACAGCTAAACCCTGTGTTGTGGGTTCGAGTCCCACGCCTGCCGCACTCTGATTTCATACATCTTGGGCTGAAGATAGCCCCTGAGTTGTTAATGCGATCAGTGATGAATTATTTTAAACATTTTCAATATTTCTATGCTGGAAAGTGGGCAACTATTGACAGGTTGCGCCGGTCTGCTACACCGGTTGGCACCAATGGTGTCATGAGGGTTCGATTCCCTTGCTTTCCGCTGGCTGTGGAATTAGCAGCTTCTCGTCAAATACTTTCTTAAGGGCCTGCTGCAATTTTCGCATATATGTCATTCGAGCCAAATGGCAAATTGACGACGGTGAGCCGGCTCCGCAAGACCGGATGAACGGCACATACTGAAGAAGCGGGCATGATAAAGCGGCCTCAAAACGCCGCATTTTGGAGAGAATGACGCCGTAGAGTATATTGCTCGATGGCTTTGGGCTTTTCTACGCGCCGCCCGGCTTAACCGTCTTGTGACGAGTTTGTGACTGCGGCGGGTTCCAGCGTAAGACCTGAGTCGGTGTTGATTTTGCTTGAGTATGAAGCCGGGGCAAAAGTAGCGGAATGACGTTGGTTGGCTAGTTCCCCTGGCGGTTAAAAATATGGGCCGAAAGCTTGTTTAATTTCGGATGGAGAAAGTTTTTGCCAAAACGCAGGGCTCAAGGGCAAACAAGGCTCGATCAAAGAGAAAGAGCCGGATGATTTAACTAATGATATGCCGTGCTCTCAATTCACAGCCTTTGAATAACTACGCACTGAGGTCCATAAAATTCTGAATACCCTGAATTCTCCGGTTTGTATTCTGTAAGTTAAATATTGTTGTCGGTTGCGATGGAATTCAGAAGCCAATTGTTGGAAAAACACTATGTCCATTTCAGTTGAGTTGACGAATTTTTGTAGAGCCTGGACCCTGGTTCTTGGGCTTTCACTCGTATTGCTGTCGGCCTGTTCCTCCGATGATCCCGTTGGCCCTGCGGATGTCGATCCAATCTCTGTCTTAACATCTTTTGAAGTTATCGACAGCAAGACGGCTGTTGAAACCCGTCAGTTTTTGGAAGCACGAGACATCCCCGCCGGGCCGAATGGTTACACACTGTACCGCATCGTGTATTCCACAGTGGACACAGATGGAAGTTCCGTCAAGGCATCCGGCGTCGTTTCCATCCCCGACGGTAACGGCAATGATTGGCCGATACTCAGCTATCAGCACGGAACTATCACCAACAGGAACAGTGTCATTTCCGTTGAAGGTGTCGCCTCGGGACAGGAAGGCCTGTTAGCGGTCGGCGGACCCTCCCTGGGTTTTGTGACTGCTGTTCCCGACTATCTGGGGCTCGGGGTTTCGGAGTCGTTTCATCCTTATGTGCATGCGCAGACTCTTGGAAGAAGCGTCGTAGATATGCTGCGTGCGACGCGGGAGCTATGTGAAGCGGAAGATGTGATGCTCAATGATAAACTTTTTCTGGCCGGATACTCCGAAGGCGGCTATGCAACGATGGCGGCCCACAAACTGATCGAGGAAGAGTTTGCCGATGAATTCAGCATTACAGCATCCGCTCCCATGGCCGGCCCCTATGACATGTCGGGTGCGATGTACGACATTATGATTTCAGCCCTTCCCTATGCCAGTCCTTCGTATCTGCCCTATGTAATCCTGACGTTTAACAATATCCGTAATCACTACAGTTCGCTCGCTGAAATATTTGCACCGCCCTATGACCAGACGCTGCCCGCTCTGTTCGACGGCAGCAAATCGGGGCACGAGATTGATGCACAATTGCCTTCAGTTCCACTGGAAATGCTCAACCAGGCCGAACTGCAGGACATAAAGGCGCGGCCGGATCATCCGCTGCGCGTCTATCTGAGGGAGAATGATCTCTATGATTGGGCTCCCAAGGCTCGAATGCGTCTGTATCACTGCCCGCTGGATGAAATCGTACCCTTCGCCAACAGCACGAAGGCTCTGGATTCTTTCCACGCCAATGGCGCTGGCGCGGTTGAGTTAATTGAAATTGATGGAAGCAGTCACGAAAGTTGTGCTATTCCCGCCGTCCTGCAAGCCGCATTCTGGTTTTCAACATTGTAGTGTCTTGAGCATCATGCGAAAAGAATAAAGAATGTAATGTCTGGATTGTAGATATGCCACCCTGGAAATACCGATTGGTAAATATTGAGCTTCTTAATGGTCAACTTACTTTTTCCTGTGGTACGGCCGGCGGAAATCTGTTCATTCTGTAAGCGTTTCTCTTATCACCGCCACTAAAGACATAAATGTTCTGCAGGAATAAGATAATAAAAGATCGCGCCTTTGCTTCTTCCGACACTTAGCCCGCTCCTGCAGGCAAATCTGTTAGCGGCGCCGGCCGGATTCGCCCAATCATCGTGATCAGATAAAATTCGACCGCCTTACACTCGTTTACCCTGGCGCTCTCTTTTGGTCCTAAGGCATTCTTTCGTACAAGACAAATGGCTGCGCCCATGCGATTCACCTTCCTGTTAGTCTGTCTCAACTCTGTTCTTCTGTCCGCCTGTGTCCCTGCCCGGGAGCCGCAGGCCGAAGCCGGGAACACTAATCAGGAGCTGGCCGACGTTTACAAGCCGCTCAACGGCAAATGGCGGGGCCAATTCACGGTGTACAGCGATACCACGGGCCAGCATGCGGAACCTATACAGCCGCAACAGATCAGCCGCGAGACTTTGAATGCTTTGCCGCTCAAGGTGGTGATGACATTGGATGTCGAGCAGCACTACGTCAGTGAAACGCCCTACCTCCAGCGGGTCGTCATCAGCGATACTTATACCGACGCCGATGGGCAAAAGCGGGTCGTCAGAAGCTCGGGTGTCAACAAAGTCGAAGATGGGCGGATGCTCTGTATTGTCGATAAACCCGACGAACGCATCGTCCATTCGGGAAGCCTGGATGGACCGGCGACAATTATCTGGCAACGGAGCGAACGAAATCCCTTGAAAATCGAATATTTTCGCGAATCTGTCAGCAGCGACACCTATGAAATTGTCGGCTGGGGCTATTATGGCGATGATGACCCGGACCGCAGTCCGCAAACCTGGTTCTACGGCAGCTACCGGCGCGTGGACTAAACACAAGTAGCCCGTAATTTCGTAAATTTTGCCTGCTGGAGTCTAAAAGCGCGATTCCGCATCGAATTCAGCAGAGGGAGCAAGAAGTGATTCTGCACGGCCTAAAGAGAAGTTTCGATTTCCGTTGCGGCTTAGGACTAGCAATGCTGACCCTTGTAGCGCCGATGATCCTGTCCGCGCAAAACACGGCGGACTCAGTGCTGCTGGATCGCGATCAACTGGGCGCAGCGCATGTGGTCGATGCGGATGCCGCCGGCGGATTGGAAGTCATTTCGGCCAGCCGTTCCCGCAAGAAGGTGCGCAATCTGCCGGTAACGGTTCACGTTGTGACGCGAGAGGAGATTCTGCGCAACGGCTGGACAACACTGGTTGATGTGCTCAAAACACTGCCGGGTATCAAGGTATCGCAGCCGGGCGCCGGCGAGCAGGGCGAGACTTTTTTGTTGCGTGGCCTTTTCGGCAATTATTACACCAAGATTCTGCTTAATAATATCCCCCTGCAGCCAACCGGCGGCGAAGGTATGCCAATCGGCGCTCAGCTGCCGGTGCGTCAGGCGGAACGGATCGAGATCATTTTCGGCCCGGCATCGGCAGTCTACGGTGCCGATGCGACCGCCGGTGTTATCAACATCGTCACCGCGGCGCCCGAAAAAAATAATTTCACCCAGGCCGATGCGGCCATCGGCGGCGGCGGATACAAATATGTTAACCTAAGCATTGGCGGTAAGGCCGGTATCGACCGAAGAATCCTGCAGTATCTCGTATATGGTAGTTTTACCGAGCAAGATGACTTGCGCGTGTATCACGAAGAGGGTGACCTGTATTCGCCGCTCAAGTTCAGGGGCGTCGATCAGGCTTTTGTTGACTCGCTCAAAACGCCGGAGTTACGACAACAGTTTTTTGACTTAGTCAAACCGGCTCACTATGAAGGCACGGCGGAGCTGCCCGAGCTCAATGAACTACCGCATGAGAGCAGACTGCTGGGCATGCTCCTGCACTATCGCGGCCTGCGTTTTTCCTATGATTACATGCATCGCAAGGATCATTCTTCGCTGGGGCGTACCCCATACCTCTTTAAGTACAACAATGCGCTGAATCTGCGCGGAGAAACGATTCAACGCGTCACACTGGGCTATGACTTTTCGAGCGAAGATTTCAGCGGCACCACCAACCTTTCCTACCTGAGAATGCGGCTGGATAACACATCGTCGGTGGGCGTTACCTATGCCAACAAAGGCCAGTCGTTCATCTACGCCGGTACCGACGACCTTATGGCCGAGCAACTTATTACCTATCAGCCGAATCGAGATCTCGAGATTATCGGCGGCATTTCTTACACGCATTCCGGCAATCTGCCGCTGACCAATGACCTTGTCAAACCTTTCACCGAAGAAGATTACCAGAGCTTTTCGACCGACAAAGCTCCCCCACACCCCCTGTTCGGCGACTTCGGCAACAACCCCATCACGTTTTCCAATCTGGCGGGCTTTGTGCAACTCTATCATACCTTTGAGCCATTCATTCTCGTGGCGGGCATCAGGGTCGATGACAACTCGCTTTACGGCTCATCCTTAAATCCTCGTCTTGCTTTATTGTACCGGCTGAGCGAGGCGACGACGCTGCGCTATTCCTCTGGCACCTCTTTTCGGGCGCCCTCATCTACCTTCGCGTATTCGTCAAATGCCTTCGCCGATCAGAACGCGCCGGACAGCATTAACTATGGTATCATTCCTTCACCGGATCTTGAACCGGAAATCTTCCAATCGGCCGAAGTGGGTCTACGGCACCTGTTTAACAGTTCGCTGACCCTGGATGCGATCGCTTTTGCCAATCGTTTCGACGATCTGATCTCGCGTACCGAAGTTGAAATAGACAAGAGTGAATATCCGCTGGCAACTAACAACGAAGCGCGTACCAATCTAAACAGTCAGGGCGCCGAAAATGTCCTTATCGGATTCCAGGGCATTCTGCGCGCCTACAATATCGTTGAGCATCTAAAGTTAAATGTCGACCTCAGTATGCAATATGCTTTCGGCGGCGAGGAATTGCCGGACGACGGCGGCAGCCTTGACGACGTTCGAATGCTGCCGCGATTCATGGCCCACCTCAACATCAGCTTTGAGCCGTTTGAACATCTGTACCTCCACCTTTCTAACGTAGTTATGGGGAGCTGGATCGAGCGTAATACACCGAGCGCGGCTGCCTACCGGACCGATGATTACAGGTCCGACGGTTATTACAATCTCGATGCTATTTTGCGCCTGACCCTGAGTCCGCAATTGCAATTGTTTTGTAAGGCGCGTAATGTGTTTAACTCGGAGTACGGCGGTATCGGCGCTACCGGACTCGACGTGGATCTTGACTATAATCCCCAGAGATTGCGTCAACTCCAATTCGGAGTCAGCTATGCTTCGAATTAAACCGGCGAACATTCTGCCTGCCTTCCTGAGGATGACCGGTCTGCGACGGGAAAGCCTTGTTGTGTCAGCCATCCTGACATTCCTTGTTTGCTTGTGGACGCCTCTCAGCGGCCAAACTGACGATGGTTCGGGGGCCGTTCCCGACAGCTCACGCCTGCCGCTCATCAATTCCCAGGCGGCGGAAGAGTTGCGTAATGCCAACCCCGATGCAGCGATCCAGCGTGCGGAGGAAGCGCTCGAGCTTGCGGCCAAGACCGGCAACCGGGAATGGATGGCTTACGGTTCCATGATTATTGCCCGGGCGTACGAGGAAAAAAATGAGATTGCATCGGCGATCCGGCATTACCTGCGCGCCATCAATTCCTTCGAAGAATTGCAGGACTCCACCAGCCTCGCGGAAGCATTCGTTGAAGTAGGCGTGCTCTATGAAGGCCTGAATGCGCGCGAGAAGGCTCTTGACTATTTTCTGGACGCCTTTCGGCTGCAGCGCGGCCTGAACGACACGCAAGCTCAAACAAGCAGCCTGCTGCATGTCGGGCAACTGCAGGCTCAGCTGGAACAATACGATGAAGCGCTTCAAAGCTTCGAGCAGGCGCGCGGCTTACAGTATCGCGCGGCGGACACTCTCGCCGTCATCTCAACGCTGCGGCGCATGATCGGCGTCAATACGCAGCGCAACAATTACGATGCTGCATTGGCGCTCAACCTTGAAATTCTTGAAATTAACCGTGAGCGCAATGACATCGAAGCCATTGCCGCGTCACTTAACAACATCGGTTATATGTACAGCCTGCTGGGCGATCATATTCAGGCCTTACAGTATTATAAACAAACCTTGCTGGCGGACGAGGAACTAGGTACAAACCCAAGCACGCATATTAACCTCGGCATCACCTATCAGAATCTCGGCGACTACGAAGGATCGGTCGAGCATCTGAAAAAAGCCCTGCTGCACTGGGATGAACGCGGCAATTCGGAGCGGAGTTCGCATGTATTGAATCTGCTGGGTCTCGTGTATCTCAAGAATGGCGATTTGTATAATGCTGAATCCTATGTCCTGCGTTCGATCGAGGCTGCGCGGCGGGCGGGCTCGCAGACAGGACTTATGGAGTCTTTTAAGTCTTACGCCGAAATCCTGCAGCGTTCCGGTGACTTTGAAGATGCTCTGGAGCACTTTCAGCGTCACCAGGCAATCCGCGACTCCCTGTATCTTGAAGAGCGTCTGCGTGAGCAGGCCCTGATGCAAAAACAGTACGATATTGAAAAGACCGAAGAGGAGCTGAAACTCTTTTTTGCCGATGAAGCCGTTAAGGATTTACAGCTGACACAGTTGCGCCTGCAGTCCGAGAAGAAGGATCGTGAAAACGAGCTCCTGCGCCGCGAACAACTATTGCGCGATGCGGCGCTTAAACAAGAGGAGCTTGAGAAGGAACGAACCGTACAGGCTCTGCTGATTGCGCGTCAACAACTCGAACAGCAGAAACGCAAGCGTGAGCTGACCGATTTGCGCCAACGCGAAGAATTGCAGCGGATGGCTCTGCAGCAAAATGAAATGCAGGAGCTGGAACGTCAGCGTACGATTAAACTCCTGGAAAGTGAAAAGAAACTGCTTGAAAAAGACAAACAATTCCGCGAGACACTGCTCGACCGCAATCGGATTGTAACGATGGTCACCTTTGCGGCTTTGGCTTTGGCCGTTGTCATCCTGGTCCTGGTTCTTGTGGGCTTCTGGCAAAAACGCAAGGACAATAAAAAGCTGGCGCGACAGAAGGAAGATATCGAGCACAAGAATCATGAACTGGAACATTTGAATCATGAAATCGCGGCGCAGCGTGACGCCGTAGCCGATTCGTATCGCCAGCTCGACCTTACGCACTCCCAACTTAAGACAGCCCAGTCGCAATTGGTGGATTCCGAAAAAATGGCGTCGCTCGGCCAGTTGACAGCCGGCATTGCCCACGAAATCAATAACCCGATCAACTTCGTTTCGTCGAATGTTAACCCGCTGAAGACCGACTTCAATGAGTTGCGCGAACTGATGGAGCGTTATTTGACCTTGCACAATTCGCCGAACCCGGAGCAGGATCTGCAGCAGATTGCACGTCTGCGCGATGAACTCGATCCCGAGTTTCTCTTCAAGGAAATTAACGATCTCCTGAACGGCGTTGAAGAAGGTGCCGTCCGCACCCGCGACATTGTTGCCGGCCTGCGTAACTTTTCCCGGCTGGATGAAAGTGACTTTAAGGTCGCCAATATTAATGAGGGTATCGAGTCGACGCTGGTCTTACTGCACAACAAAATTAAACACTCGATTGAAGTACATCGCAATTATGGCGATATTCCAGATATTGAATGTCTGCCCGGTAAACTGAATCAGGTTTTCATGAACATTCTCGGTAATGCGATTCAGGCGATGGATGGCAAAGGCGAGTTGTTTATCAGCACCAGCCTGGTCGGCGACAAAATACGTTTGTCATTTCGCGATACCGGTGTCGGCATGACCGAAGAAGTGCGGAAACACATCTTCGAACCGTTTTATACCACCAAGTCCGTCGGCGAAGGCACCGGTCTCGGCCTCTCGATCAGCTTCGGCATCATCGAAACACACAAGGGCAGCATCGAAGTCGAAAGCGAAGTCGGCAAAGGCACCGAAATGATAATTTATCTACCGGTTCATAGCGCGGCAAGCCAGGAATCAGACAAGCGGGATTCGGTCAGCCAGGAGTCGGCCAGTCAAGCCTGAAGCCGGCATAAGTAGGTCAGCACCAAATCAGCAAATACCCAATCAAGCAGCGCTTATGCAAGAAATTCCGCAACCCCCGACTTTTCGCATATCCAGGCCCAAACTACACGCCGCAGTCCATCAAGCTCCCAAACGCCAAGCGCTCACGTCAAGCCCCGTGCCCCCGTGGTAAACGACAACTTCCAGCAATAAGTAAGTCAAGCCCCAGGCCCGCCACCGCAGTATATTCAAGCGCTCAATTCAAGCCCCGTGCCCCCGTGGTAAACCACATCTTCCGCACCAAGTCAATCACACCCCAGTCCATCAAGCTCCCAAACGCCAAGCGCTCACGTCAAGCCCCGTGCCCCTGTGGTGAACCACATCTTACGGCACAGCAACAATCACGCCGCAGTCGATCAAGCTGACCAACGCCAAGCGCTCAATTCAAGCCCCGTGCCCCCGTGGTAATAAAAATCCCAATTCCTCCCAAAAACACCAACGCAAAGCACGACACGCAAACCATCCAATCCCATCCAGGAGATCCGGTCTGTATCTCGTACTCTGCGTTGTTTAATACTACTCACAGACTGTCGGCCATCAGACAATATTTCTCATCTGAGACCGGGCTGCGAAAAATCAGGCGCCGGGGTAGGTCACGACCAGCTGCGTACCCAGGAAGGTCACAAGAGCATCGGGATTGTCGATATTATCCGCAGTGGCACTGCCGCTCGGTCCGGTAAAAGTGACGGTGTAGTCGAAGGGTCCCGGCGGCGGAGTGACGGTACCCCAGGACATCGGACTCTTGATACCTTTGACATCGCCCTCGCTGTTGGAAATCGTCCACTCAGCAGACGCATCGGTCGCATTATTAAGAATCATTTGAAAACCTCAATGGAAATGGTTGAAGGAATAATCTAACATCTTAGCGATGTTGGACTGAAATTATGGTGATTCGGCAGAATATCCAAAGACCCCGCGGCAAAATTACCGACACGTGCCGGTGGCAAGAGAGCCTGGATTTGCCGGACACGGGAGCCATGCATCAGCGTTCGAGGTAAATATCAACGCGGCGGCTGTAGAAGCGGCCTTCCGGCAATGCGTTGGGAAAGCTCCGGGCATCTTCGCCATCCCCCCGTATCGCGGCGTTCTGAATATGCAGCAGCGAAGCGATAGTTTGGGCGCGGCTGAGCGACAGACGGCGATTATAGTTCTCATCGCCGATAACATCAGTTGTGCCGACGATGCTTATGCGCTGCGCCGAAGCCAGCCTGGGCTCGATTTCATCCAGCAGATATTGATATTGTCCGGCCATAGCGGCATCATCGTAGGCGAAGAAAATCATCGAAAATCGCTCGATCGTAGCCTCCTGCCGCAGTGAATTCGCATTGAGCGTGTCCAGGTGAAAACGTATCGTGGCGGTTGAGGTCTGAAAACTTTGTTCTTCGATATCGCGCAGGTGCAAGACACAATCGAGCTGATTGTTTTCGAGCGCTACAAAGCCCAGATCGTCGCTCATGTACCAGTCAATGCTACGATCGGGCCGTCCTTCGCCGCTGAATGATTTGACGAGGCCTCTGCCACTGTTGACATCAAGCCGCCAATCGGCGAGTCCTGCTTCCGAAAGGGCAAGCGGATAGAATCGCACGGCGGGCGGGCTGGCGATTCGGATCGTATCCAGGATTTCCAGCGGCGCAAGGATCGCCGGCGTATCCGATTCCAGCTCGACGCGGCGATTTTCCGGTAGGCCGCGCTCATCATTCGTCAACGACGGAAAAGCCGGCAAATCGCGGGCATGTAACTGCAGGCGGCCGTCATCGATATCCCAGACCCGCATGAGGTAACGTTGGACGGCTTCGGCGCGGCTCCGCGACAGGGCTCGTCCGCCGCGTTCGCCTTCCGAACCGCCATTGCAGCCGGTCAACTGCAGGGTCGCAGCGGGATGATCCCGCATACGGCGGCCGATGATGTTGAGCAGGTCGTAGTAAATGCCGAGCGCAGTGGGCTTGCTTCGCCGGTGAAGGACATACGACGGTGTTGCCTGCGGCTGCAGACGGCGATAGCGCTGCGGCAGCTCGGCGGCGTCGGCCTCGAAAAAGACATAGGGCAGGATGGAGTAAAACGTGCGGCGGCTGCGCTCGATAACACTGACGTTGATTTCCGAATACTCCTCGCCGTTTTCATCAAGGAAGCGAACCTCCAGGTTGCCGTCCAGCAGCGGACGTTCTTCCGGAATTACCCTGACGTATTCCTCATGGATCGTGCTGATCAGTCCCACGCCCTCAGGCAGGCTGCGGCGATTGATAATGGTATCGCTGCGCAAGCGATAATGACGCTCGGCCTCCAGCCCGCCTTGCAGCCGTACGATGGTGTCGCGTTGATGGAGTGTATCGCGGAAGAGGATGCGTTCCGTTTCTTCCTGACTGAAGAGCAGCGCCAGATCGATGCCAAAGTCCGTGACCGTCCAGTCGAGTCCGTTTACCGGCGCATCGAAGCGGCGCCGGGCAAACAGGCGGGCCTGTACCGCAAGATTTGAAGCTAACGTCCGGGAGTAGCCCAGGGCGATTCGCAGCGCTGGTGCGCCCTGGCGCAGGTTCGGCAAAGGGCCTTTGGACAATACTTCGCGCCGAATCTGCTCCATGCCATCGACACTGTCGCTGCCGATGCGGAGCTCCTCATGATCCGAATCGATCGCGAATCCGAATTGCAGGCCCAGACTGACATCCAGCTCACTGCCGAGTGAAAAGTTGGCAAAGGGCTCGATGCCGATGCGCGTCAGGGCCGCATCGAGGTGATGTTCGGCGGCCTGGACTGTTCCGTCGTCGCTCTCAAGCAGTTCGTCGGCGCGAAAGCGCAGCGTCGTGTGACTGATGTCAATTTGCAGACCCGCCCACAAGGGGTCGACAAGCTTGTAAGAGAGCCGATGAAAACCGTTAAAGCCCAGTCCGCTGCCTGTAGTGAAAGGGAGGCTGAAAGGCGAATCGGCTCCCTCCAGGTTGACGAAACTGACGGCGTGGCTGCTGCTGCTCAATCCTCCGCCAAAGCCGAGTTTCAAGTATTGACCGCCGTTCAGCGGCAGCCCGGCCGCCGCGAAAACAGCCAGATACAGGTTTACGAGGCGCAGTGTTGCGAAGAGTGTTGTTGCCTTCAACGCTTATCCATTCCTTGTGCCGGAGTTGAGCTTCCCACTCAGGTCTCTTTGATCGCAGTCACTGTCGAAAAAGCGTCCGCTTTTGTTTGCGCGGCAAAATACTTGCAAATCTCCTAGGGCGAAAATATTTCGACGGGCGATTGGCTGTCGGCGGCAGCAGGCCCCGCTGCCAATAGAAACGCATCGAGTTCGTATCAAGACGGGATCCGAATGGCAGGCGAGATTTGATTCAGGAATTCAACATCTATGGCAGCGACAGAGCGTCTTCGTGAAATTCAGCAGCTCATACGATTGCGGCGGTCGGTCTTTCCGGCTGAATACAAGGGCGGCGAGGTCGAGCGCAGTTTTGTAGAGCTGATGCTCGAAAACGCCAATTGGGCACCGACGCACAAGTTTACGGAGCCCTGGCGTTTTAAGGTCTTCAGCGGACAGGGCTTGCTGCGTCTCACGGAGGCAATGGAACGCATTTATCGCAGTACAACACCCCCGGAAAAACAGCGGCCGGAAAAAATCGCCAAGTTTCGCCGGCTGCCCGAACAGGTGTCGCATATCATCGCTATTTGTATGCATCGCAGCGAACGAGAGACGGTGCCCGAGGTCGAAGAGATTGCCGCGGTGGCCTGCGCCGTGCAGAATATGCACTTGACCGTTGCCGCACACGAAGGTGTCGACGGCTATTGGAGCAGCGGCGCCGGTACCTATTCGGACGGGATGAAAGATTTTCTCAGCTTGGGACCAATGGACCGCTGTCTGGGATTTTTTTATCTTGGACGCAGCGACGCTCCTCGGCGGACCGGGAAACGCAGACCCATCGCGGAAAAAGTCGAATGGATCGAAAGCTGAGCTTCAACCGGCTGTCATTCAGAGCGTCTTCATTCACCAGGCTGCCGGGCCGGGTAGACAAATAAGCGACTCCCCAAGTTTGCGCCACGCAAATAATAGAATGCTAATGTAACCATCGCGGGCGGACAGCCTTGGTCTGCCAGGAACGAACATGAGCAAGGGAATTAACTACGAGGCGCTCGCTAACGAAGAGTTGTTCGCGTTAGTGCAACAGCACGATCACGAAGCCTTCGCCACGCTGTATCGACGTTATGATCGGCGGATTTACGCGTATTGCCTGACAGTAACCAAAGACAAGATATTGGCTAACGATGCATACCAGCACACGTTTGCTTCCATGTATGAAAATCGGGCGACGTTTAGAGGAGGCAACTTCGAGGCGTGGCTGTTTACGATCGCGCGAAATTTCAGTGTCCGCGCGGTCAAGAAGAGCAAGCGGAGAGTCAGTATTGACGAACGCGACGAGCTGGTAGGCGGCGTCGAGCACAACAAAGGCCCTGATACTCTTATGCGCGAGGCGCTGGTTAAGGCTATTGCGAGCCTGCCGGACAACTTGCGGCAGCCGCTCGAGCTGCGCTATTACGGCGACTGTTCGTATGATGAAATCGCCCGGCAATTCGGATTTTCACTCTCCGTAGCAAAAATTCGTGTATTTCGCGCCAAGAAGGCGCTTCGTGAACTTCTTACTCCTCAGTCAGAGATGAGCAAATGAAAGATGACGAGTTATTGATGAAGCTGCTTGACGGTGGATTGAGCACTGCTGAACAGCGCCTGCTGAATGAGCGGATGGCGTCGTCCGCGGATTTTGGGCGCGAAGTACAGGAGCTGGTGCAATTGGAACAGTCTCTGCGGAGTGAAGGTGATCACGCCATTCATGAATTCGAGCCACTACGTGCGCAGGTAGAACGAAGCATCAAAAGCAAGATTCAATCGCAATCCTTGTCATCTGCCGGTGCGGCCGGCTTTTCAGCGGGAATGGGCAAATTAATGACCTGGGCGGTCGCAGCGCTAACGGGCTCCCTGGCAGTGTGGCTGGCAATAAGCTGGCAGCCCGGCGAGGCTCCTTCGGATCTTGCCAAGCAAGAGTCGGTACACGAGCAGATCAAAGCGCCGGAAGTGCCTGCCCCGGTGCCGACACCTGCCGACCCCATCGCCCGGGAAGCGGAATCAGCTATTTTCGATGGCAGTGACAGTGCCGCTTCCGCGCCTGTCGCAGTCAGGCCGGATGGCGAGGCCATCGTCCCCGTTGTGGAGCCCGATGTCGTCGAATCCGATCCCGTCCTTGCTACGAACGAGCCCGCGCAGGAGGCGGAAGGACAGGATACGCTGCCGGCGCAGGTCGTCTCGCCGCCGCCGCCAAGTTCGGAGCGCAATGCACGCGGATCCGCTCCGGCGCCGCCCAATAGCCTTCGTCAGCGCTATGAACTGGAAATTCGTCAATTAGAGGAAGCGATGGAAGAGTCGCTGCGTGCCGGCGATGTCGTCAAAGCGGCGATTACGGAAACGAAAATCGGCCGTCTGCAGCGGGACTTACGTCAGATCGAGTCGAGTCGACGCCATTTACTGCATGCTCTCGCCGTTTTTGAAAGCGGGGGTCATTCGAGCCTGGCCGCCCGCGCCTATGGAGACCTCGGACTTTTGGAAGCTGAAAGCGGCGACCTGCCACAGGCGCTGCGCTACCTTGAACGCTGCATTCAGATATATGATTCGCTCGATTCCGGCGAAATGGGCAAATGGCAGCGGCAGCTCAGCACCCTGCAGCGCCAACACGCCAGCGACTAGCTAGGCCCGTAGCTCAGCGCGCGTGCATAGGCCGGCATCGCGTCGATTGTCGGCGCATTTTTTCCGTACATTTCGATACTGCAACAGGACGCCGGAATTTAACATCGCCACTGCGATCCCTCGTCAGGCAAGCTTTGACGAGTCCATTCGTGAAAGAGATCCACAGCCGGCTGTAGGTACGCAAATAGTACTTGGAATACACTCGCAATTTTCAGATATTCGGGTTGCCTGTGCATGCGGATGGTCGTAACCATTCGCATAGCATATCCACCCTGCCTGTCACTCATTTCACGCCGAGAAGGCGGTATTCGTCTGCTGGCGTATGATCTTGTGAATACGGCCACCTTAATGATTAACCGACAGGTGAATAGCGAATAGCTATTCGCTCGGTTGCTGTCTTAACACCCATTTGTACGACAAGCTAACTCGATGAATTAACCATTCAGAACGGGAGTTCATTCTCATGCGAAAACTTTGTAGTCCAACCCGAGGTACAGCCTTCAGCTTGTCCTTTGCACTTGCCCTGCTGATGGGGCTTAGCACTTCAGTCCTTCTTCCTGCGGGGGAGTATTCCATTACAAAAATCTTGTCATCCGATGGAGCCCTGGGCGATCAATTTGGCGCAGCTGTTGCTATCAGCGGCAACTGGGCCATCGTCGGCGCGCACAACCAAGATGCCGTTACGCTCAATTCCG
This sequence comes from Candidatus Kapaibacterium sp., assembly GCA_028284775.1. Taxonomy (GTDB): domain Bacteria; phylum Bacteroidota; class Ignavibacteria; order Kapaibacteriales; family UBA7675; genus JANQRB01. Next base: position 13,279 of record JANQRB010000052.1, on the reverse strand, counting down.
GTGCCGCTTACCTGTTTGAGTTAACTGCCGGCGAGTGGACACAGCGTCAGAAGCTGGCGCCCGTCGGTCTTGACGTTGGTGATTTGTTCGGACAAAGCGTGTGGATTGAAGGCGACCTGGCGATTGTCGGGGCGCGTGAAGACGATGATAAGGCCAGCAATGCCGGCGCCGCCTATATCTATCGCTTTGACGGCAGCAGCTGGATCGAGGAGCAAAAACTGACCGGCAGCGATAGTCAGTCCGGCGACGCTTTCGGGGATGCGGTGCATATTGAAGGCAATTATGCCATGGTGGGCGCTCGCTATAACGACGGCAGCCGCAGCAATGCCGGTGCCGTCTACATGTTTAGTCACAACGGCAGCTCGTGGCAGCAGGATCAGAAGCTCAGCGTCAGCACAGGCTCCACTGATTTGCAGTTTGGCTATCACATTGCCTTGGATGGCACCTACGCGGCGATCGGCGCGTATGGCGATGACATGAATGGCCTCAATGCCGGCGCCGCATACATATTCGAACGGGTCGGCGGTGTCTGGACCGAGAAACAACGGCTCACCGCTGCTGATGCTGATGCCGGCGATATGTTCGGCGTGTGGTTGGGTCTCAGCGGAGCGACGCTGGCAATCGGCGCCCGAGAGGATGACGAAGCTGCCGGCGATGCCGGCGCCGTTTATATTTTCACGCGCAACCAGGACGGCAGCTGGAATCAGGATAGCAAGCTGACGGCCGAGGACGCCGCCGCGGGCGATAAGTTCGGCGAGCACCTGGCAATCGAAGGTGATCGAATCATCGTTGGAGCGTCGCCGCATGACGAAGCAGCCCTCAATGGCGGCGCGGTCTATTTGTTCACCCTGATCGGCGGCGTCTGGCAGCAGACCGGCAAATTTATTGCCGACGGGCTGGACGACCATGATCATTTCGGTACCGGCGTCGGCATCAGCGGCGAAAATCTGATTTCCGGCGCGCATGGCGACGACGACAATGGCTCCAGCGCCGGTGCGATCTATATGCTCGAACAACTCTGCTATTCCGTCGGCAGCGATGAGTGCATGCTTAACAAAGTGTTGTCTTCGGACGGCGTCCTTGGCGATCAGTTCGGCGCGGCCGTCGCAGTCAGCGGCAGGAGAGCGATCGTGGGTGCGCACAACAGCGATGCCCGTGCGCTCAATGGCGGCGCCGCGTATTTTTACGAGGAATCGAATGGCATCTGGACACAGATGCAACAAGTGTTGCCCGGCGGCCTCGACGCCAATGACCTTTTCGGTCAAAGCGTGTGGATCGATGCCAACCTGGCGATTGTCGGCGCGCGCGAAGACGACGACAGGGGGCTTAACGCGGGCGCTGCTTATGTGTACCGCTTCGACGGCAGCGCCTGGATCGAAGAGCAGAAACTGACCGGCAGTGACACTGAGGCAGGTGATGAGTTCGGCGATGCGGTTGTCGTCGACGGCGACCTTGTTATGGTGAGCGCCCGTTATGCCGACGGCGCCCTGAGCAATGCGGGCGCAGTCTACGTTTTTGAATATGACGGAGACAGTTGGGAGGAGCTGCAGATCCTGAGTGTAAGCACGAGCTCCACCGACCTGCAGTTTGGCAATCATCTGGCATTGCATGCCGATGTGGCCGTTATTGGTGCCTATGGCGACGATGCAAACGGCGTCAATGCGGGCGCCGCGTACCTGTTCGAGCGCAGCGGCGCCCTGTGGAACGAGCGGCAGCGGCTGACGGCGGCCGATGCCGATGCCGGCGATATGTTCGGCGTGTGGCTGGGTATAAGCGGGCAGACAGTGCTTATCGGCGCCCGTGAGGATGACGAAGCAGCGAGCGATGCCGGTGCCGCCTATGTATTCACTCGCTGCGGCAACGAAGACTGGACACAGGAGGCCAAGCTCATGGCTCCCGATGCCGCCGCTGGCGACAAATTCGGTGAACACCTCGCCATTGACGGCAAGCGGATAGTCGTGGGCGCGTCGCCGCATGACGCCGGCGCTCTAAACGGCGGCGCTGCCTACCTCTTCGACTATGCCAACGGCATCTGGACGCCGACAGACAAATTCTACCCTTGCGGCCTTGATGATCATGATCACTTCGGGACAGCAGTCGGGATCAGCGGCGACCAGCTGATCTTCGGTGCTCATGGAGACGATGACCAGGGCTCCAGCGCCGGCGCGGTCTATTTGTTGAACCGGGCCTGCGCTACGCTCGTTGCACCGGCGGCGAACCTGGAAACGCCCAACGGCAATCCGACAGCAATTCACAATGATGATCTTGCGATAGGCAATGCCCCGGATGCACAACCGGCTTTGTATCCCAGTGTGCCGAATCCGGCGCGGCAGCAACTGACGATACCATATTATTTACCGGCGACAGGCGGCGCGGCCGAAATCGTCCTGCGGGATAACCTGGGCCGCCGGCTCGGCGTCTATCCCCTGCAGGCGAAGGGCGCCGCTCAATTGCTCATCGACGCTTCGCAGTTGACCCCTGGCGCGTATCGGTACAGTTTGCTTGTCGATGGCCGGCCGGTAGCGACCCGCAGTCTGGTGCTTATTCGATAAGGGCTGGTCCTGTCCTGCCCGAATCCGGGCCCGCCTGATACGCAGATGTCAGGCGGGCTATGCTGATTGTTCATCCCGTATTCCCTAAAAATTCGCATTTTGCTTGGATAGCTATACTTTTCTTCGAACAAGCGACTATGCAATGAAATCTGAACAAATATTAGTCAATGCTTTTCGCATGCACGAGACCCCCGTGCATTTGGCGGTACTCAAGCTCAGCGATAAAGAGGCAGAGGAACGCTGGGGCTGGAAGTTTGAATCGGCCGGCAAAGACGACGAATATTATCACGCCACCGCGCTACGCCTGGAATCCGGCGACGAGTATTTTTTCATCTGCTATCCTCACGGTAGTCCCGAGACACAACAGCTCTCAGTATCGATTCACGCCGAATTTGACGAAGCCGAAGCGATGCTCGCCAATTTACGCACTGCGCTCGAGCTTAAGGACGAGGACTTTGTCTGGATCAACGAAAACCTGAGTGCTCTGCGCTGGTGCATTAAAGCACGGGATAAAGAAGGCAACAGCCAGGTCATTTCCGTTCATTACAACCAGATGGAAGCACGCGCAGAGTTAGCTGTGAGGGCTGCCGCGATGCCGGGCATTCAGCTGTGGGTCAGCAAACGCAATGCAGCCGAAAACTGGATCACGTACGAGCCGGTTTGACCGGGGAAGAGCAGGTGCCAGCTACCGACACAATAAGTATTAGCTATTCCTACCAGAGCTACCTGAAAGCAAATCGCTATCATCTGCGAGTCAGCGGACGCCTTTGGGTTTTTGTTGGTCTGGGCGCCTTGCTATTTTTGTTTGCCCTGTGGCTGCTGTCCTTCGGCATTAATGCTGTCAATCTGTTGGTCTTGTTGTATGCAATCGTGATGATCGGCTACCCCTACACTTTGTTTCCGCTGTCGGTACGGCGCGCGCTGGCCAAAAATCAGTCAATGCGGGGCAGGCACATTTTTAGCTTCGATTATGATGAGGCTCAAATACGAGCAGAGTCCGATTTCGGCACTTTTAGCCATCGCAAACTGCATAAGGTGGTCGACAATCCTGATTTACTGATGCTGTATCTGAACCCATATTCATTCTTATTTTTCAGGCCCGATGAATTCGCTTCGACCGAAGAGTATATCCGCGTCAAAGAATTCTGTCAATCGCTTGTCGAGCCGGTGTCATAGTCTCAGTCTTTTGCGTCTGATGCCTGTAAGCGTCGAAACTATTGAGCTTACAATCGGCGGACGATTTTGAAACTGCTCGCGGATTAATGAGCTTGTCTGCCGGTAATTCGAAGGTCCAGCTTTGTATGCTCTCATTAGAATAGCGCCATTTTGTTAAGCTATAGTGCAGGTTAAATAAGCAGTGCCGGATTCCGACACGATCAGCTTCGAATATGACTATGCCGCGTACTTGAAGGCAAATCGTTTGCACTATCGACAGAGTCCTCTACGACTGAAGTTTATAGTGCTTGGAGTTTTGCTGCTTCTTTTCGCGATTGTCAACTTGTTAATTGAGCTATATCTCTCTGCAAGTCTTCTAACCCTGCTTGCCCTAGGGTACCTCATTTACCCTTACACCTTGTTACCTCGAAGCGTACGGCGCGTGATGGCCAAAGACAATTCGATGCGCGGCCTTCGTCTGATTACTTTTGACTATGATGCAGGCTGTATCAGAGAGCAAAGCGATTTCAGCACAAATTGCTATCGCAGGTTGGTGAAGGTAGTCGCTGATAAAGAATTGCTACTGCTGTATACGTCGCCCCAAGAGTTTGTTTTTATCAGGTCCGATGAGTTCGCCACATCTGACCAGATTATCCGCGCCAGAGAATTCGTCCAATCACTCGTTGTCTCGGCGTCAAACGACAATCCCTTAAGGGGCGCAGCACAAGCGTCCTAAGACCGATCTCAATCCATCGGCACCTCAATCAGCAGTACTTCGGCTTCCGTACTCGCTTTCAGCGTAATGTGGTCGCTGTCCCAGAATCCCGCTCCGTCCCGGCGATGTAGAGGCGTGTTGCCCGCGTCCGCCTCCCCTTCGATGAGAAACAGATATACGCCATTAGCCTGCCGGTGCAGGTCGTAGGTCAGCTCGAGATTAGGCTGCAGGTTTACAAGTGAAAACCAGGCATCCTGATTGATTCGCAAGGCAGCGCCTTCGCCATTCGGCGCGACGACCGTTTGAATCCGGCCGCGCCGATCCGCAGCGTGAAAGGTGTTCTGCTCATAGCGTGGATTGATATCCAGCTCCTTGGGTTGGACCCAGATTTGCAGGAATCGCAGCTCTTCATGCTCCGATTTGTTGTATTCGGAATGAACAACTCCGGTGCCGGCCGACATTATCTGAACGTCGCCGGCATTGATGACGGCTACATTGCCCATGGTGTCGCGATGCTCCATCGTTCCGGCAAGAGGAATGGAAACGATTTCCATATTGTCGTGGGGATGGGAGCCGAAGCCGGCGCCGCCAGCCACTGTATCGTCATTCAGCACCCGCAATTGGCCGAAGTTCATCCGCTCCGGGTTGAAATAGCGTGCAAAGCTGAAAGAGTGATAGGTGTCCAACCAGCCGTGGTTGGCATGGCCGCGCGTCGCAGCTTTGTGAATGACCTTTGGCATTGCTGATCCTGTAGTACTATGTGAACAAATTGCTAATCTGCCTATGACGAATTGGAAGCGTTTCGCTTACTATTGTGCATCGCGTTTAGCATTCCAGCGTCCCTGAAAGACGAACTCATCGATCGTTTTGCGTGAACGCGGCGCTTCTTCGCGAGCTCGCAGCGTGTCGGACAGGGTCGCCGGGTCGCCGAGATAACCGAGGGCTATCATTGTTGCGGCGGCATGGCCGTCCGGAATTCCGAGCTGCTCGGCGGCGGTGTCGGCATTGAAGCCGGCCATCTGATGCAGGTACAGGTCCAGGGCTGTCGCCTGCACGCTCAGGTTGCCGATCGCCAGCCCGAGGTCGTGCCAGGCGTGGCGATTGTGCCTGCCCTTATGCGGGAAATCAAGACGCGCGATCGCTGCAATCAGTACCGGTGCCTGCTCCGCCCAGGAACGATTGCCGGTATTGAGCAATGATGCCAGACGCTCGAAATCTTCCGTCTGACTGCGTTGGGCAACGACGAAATACCAGGGCTGGGCATTGAAAGAGGAGGCAGCCCAGCGCGCTGCCTCAAAGAGTGTATTGAGTTTGTCCGTTTCGACCGGCCGATCATCGAAAGCTCGCGGGCTCCAGCGATCAGCCAGCAAAGGATGAATCGGGTAGTCGGGTACACTTGCCGTCTTCATGCTATGCTCCCGTTTTCAGTTGAATGTAGAACGCGGTAACTGACGATTGCGGTGCCGCATGGAGGACTATCGCCAGCCGGCATCGACCTGAGCACGCGCTTCAGGGTATGGCAAAGATAGCCCGCAAATGGTCGGGCCGCTGCGCTGCCATTAGGGAATCGGTATTGTTTTGCACGATTTCGTCGGCGGAACTGTAGAAAAGTGTTGCGCTGGCCTCGAGATTGAAAATTCTGTGGTCATCGTATTTCGTCTGCATCCTTGTGAAGATCGTCCTAAGACGCCTTTATACAATGCAAAATCTGCGCGGCAGCTGCATTCTCATCTGGTGACGAGCAGACGGGAGCTCACGACTCTAAGTGGCGAATGGAGAACGACGAAATACGTTCCGCCCGGCAGCGTATCCAGCGTCAGGCTCAGATCGTAGCGTCGGGGGGCTTCGCCCCGGACAAGAAGCTGTCTCCAAAACTTGCTTGTAACTTTGCCGCCAAGCGCATTAAACACATGCAGCGCAAAATTACCTGATTCTTCGCTGACAACCTGAACATCGACTGTTGTCGAGGCCGGATCCGACCGGATGTGAAGCGCGGTCGGGTTAAACATGCGCAGCAGACGCGATTCAAGCAGGCAGCCTTCCAGACTGAGCGAGCCGTTGTCAATGCTGGTCGTAATTCTGCTGCAATAGGACGGCGCGATTTCGACGCTTTCGATGCGCAACTCGGATGACAACAGCGTGTCCAGGACGGCAATACCCAGCAGTTCCGTAACAATTTGATTTGCCTGCCGGATCTCTATGTCTTCCAGCTCGATTTCCATCCGGCGCCTGAACGTTGAGGCGATCTCACGCGAAATACCGCGGCTGGCTCCCCTGGGCAGGAAGAGCGCCGAGTCGACGCTGATGCTAAGCCGCAGCGAACTGATATGCATTGGTAGCGCTGTCGTGTCGACATCGAGCGTCAGGGGAATGTGAACATTGCGCAGATCATGCGACAGAGTCAGGTGAGGCAGCGATAGCCTGAGGCTCCGAGTATCCTCCTTGCGCACGGTGACCCTGATCGTGTCTCTCACAGTGCAGTCGTCGACGGTCCTTGCCACCCAATAGCTGCCGTCGGAGTCGACTCTGAGCAGGGCTTCCTTCGAGCCGTCCTGCCAGCGATAGGTCGCTCCCGGCAATGTCGCATCGAGCAGCAGGGACTCTCCCTGGCAAATAGTTGTGTCATTCCCCAGATCAACCTGTTCCATACTGACTATTTGCGGCGGCAGCTCCATCAGGTTGTTCAGGCCCCAACCAGAGCGCAAGCCCATGAGATATAAGCCATTGTAATCGAAATCGCATTCTTTGCCGGAAAGATTGGGATTGTTAATGACAGCCAGGTGCGAGCGAAATTGACCTCCGCCATAAATCTTGCCGTCCGGCGCGGTTTTAAGGCTATAGAGTTCAGCCTCTTCACTGCGAAAGATAATCTGCTTCGAGCTTCGAATCGCCTCGGGATCCTTCGAGCTTAGGTCATATTGAATAAGTGTTCCCGGCGAACTCACTGTGACATAAAGTTTGGAGTTGTCAGGTGAGAACGAAACGCCATAGAGCCGTGAGAAATCGTCCTCCGACTCTGCGCCGCCCCGTTCCGGTAGGCGAAGCCGATTGGAAATTGTACCGGTCCGATTATCGAAATCAAAAAGTTCGATGTCAGGCAGATCGTAGGTTGCCAGGGCCAGCATCCTTCCGTCCGGCGATGCCTTCAGTTCGCCGATTGCGTCCCAATTGGATCGACGCAGGTTGAGCTCGTGAATCTTGCCGATACTCTTTTTGACCGGAAAGGCGGATATGCCGTTCCCGGTCAGGAGAAAGGCGAAAAAAGTACTCGTTCCGGCTTCGTGACCAATGATCCAGACGTCCCGACTATTACGATGGCGCAGGGCCGTTAACTTTTCCGTCACCGGCGGATCATAGAGATGAACATTCTTCCGCGTCAGATCGCCGAAGCCGCCGTTAAGATTCATGTCGACAATATGATAACGGACACCTCGCGACATTTCACCCTGCATGGCGCTGCTGAAAATATAGTATATGTTTGTGCTACCGGGCAGTGGAACAATTAGAACCTGGGTGATCGAGTTTGCCCGATCATGCAGATTGCCGTTCGGCATTATCTGCTGGCGCCGGTCCCAGACATTTTCGCTGTTGGTGCAAAACAAAAACTCCCCTGTCGACCTGTCGGCAATCGAAGCGACGCCTTCGAATCCCTGCATCCGTCCATTCGTTAACACCTCTGTCCTGCAGCCATTGAAGTCGATGCCGGCGCCGTCCTGGCCGAAATACCAGATATTGCCTTCCAGTTGCGCGGATGTCGCAGCGACCAATAGTAAACCAAGCACGAAGCTAACAGACAGCAGTCTCATGTTGAACCTGATGAAGATCTGGATGTAGTCCGGTGGGTTGGATCCGACGCAGCTCAAGCAGGGACAAGATACGCAAATGTGTATGCCGCACAAGCCAAAAGCCCGACAAGCACTCGAGAAAGCCTTTGGCTCGATGTCTCCGGCGACGAGCTGAAGAGCAACGGCGCCATCTGCGAGCGATAAGTTGGCGAATCGGACGCGATCTGCGCAACAATGACTACGCCGGGTAGCCATCCCTCCGCCGACCATCATAAGCTGTCTTCGGCGCCTTCCGTTCGGAATCTGTCCGGCTGCGGCCGGGCAGTCGGCTCAACCGCGCAGACAGTCCAGCAGCGCTTCGCGTTTACGGACGGAGACACTGACGGTGCTGCCATCACTCAGCACAACGTGCCCGCCCTTTCCCGTGACGTATTTGTGGATATGCCGAATGTTAACCATGTGAGTGTCGTGAATGCGGAAGAAGCCGTTTTCACTCAGTTCGGCGAATTCACCCAGCGAGCGCGATGCCGTCATCTGGCCGCCGTCGGCGAAATAGATCTCGGTGTAGTTGCGTTGCGCTTCCAGCCGCAGAATATCCGCGAGGTCGACGAGAGTATAGCCGGTCCGGCCGGGCAATGCCAGCTTGCCGAAGTGATTCGGCCCCGTCCTGCTGCGTTTTTTCTCCGATACCGTTCCCTGTCCGATCCTGCTGCGCGCTTTGGCGACGGCTGACTTAAGATCGCTGATTCTGATCGGTTTAAGCAAGTAGTCAAGGGCCGCGAATTTGATCGCTCTCAGCGCGTAGTGTTCGTGTCCGGTTGTGAATATCGGACAGAATGAAAAGACGCCCAGCTCTTCCAGGAGTTCGAAACAGTCGCCGTCCGCCAGCTCGACATCGAGAAAAACGACTTCGGGCTGGAAGCGCGCGAGCGCGTGTAGACCCTCGCTGACCGATGCAGCCGTGGCGAGCACCCTGACATCATTGCAATAGCTTGCCAGCAGTCGTTTAAGCGTATCGCTATGCGACGCCTGATCTTCGAGAATAAGAGATGTTACCATAAGTTCCGAGCTACGTGAAGTGATCGATAGTTTGTTGCGAGCAGTTTCGCGGTCAGGGCAGTGTTGGAATCAAACCGCAAACGGCCAAAATTTATTATATGCACGAGCAGCCATTGCGCTGGGTTGCCGGCCGGGAATGAGAATCACCTCGCCGGCTGAATAGTTACAGCTATTCAAGCGCTGCGCAGCTCCGATGACAGCAAATACGATTCCGCCAGGGCAATCTCGACGCGCGTCCCGTCCGGGTCCCCGAACTTCGTATACAGGTCGACAACACGCATGCTGAAGTGTTGGCGCTTTTGTTCGCTTAACAATGACAGACGTTCCCTGGTTGCCTGCGTTCCGGTTGAACGAACCGGCCGTTTGTGTTGCGATGCTCGTTCGCGTCCGATGCCGTTGTCTTCGATGCTGCAGAATAATGTCCCCTTGCGCCGTGAAATATCGATCACGATCTGACGGCGTCCTTTTTTGTAAGCCAGGCCGTGCATAATACTGTTTTCCACAAAGGGCTGAAAAAGAAGCGGCGGTACCGCCAGGCGCCGGCTGTCGATGTCATGAGCCAGACGAATGTCCCAATGCAGATCGCCATTGAAACGTAGCGCCTGCAGGCGCAGATAGTACTCGATAATGTTTAACTCCTCGGCCAGCGACACCTGTTCGCGCCGGCTGTGCTCAAGCAAACTGCGTATGAGGTGGGCAAACTGCGCCAAAACATCACTGGCGCCTTCGGGATCGCGCGCCAAGAGCATATGTTGAATCGAGGTCAGCGAGTTAAAAATGAAGTGCGGGTTAAGCTGCAGGCGCAGGGCCTGTAACTCGGCTTCGAGCTGCTGCCGCCGGCTGGCTTCGCGGCGCTGAACGGAGCGAATCCGCAGTCGGACGAGCAGCACGATCAATGCGCCGATGGCTGTCAGCGCTGCCGATCGAAAGAGAAGCGTCTGCCAGAAGGGCGGCCTGAGATCGATTGTCACTGTCAGCCCCTCCTCGTTCCATTGGTTGTCGTCGTTGCTGCCCTTAACGCGCAGGGTATACCTGTCGGGAGGCAGTTTCGTATACGCCGCGTAACGCCGACCGCCGCTGTTAATCCAGTCGCTGTCAATACCCTCCAGCATATATGCATACTGATTTCGCTCCGGATTGCAGTAGTCCAGCGCGGCAAATTCGAAGCTGAAGGAATTTTGGTCGTAGGAAAGTGTTAAGTGATCGCCGTTCTGCAGCTCGTTGTGCAGGATCGAATCAAGGGCCTTAAAGCGGCTGATTACGATAGGCGGTAGATGACGGTTGACCGGGACGCTGTCCGGGTGAAAAATATTAAAGCCGTTTACGCCGCCAAAGAGCAACTCGCCGTCTCGGCCATGGCTATGAGCGCCGAAGAAAAACTCATTGTCCTGCAGACCCTCGCGTGCGCCGAAGGTTCGGAAGATCTTGCGCAGGGTGTCGTAGCGGCAGAGGCCGCCATTGGTACTCATCCACAAGTGTCCCTGCGTATCGCCTTGAATGCCGTACACGGTATTGTTGGCAAGGCCGTCGCGGACGGTGAAATGTCTAAAGCGGCCGCTGGCGCGATCCAGCCGGTTAAATCCGCCGCCATTGGTGCCGATCCACAGGCTGCCAAGAGGGTCTTCATAGATATCAAGTACAACGCGGGCGCTGATGCTTCCGCTGTCCTGGATGTAGTTGCTGTAATGTCGGGTAAATACGGCGCTGGCGCGATCGAATTTCAACAATCCGTCCATACCGCCGACCCAGATTGTCCCTTCCTGATCTTCGAGAATATCGAAGATCACGGACTTGCCGGCAAAATTGTCCGCCAGATGAGGAATCGGAAAGGTCCTGAATCGAGCGCTGTCGGCTTGATGCCAGACGAGTCCGTCATTGGATCCGAGCCAGACGTCGCCGTCCTTGTCGGTCAGCATACTATAGACAAAGCCCTGAAGTTTGCCCGGCCCGCTATCGCGGCGCACATGGTCGATATGACCGGATGCAGGATCATAAATGACGACATCCCGCGCGGAATAGCCGATCCAGATGCGTCCGCTGCTGTCCTGGGTCAGCGCGTTAACGGGGGCCAGGGGGCTGTCGCGCGGTTGCAGGCCGTCGAGACGTTCCAGCCGAACCTCATCCAGCGACGGCGCGAAAAAGAGACCGGTTTCAGCGCCGACCCATAGCCGCCCTTCACGATCTTCCATCAGGGCGCGGATGCGGTTGTTGTCGAGGGGCGAGTCCGGCGCAGCGCCGTGATGGTGAAAAACGGATGAAAAAAGTGGAATCTTAATCAGACCATTGCGACTGCTTGCCACCCATATATTGTCGGAGCGATCACGATAGAGAGCATAGACACGCAGTCTGTTAGTGAAATTCGGACGTCGAAGATCATCGCCTAACAGGATCCCTTCGCCGCTCTGTGATTCGAAGCGGATCAGCCCCGCCAGGCCGCCCATCCACATATAGCCGCGATGATCCTGGCAGATGGACCTGACCGCGTTGCTGCCCGCGAAGGCGTCCTTCAGCGTCGGCGGCGTATTGACTTCAAAACATTGCGACTTCCGATCATAAAGCCATAACTCATTGCCGGCCGCCCACAGTTCGCCGCGTTGATCCAGGAACAAGGCGCGTACAAGGGGCGCTTTCTCAGCTTTGCTGCGAGTGCTCCGCAAGCTAAATGTTCCGCGGGCCTTGCTCCATTCATATACGCCAAACTGTGAGCCCAGCCAGAGTCGATCCTCCTTATCCTCGAACAGCACATAAATGCTGACGGCTTTTGAATGCTGCGGACTTATGGTTTGCTGAAAGTGAAACTCCCGTTCGCCGGCCGGACAAACAAAGATCTGTCCTAATGAGGTGCCGAGCCAAACACTTCCGTCGCTTCTGGCGCACATCGCTGAAATGGTCGCTTTAGGGGCGGCCGACCGCAGCATTCCTTCCATCCGACAGCGATGAAAGTGTTCCTTACCCGCCTCCCGCATACTCACCGAGCCGTCGTTCGTGACAATCCACAGCCTTGAACGCGTATCTTCGACCATCATCCTTACCGTGTTGTCCGGGAGCGAGCGCTCATCATAGACATCGTGCTTGAAGATGTGAAAGTTATGGCCGTCGTATTTATTCAGGCCGTCGTCGCTGCCGAACCACATAAAGCCGCGTCGATCCTGTATGATGCAATTGATGCGGCCAACTGACAGACCTTGTTCGCTTCCCATGCGCTCAAAAACACGTAGCGAGCGTGCCGCTGTTTCGGCCGCCCGGGCGTGCGGGACGCCACAGAAGATGGTCAGAATCAGCGCCAATATGGCCGGCACAGGCATCAATTGTTGATGGCGGCAGCGCGGGGCAGCCCCTCTCGGCCTGGGGGCGGAACCCACGATCGATATTGAGCGAGGCATACGTTCGCAGGATTTGCTTTTCAAAAGCCGGTAATTCGAATGCCGACAAAACTACAATGATTCGTGCATAACTGCCAGATCTTTACCGATTGAGTTCATTTCGTTACTCGGATTCGCAAAAGCGTAATTGGCGGCGCGTTGCCCCGGCACTTGTCGCCGCTTGGTTTTTGACGATATTTGCGCGAGCATTGTGAGCGGCCCGCCTGGCAGACGACGATGCTTATTCCTTACAACAATGCCGGACTACATGGCGATGGAACAGCCGACTGCGGCAGGAAGCAAGGGCATAGACAGGGGACGCGCGGCACCCGGCGCAAGCCGATACCGGCGGGCTGTCGTGCTTGTCGTCCTCCTCGGCCTCGCTGTCCAGATCTTTCTTAACGCGCGCGCCTGGTTGGGCGGCGATCAGTTGCATCTGCTGAACTTGGGTCTAGATCTGGCCGTAGACGGCGAACTGTATTCCTTTGCAAAAATGAAAGACGGCGCGGGCTCTGTGCCGGCGGCGCTGCTGCAGCTGCTGGTAGGACTGCCGCTGATGATCTGGCCCGACTTTCATGCGCCGCTGCTGCTGATCGGCCTGACGCATCTGGCCGCCGGCCTGCTCTTGTATCGAACGCTCCGGGAGGCAGG
>JANQRB010000048.1 GCA_028284775.1 Candidatus Kapaibacterium sp. | reverse complement strand
CGATCTAAGCGGCGAGGAGGACTTCACACGCCGCCTCGGCAAGGAGTATCCGGCTCTGTCGCAGACAGAACGCAAAGTATGCGCCCTGATCAAATCCGGTAAAGGCAGCAAGGACATTTGCCGCATACTTAACATTTCCCCCCGCACGATCGATACCTACCGCTATCGCATACGCCGCAAGATGAAGCTCGACGCGGATACGGATCTGAATCTGTTCGTCATGAATATTTAGCCGGGCACTCCGGTAATTCTGTCAGACCGTCGGGAGAGTCCGGGTCCAGTCCGGGTTGACAGGTTTCGATAGCCTTCTGTCGGGAGATCCGAAATCGGGTTCGGGATGACGAAGCCATTGCTCCTTTCGTCTGATATTGCCGCATATTCCCAGGCGCTTCGACCGATCAGGCAGCCTCCCTGCTCAGGAGAAAATTACCGAAACCCCGGCTTGCAGCGAAATTTACACCCTTTTGGACCACTTCGCACTCAAAAGAGATAACAACAGGAAAAATACAGGCCATCACCCTGTCGTGAAAATGTCGTAGCATTCGGACAGCATCGAGAATCTAGTTTTGCCTTCGAACAACCCTGGCGGTACGGTCGGCGGCTTCGAAGAGCCGGCAAAACTTCCACGAGGCCGGACCGGCCGCCGGAGTTGCATTGCTCAAATAGTCAATCCAATTCATACTGATAATTTTAAGAGGTGTATTCGTGTCACGTCGCAATACATTATATCTGCTTGTGGCCGGCCTGTTTTTGCTGGTCTTTGCCGGCGCGGTCCATGCCCACGCCGCAACTCGTACTGTCGACAATCACGCCGATGACGGCAGTCCGGGAACCCTGCGTTATGAAATTGCTCAGGCGCAGAGTGGCGACATCATCGCCATTACAACAAGTTCGACAATCGTGCTGAGTAACGGGCAGATCGACATCAGCACCAATCTGACGATCCAGGCACAAACAAATGCCATAGCGATCGTCGATGGCGACGATCTGTCCCGGATATTTAACATCACTGCGGCATCCGTGACGCTGGCGCGCCTGCAACTGCAAAACGGCATGGACAACCACGGAGGTGCCGTGTTCAGTTTTGCCAGCGACCTGACAGTGCGGGACTGCATCGTTACATCGAATGTTTCGCCGGTAGACGGCGGTGGATTGTATGTGTTCGGCGGCAGCCTCGAGCTGCGCGGCTCGATTCTGCATCATAACGATACTGACGATACAGGCGGCGCAGTCTATACGGAAGACGCCGAGACTTTCGTGACCTCCTGTTCCTTCCGCTTTAACGGCAATACTGACGAAACTGCCGCCGGTGCCTTCCACGGTAAGGGCGGCGCTCACCTGATTTGTGATTCGGAGTTCACGCGCAATCTGAGCCACGGCCGGGGCGTCAACGTGTGGCTCGAAGATGCCTCCGCCACCATCGCCAATTGCAATATCTGGGATAACGAAGGCTCCGGCGACGGGATGGCGGTGTATTTCGAACTGCGCAACGGCGATGCGCGATTCGATATGATCAATACACGCGTGACCTCCAACTCACTCAGCAGCGACAACGCGGTCTCGTTTGATGTGCAACAAAGCGGTCGCGTCGAAGCGCATTTCAGCGATTGCCTAATCACGAATATAACAAGTGCCAGCCACGGTGCGGCTATTCAGTTTAATGTTTCCGACAATGCCGGGAGCGAGCTCGTTCTGACGCGCTGCACTTTTGCCAATAATAGCACCGGTGGAGGTGGACAGGGCGGAGCAATCAATATCCAAACCGCGGGCGCCTATGTGCGGATTGAAGACTGCGACATTCGCAACAACTCGGCCGGGAGAGGCGGAGGAATTTACTTTTCCGGCACGAACCTTGGCAGTACTCTTGAAATTGTTGATTCCAGGATTACCGGCAACACCGCGACTCAAGACTTCAGTATTTTGGGCGGCGGCGCCATTTACGCGGTCGATGACGAAAGTCGTTTGATTGTGCGCGGCTGCCATATCGCCGATAATACGGCGCCAATCGTGGACGGCGGCGGTATTGTGACATCGGATCTCATGGAGCTGCTGATCGAAGAGAGCACAATCGTCGGCAATACCTGCGGAGCCGCCGGGGGCGGATTGTACGTGGACGTTAGAACGAAAACAGTAACAATTGCTTCGTGCACCATTGCGAGCAACCGGGCCGACGGACAAAACGGCGGGGGTATCTTCAGCAATGCAGAGAATGTGCTTATCACTTCCTCAACCGTCACCGGCAACTCGGCGGCGGGCTATGGCGGTGGATTGTATATCGCCGGCGGTGCCGTTACGGTGGCAACGACTTCCATTGCCGGTAACACCTCCGCCTCCAGAGGTGGAGCCTTCTATGTCGACCAGGGCGCACTGGACGTCGTCAACAGCAGCATGCGCACAAACAGCGCGAATAACGGTGCAGTCGGCTATTTCAATGGCAGCGGGCCCTCGCTGATCAGTTTTGTCGACAGTGAAATTGTGACCAATGGCACTTGTTGCCGCGGCGGAGCCATTTACCTGACAGGCGCGCCCAGTACTTTGCGGCTAGACGGCGTTCATATCGAAGACAATGCCACCAGCTCGGAGGGCGGCGCCGTTTTCATGGACAACGGCATTCTCAGTGTGACCTCCAGCACTTTTGTTAACAACCGCGCGGCCAGCGGCACCGAAGGCGGAGCGCTGTCTATCTGGGGCGGCGACGCGGATTTCCACGGCACGACATTTGCCAACAACCGCTCTAACTTAAACGGCGGTGCAATTTACAATCGCGGCGGTCACCTGGAAATTGCTCATTGCGCCTTTACCGGCAATGTCGCGCGCGATGGGCATGGCGGCGGGATCACGCACTGGAACGGCAGTATTCTGGTGACCAGTTCGACATTTTCCGCCAATACAGCCTCGGACAACGGCGGCGGATTTGCGGCCGTCGCGGCAAGCGCCAATCTCTTTAACAGCACCTTCTCCGGCAATGAAGCCGGCAACCTCGGCGGCGGCGTCTACAGCAGTGCGCCGGACATCGACATCGCCTCCTGCACGATAACTGCCAATATCGCCGACAGCGACAATAACGGTACGGGCGACGGCGGCGGTCTCTGGGCCGCGACGGATATCTTCTTTTCCAACCTGATTGCCGACAATACCGACCGTGGCGGCGAATGCCCGGATATCGGCGCGGTGAACGCCTCCAGCGGTTATAACCTGATCGGCGATGTCGGCCAATATAATTTCAACGCAAACACCACCGGCGACCGCTACGGCGACCCGAATGGTATCGTAACGCCGAATGCCGGCGCCTTCGAATCAGCGAGCGCTATCGATGCAAAACTCGAGCCTCTGGCAGATAACGGCGGTTTCGGTCACACTCACGCTCTGCAAGTTAGCAGCCCGGCTTTCGGCAGCTCGACAACCGCGGGCATTTCACCGCTCGATCAACGCGGCGAGCCGCGCTTCGAGACACCCGATATCGGTGCATTCGAGCTCTTCGTGCCATTAACAATTAACGCTCCGGCTTCGATCTGTCTCGGTACGACCACCAAGGCCAGCGTCGGCCTGCCTCTTCCCGGGGCCAGCTATGCCTGGTCGGTCTTTAACGGCGCCTTCGTTGCCGGACAAAATACCACCTGCGCCTCGCTTAAAATTAACTCACTGGTCGGCGGCAGGGTCACCCTGACCGAGACTCTGGCCCTGGGCGGAATTCGTACGACCAGCGTGACCTTCAGTGCGGTGGTGTTTGCCGCGCTGGATCACATCTCGCTCTCCGAGGGACAGACTGTCGAGATCGATGTGCTGGCCAATGACAGCGGCGACAACCTGAGTATCGTCACGACCAACGGCGCCACGGGCGGCAGCGTTTCGCTCAGCACGACCGGTACCTTGCTTTATGTATCCGATGGCAACTTTAGCGGCTGCGATACTTTTACCTACCAGCTTCGCGACGGTCTGGGCTGCACGGCAACCGGCGCGGTTATTGTTAACGTACTCACCGATTTTGCCAACAATGTCGAGCTGAACTTTATCGAACGCAAGAAAGACCGCAGCGGCGGCGTACGCGGCCTGCGCCGCGCCTATGATGTCGCGGCCAGTCCGGACGGCAAACATGTCTATGCCGTCGGCCGTTCCGATCATTCGATTGCGACCTTCGCGCGCAATGATTCGAGCGGTCGCTTAAGCTATCTCGGCCGCAAACGTCATGGCCGCCAGGGCGTCAAGCGCATGCGTTACCCGGAGGCGCTGGCAATCAGCCCCGACGGCAATTATGTGTATGTGGTCTCCTATCTTGATAATTCGATCGTGGTGTTCAGCCGTGACGCGAACAGCGGCAGTTTAAGCTATGTCGAGCATCAGCGGCAGGGACAGAATGGCGTTGATGGAATGCAGCGTCCGCGCGGATTGGCAATCAGTTCTGATGGCGCGAATGTTTATGTCGCGGCTTTCAGCGGCGATGCTCTGGCGGTCTTTGCGCGCAAGACAAACGACGGTACCCTGCAATTCATCGAACATTTCAAAGACAATACAAATGGCGTTGATGGCTTGAATGGTGCAATCTCCGTCGCGGCGAGTCTTGACGGCAGCAGTGTCTATGTCGCCGGCTTCAACGACAACGCGATTGCGCAATTCGATCGGTCATTAAGCAATGGCCAATTGAGCTATCGCAAACTCTACCGTGACGGCGTAGCGGGCGTCGATGGGCTCACCGGCGCTGCTTCCGTTGTCGTGTCGGCTGATGCCGGATTTGTATACGCGGTCGGGCAGATCGATGATGCCGTGGCGACGTTTGGGCGCGACAAGGGTACGGGAGACTTAACATTTAACGCGCGGATACGCGATGGTGCCTCCGGCGCGGAAGGGCTGAACGGCGCGCGCGACCTGGCGCTCAGCAAGGACGGCGCCCATCTCTATGTCACCGGTGAAGCCGACAATGCGCTCGGGGCTTTTGTGCGCGATCTGGACAACGGCGCGCTCACACCGGCACACACGGCATTCGACGGACAGAACGGTGTCGACGGCCTGCGCCAGGCCACTGCGGTGATCGTCACGGACGACAATAAACATATTTACGCGGCCGCCCGCGGTGACAATGCCGTCTCCGCTTTTGAGCCGAATTTTGTACCCAAAGGCGAACACAAAACCATCAGTCGTCTGCGGACTGAAACACTAGCTATTGCCCAGGTCTTCGCTACATTTCCGGAGGACCAGCCAATAACTGTCCAGAGCTTTACTAACGGCGCCTTCGGTAATGTCTCGTTAATCATCGTATTCCCGGTTTCGCCAACTACATCCCTCATCCAGTTTAACTACAATGTCGTCATCAACGACTTCCCCGACAGCTTCACCTACACGCTGGCGAATGCCTATGGCACGGCGACATATACGATAAGGGTGGTTGAGAAATTTGCCAAATCGGCTACGCCGACGCCGGAAACTTCAATGGTGATTGAGACGGGCCCGAGCCCTTCGCTCGATCTCAGCGTCAGCCCGAATCCCGTTGCCGCCGAAATGACCATGAGTTTCACTCTCGACAAGGACGCGCAGGTGGAGCTGGGCATCTACGATCTGCGGGGAAGACTAGTCGCCGCGCTTCCGTCGATGACGTTGAAGGCAGGACGTCACAATATAACCTGGGATGGCGCTGCAACGAGTGCTGTGCGGCTGACACAGGGATCGTATCTGCTAAGCCTTCGGGCGCGCGATGCGCTTGGTGCGGAAATTCAAGGGCAGACGATGGTGAATATAGTGAGATAGGAGCCGCCCCTGCGTGAAAATGATCCAACGCCAGTCGACTTTCTCGTTGATGCTATGACGGAACTCCCCGGCCTACCGGTTCGGGGAGTTCTTATTTAATGAATTGATTGTGTCGCGCGGCAGCCGGGGTAAGCCCTTGCTATAGTCTCATCATCTATAAGATCCGGAAGCGCTGAATGCGGTTTTTCTTTACAAGCTTCGAGCTTTGCTGACATTGGCAGACTATGAAGGGATTTTGAACGTACCTTGTTCCAGAATCAATCTACGGGCGATTTCTGGTTGTCGATGGTCAGCAAAAAATTCACTGACCTCTTTGCAATTCCTGAAAAGCAGGCCACCGCGCTTCAGTTCGCTGACGATTTCCATGCTTCGCCTTGCCGCCTGTTGCGAATCGCGACGCCATTTTTTTAAATGAGATCTGCCAAACGCTTTCTGGAAATGCCGCTGATTTACCCTCTGCTGTGCGCGTTGATACACTTTCTCTACCCGTTCAGTTGGATGTAGTGTCCGGTCAAGGGAGAATTCATTTCGTGGATTGCAGGCCGGTGATCCTTGCCGTATGTTGGACGCTGTTAAAATGACGCGACACGAGCGACTCTATATTTAATGACTGTAATCGGAAGATCAAAAAAACGGAGCGAAGGCGACGAGAGAGTGGTATGTGCTGTTGTGGAAATTTTAACAGGATGGCGAGGCGGGGCAGGGCGGCCTTGGGGCCTCCCTGCGCTCAATTCTGATCTTTGAGTATCCCTCGACTAACCAATCCGGAATCCACAAACTTCTCTTGAAAGTTTCCATATTTTCTTTCCGTAAAAAAGACACTCTAAACTCTACAGTAATTCACGCAACAAATTCAACGCCGCATTTCGCCGCCATCTCCTCGACTATTCCAGACGACGTACCTGAATGTCACCGTAGACCCGTCACCACAACTCCCGATCCCTCCATGAAATCTGTGCTTAAAATGCCCTTGAGTATGCGCTCAATACAGCTGAAGTGAATTCTCGTTCCGTTGGACAAATTTCGAAATAGACGACAATCCTGTTTTGTACACCTCTATTTCTTGTCAGGCACCCAGCCAGGCACCCGCCTCGGGGCTTTCCGCTGCCGCGACCATTCATATTCCCATTTTACCAAGTCGTTATTGCCACCAACACGACGAAGCTCCCATGTCTGTCTACATATTCACCCGGTGTGAGTTTGTTAACCCGAAATAATATGTCCAAAATGTACCCAAGGCAGTAGGACTGCTCTATAAGCGTAATGGCAAAATTCCTGCGGTTGACCCGGAAAGCAATCTGATCGAAGGAACTAAGAAGGATAGCAATATTCTCCTGCGTCTTAAGGCGGGTGAAGATGCCATAACCTGGAAAAATGCCCCAAGGCGATTAAGCTGCTACAAGGCAGCACCCAGGATGGCAACGCGGCTTTTGTTAAAGATGTATCGCGGCCTGAAGCAAAAACCACGCCAAGAGTGTTCCGACGGATTTCCCGGAAGCGCCGCGATCTGCTGGATCACGCTCTTTCAGTCAACATCAACCTAAGGCCCGGCGAATTGAATAGTTGACGGGCTTCCATTTGTTTTATTGCCGGGGCGTGTTAAACCCGGGCAGTGTTAAATCGATGAATCTTTTCGGTGCGTCGTACAACGTCTGAAATGCCACGTTCTCAGGGAACAGCGTAAACGTACACCCTATCGTCATCACTGGCCACGGCGGCCAGCGCACCCTTACGCACGAGCGCCAGCGCATTATCCGAATCGCGATTTGCCCGGTATCCCGAGTCTACAGTGACAAGCTCCTGGTTTTCCGAGCTGCCGGACCAAATCCACACAGACTGTTTCTTGCTATCTGCAGCAGCGATAATCCGGCCGTCGGGCAAATACGCCAGACCGACCACATCGCCGCCGGAGCCATTAAGCCAGGCCAGCTCCTTGCCGTTCGCCGTTTCATACAGGTTGACTTTGCCCTTGCTGCCGCCAATCGCGAGCTTCGCGCCATCCGAGGAAAACGCGAAAGTCGTACTCAGACCGAAGAAGGCGGATTTCCACAATTCGCTCATGTCTGACAGCTTATACAGGACGAACTCCGACCGCGAACTCGCGACCGCCAGATAAGCGCCGCCGGGTGAAACGGCCAGCTCTTTGATTTCGCTGCCAAATCCGGGGTCGAATGTTTTGCCGGCGCTGCCGTCCGCCGCCGACCATAGACGCATAATCGACTCGTCCCAGGAGCTGCTGACAATCATCTTGTTATCGCCGCTAAACCGGACGCCGTAGGCCGACCGCTCTTTCGGGTCGTAGGAACCGGGATGCCCTTCTGCCCGGCAAAGCTCTTTACCGCTGCTTACTTCCACAACGACAATTCCATCGTCAAAAACACCGGCGGCCAGTTTTGTGCCATCGTGTGAAAAGCTCAGGCTGCGCACGGCGCCACTACCGGCTTCGATTGTCCATTGCAAGGACCGATCTGTAATTGATATCAGGTAGACCGATGAAGATGCCGCAACCGCCAGCAGGTCCCCATCCGGTGAAGCGTCGATTGCCATCGGATCGCTTGGGAGCTGGATAATCGTCTGCGCCGCAGCCGTGCCGGCAAGGATTGCGAATTCATCGTCGTCTTCGTCATCGGCCTGTAATGCGAGCGTGGAACAGCCGATAAACAGGATTGATAACAGCAGCAGACGAAATGGCATGGCAAAACTCCTGGTTCGTTGAAAAAGACTCGTGCCAAAATACAAATTGCCGCGTGTCGGACAATCGATTAACAGGCTTTTAATATACTGTGATGCAAGTGAAGGGCGGCTGGACATGATTGCTCCTGCTCGAAAAACTTGACCGGACACCGTCTGTTATGGGATCTTGGACAAGGTTTACCGCGAAGACTCCAGGCCGCGCCCGACGCCATATTTCAGTTTCGCAATGACCGCATCCAGACAAGTTCGCTAGGCAGGGGAGCCGTCGACCATATACATTAGTAAGCGTTCACCCTGCATCTCAGGGCAGCAGTACAAAGGGCAACGCGACAAGCTGTTTCGATCCTGAATCCCGGACTTCTTCAAGCGGCAACAAATAGCTTCCAGCCGTCAATCGCCCTTCGCCTTCACGCTGTGCCTATCAGTACAGCGAATGATCTCCGGACCGGACGCTCATTCGGCAATGCTTGTTAACATCCGGCCATTCAGATCGGCGATTGCGATGTGTAGCAATGAATCACGCTTCACTTCAAAAATTATCCTTGCGCTTGCTTCCACCGGATTCGGATGCATCTCCAAGTCCACCACCGCAGCTCCATCACCGCCGGCCGAAGGGGAGGTCCGCGGGATTGCCGGGGACGCCACATCCGTTCGCTGCAGGCTGTCCAGGCCGAAGTTAATTTCCAAGCTGCGCAGTAGACTGCAATTATTGTTGGTCACGCTGACCGTCGCTTCGGGCTGGAGCTTATCGCCGATAAGCTCCCGGATTGTCGTTAATAAAACGAAGCTGTCGCCGTGGATCGACAGAATGTTTTGGGTTGTGATGAACTAATCCCCGCTATTTGCCCTGCTCTTTTTTGGCAAGCTCGGTCACCAGATCCAGCACCTGCTGCGGACTAAGTTGATCCAAACGCAAGACAATACCATTCGGCAGGTGGATGCTGATATTTGACTTTGGATCACGACGTAGCTTGTCTTTTGCCCAGGCAATAAGTGTTTCGAGTTTTTGTTTAAGCTGCAGACGTTGAACCAGATCCCAGGTGGCAAGAATACCGCCGGGAATGGCAAGCACCAGCGCGGCAATGGCGATCGGGTCGCCCTTCTGTCCGGGCTGCGGTGTGGTGGTTTTTGTGAGGCATTGGTGTGGCCAATCGCTGAAGCAGTCCTTGAGGGCCTGTTGGAGCTCTGGTTGGAGTTCGGGATCGCATTGGCTTGAGAATTGGAATTCGAGTTGGTAGTCCGACATGGCTTTATTCCTTTGAGCTTTCTTCATCTGTGGAATTTTCCGGGGAGGTGTCCTGGCATTGGTCGATCAAGGCTTGGGCAAACTCTGCATTCTCGCTGTTGCCGATTTGCAGAAAGCCATCGCGCGAGCGCTCGAGGATTGGCCGGCCTTGCTCGGGAAGGCCGGCCTCGCAGAGCAGTCGGCCTAATTCCACACCGACAACGGAGATGCCTTCCAGGTGGCCGATTTTCAAATTAAGCTTGAAGGAAAGGGCAAGATGTTGGAATTTCTTTTGTCCATCCGATTCAATCTGCGCTATGCTCCAATGTGTCTGAGCAATTAAAGCGACATCCTCTAATTTCTCAACTGTAGCGAGCTTTTCCTCGAGTAGCCTGAGCGCCTCGCCCACTTTGCTTTTCGTGACATAGACCCGAGCGATGTCGCCCAGGGTCACCGCGCGCGATCTCGGATCGCCCAAGCGTTCGTACTCTGAAAGTACCTCCTCAAGAAGTTTCAGCGCCTTGTCGACCTTGCCCTTGTCCATATAGATCCGCGCGATGTCGCCCAGGGCCACCGCGCGCGATCGCAGGTCGCCCAAGCGCTCGAATTCGCTCAAACGTTCTTCATGAAGTTTGAGGGCCTCGTCGACCTTGCCCTTGTCCCCATAGATCTGAGCGATGTAGCCCAGGGCCACTGCGCGCGATCGCAGATCGCCCAGGCGCTCGAACTCTGAAAGTTCCTCCTCATGAAGTTTGAGGGCCTCGTCGACCTTGCCCTTGTCCCCATAGATCCGCGCGATGTAGCCCAGGGTCACCGCGCGCGATCGCAGATCGCCCAAGCGCTCGAAGTCCTTGAGCTGTTCCTTATGAAGCTTGAGGGCCTCGTCGACCTTGCCCTTATCCCCATAGATCCGCGCGATGTCGCCCAGGGTCACCGCGCGTTCACGCAGATCGCCCAAGCGCTCGAATTCGCTCAAACGCTCCTCATGAAGTTTGAGGGCCTCATCGACCTTGCCCTTGTCCACATAGATCCGCGCGATGTAGCCCAAAGCCACCGCGCGTTCACGCAGATCGCCCAAGCGCTCGAAGTCCTTGAGCTGTTCCTTATGAAGTTTGAGGGCCTCGTCGACCTTGCCCTTGTCCACATAGATCCGCGCGATGTAGCCCAGGGTCACCGCGCGCAATCGCAGATCGCCCAAGCGCTCGTACTCTAAGAGTTCCTCCTCATGAAGTTTGAGGGCCTCGTCGACCTTGCCCTTATCCCCATAGATTCGTGCGATGTAGCCCAGGATCAATGCGCGCGATCTCAGATCGCCCAAGCGCTCGAATTCGCTCAAGAGCTCCTTATGAAGTTTGAGGGCCTCGTCGACCTTGCCCTTGGCCACATAGATCTGAGCGATGTTGCCCAGGGTCACTGCGCGCGATCTCAGATCGCCCAGGCGCTCGAATTCGCCCAAACGCTCCTTATGAAGTTTGAGGGCCTCGTCGACCTTGCCCTTGTCCACATAGATCCGCGCGATGTCGCCTAGGGTCACCGCGCGCGATCTCAGATCGCCCAGGCGCTCGAAATCGCTCAAGAGCTCCTTATGAAGTTTGAGGGCCTCGTCGACCTTGCCCTTGTCCACATAGATCCGCGCGATGTCGCCCAGAGTCACTGCGCGCGATCGTGAATCCTTTTGCAGAATTCCCAATGCTCGTTGTAATAGCGCCAAAGCCTCGTCGGGTCTTCCCTCGTTATTAGTTTGTCGACCTAAAGAAGTCAAGGCGAAGCCCAACTCAGACTCAGTCGAATCGCCTCCTTTTTCGAATTCGTCAATCGCTTGCTTAAAACATTCGCGCGCGAAACCGACATCACCTACAATTCTCGCCTGTTCGCCGCTAAATCGGAGCAAATTTCCAACAGGGGATTTTCCGCATTCTTTCAACAACTCCAGCGCCTCTTTTCCCAAGGTCGCTGCCGCACGATGTTCGTTGCGCATTCCCAACCAAAAAACCGCATCCTCAGCAGTGGAATGCACAACTTCTCCATTCCTAGCGATCAGCCCCAGTCGCACCAGTTCAAGGTCAACCGGATAAGGTCGTTTTTCGCTGTTGTCGCCGCCCCATAAGTTAAAAAGCTTCGGCAGGATTGGCTTAACGAAAGATTCAATTTCCCTTTCGGCGAGCTGTCCGGCAAACGGAAGAAAGAGCGCATTGATGGCGGCAGCGCTAGTGTTGCTTTCAACCAGATCTTCGAATTGATCCCAGACGCCTAAACCAAGCAAATGCTCCAGTACGATTTGTGGTTTTCCTAAACTGAGATGTTCACATAGTGCCATATAAATTTCCAGGGGCAGCGGCAGCGTGAAAGCCGTCGCCATGCGCAGAAGTTCGCGTTCACCTACCGACAATAAACTCAAAATCTGTTGAATTTTCAGGTCTTCGAAAAAGGCCAGCAGCTCGCGTTGTTGCGGCATCTGTCCAGATTCGATATAGGCCCGCATTTCCGCGAGCGCGGCGTCGCATTCTTCGGGATGTGTTATTGCAAGGTTGGAGAGCAAATCCTGTAAACCAGGATTGCATTGCGCTACTGCGATGATCGATTTAAGCCGGCTGGCTTCGATTTCAAGCTGTGTCCGCTTCTGTTCCGCTTCGCTGCGCGATTTGGCCGCCGCCTGCTTGCGCGATTCATGTTCTCGCATTGGCGGCAAAGGCACATGGTAAAGCCTTTGCGCCAGGTCCTTGCCTTGATGTTCAAGTTTAAAAGTGTAGCGACTGGTGAACAAAAGCCGTGATTTGGTCTCGCTGCTGTTAAAGGCCTGGATCAAACCGCGAATCGCCGGCGCGAAGCTTGCTTTAACTTTGTGCGCCGCTTCCCTGCGTTCTTCCAGAACCTGTTCGAAATCATCGATAATCAGCAGCGCCGGGCGTGTGCGCCGCTTGCCCTTTTCATCGCGGCTAAAGTCGTTGAAATGCGTATGCAAGAGCTCCTGCATGACCTGCGGAAAGCGGGACGTATCTTCTTTCACTTCGCGACGAGCGCGATCGATAAACTCCCGTCGTTCTTTGGTACTTTCAATGATCGCGAAGGCATTCAAAACGCTCTGCTCGTCGTAGGCGCCATGCAGTACGACCGTGTTGTAATCATGCATCCTCAGGGCAATACGCGCCGCCAGACTCGATTTGCCCTGCTTGCCGACCCCATGGATGTAGACTCCTTTCCGCTCTCCCTGGCGGAAGGCGGCGAGAATCTTCTGCACCTGACGCCGTCGACCTACAAATTCCTCCGGCGCCGCCACCGGAACACGCTTGTTAACGATGTCCAGGAATTTGCGGTGGATCGCTTTGGCATCGCGCACACGCGCCGTCCTGCCTTTGCACAAAACGCCGCCGCCTTTGGAGCCGAGAAAGAGGCGCGCCAGATGCCAGTCGCGCGGAGATCTCACTTCACCTGCTTTGTCCGGTTCACCGGCAAGCACACGCATCCTGCCGGCGGCAACTGCAGCTTGCAGGGATTGGCCGAGCGCTAACTCACGATACAAACCCTGCGCAAAGCGCGTGGCTTCGGCATCGCTTACAGAACCGGCCCAACCGAGTACGGCAGATACATTCTGGCTTAGCAATTCCAGCGCCATGGCGTCGGCGACACGGCTTGTTTTACCCGATTCGCAGGCCGAGAGAAAGAGGAGACTGGGATTAGATTGATTGACATGTCCGGCAAGCTGATCGGCATCGGCATCGTGTTTATCGCCAAATTCATCTTCGAGCAGCAGCAGCGGTTTTTTACCGCTCCTTCCGTGGCAGGATATATGGAGAACGTCGATATTTTCAATCGTGCTCAGGAGCTCTTGCAGGTAGGTCAATGATCCGCTTTCCTCGACGACCAGATCCATGCCAATGCCGCCGGCGGCTTTGAGAATGGCGCTTTCCTCCTGTTCATAGTCAAGCTCATATAGTTTCCCGGCACGGGAAATTTCAGCGCCGCGCGGCGAAGCTGCCATAAATACTGTCGAGAGCCGGTAGATCGAAGGCGCGGCGGGAGTCTTGGCTGTTCCCAGGCGCCGCAGGGCTATGAAAGCAAGTTTAGTGTTCTTTGCCCAGAAGCCGTCTTTATCGGCCAGCAATTCCCAGGGAAGCATCAGAAAGGACTTTTCATCGGCATCCGGTCGCAGGCTGACTTCGAATTCGAAGATAAGCGGCGCCGGAATTTTCTGTTTGATTCTTGCCAGCCAGCGGGCGTCGCCGTCCAGCCAGTCGTAGATTTTTCTGCCCAGGGCAAACAACTCGCTCTCGTTATCGCGCTTGTCCAGCAATGCGTTATAGCTGTCGGACCATGATTCGAAGTTCCGGAAATCTTCTTCGCTCAAATTGCGGGGATCGAATTCATCGACCTGACTACAGTGTATTCTTCGGTTTTCGAGTTTGATGCTGATAACATCCATGTGCGTTTTTTCCGGTGCCTGCGTTTGGTCCTGTTCAGATTTGGTCAAATCATGGGATTCCAGGCAGATCGAAGGTTTGGCCTTGCCGAAAATTGTATAAGCTGCACAATGTCACAAAAGCGCGCTAAAAGTGCAAATATTGTGAAGGGATTTTTGGGGACAGCGATATTGGCGAGATGCTTTGGTGGTTTTACGCTAATTCTTTGTCAATGAAAATTTTTATAAATATATCTCCCCTCGGGGTAAGGGGTGAGGCGCGGACTGAGCGCCAAACGAGGAGGAGTTATAAGTATTTAAGGACTTCTTAACTCCCCTAGCCCCTCTTTCGAAAAAGAGGGGGTATGAAAATAACTTAATTGAAAAACCGCAAATACTTTGTCAATGAAAATTTTTAAAACTACACCTCCCCTTAAGGTAAGGGGAGGTTGGGAGGGGTTATGAGTATTTAAGGACTTCTAAACTCCCTTGGCCACTCTTTCTCAAAGAGGGGAACTTGAAATTAACTTAGTTGACAAAGCACGAACGTCACATAGTTAACGTTTAGTATTTAGGAATTGCCTGTTCGATACAATTCATACGTATGAAGGCGAAACGAGCGAGGATAAATGCCACGAGTTCGCAACAGTGCTCGGCTTAGTCGAGCCTGTGCCGTGGCGGTGCTCGAAGCCGCGCCGGCGAACGAAGCCTATGCTCGCAATCTGCCGACCGGCCGTCGCGCGTCTGCGCCGTTTAATTAACAATCCGCCTGGTGTGCAAGCTCCGTTGCCTGCGGAAGCCTGGCGCGAACACAGTACTGGCAAGCTGATCCTGAAAGCTTGGCTGACCATGCTGGAGTGGGGGCAAGCAGGTTTT
This sequence comes from Candidatus Kapaibacterium sp., assembly GCA_028284775.1. Lineage (GTDB taxonomy): Bacteria > Bacteroidota > Ignavibacteria > Kapaibacteriales > UBA7675 > JANQRB01. The sequence goes on along the minus strand of JANQRB010000048.1, from coordinate 7,091 downwards.
CGATTGTTGACGACGCCTCGCTGGAACGGTGTCGTGCCGCCTGCCCGCATCTTGGCGATGCGCCGAAGAAACCGGCCCACTGGCCGGCGGATAACTCCGGGGACGAGCATGAAAGCTGCCGTCCCTGCGGCTGCAATGACGGCCGTAAAACTCGGCTGCCGTCGGAGTCTTGTCCGGATGCGCATCCCGAGCACGAGTATGTACCATGCTGGGGCAAGCCAGCGCGGGGATAAAGCAGGCTTCGGCGATTGGCGAATCGATTGCGGATTTCGGTGCATCGGCTGCGGTATGCGGCTCCTAGCGAAACAACCGCAGCCCCTTCAACAGCTTCTCATACTGCCGGTTAAACTCCTCCTGGTTCTCGCTCCAGTCCGCGAAATCAAGGATGTCGTATTGATTGACCTGTTTCATGAGGCGATTCGGCCAGCCGCAGCCCTGCCAGCTTTTGTCGAGTGCAACGGGGCAGAGGACGTGTTCCTTGACCTCCTGCTCCAGCCTCCGGGCGCGCTTAAATTCCCATTGGACCCAATCGCTGGCTACGGAGTGTTGCGAGAGCACGAGCAGAACGGCGCCCGTCAGCGACATCGCAATGTTTGCGGCCGTCTTCCAAGGTCCGGGGCCATTGTCGTGAACGTGGCGCCAGTAGCGTATGCCATCGGCCTGAAGACGTTTCTCCAGCGCATCGGTGAAGGGCGCATCCTTGTGTGAGCAGGAGATGAAGAGGTCTGTCGACTGCTGAGCTCTCTGGCGCATTTCACAAATGTGCTCCGTCACTGCAGCGATCGCCGTCGAGCTCAGCCTTGGATCATAAAGCCTTGCCGCTTCGATCTGCCAGTCGGCCCAGCCGCAGCCTTTGAGAAATGCAACAGGAAGAGGACCGGACTTGACGATTGTTCGGTGGTCAATACTCGATGGCCCTGTGTGCCTGCAAGCTTCCAGCCCTTTCGCCTCGCTCAGTCGACAGTCTGCAAAAGCGGTATGCCACAAACGCGCTTCTTTGAGATTTGCTTTGGCGAGATTCGCAGCAACGAAATTCGCTTCGGCGAGATTCGCTTTGTTTAATAGCGCGTGGGCGAGATTCGCTCCGGCAAGATTAGCTGCACAGAGGTTTGCAGCGCGAAGTTTCGCTCCGCGAAGACGCGCTTCGCTAAGATTCGCAGCCTCGAGTACCGCATCGTCGAGAATCGCCCCGTTGAGATGGGCACTTTCAAGATTCGCGCGCTTGAAATCCGCGCGGACGAGATTCGCCTCGCAAAGATTCGCAGCCCAAAGGTTCGCCATCATGAAACTCGCCTGGCTGGGATTCGACTCGCTGAGATTTGCATTAATCAGTTTCGCAGCGTAGAAATCCGCGTGGGCGAGATTCGCCTGGCTGAGATTCGCGTCATTGAGGGTCGCCCAGCAGAGACTCGCCGCGTTGAGATTTGCAGCGACGAGATTCGCCCTGCCAAGGAGGGCATTGCAGAGCGTCGCAAAACCGAGATTCGCAGCTTCGAGTTTCGCGCTTCGAAGATCCGCATCGTCGAGATTCGCATAGCTGAGGTTCGCAGCGCGGAGATCCGCGTAGCCGAGATCCGGTTTGATGTCCGGGTTTTCCTCGCGCCACCCATTCCAGACATCAACACCCTGTTGCAATTTCTCGAGATGCTCTTTGTTTGCCATATCCCTGGCATCCTACTGCGGGCTGTATTTACGAAGTTGAATCGAAAGGCTGACTGAAAAAATTAGGCTTAGCCTTGATTCATTACATAAAACTTTATCCAGGTTAAACGGATACGCCTGTTAAACGAATCCAAGTTAGCGTAGCCGGATGAGAGAATCAAGAAGAACGCTCGACGCCGGATGCAGCCCTAGCTCAAAGAACAGCAAACATGCTTCAGCAGGCAATCGATATGGAAGCGTCACTGCACATCATGAATTGCCCGGGATGATCAGGACCGAATCGCCTGACCGGCAAACGACGGTTGGAACCTCTATTAAGCGAAGAGACGGTAGTTTATGCAGAGAGAAGATTCATTGCTTTCTTGTTGGCCTACCGCCACAAGCACTCGTGCCCATGCTCCGAAGCTGTGTCAAAATTCAGGAACCTTCACACAACGATCCGCCGGTTTCCGGCGGATTGACCGGACAAACAACAAATATTGACAAAGCACAAGAAGGCTCCACATCTGGCGGGATGTGGAGCCTGCCGCGAGCATTATAAACAATGCCGCAAAAAAGCTCATGACTCAGGGCAGCAGCGTTATGACAAGCAGTTCGCGACGCTTCAGCCCAAGGCCGCCGATTTCTTCCAGAACCAGAAGATAGCTTCCCGCAGCCAGGCGCGCGCCGCTTTCAAGACGGGGCTTAAACATGATGCGATGCGCGCCCGAGTCGAATTCTCCTTCCGCCAACATGGCTGCCGCCCGACCGCTCAGATCCCTGATACTCAGTCGCAGTTGCATCGTTTCGTTTAAGTTGAAGTGTATTTCCGCGGCATCGCGTATTGGATTTGGGCTGCATTCGAATTTTAACGTAAAAGCGGGAGCTTCTGCGATTCCCTGTTTTGCAGCAGAAATCGCCACGCTTACCGTTGCCGTCGAGCTTCCCCCGTGACCGTCTTCGATGGTGTATTCAAAGCTATCCGCGCCCGGCGCCGCGCCGGCGTCATAATCGATGGTCGTGCCGCCGCCGGAGATCGTCAGCGCGCCGAGCGTCGCGCCGCTGACATTGCGTATGTTTAAAGAATGTCCGTCCGGGTCGCTGTCGTTGCCCAGCGGACTAATCACCATGGTGGCATTTACCAGCGTGTTTCCGGCATTGTCGTGAACAGCTTCCGGCGCGCGGTTGCGCAAGAGCGCCGCCAGGGCATTATCGCGAAAACCTGCGCCATACACGTGCTCACTCGCGGGATCGACTGTCAATGCCAGCACCTGGTCCAGACCGTCGACGCCATTAATGCCATCCTGCGCTATTGCCAGCCAGCTAAGCTCACCCGTCGCCGCGTCGCGTGCAAAGAGCGCCACGGCGTCTTCATTCGCGCCCGCCGCCCAGAGATGCCGTCCGTCCGGGCTGAGCGCCAGCGCGCAGACGCCCGCCAGGCCATTGACGCCATCGAGATTGTCTTTGTAGCGTTTAACAAAGCTCAACGATCCGTCTGATGAAGCACGCCGGAAGACGGCGATGGCATTGTCTACTTTACCGGCGGCGTAGACATACTGTCCATCCGGACTGAGCGCTACCGACGCCGCGCCCGCCAGGCCGTCAACGCCGCTAACACCGTCTTTAACACGCTCAATAAACGTCAGACTGCCGGTGGTCAGATTGCGCCTGAAGACGGCCAGCGCATGGTCGCCGTAGCCCGCGGCATAGACGCTTTTCCCATCGGGACTGATGGCGACATCCAGGGCATAACGCAGGCCATCCACGCCGTTGACGCCGTCGCGCTGCATTTCGAGGAATTCCAGGCTGCCATTCGCCAGCCGATTAAACACCGCCAGGGCATGAGATACATAGACGTCGATATAAATTGTTTTACCGTCCGGGCTGACAGCCAGAGCGCGCGGACCCTTAAAGGGTGTGACGCTTTGGGCACCGCTCATCTGACCGTTGGCAATGCGCTCCACGAAAGTCAAGGCGCCGGAGAGTTCGTCAATATCAAAGACCACCACGGAATTGTTGCCGTAGCCCGCGGCGAAGAGCTGCGCGCCGTCCGGACTGATGGCCAGATCGCTGACGTATTTCAATCCCGTCACCCCGCCGGAGCCATGGCGCACGCGATCCCGGTAACTGAGGCTGCCGCTGGTCATATTTCGTTCGAAGATCGCAATCGAATGGTCGTTGCGTCCGGCGGCGTAAACAAAACGCCCGTCCGGGGTGACCGCGATGCCGTAGGCTGTACGCAGGCCACGTACGCCGTTTACGCGGTCCTTCTCGCGGTCAATATATTCGATATTCGCCAGGGAGGCCTCTGTCGATGCGACCGCGACGACAATCGCGCCGGTCGCGCGGCAGCCATCGGTACCTTCAATGTTATAGTTGAATTGATCCACGCCGGTAAAGCCCGCAGCCGGCGTATAACTCACGATGCCCTTGGTGGCGCTCGCCTGCCCGCCGGAAGGATCGTCGACCGAGATGAGTGTAATTCCCGCGCCGCCGTCATTGTTTAAGACCGCCAGAGTAACGGTCTGCTCCTGGCTTATCGCGGCAAAGTCGATCAGCGCCGCCACACCCGACAGATCGACAGGCAGGACGCTGGAGGTGGTGCAGGCGATATTCGAGCTGCGGACGACGCATAAACTGCCGCTCGCGCCGCTGTTCCAGATGACATCCACCGCAGCGGTATTCTGTCCGGCAACAATTGAGCCGCCGTCAATGGTCCAGGTGTGCGCGGCCGAGGCATCGGCCGGCTCGGCGGTATAGCGCATAACAAGGTTCGGGCAGACCTCGGTCACGCCGCTGATGCTCAGTGAGGTTACCGCGGAAATCTCCAGGCTAAAGCTCGTACGACGGATAAATTCGCCGTCGTTAACGCTGACGGTAATTAAAGCCGAACCGCTCTGACCGCAGGCCGGGTGCATCATTAACTGCATCGTCGCAGCTGTGGCGCTGAGTAGCAAAGCGCCGTCGGGCATCAAAGCCTGATTGGCAGAGGTGGCCGTCACAAACAGACCGGGTAGCGCGGTGTCAATATCGCTGATGCTAATCAGATTAGTTGTTGAAGCCGATTCTTTCCCCGTCACCGCCGAGGTCGCGGCTTCGATTGTGGGCGGATCGTTCACCGGATTCACCGTCAGGGTAAAGCTCGTCGAACGGGTGAATTCGCCGTCGAAGGCGTGAACCGTAATCAATGCGCTGCCGTTCGCATCGGCCACCGGGTCAATGCTGAAGTTCGTTGTCGCGCCTGTTGTGCCGAAGCTGATGCCGCCCGTTGTCACAAGCGCAAGGTTGCTCGAAGTCGCGCTTAAGAGCAGATTTGTGAAGGGCGTATCGATGTCGCTCAAGGAAAACGTGCCCGAAGTCTGCTCATCCTCGTCGGTCGCAATGGCCGTGTTGCTCGTGCTAATCAGCGGCGGATCGTTTATCGGATTAACCGTCAGCGTGAAGGTGGTCGAGCTTGTCGAGACCCCGTCATCCACCGTGATTGTCATCAAGGCAGTACCGTTGGCGCTCGGCAGCGGGTCGAGCGTAAAACTCGTCGTCGCGGCCGTTGCGCCGAAGCTGATACCGCCCGTCGTCACGAGTGAAAGATTACTCGACGTGGCGCTCAAGAGCAGATTTGTAAAGGGCGTATCGATGTCGCTCAAGGAAAACGTGCCCGAAGTCTGATTGTCTTCCTTCGTAGCAATAGCCGTATTACTCGTCGCAATCAAGGGCGGATCGTTCACCGGATTAACCGTCAACGTGAAGGTGGTCGAGTTTGTCGAGACCCCGTCATCCACCGTAATTGTGATATCCGCGCTGCCGTTCGCATCAGCCACAGGGTCAATGCTGAAACTCGTCGTCGCGGCCGTCGCGCCGAAACTGATGCCGCCCGTCGTTACCAACGACAGATTGCTCGACGTTGCGCTTAACAATAAATTCGAAAAGACAGTGTCAATGTCGTCCACCCGCACGCTGAGCGTAGTCGAAGCATCTTCCGCACTCGTCACACTAAGGTTCGTTACCGACACTTCCGGCGGATCGTTCACCGGATTAACCGTCAGTGTGAAGGTGGTCGAGCTTGTCGAGACCCCATCGTCCACCGTAATCGTGATATTTGCGCTGCCGTTGGCATCGCCCACCGGATCAATACTGAAACTCGTCGTCGTGGCCGTCGCGCCGAAACTGATGCCGCCCGTCGTTACCAGCGCAAGATTGCTCGAAGTGGCGCTTAAGAGCAGATTCGCAAAGGGCGTTTCGATGTCGCTTAAGGAAAACGTGCCCGAAGTCTGCTTGTCTTCATCGGTCGTAATAATCGTATTGCTCGTGCTAATCAGCGGCGCATCGTTTATCGGATTAACCGTTAGCGTGAAGGTGGTCGAGCTTGTCGAGACCCCGTCATCCACCGTGATTGTAATGTCAGCATTGCCGTTGGCATCTGCAATCGGATCAATGCTAAAACTCGTCGTTGCCCCCGTTGCGTCGAAGCTGATGCCGCCTGTCGTTACCAGCGAGGTATTACTTGACGTAGCACTTAACAGGATATTCGTATAGGGCGTATCGACATCAGTTAACGAAAAGGTCGTAGTCGTCTGCTTGTCTTCGTCGGTCGCAATGGCCGTATTGCTTGTCGCAATAATCGGCGCATCGTTCACCGCCAGAAACTCAAGCGTCAGACTTGTTGAATGTGTCAGCTCACCGTCGCTGACGTTAAAAGTCAGCGCCACGATGCCGCTGGCATTTGTGACGGGCGTCACGATGAATTGCGTTGTTGCGGCCGTTGAACCGAGCTGGGTGATCGAGGCGACCGTTACGAGATCGGCGGTGGGCGGCGTGACCAGCAAGGCATCGACTCCCGGCCATATATCGCTCAGGCCGAAGTCGATAATTACGGGCACATCCTCGTCGCTCGTCACCGATGCGTTCGTGACGGTAATCCGCGGCTGGTGGTTTAATACGGTGAGCGTGCTTGTGGTCGCTCCAAAGGAGTTGCATACCGTCAGGGTCAGGGTGCCGGCCGTTGACAGATACCCCGGCGGGATATCGGCGCGCAGCAGCTTGCGCGAGCCCGAAAGCGAGCTGAGATTAAGCGTGCCCTCCGGCTTGCCGTCGGCGTCGAGCGTGCTCAGTGATGCCGTTGTCGATTCAAAATCCAGACCGGCAAGCTCGATCTGCATCCCGCTCAGGCTGGCGCTTGTTGTGTTCGGCGTCAGACTCGTCACCGCCGGGGCTTTGATGTTAAACCATAGGTGTTGGGCCTCGTCGCTGTCGGCGATAATCGCGTCGAGATCGCCGTCGCCATCCAGATCGCCAAGGGCCAGGGCTGTCGATTCACCGGCGCCGAACGTGCTGCTGCTAAAACTGCCGTCACCGTTGTTCAGCCAGATGTCCTGCGCCGCATAGCCGGTATTGGTGAAAATGGCACCCAGGTCGCCGTCGCCGACAATATCACCAAGGGCGGCGCCGTGGCT
>JANQRB010000035.1 GCA_028284775.1 Candidatus Kapaibacterium sp. | reverse complement strand
GGGGAGGAGTTATGAACTCTTAAGGTCTTTCTAACTCCCCTGGCCCCTCTTTCAAAAGAGGGGGACTAGAATAAACTTTTTTGACAAATCACTAGAGTCGCCGACATCGAAGCGCGCCAAAAAGTTCTGCGTATTTTTCCGTGATTCAATCTTCAATACTTCCTGCGCTTGCCGGCTCGCCCGGACTGTCGGCTCCGACAGCCGGCGGGTCAGCTGCCACGCCTCCAGTGTGTTCCAGGAGCCGATCCCGGAGTATGGCGTCTAATCGCTGCAGGCGCAATTCAGCTGAACAGCTCCGGTAAATTTCGCGCGCTTTGACAAGAGCGGCCTTCGCCGCGAGCTCGTTGTGCTGTATGCGAAACAGACCGGCTTGTTCCGTCAGCAATGCCGCCTGCTGAATGGGAAAGGGTTTCGCCAATTCCAGTCCATCGTTAATGTGCCGAAACGCCTTCGGCAGATTGCCCGCGCAGCGTTCGAGAACCGCGCCGACGAGGCTGTTGTGGGACTCCTGCAGTTCGATTGCCGCGAAGCCGGCCATTCCCTTGCTGTACGATTGCCGCGCCCGGGCGAGCTCTTGCTGTCGCGCATAAATTTCGGCCAGATAAACGTGGCAGGCATGGATGCCGCGCAGGTAGCCGCCGGCCTCCGCCTGCTTGAGTGAAATCGTCAGCGCTTCAGCGGCAGACTCCAATTGACCGGTTTCGGAATAGACCAGTCCCAGGGCGCACCAGGCTATCGAGCGACGCATCGGTTCCTTGCTGCGTTGCAAGGCATCGATAGACTGATTGAAATATGCGACTGCCCGGTCGAAGTCACCGAACTCGTGATAAGCAATGCCGGTGTTGCAGAGTATACCACCGAGGGGAACGGTCTCATCCAGGAAACGGTGATGCTGAAGGCAATAGTGGTTGAGGCGCAGCGAATCGCCGATACGGCCCTGCAGAGAGTATATCAGCGCAATGTTATAGGAAGCATTCACCTTTATCGACTTCGACTGCAGTTTATCGGCCAGTTCCATTGCTTTTTCGGCGTAGCCAAGCGCCGTTTCGATTTTGCTTTGTCTCCAGGCGGCGATCGAAAGATAGTTGTAGAGCCTGCCCAATAGCGGGAGAGGAAGATTCGGTTGCATGGTCGCTTTGATCACATGTTCAAGCAGCGACCATTTGCCGGCGGGCGCAAGGGTTGCCAATAGGTTTTCATCTATGATGGATCGCGCGGCGCGCGTCTGGTCGGCGTTGGAGGCGAGCTGGTCGCTGGCGTCCGACAGCACCAGATCGGGCGGTCGGCATTGCAGGCAATCGGCCAAAGCCGCGAGATTGCGAGCCGAGATACGGCGCACCTGCCCGTTGAGCCAACGGGAAACGGTTTTGCGGTTGACGCCGATTGTCTCGGCAACCCACCAGATTTTCAGATCCTGTTCTCGTAGCTGATCTTCCAGACTTACGAGATTAAGCACATGTGTTTGACGCGGTTTCATGGAGTCGCAAGATTCGGACAGGACCGAATGTCCCTTAATGTCCCCCATAGCAAGAAGGAAATATCGCAGTTGAGCGATAAATTACTGAATAATTTGATTGTCGAAATGATTGCCGGGAATCTGCTATGAGTGAGCAAAAAAGTCAGACGGACGTCGTGGAGTGGGAAGAGGCGCAAAAGACTATTGAACAGGGCGGGGTTGCAGCCTTACTGGAACTGATTGCTTCGGTTGAAGATCCGCTGAATCGCCTGAAATCATACTCCGCCACAATGCAAAATCTTACGTTTAAGGACTGGCGCAACAAGAGTATCGACGCTGTGCAGGCGGTCGGTCTGGCGGGTGTTGATTATGGTGAATCCGAGAGCCGCGGCGGCGGTGAGCACAGCGAACGTCTGTTCGAGGGAGCAAACATCATAGCCTATAACCTGGCGGCCAACCTGGCCGATTGCTGGGGTGATGAGTTTACGCGCGGTCCGGCACACTTCGAGACGGGTCTGCGTGTTGCGGAACGAGCGATCGCTTTTCGCGAGCAGTTGAAAAAAGGACCCGGCCCCTTCAGTATGGCGTATTGGGCCAAAGGCATCCATCTGTTTTCACTGGGTCGCTATCAGGAAGCCGCAACGGCGTTTCAGTCGTCGCTGGAATTCGCCGAGCAGGGCGCCAGAGATGCCGGCAAGAGCGACAAACTCGATGCGAAGGGCAGCTTTGGTGTTATACTCGGCCACGGCTACCTGGCGCTTGCCGCTCTGGCGCTGGAGCAGATCGAGGCCAGAGCGCAGCTCGATCAGGTCTACGCCGCATTTGAGGGCATGAAAGAACTTTCCGATGATGCAAAGGCCGATGCCGAAATTGGTATCAGTCAGCTCCGCAATGTTGAGAAGAAATTGGCCTGAGCCTGCGGCCTCTCAGCCTTTCAGCTAGTGAAAGCCAGGTGGGGGGGCTTGATCTCGGCGTCAAGGCACACTACGCGGGCGAGTGTCGCCCGCTAATGCTGCGAGCTGTCCGCGGCCAGTCGATCGTCAATCGAGCTGAAAGCCCGGATGAGATCGACCTGACGGCCCGCCGGCCGATGCAGGTTTACATCACCGGTTTGTGTCAGCAGGCGCCGGACAGGATACAGATCATAGGCCTCTAGCGGAATCCGGACCGCCAGGAGGCCGGGGCCTAAGCTTTGCAGCGTGAACCTGAACCCGCTTTCCGCTGCCCATCTTCGCAAGCGCTTTTCGATACAATCGGCTGTCTGTTGCAGGGCTCCCACCACGTGTTGACGTAAGTGGCGGACAACAACGCTATCCGTGGTACGGCGGCTCTCCGCCACAAAAAAATAATCGCCGAGCCGCTTTCCGGTCGGGGCCGCCATAGATTCGAAAATCGCAAGAAAATGGTCAACATAGTCAAGCTGTCCTGGCTTGAGTGATGAGCGGGTTTTGCGTATTGTCTGCCGTAGCTCTGAATCAACCGTCTCGCTGTTCGCCCTCGCCAGAATTACTCCGGCAATATCGAGTCGGCAGACTATTGCGACACTCTTAGTACCGCCGAATCTGAAAGGAAAACACTTCCTCATGGCCTCGCGTTTTTTGCGATGATCATGCGAGCGGGCGGCGGCAATCTCCTCGTCGGAAAGCCGGATACAGCAGGCGTCGTCGACAAGGTAAGCGGTTGGAGAGTTCCAATACGCAATTGCCGGATGCCAGTGCAATGCCAGGACCGCGAGCGGAATGAGAATAATGAAGGCATAAAATCGTGAACTCTGTCGCTTAAGAATCATGAGCGCTCACCTGCTTCATATGTGTAATAATTGTATAGCTACGCCAATCCGAACGTGAAGATGCACGAATAAAGTCTGCGAAAGCAATGGCCTGAAAAATTACCACAGGGGTGTAACTATTCAAACATCTTACTGTTGCTTGTCATCGAGGCCTCAATTTCCATCGGATTGAAATTCTGACATTTAGTACTATGCGAGGTATATACATGCTGAAATACTACGCTCTTGCGATTGGTATTCTGGCGGGGGCCTTTATGTTGTTGTCGGCACCCTCTGCCAATTGTCAGGCGGTGTTAACCGTGCCTGCCGACCAGGAGGGGCGTCAGGCCATCACTGCGACGCTTAAACAAAACCGCGACGCTCTCTCGGGGTTAACGAGTGCCGAGGCAATTCCCCTGAGTGACGGAAAGATAGGTGAAGATTATACGGCGGACCTTTTTAGCGTCGTTCCCGGCGTGTCTGCGGCGCTCGCAGGCGGCGAATTGCCGCCGGGATTAACATTAAACGGCGCCACGGGTGTTATCGCGGGAGTGCCCGAAACGGCTGGCGATTACATCTTTACCATTGCCATTGGCAGCGCCGACCCGCGTTCGGGCCCGAGTGAAATCGAGTTCAGCATTCGTATTCTCGCGCCGACAGAAATTCTTGAAGATCCCAGCGATGCCCAGGTCTGTCCGGAAAGCGAAGCACGCTTCACAGTGACGGCCTCGGGCACCGACCTGCTCTACAAATGGCAGCGCAAACAAGGCAGCGCGTATCTGGACCTTGCCAATGACGAAGTCTATGCCGGCGTGCTTAGCGATGAGCTCACGATTAAGAGCGCCACGCCCGACCTGGACGGGATGGTCTATCGCTGCGTTGTCCAGGGCGCCTGCCCGGGCGATGCCCGGTCGAACTTCGCCGCACTGCACATTGCCGAGAATCCGGAAATCGTTAACGAGCCGCGTGACGCTCAGGCCTGCGCCGGCGGCGACGTCAATATCGCAGTAACGGTCAATGGCGTCGATGTCATATACCAGTGGCAGGTGGATGACGGCAGCGGCTTTCGCAATCTGAGCGCCGACGGGATGCACAGCATGGTTAACAGCCCGACACTTGTCATTGCCAATCTGAACACCGGGATGAGCGGGTATCAGTATCGCTGTTTGATCCAGGATGGCTGCGACAATAGTGCCGAAACGGCTGTCGCAAATTTAACTGTCGAAGAGTCGCCGGCAATTCAGACGCAGCCGGTCGATGACGAAATTTGCGTCGGAGAAAACAGCGGCTTTAACGTCGGCACAGATGAAACGGCGGTTGAATATCAATGGCAGGTAGATAAAGGCCAGGGCTTCCGCGATCTGACTAATGACAGGGTTCACAGCGAAGTTAACAGTGCGGCTTTAGTCATCAGCGGGGCTGAGAGTGACATGGACGGTTGGCGTTATCGCTGTGTGGTAGCGGGCGAGTGCAAGCCCGGCAGCAAGTCCGAAGCAGCCACGCTCGCCGTGTCGTCTTCACCGCTGGCTGACTTCGGCTTTGTTGTTAACGGAACCAGTGTCGAGTTCGAGAATCGTTCACTCCATTCCGAGTCGTATCAGTGGGACTTCGGCGACAATAGCGGCCGGGTGTCAAGCGAGAGCCCGACGCACACGTTTACAGGACCCGGAAGTTATGATGTCCGTCTCACGGTAAACGGACCCTGCGGCACCCATGATACTGTAATCACGATCGAGCTGTTAACAACAGCCGTGGATGACGAGCCGTCAGCTCTCTCTCTCAGCATTTATCCGAATCCCAGCGCAGGAATCGTCACTGTTAACTGTGCCGCGGCCGAGCCCGGGCAGGTGCAGGTAAGCGTTGAGGATATCAGAGGTCGCAGCATGGTCCGGCGCTGGGAGCGTATCCGGAATCAGGATCAGATTCAACTCGATCTTCGTTCACTGCCGCCGGGCGAATATGTCGTACGGCTGGAAGGAGGCGAGTGGAAGTGGAGCACCATGCTCCGTATCGTCCGTTGATCCGACGAAAGCCGTTCGCCTCGTAAAACCGGGGCGAACGCGAAGTTTTTCCATTCAGCTTACTCGTATGACGGAGTTACGGCACAGGGCAGGCTGTAACTCCGTTATGTTATTTCTTTCACCGGCGGCTCCGCACGCAGCGTCTTGATCATCGCCACGTGAATTGTCACTCCGATTGCAACGGCCAGCAACAGCAGACGTACGTAGATGTTTTCAACAGCGAACAGTGCCGAATAAGCAATTGTCAGCCACAGAATGCTGATCGTGACGACTTTTGCACGCATGGGAATTCCGCGCTTTTCGCGATAGTTCCGAATGTAGCTGCCGAAGAATTTGTTGCTTATCAGCCAATTGTACAGGCGATCCGAGCTGCGGATGTAGCAGGCGGCTGCGAGCAAAAGGGGCGAGGTTGTGGGGATAAGGGGCAGGAATATGCCTATGACGCCTACGCCAACCGCGATGCTGCCCGTGATAATGAGCAGCCAACGAGTGAATTTGCTGATTGGTTTCCGGTTTGCGGTTGACATTCTCTTCCTTGCATCCCTGGGGACCGTGTCACCGATGCTATGCCATCAGGTAGGCTCTAATACGATCGTTCGGCTGCATTATTATCTGTCCGGCGAAAAAGCCGGATCAGGTAGTCGGGGGCAAGTTTTTTGCGCGCTGCGAAGCACCCGTCCCGAGAGTTTGTGCGCAAAACTCAGAATGACAGTTGCTGTGTGCTCTAAGTGTTTAGCTGTGTAGTCGAAGCGATTATTGCAGGAGACTATGCAAGGAAATCGCTGCCGGGGACCTCATGAATGAAGCCAACACCCAGCCTAGCTGCTTTGCAGTCCACACTGCCTTCAGCAGCCGACCCCCGGTCGACCGCTGAGCGCGAAAAATGAGGCGTCTGAAACAATGGGCTGCGTCGCTTTTGATTCGGCCGCTTGCCTGTCAAGCAAATGAATTAGGCCGGCAGCCGGAGAAGCCGACCTAAAACTCCTCGTCCTCCTGTTCTTCGACTTTCAACAGCTCGACGTCGATGACAATTGTCGAATTGGCGGGGATGTCATTGACTTCTTCGTCGCCATATCCTAACTCGGGCGGAACGATCAGCTTGGCGCGTCCCTTTTCTTTCATCATCAGAATTCCCTGGTCGAGGCCTTCCAGGGTCGGGGCGATAGCGACTGGCACGACCACCGGTTGTTCGGCTTCGACCGAGCTGAACATAATAGTGGAGTCTGTCGTTGAGATCGTCAGATGGAAGGTCACAAGGTCGCCCTTTTTCGGCTGCCGCCCGGTCCCTTCCTGCAAGGGAATAAAGACGAGGCCGTTGTCGGCGACAACCTTCTTCGTGTCGTCGGCCTGCCAGACGCGCGCCGGCGTGCGAACATCCAACAGTTCGACGACATAGCGCAAGTTACTGTTGGGCGGTACTTTGCTGCCGATTTGTTCCGAGCCGTAGGCCAGGCTATCCGGGATGATGAGCGTGCGCGTTCCCCCTTCCAACATTCCGATCAGACCTTCTTCCCATCCCGGTATCGCTTCGCCATAACCGATATAAAAAATGTAGGGCTGATTGGCTTCATAGGAGTCGTCGACTTTATAGGTGAATTTAGTGGAATCCTTGGCCCAATCGCTGTAGAGATCACTTTCGTCTTTTGGAATCACCCAGCCCAGGTAGTGTGTTCGCAGCATATCACCTTTCTTGACGGTTTTGCCGGTGCCGGTGTCATTGTCGAAATATTGAAGTCCGGTGGCGCTTTTGACGAGATTCGCCGGTTCAATGATTTCCTGCACCGCCTGCCCTCCGTCTTCGCATGATACGCAGACCAGGAGCGACGACACGAGGGCCACTATCCAAATAGTACTTTGAACTTTCATTCTCCTCTACCTTCTGACTTGGTTGTCAATTCACAATTGATAGATATTCCGCAAACGTGAAGCGGTTTGCTCAGAAGATGCCAAAAACAACTAGCAATGAGGCGTAAAACACCAAAACTAATAAATTATGGCGGACAATCGCCGATTTCGAATACTTCATACCGGAAAATTCCATACGCCTGACTAGATGGCGCCGCCGGTCTTTGTTTGCCCCGGCAAAATTGCCTATCTTCAGAGCCTGCAACACTTGAGCGAGATATCTACGGAGTTGTATCGTTTCACTGGCAGCCGGTATTCTCGTGTGCAGAATGAAGAGGAAACAGCATGACGACGGGAGAGAGAATCAAGCAGTATGCACTGCTCGAAAGCGGCGACCTTGAATCCTTTGCTCAATCAATCGGTTGGAAGTGGCACAGGCTTTATCCGGTCATCACAGGCAAAGAAGAAGCCGGTATTGCGTTATTGATTGTGCTGGCCCGCTCCGGCTGTAATATTAACTGGCTGCTTACCGGCGACGGCAATCCGCTGGTCGGCAAAGAGTCCGTCGTCGACCTTGTTGCGACGCAAGCTCATTACCCGGGCGGCGACCAGGGATTCGGGAAAAGTCCCGGTCGACACGGGAGCGCAGCCGACGGATCCGTCACTGCGAAAAATACAGAAGTCGAGCTGCTCGATATTGCCGCTATCTCACCCAAAGCCATTCGTTCTCTCAATATTCAGATCAAGAATTTCAGCAAGTAAAATCCGTACTTTCGCACAGGCTTTCATCCCCTTACTACACGCCAGCAGAAGCGATTCAACGCGCCGGGAGTATCATTCAAATAATTCTCCGCGCAGGCATCCGGCAATGATTTTTTTAGTTAATAGTGCTATATTTTCGCTTTTCGTTGCAAAAAATGGCGCTCCGGGGTATCCATGCCGGCGGTGCCGCATTTGGACCGGCAAGGCTTTACACTGAACGGGTGAAGGATTGGCATGGCAAAGCAGAACCGCGTGAAACGTCCTCGTAAGAAACAAACTTCGCAGGCACTCATTCCGGAACAGTACCGTGACGCCGCGTATTGCGGCCTGCTGATTCTTTCGCTGTTCGTCTTTTTTCATGAAGCAATTTTCGGCGGCGGATTTCTTGCTTCCGACAACCTGGCTTCGCTGAGTTTTAAGCCCTTCCTGGATAAGGCGGCGGCCGATGGTGAATTTCCGCATTGGGTGCCTTACATCTTCAGCGGCTTTCCCGGCTATCCTGCGCAGTTAATTACCGGCGATCGCTGGTGGGACCTTATCAGTAATCTTTTCTTTGGTCTTTCCGAATTTATCGGCGCCGTGTTCAGCTCCGACGTCGCTCGCATCTGCAGCTTTTATATGCTGTATGCCGTTGGTATGTACCTTTTGATGCGCCAGTTGAAACACGAGCGGATTGCCGCATTCTTTACGGCCTTTGCGGCTACCTATGTCACGATGGTAATCGCCTGGGTGATGATCGGCCATAACACCAAGCCGATAATGGTGATGACCTTCCCTTACATCTTCATTTGTATCCTTAAACTGCGCGAAAAATTTTCCATCCTGTACACAGCTCTTTTGATGGTCGTCATTCATATACTGTTTGATCCCGGCCGGGTCCACCACCAGCTTGTGTTCTACGCCCTGCTTGCCTTAACAGTGTATTACCTTTATTACATTGTTCATCATAGCCTCCGTAAAGAAACTGCTGCCGTCAAAGGCCTGCTTCGCAGCGGATTGATTCTGCTGAGCGCCGGCCTGCTGGCCTTTGTGATGGGATCCGACCGTTATCTGGCTAATCTCGAGTACCTGGAGTATTCTACCAGAGGGTCGGCGCCCATTATACAAAGTGTCCAGGCCGAGGACGAAAGCAGCGCCGATGATGGCGACTACATCTACGCAACCAGTTACTCCTTTGATCCGGCCGAAATTTCGACCTTTTTTGTCCCGAATTTCTTTGGTTTCGGACGCCTGGAATATAGCGGTCCGGAGTTGTCCGAACCGACGAAGCTTCCGACCTATTGGGGAACAAAGCCCATCTCCGATGCCGCCAATTATTTCGGCATCGGCGTATTGTTTCTGGCCGGGCTAGGAATATACTGGTATTGGCGCAGGGCATTCGTTCGCTATTTAGTGATTATCAGTGCCCTGGCATTGCTGCTTTCCTTTGGTTCCCATTTCCCGCTGCTCTATGATGCATTCTACTATCTGGTGCCGGGGTTCAAGTCCTTCCGTGCTCCCGAAACCATCCTGGTAATATTTCAATTCGCATTTGTCATCCTGGCGGGCTTTGGCCTGAGCGGCGTCATTCGCCTACATGAAGAAGGGCCCGATACCGCCGCCGCGCGCAAGCCATTGCTGTACGCCCTCTTTGCCGCTGTCGGCTTTTTGCTGCTGGCCGGCCTGTTTGCGGCACTCTTTGCCGATAGCTATAAAGATGCCGTCGCCGTCGGCCTGGAACGCATGCGTTATCCGCAGTCAATCATCGACTTCGTTTTCGACGCAATGATCAAAGACTGGGTCGTGACGGCCTTTGTCGCCATCGGCTTCATGCTGTCGGCCCTATTGTTTGTGTCCGGCAAGCTCTCAAGGACGCCGTTTTACATTGTGACAATTCTACTGCTTGTTTTTGATCTCTGGCGGGTGGACGCGCGGCCGATGGATGTCGCCGAAACGCGATTGGAGCAATCGATCCGGGAGAATGAAGTCATTCGCTTTCTGAAGCAGGATCAGAGCCTGTTTCGCGTCGCTGATTTTCAACAGCAAAATCAGATGGCCTACTTCTTTCAACAGAACATTCACGGGTACAGCTCGGCCAAACTGCGCATTTATCAGGACATGATCGATGTCGCGGGGCAGGGCGGCACCTCTTTCATTCTCAATCCCTTCCTGTGGAATCTGCTTAATGTCAAGTACATCATATCGCCGCAGCAAATGCCCGGTTTGCCGCTGGTGCTGCAGGCACAGCGCAGCGGCGAGTTTGTCTATGAGAATCCGTCGATGCTGCCGCGCGCCTTCTTTGTCGACCGTGCCGAGCGCGCCGACTCGGCCATCCACATTCTGAACCATTTGCGGGACGGCGACTTCAATCCGCGCGAGCTTGCATATTTCGAAACGGAGCCGCCGCCGGCAATCGAGCCTCCCGGGCCTGACGCCAGCGCCGAGGTCGTGGATTTCCAAAACCACAGCATCAAACTCAAAGTCAATGCAAGCGGCAACAATCTGCTTTTCCTCAGCGAAGTATACTATCCTGTCTGCTGGAAAGCTTATATCGATGGACAGCCGACGGAAATCTACAAGACCAATTATGTTTTCCGCTCAATCCTTGTGCCGCCCGGCGAACACGAAGTGGAGTTTCGCTACGAAGCCAACTGGGAATGGACCATACCGGTCAGCCTCATCACTAACATTTTGATACTCGGGCTGGTGGCGGTCGGGGTCGTAATGGTTCGCAAGTCGCGTAAAAACGATGCAGAACTTTCCGGCGCTGACGACCCGAACTGAGAAGGTCAAGACGCCGCCGCCGTTGAATCGCGGTCGGATGTCGACTGGCGACGCGGAGCGATGAGTTCCCGGCCGCCCATGATTGCGGCAAAGGTCGACTTGCGCGAGGAAAGAAAGTGAATCGCCAGGCGTGGCGGTTGCGATTGTCAGGACGTGCAGCAAACCGAGGTGGAGTAAAGCCATGAAATTATTCCCCTGCCATTCTGTAATTCCTGTTCGAATCGCTATATTTGCAGGGTAAAAAACCTGACGGAAGAAACGGATTCGACGGTGTAATAGCTTATGAATTTATGTTCAAATGTGCTTGATGCGATTGGCGCTACTCCAATTGTCGAGCTTAACTCGATTGCCAAAGAATATCAGGCTAGCATTTGGGCTAAGCTGGAGTTTTTGAATCCCTCAGGCAGCGTCAAAGATCGGATGGCGCGTTATCTTGTCGAAGATGCGGAACGCAAGGGTTTGTTGAAGCCCGGCGGCGTCATCGTCGAAAATTCCAGTGGCAATACGGGCTCGGCATTGGCAATGATTGCCGCGGTAAAGGGCTACAGGTGCATCATTACTATGCCGGACAAAATGAGTGACGAAAAGCAGAACCTGATGCGCGCCTTTGGTGCCGAGGTTGTTGTGACGCCAACCGATGTGCCGGCGGATTCGCCGGAGAGCTATTACAGTACGGCTCGACGAATCGCCAAAGAAACACCGAATGCCTGGTATCCTGACCAGTACAACAATCCTCGCAATATCGATGCGCACTACGAGACGACGGGGCCGGAACTCTGGCGGCAGATGGATGCCAAGATCGATCACTTTGTCGCGGGGATTGGAACAGGCGGCACCCTGAGCGGTACCGGACGCTATCTGAAAGAACAGAATTCGTCGATCCAGATTACGGCCGCCGATCCGATCGGGTCGGTATTCTACGACTTTTACAAGAGCGGAACAGTGCCTGAACCCCATGTGTATCAGGTGGAAGGAATTGGCGAGGACTACGTTGTTGAAGCCGTTGACTTTTCGATTATCGACGCAATGTATCAGGTTAATGATCAAGAGTCTTTCCTGATGACGAGGCGCCTGGCTGCGGAAGAGGGAATCTTTGCCGGGGGCTCGAGCGGAAGCGCCGTCTGCGCTGCGTTAAAACTGGCTGAAACAGTTAAGGGCGATGCGAACATCGTGGTAATCTTGCCGGATTCGGGGAATCGATACTTGAGCAAAATCTACAACGATGAGTGGATGCGAATGAAAGGATTCCTGTAGAGGAAATTGAATTTTGGATTGGCTCATCAATATTTATTCACCGAATAAGAAGCAACAAAAACTATGGCATTAGAAGTAACAGGTAAAGTACACGAGATATTCGAAGTCCAACAGGTTACGGACTCTTTCAGAAAAAGAGAATTCGTTCTTGAGATGATGGATGGACAATACACGCAACACGTTAAATTTCAACTCACGCAGGATCGCTGCTCGCTGATCGATCAATTCCCCGTAGGCAGCGATGTTAAAATTTCTTTCAATCTCACCGGCAGGCCCTATACCAATAAAGAGGGCAAGACAATCTATTTTACCAATGTGAATGCCTGGAGAATTGAGAACCAGGGGGCGGCCGGCACTGATTCAATGCCTCCGGTCGAGTCTGCGGCGCAGAGTCAGACGCAATCCCAGGACGATATGGATGACCTGCCATTCTGATAATGAGAATACGGGTCGGCTTTCACTGAAGGCAAGTTGCCATAACAAAGGCAAAATTGAGGAGCGCCGGAGATTCAGCCTTTCCGATATCACGCGGGAGGAAGCTCCGCGTTGCGGACTTGAATTTCTTTAAGACCCATGACATTCTCGTCTACTTATCGGACAGGATTTCCGCGAATAAGGCCTGCCTGTCATTTTGCGATAAAGCTTCGTGAAACAGTTCCAGCTTATCGATCAGAAGATAAATGTTGTAGAAATTGGTGAGAATTTCGATCTGTTCCGTTTTGTCTAATTGTTGGTCATTGAGAATGTTCTTGCCCGTAAGATGAAGATATTCGCAGAAGCCGGACTGGAGGATGTCGTTGCGGTACGCGGTAGCCGTTTCAAGATAGCCGGCATAATATTCCAGAATGCGTTGTACTGTTAATGAGAACTCCGAGATCCTCGGCAGCAATTCGCCGAGAAGCAATTGCGCGTAGTGAAATGGATGATTCGACCTGAGATACATTTCATTGCTGAGCTTCATCAAGCCCGGATTCTGTATCAATAGCCTGTTATGCATAGTAGCTCCGACAAAATGATTGATGTTATTCGCAACTGGACTCCGGATTCGTGATGCCTGCTTCTGCTGCCGCACTCTTGCCGTTCTTGCAAGCGTAGACCTCATTCCGGCTGAATGCCTTGAGTTCGCACACAAGCAATTGCCAGAGTTGTTCATAGGGAATTACTTCAATGACGCCCGCCCGGGATGCAAAATTCGGTTTGCTGCGCGATAGACGCTGCAGATGGATCTCGGCGCGCTTTTGAATCTCGTCGACATCGAATTCTTTATACACAACCGTCAGAATGAGTCTGATAAAACAGTTGCTCCTGAGATAGACTTCTTGCCGGAGGTATTTGCTGTTGTACACTTCGAGCGCAGAGGTCTTGCTCAACAGGCCGTCGATATCGCGATTGCGAATCAGGTGCAGCATATGGGCAATCAGGATTGTAACATTGAATCCCCGCTTGTCTTTGGCATAAATTGGAACATCATTGAGAAACTTGTAGATGTTAAACTTCGTCTGATAAGTCTTATTATCACAAGCGTTGACGCGGGAGTCTAGTGTCGGCAGGGCGAATCTCAGATATGCCTCGAAAATTCTCCACTTTTCGATGCGTTGAGGATAAGCTTTCAGTAAATCGATGCTTTGCATGGCGTTCTTGTACAGTACCGCGGCCTTTGCATAATTCTGATCATGCAGTTCCAGCAGGAAGTAGGTCTCAAGACAACTGAACCAGTTAAAGTCTCGACGCTGAAACAATCGGAGGCCGTTGGTTGCAAATTGTCTGCCCAGGTCGAACTGCCTGAGAAAAAGGCAACAATAAAGGCGGGTCAGGAGTAGTTCCGCAATGCGGGAATTACTGTTGAGATGCGGATTGCCGTTCAGATAGGATTCCAGCTCATCGCAGATGGCGAGGGTCGCTTCGTAGTCAAAGGCCAGCTCCGCGGCGAGAATCTTGAGTCTGAAGTAGTAAAGGTTGAGAGTCCTGGTGTTGTATTTACGGCGCAGAGTATTGAGTTTAAGGCAATGTGAAACAGCATCACTATAAAGGTTAATGGGCGGAGCTGCGGCGCGGGAGTAGTTGACAAATATGTTCTCCACGAGCGCCGCCGCCTGAATTTCTTCCCTTCGAATGACGAGCGCTTCCTCCAGCTGTCGATTGTATAGTTCAAAGGAATGCTCATTGCAGTTAAGCGCTGCTCGCTGCCGGAGTATCTGTAGGCAGGCGACCGTCACATCCATCAGGTGAAATTGCCTTGCTTTCAGGAGAAGCCGTCGGGCCAACAACATTGCCCCTTCCCACTTCCCGTAGCGAACAAGTAACTTCAGACAGATCAGTTTTTTGTGGCACCAGTACCTGTTCCTGGTGTATTTGTGCACGCCAAGCGTATCGAGATCCAAAAAAAGCAGCATCCTGCGTACTTGCTGCATCAGTTTTGATTTGAGAGTGATGTAACGACGATCAGAAGCATCGGACTGAAAGAAATGTTGCGCAAGTTCATCATCGCTTCGATAGTTGCCTTCCTGGACTGCAATAAACAATTTCTTAATAATGGTGTTCTCGCTTAGGAAACTACTCAAGGGTATTTTCTTAGCGCGCAGCAATGTTACCAGTTGTACTATTTGGGCAAGCTGAGTCAATTCGACCTTTTTCGTTTTTGGCAAGTTTTGGCTGATACTTGGCTCTGCGGTTTCAAACAAGCAAGCCACGCTCGGTTTGAACTTGCTTACTGAAGGCCGCTTATGTTTATAAGATAGTCAGTTGTCGTTCAGCATATTGTGTCAGAGTTCTATGTCGAAAAACTAAACAAACTGATTATGGAAATTCTACTATCGCTACTCTTGTACCTTAGTGTCATTGTAAGCCCTGCCAGCTACTATGACTACGAGATCGAAGCCTTTGAGACCGCGCATCAACAGGAAATCGATGCAATCGAGCAAGATCCGGTTCTGGTTCAGCAGATTGTCGATCAATTTCGCGAAGATGTTGTTAACATTTTAATTATTGACTTCGAAACCGAATATTGAGTGCCGGCAGCGGCTGACCGTTTCGGGCTGCGTGTTCCGCTCCTGAAGAGAGTCAGTTGCAGCATTTCCGTCTTTTTACAAGTCGGCACTCAGTGGGACCGCGAATATTTTACACATAATTGACGCCAGATTCTTTCGTATGGGATTACTTCCAAACGTCCCGGGTTGTTTACAATAGCGGGACTGCCCGAAGCTATTTCGGACTGTGGAAGCATTGTGCGCTGCGGCGGAGTTCCGCCCAGGTAAAAGTGTTCCAGGCGCTGCAGAAACTGGGCGGCGCGATCGCCGGCATTTGCGATTTGCCCGGCAGCACTGCAGATACTTTTTACTTCCAGAAGAGTGGCGTTTGTTCTGCTTCTGGCTATGACGGTGAAGAGCGCCTTGATAAGATAACAGGCCATTCGCATTTCGTTCGCGTGCGCTCTCGGAGTGTTAGCTGGAAGTGAGAGTGGATGAAACGACCTGAATTGACGATCGTGAAAATTGCCGTCGAAAAAGCTTGGCTTGGATGGAACATTGCTTGCTTGGCCGCAGTAATAGTATAATCGCAAATACAATTCGCAGATTCTCCAATGATCCACCAGTCGATCGGGAAGCGTGTGCCGGGCGAATGAGCGGGCCGCATCTTTAAAGATATTCACGGCGGATGTGAAGTTTGCGCTCCGCATTTCCAGAATAAAATACAGTTCAAGGCAGGAAAACCAGTTGACTTCTCCCGGTCGGAGGATCGAGAGTGCCAGTAGAGCCTGTTTTCTTCCCCGGGCGTAGTGTCCAAGCTGCAGGCGACAATACAACTGCATCAGTGCAATTTGAGCAAACTGAGCATTTGAATTGACTTCGGTGTTTGAAGTGAGATACCGTTCTTGCTCTTCGCATATCCGGATCGCTTTCCGGTAGCTGGCACAGCCAAGCTCAGCCAGAAATCTAAGTCTGAAGTAGTTTAAGTCCAGTACTCTCGACGGATACATTCTGCGGAGAATATCTGCTTTGATCCAGTAGTGAGTCGCTTCGATGGCGATGCCCTCATCCGTAGTTCTTTCCTGTTGATCGTGCAGTTGATGTAGTTGTACAAGGCCGTTTGTGAAGAGCTCGGATTCATGCTTCAGCAAAACATTATTTATCTCCTCATTTGCCGCTCGGTACTCCTCATGGTTGCCGGCGATGGCAGCAGATTGTCTGAGTAGCAGAAGGCATTCGATAACGATGTCATTGAGATGAAGCTTTTTGGCTTTAACAATCAACAGGCGGGTAAATGTAAGGGCAACGTCTCTCTTCCCAAGCATTGTCAATACTCTGATGGACATTAAGGAGATATCGCAGTCATGCGCTACCGAAGCATAATCTTTTTTAAGGGCCGGTTTGATGCGGGTTAAGAGCAGCAAGTCGATCATTGCGAGAAATGCGCGGTGTTTCAAGGTGATGAATCTTCGATCACTGGAAATGCTGTTGTATAGCGTGCGAGCTGCCGCCTCGTCAGAGCCGAATTTGCCGTTCACAACACCAAAAATAAATTCTTTGCTCAGCTTGCCGAATTGCATTTGATCGCGCAATCGAACAGTGCGCCGACCGAGATATTGCAGCAAATCGGATAGGTCTCTTAAAATTTGCACAATAATCTTCCATCTCTTTCACTGAAAGAGTTAACTGCCTTGCTGAAGTACCCATGATGCTGACAGATTATCAGCCTAACGATGATAACAATAAACTTAAGAAAAAGCAATTATTAAGCAATAATATAATGCAGCTTGGCGCCTGGAGAGCTAGTCTCATTGAGTGCGAACTTTTTTCGGCGCCGTTTCGCCCAGGTGATCGACAATCTCATTATACACTTCATCGACACTGATAAGCTTGAGACATAGACGATGATGGCAATTGTGAACGTTGTACTGCGAGTTAATCCGACCGATGCTGAGGCAGGGGCTGCAAGGCAGGTTTTTCCAGATATCGCTGTTCTCTCCCCCGAGCGCCTTGTAGCCCCAATAATCCGACATCCCGAACAATCGAAGGGAGGGTATCCCGCATGCAAGCGCCAGGTGTCCCACGCCGCTGTCGTTGCCGACAAAGAGATCGAGATTCGACAATATGCCGGCGGTTTCCTCGACACCATTGGCGTAGCTTTCACCCTCGGCGCCCGGCGTCACAACTACTGCGCCTTCGCCAATCTCCAGAGCCATCGCGCCGAGGAAGGCGTTTTCGGTGGGACCTCCCAAAAGAATGACATTTGCATCCAGCGACTCGATTACCCTGCGTGCAAGACGAATAAATTTTGCTTCACCCCATTGTTTCCATTGCTGGTTAGTGCCGACGCCCGGGTGAATCCCGATCAGATATCGTTTTCGTGAAGCCGTGGATTGCTCGAGGCGATAGCGGGAACGGTCAATGACATCTTGCGAGATAGGCAGCGAAATATCGAGTGGACATTCAGAAGTGTCGATACCGATGCAGCTCAACAGGCTCAGGTAGCGCCGGGTTTCGTGCACCTGGTCGAAGCCATTGATGCGCCAGGCAAAATCATAAATGAAATTTGGTTTCGGTTTCCACCATGTATGCCAGGGAATATGAGCGCCGACTCGAACCGGGATTGCAGTCAGCGCCGGCAGGAAGTACTCCGTGGGAGTAATATGGGTACAGAAGGCAATATCGAATCGAGCACGGATCAGCTGCCTTAAAAACACACGGCGGGCCATGAGACCTGAAGTCTTGAACTCGAAGAACAATACATGATCAGCAAGCTGCGACAGCTGAAAAACTTCCGCCGCCGACGTTTTGGCAGAGGCGACGATCGAAATACTGCATTGGACAAAGTTTTTGCGCATTTCACGCAACAATGGCAGCATCTGAATCGCATCGCCCATACCGCAGATGCCAAAAACCAGAATCTTTTTGCCATTGACTTCGGTGGGTTTTTTCCGCAGGAACGAGTGAATTCGTGAAAATAACAGTTCCGACAGCAGCGAAGCGAGGTTCGATGCTCGCCTGATACGATTCAGTGTCAACGAAATTAGTCGCAATATTCTGGAATGGATTTGTGTAAATTGGCATACATCTTTACGATTCCGTCAAAAATATGAACTTTCCTGTGCCAAAGATATACATTCAGTCCTCTGTCCGGAAATATATGAATGACGAGAACAAATCGCTTAATGCCGTGGATAGTCATCGATGGAATCCCAAGCTTGCGAAGGTCACATTGCGGGACGGAAGCAAAGAAACGACTGATGACCGGAACTTGAAATCAAATGTCGCTGCATTGAAGTCTTGCCACGGGGAAAACAGTCAATAATGTCGAGTATTCAGCGCTCCATGCCGCATACGATCATTGTCATTCCATGCTTCAACGAGTCTGAAAGACTGCCGGTCGACGAATTTGTTAGTTTTTGCCGCTCCGACAATAGCATCGAGTTTTTGTTTGTCAACGATGGCAGCACTGATGCCACATCAGAGCGCCTGAAGGAGCTTCAGAGTCTCAACCCATCAGCCTTTCGCATATTGGAGCTGCCGATTAACCAGGGAAAGGGTGAGGCGGTACGGCAGGGAGTGCTTGCATCCTTGGATCGCAAAGCGGATTTTATCGGGTATTGGGATGCCGATCTTGCAACGCCACTATCCGAGATTCCGGAATTTCTGGCGATGTTCGAGGCACATCCTCAACTTGAAATCGTTATCGGTGCCAGGGTGAAATTAATCGGTCGGAAGATCGAGCGACAACTTTTGCGACATATCCTGGGGCGCATTTCTGCAACAATGATTTCCCTGACTCTTCGGCTGGGTATTTATGATTCTCAGTGTGGCGCCAAAATGTTTAAGCTGAGCGACGAGCTGCGCCAGGCCTTCGCCAAGCCGTTTCGATCACGCTGGATTTTTGATGTGGAGATCCTGGCTCGCTACCAATCCTTATTGCGCAGACAGGCCAAAATGATTGAGAATCACTTGTATGAATTGCCCTTGCGGCAGTGGATTGATGTAAGTGGCTCAAAAGTCAAGCCATTCGATTTTTTCGTGGCGCTGCGAGATGTACTTGAAATTTATCGCAGGTATCGACGAGATAATTGAGCTTCTTCAGGTATTACGTATGCATAGCTCCGCACCACAGAAAAGTTAATCCTGCCGATTCAGGAGCGGCGCTTCGACGTCTCGCAGCCAGAAGGAAATTGTGCCTGCCACTGAAAACCGGCTAGATAGTAGCGTGCAATTTTTCCACTGGCCTGAGAGCTTAATGCCTAAATTTAGCTTGAGGCGATCTTTTCCAGAGTAGTTCGCACAGTAGAGTATACATTGTTGTTTGCGGTTCAGGTCTGTATCCGGCTCGGCCGACCGGCGATTCAGGCATGCCGCTCGATTGCGGAACGAACTGTCCGAAGAATTTCGCCCGAGCCGGGAAGAGCTGTCCGCCCGTATCCAGGTTGAAGAAGCTGGCTTGTTTATCGCCTATGCGCCAGACAAGTAGTCGGCGACCATTTGGTGACGCGGAATTGCCGTGCTCCGCTACAGCATTGGCACGCGACAAATCGGAACCGCAGGGGAGGCCGGCGGGAAGATTGCCGTGAAGCACAGAGATGCTTATCATTCGAACTTGTGTGTCGAACAATAGTGCCAGCCGAGCCTTAAAGCAACTGATCCGTTAATCTGCATGAAAGTCTGGAGGGGCTGCTTCTCAATAGCGTACTATATTGACAGCCGACCCACATATATCCCCTACAGTGTGATGCGCTAACTCATGCACACCGCTAACTTGTTAAACGGCAAATCTCTATTGCGGAAACGATTGGCGAATTAGTCGAATGCGAAAAAGATTAAACAGGCACACCCCCATTATGCGTCCCGTATGGGAATGTGTGAGCACTAACTAATTGAATCTATACTGTCTGTTTCGTCGGGCTATTATCCAACTTTTGCAAAATAGGTGCGGTAGTCTGTGTCGCTGGCTTCTTCGGTCATTTCGAAACGATTTTGTTCTGCGCGTTCTTTGAGCTCGTTAAATGATGAATCTTTCGCAAACTTCAATTGAATGTGGTCAAATTCTTGCTTCGAGTGCAGCCAATGATCGAAATTTTGCATCATCGCGTCAATACAGGAAATTCCTTCGTACGCTCCCGTTGTTTCACGGTTGATAAATTCGCGGAGTTCGCTTTCGTATCTTGAGTCAAAATAATAAGTCTTGTGTGATGTACCATTTCCATGACCTTTGGCATAGTATCGAACCAATACCCCGTCATCGTTGAAAATGGCCTCCAAACCCATCATATCACCAATCTCATTTGTACGGGTCAAGTCATAGTAGCTCGTCATATAACCACACTCCTGTACTAAATCGTGGATTGAAAACTTTTGCGAGAGTCGCGTTGCGAACAAACAAGCAGCTTAGTGGAAGAATTGTCCGGGCAACCGACGCTCGCATGACACAGAATGATAATAAAATAAATGAAAAATAAAAGGGATTTTATCCGAGCATCAATTGTCGCGTCATCTGCCGCGAATTCAAAAATAAAAAGTTTCTCCTGTCCGGATTCTAACGAAGGCCAAATAACAGTGTCTCAATAACTGAGAAAGGCTTTATGCCGATTTCACAAGTGCACGTTAAGCAGAGCCAGCCCGGTGTCGAAGATTTTCGACCCGGGCTTTTTTCTGCGGCGATCCGGGCGGCGCAAGCACCAGAGAGTGCCGGTCTTTCCGGAGCCGGCTTCCAGGCCGATCAATTGCGTCTGTGACATTGTGCGGGTATCGGCACTACGAGGCTGTGCGCTGATGCGAGAGCCGGGCCGCCGGATTTCCCTGGCATTATTGCAGGGTCGGCAATACTCGAGTTTGAAGTCCACCTATACCATCGCTGTCTCAGGGAATTGTGCTACATTATTGTGGTAAATAATTGTCAAAAGCCTTTTTTGTCTTTAAGATGGTCCGGCATCCGTCTCGCCGGAATTCACTGGCATGAAGCGACCAAAGCTGTTGTTCCCGCCCGCCACGAATGAGACCTGGCTGGATCGTATCGAAGCACTTCAGCGGGAGTTTCCCCACTGGGAATTTATTCCAGCAACTGACTCGGACTTTTGGGAGGCGCAGCTGCCCGAGGCCGACGCAATTGTAGCAGGGCGAATTTCAGAACAACATCTTAAGCTGGCAGGCAGGCTGAAAGTATTGTTCGTACCCTTCGCAGGCGTCAACCCCTTTCCGCTGCAGCAGTTGCAGGCACAAGGGGTCGTTGTGTCGAACTCGCATGGGAGCTGTGAAGTTGTTGCCGAACGAGCTCTTACACTCGCCTTGTCGCTTCTGGGGCGCATCGTTGAGTTTCACAACAAACTGTGCCAGGGTCAATGGCTGCGCAGCGGCAGGCCGGAGCATTTTTGGGAATCCCTGCAACATAAAGAATGCGGCTTGCTGGGGATTGGCAGTATTGGGACGCATCTTGCTCGCTTGCTGCGCGCTTTCAGTTGTTCGATCGCCGGCTTTGGTCGACGCAATCGCAAGGAAACCCCGGCCTTCCTGGACTCTTATTCTAGCAATCTGATCGAGCTAATCGACAGGAGCGACGTCATCTTTCTCAGTCTACCGCTAACGACTGAAACGACGGGCATAATCGATGCCGAAATTCTCGGGCGAATGCGCGGCAAATACATCATTAACATCGGTCGTTCGGCCCTGATAAAGGAGGAAGCACTCTACCGATCTCTGATCAATGCTGAAATCGCCGGGGCGGCTCTCGATGTTCACTTCCAGTATCCCCGCAAACAGGGAGAACACATGTACCCCTCCGCGTACCCGATACATGAGCTGCCGAATGTTGTGCTGACACCTCACAATGCCAGCCATACAGCTCTGGCCCGCGTCCTGAATATCGACGGCACAGTTGATAATATTCGCCATTATCTCCGGAATGGTAGACCCAGGCATGTGGTCGATCTGGCGGCGGGCTACTGAGCGCGGCGTTCCCTTGTCGATGGTCCTCCCGCACCAATGCTCGGCCAGCGCACCCACGCGCTTTGCGCCGCCGCCAAGCTAGCCGCCCTTGTAACTTTGTTCATGCGCTGAGGTTCTTGTTCGCCACTCGCAATAGACTCAGCTATTCCTGTTTCCTGGACCCATTTACACTCTAAACATTTGTGGAGTTTCGCAATGCGACGACATCGACTACTTCTCAGTTCATTGTTATGCGTATTGGTAGGCAGCGGAGTGGTTTTCGCCGAAAGCCAACTCGTCTCGATAAGTTTTACCGCCAAGGTGCTGGAAGTTCGCGATCTGGACAATGTTTTCAAAAATGATATCGGCCCTGGTGAGCTTGTGACGGGGTCTATCATTTATGATCTCAGCGCCGAGGACCAGTCAAAGGAAAATGATTCCTGGGGCGCCTATCGCTTCGATAGCGACGCCAGCCTCATGGTCGTCAACATCAAATCGCATGAATTCAGGACCCGCTTTGGCTCTCCTTCGCCCAACATTCCGCAGTTTGGTGTTCAGGTTGGTCACTTTGTTCCGGGTTCCGGCGAGCCGAAAGACACCTGCGTTACATCACTATCCTTCAGGAGCGGTTTTAACTCATTCCCCTTCATTGATAATGACCAGGTAGCCACACAGATGGAGCTGTACCTGTCCGACAAAAACTGCAAGGCGCTCGACAGTGATAAGCTGCCGGAAACGATCAAATTTGAAGACTGGGATAAGCCTGCCTACCTAACTCTGAACAGCCAGGCACGCGGGGCTTTCTCTTATCGAATCGTAGCGGAGATTACCAATATCTTCTCGGAAGTGGTCGACGGCGGCACAATCAGCGGCAATATTTATCGCGACGGCAATGGCGACTGCAAGCAGGATGCGGGCGATTTTGGCCTCCAGCGTCGGATTGTCGAAATATTGCCAGGCCCTTTCTACACGCTCTCGGACCGCGACGGCAACTACGCCATTACGGTTCCGCTGGGCGAGTATACCGTCGCCACGGAGCAGCGGCCGGTCTGGAAACAGGTGTGTCCGGCTGATGTGCATCAGGTAAAACTGTCGGAAAAGGGCGAGGAATCGGCCAACAATGATTTTGCCGTCCAGCCTGAGGCGGATGTCAAAGCACTTCGCGTCAGCGTTGTTGGCTCTTTGGCCCGGCCGGGTTTTGAAATGACCTACCGGATTTTTCTTGAAAATGTCGGCACACTGCCTTATTCCGGCACGATCGTTTTCGAGCATTCAAACATCCTGCAGGAATTCAGCAGTGACCCGGCTGCCGATCGCTACGCATCGCCCGTAGCCGAGTGGGACATTGACAACATGGCTGTCGATGAAGTTCGAATCATTGATGTTAAACTGAAAGTGCCGGCCGACGAAAAACTCTTGGGAACGGAGATTTGTGCTTATGTCAGTGCCGAAACTGATACGAACAATGACGAGTTGGCGCGTGATAAGCGCGACGAATTCTGTCAGGATATTCGCGGCGCCTACGACCCCAACGACATTCGGGTTCTGCCCGCCGGCGACATTACACCGGTAGAGACCGAATTGACCTATATCATTCGATTTCAGAATACCGGCAACGAGCCTGCGGTTAATGTCAGAGTCGAAGATGAATTAGGCGAAATGTTCGACTTACGAACGCTTAAGGTCGGTGCCGCAAGCCACGATTACATTTTGTCGGTCAGCGAAAATGGTAAACTCGAATGGCGCTTTGAGAATATTATGCTGCCGGGCAAAGAAGTGAACGAAAGCGCCAGTCAGGGATATATCAAATTCAAAGTCAGTCTGCGCGATGGACTGCCTATCGGCAGCGAGATATCGAACCAGGCGGCGATCTATTTCGATTTCAACAGTCCGGTCATCACGAATACCGTTACGACACGAATCGTGTCCAGCAGTACTTCCGTTGATTTCGATGAAGATGGCCTCGGTTTGCGCCTGTATCCCAATCCCGTCACGGACAAACTGGTGCTCCGATTTGGCAGTCCGGTAACGGGATTGGTGAAAATCCATACTATGATCGGCGAAAGTACGCACGCGCCTGTGAAGCTCGAAAACGTATCACAGCATACGCTTGATCTGCGAGGCCTCGGCGCGGGTACGCATCTCGTTTCCGTGCAGACAGCGCAGGGAGTCGTGATGAAGCAGATTCAAGTCCTACGATAAACTCTCTCTCAGTCGTATCGGATAGCATACGCCCGGCGTCGCTTTTTGACGCCGGGTGTTTTTTTTTTTGAATACCGCTCGCTTGCCACCGATTTCTCTTGATTATCGCGCCATTCCCAACGGAACAGTCAAGGCATCACTTCGAGAGGTCATTGACGTAAGGCGACAGGATCTTCCGCAATTTCTTACGCGCTCTGAATATTCTGATCTTGACGGTGGGAATTGAAATGGAGAGAATTTCCGCGATTTCCGGATAAGACATGCCATCATAGTCTCTGAGAATGAAGGCTTCCCGGTAATCGATCGGCAGACACTCGACCGCGGATTTGACAATCTCCAGCAGCTCTTTGTCTTCATATTGCTCGCCGCGCGTGCTGAAGTTGAAATCCTCAAGGTTGGCCAGACCGTAATACTTGCTGCTTTTTGCATTCAGGCACAGGTTCCGCGCAATTTTCAGGACAAAGCCGGCCACATTTGTCATGCGGCGATCCTGCTGATCCGCACTCTTGTAAAACTTGATAAACGTTTCCTGAAAGATGTCTTCCGCAAGACCCTGATGTCCCAGAACACGGCGACAGTACTTGTAAATTCGCGGTGAAAGACGATCGTAAAGTATCGTAAATGCTGCCTCAGCGTCCCGCCCCTTTTGCTGTACCAGATGGTAGAGATCCGCATCGGAGTATTCGGCGAAGTTTTTTCCCATTTCGTCGTGATAAACAGCAATTTGACCCTATAGTTACACCAGCCGAAGCTCTGATACTATTCCGCTGAGGCGAGCTAAGATCGCATCACAGCTTGACCGCTGGCTAAGGGTTTCCGGTGCACCCTCAATATATTCTCGCGGCGCAAAGCGCCCGTGCAATGACACTGCCGGCACGGTGTTGAGATGATCGAGCAGACGCTCCGGGTCGGCCCTGGCGTCGCTTCGACCGGTTCTAATCGTTGTTCTGCTGCGAGTCGCGCGCGGAGTCAGACACTGTGCTATCGCGTCGATTACTATTGGCAACAATGTCTTTGGCTACTTGGCGTGCAGAGTCGATGGTTTGCCGGAAGCGATCCGGATCCTTTGTCAGAACAACAAACTGCTCCCTGAACGACTCCTCGGTATATCCCCTGACCGATTGTATGTGTCGAACTTTCGGATTGGCGATCGCGGTGTCGGGGAATTGCTCGCGAACTACCAGGATTTCGACATAGGTCTCCACAAAGTGTTGTTCCTTCTCGCTCCATTGCGTGGTACAGGCGCCGGTGAGAATGAGAACGACAAGCAGGCCGGTAGTAGGTAGGGCGGATATGAGCGTCAGTAGTTGATTCGGCTTCAAGTCTGGCTTCCTCGTTTACAATTCTTTGCGGAGACGGGCCACCGGAATGTTCATTTGCTCGCGGTATTTCGCTACGGTACGCCGGGCAACATTAAAGCCAAGGACTTTGAGTTCCTCGGTCAGCTTCTGATCACTCAATGGTTTCTTTTTGTGTTCGCGTTCAATCATTTCGCGCAGTTTGTTTTTGATCACTTTCGTGGCAATTTCTTCGCCTTCGTCCGTAGACAGCGATTCGCTGAAGAAGTACTTAAGCTCGAAGACCCCAAACTCGGTCTGCACGTATTTGCCATTGACCACACGGCTGATAGTCGAGATGTCCAGAGCGGTATCTTCGGCAATGTCCTTTTGGATCAGCGGCTTCAGTGCGTTCTCGCCTTTTACGAAAAATTCCCGCTGTCGGTGTACGAGGGCGGTAATTACTTTGCGCATCGTTTTTCGTCGTTGCTGTAGGGCTTTTATCAGAAAGTTGGCGTCGTCAAATTTCTTCCGCAGCCAATCTTTTGTCTCTTTGTTGAACTTTAGCTTGCGCGCCTCTTTGCGCATTGTGTCGTATTCCTGATTAATCCGGACGGCCGGCATGCGGCTGTCATTGAGATACACGAGGAAATCGTCCTCTTCCTCGTCGCGCACAACAAAGAAATCCGGGATAATCGACTGTGTCTGTAGCGTTGTCTCGCCGCCGCCGGGTTTGGGATTCAGGCCGCGAATAACTTCGAGAGCCTCGCGCAGGTAGCCTTCATTAACCCTCAGATTGCGGAGAATGACATCGAAATGCTTCATTTTGAATGCATCGAACTCGCGGGCTAAGACTTCACGCGCCAGCTTCTGGGCCGCATTCAAATGTGCTAAGGCATCCAACTGCGCCAGCAGGCATTCCTGCAGGTTGCGAGCGCCGATTCCAGGCGGATCGAGCTTTTGAATTTTGGCCAGTACGATCTCGGCATCTTCGATGCTGACGGATCGCAGCAGCCTGACATCAAGTTTCTGAGCCAAAGCCAGTAATGAGCTTGTCCCGCTCACGGTATCGCTTGCGACATCAATCTGTGCCGGCGACCCTTCGCTTTGATGCTGGTCCCGGGAAGGCGGATAGCCGTTGGCCGCAGGAAATGCCGACAGGACAGCGTCGCGGCCAAAACTCTCTTCAACGAGCGCAAGACTCTCCGCTTCGCCAGGCCGGGCACTTCCTGTGAGTCTTCCTCCATTCGACCTGAAATCGTAAGAGTTGTCCGGCACACCGTCATCGTCCATCCGGGCCGTCTGCACCCTTTCGAGATTGGCAGCGAGAATAATGGCATTGCCGTTGTCGACAATTTCGTCGAGCGAACGCTGCAGGTAGCCATTCGGCTCGATACACCATATCATTTCCTCGCCCAGAATCCGATGCTCGTCGCTCATGGAAATAAGCTGAAACTGCGCGAGCAATTCGTCCACGAGTGTGGTGACTGCCTTGATGGGAACAGGTTCGCGATCATCATCAAACTTGGGAGCTACCCCGGATTCATCCTCGATAAAATCCTGCCAGGTGTTTTCATCTTCATTCGTGGCGTCCTGGTTATCGAAAGTTGGGGCTTCTTCTTCGGCGGCGCTGGCCGTATCAGTTTGATCCTGCTCTGCGTCTTCGCTGTCCGATGGCAGCTCATCGACATCCTCGGTTTGCTCCGTGCTTTCTTCGAGCTCAATGTCGTCGGATTCTTCGAGCATGGGATTGATTTCAAGCTCATGCTGCAGATGTTGTTCGAGCTGCAGGTTGGTAAGCTGGAGTAATTTCAGGTAATGAACCTGTTGGGGCGTCAGTTTATGCGTGAGGCTGGTACTTAGGCTGAGTCCGATGTTCATTGCTCACACTTGCTCCTTGCGACCCGCCGAAGTCTTGAGACCGCGAGCCGCGAATTCCAGAAGCCTGGCATACCATTCTGTTCCGTAGAGGCGCTCCAGACCTTCTCTCGTCATTTCGAAAAGGTGAACATCATTGTCTTTTCCGTTATCGAAGGCCGGCTGACATTCGGAAGTACGCTCGAAGTAGAGGTAATCACCGCCGAAATCGGCAACGCGAATTGGAAATAAATGACAGCTAATCGGTTTGCGAAACTCCGTTTGCCCATTGAAGTATGCCTTTTCGAGCGCGCATTTGGCAACTGCTCCTTCGTAAACGACAAAGACGCAGTCTTTGTCATCAATACAGCGTGTCGCCCAGTCGCCTTCCTTGCCCTCGTAAAAATCCTGCTGCTCGACAATCTGCCTGACTTCACTGTTCAGGAGGGGAAGGACAGCCGGTATTGCCTGACGTATGGCCGGAATTTCTTCGTCCAGCAGCGGCGCTCCATCCCCGCCTTCCACGGTGCAGCAGGCTCCTTTGCACTTTTTCAGATCGCAGAGGAAGGGTTGCTGAAGTATTGATTCGTCAAGTAAAATGTTGTCAATAGGTATCACGATTTTACTGCATTGCCTCTTTGCTGCCTGGCTTGAAAAATTGGCACAATATTTATGGCAAAGTATAAAAAAATCAATGACAATAAAAGCGGAGAATCGACCGTGTCCAACTCCGACAGCTTGCGGTGGAGCAAGTTGCGATTTCATCCACTAAGGTCGGGGAGGCAGCGAAGGATAGTATGTTTACAGGTCTTGTCGAGGAAGTCGGCAGCGTACGGTCTCTGCGGACCGACCGCGGCGGAAGACGCATCACAATTGAGTGCGCCACTGTTTTGGAGGATCTGAAGGTCGATGATTCCATTGCCCTCAACGGAGTCTGCCAGACGGTGGTTGCGCTTGGCACGAATTCCTTTGATGTGGAGGCCGTACCGGAAACACTAAAAAAAACGACCCTGGCTGCGCTTGCCATAGCCGGACGCGTGAATCTGGAACGTGCGATGGCCCTTGGTGATCGTCTCGGCGGGCACATGGTGCAGGGGCATGTTGATGCCACCGGAACGATTGTCGCCATACAGGAGCAGGGAAATTCGCACATCCTTCGGCTGCGCTTCCCCCTTGAATTTGCCAGATATGTCATTCCCGTCGGTTCGATATGCATCGATGGGATCAGCCTGACAGTCGCCGAGGTAGAGGCCAACCTCATCAGTATTGCAATCATCCCGCACACCTGGCAATGCACGACCCTGCGATATGCGCAGGTTGGCATGCAGGTCAATCTGGAATTCGATCTCATCGGCAAATACATCGAAAAAATGCTGATGTCGCCGTCGCCCGCTAGCGCCGCGCATAGTAGCCCTGGGATGACCAGAGAGTGGCTTAAAAAATTTGGCCACTAAGTTGGGGATGAAACCCGGCGTTCGGTGTCTTGCCTCCGTCTATGCTGCGTCGAGCTCGATCGAGGCGAAAAATCGGTATTCTGCTAAGAAATCGAAAGCTGAAATCGGCCTCGGCCACAAGAACGAGTCCGCGTGATTCCAGACCTCAGCGGTTCAAATTGATGTAGTGCAATGGTTTGGCTGAAAAGAGAATTCATCGAAAGTTCCCAATTGGTAGATACCGGTATTAATCGAACCGGCCCGAAAAAGGAAGAGCATCAATGGTGTGGGAGCAGGTCGATATTGCGCTACTGCAAATGCACAGGTGTTTGATTGATGTTGGCCCGTACAACGGTAGCAAAAACATTTGGCAAGGTCGGTCAAAATGACCAATCGCAACAGAGCAGATTTGTTGTAGGGGCGTCTGGTCGGAAAGGTATGGCTAGTAGTAATCGATACAGCCAATTCAGCGATACCGAGCTTTTTGCTTTCTTTGCAAAAAGCAAACGTGAGGCGGAACAGGCATTTGCGGAACTTTATTCGCGTTATTCACATCGCATCTTTGGCTATTGCATGACAATGCTGGGCAATGCCGAAGAAGCCAACGATATCTTTCAGGATACTTTTGTCAAATTCTATAACAGCGCCATCAAAGGTCAACAGGTTAACAATGTTGCCGGCTACCTGTTTCGCATAGCGCGGAATTTGTGTCTCAATCATAAACGCGACAGCAAAAACACGATTGAATTTGACGAGTTCCAGTTCCTCTCTTTCGACGACAGTTACGAAAAGAAAGAACTGCTCAAAATCCTCAAAGCATCAATTGACGTCCTTGATGATGAATATCGCGAAGCGATTATCCTGCGTGAATTTTATGGTCTGTCCTATGCCGAAATGGCGGAGATTACCGAAGATACGGTAGCGGCGCTCCGCAATCGCGTTTGGCGGGCTAAAGACAAATTGCGCGAGATATTATCGCCTTACTTATCGGAGTTGTCGAATCTTTAAACGAAATTATTGCTATGGCGAGAGACAACATGTCTCATAACGATCTGCTGGAAGGGTATTTTGAAGGAGAGCTCGCATCCTATCAGGAAACAATGCTCTTCGACGAGTTGCCGCGCAATCCCGAGTTGCGACGCAAATTCAATGAATACCAGAAGCTCAGCTCTTCCCTAAAGCACTACGCCGGTCACATGACGGTCCCGGGCGCCACGACAAACGAGCTTTTTGCCCGTCTTGGAATCAGTGAGGCTGACAATCCTCGTGTCGCACCGATTGTTCCGCCGGTACCGGCCGGAGGAGCGGCAGCCGGCAGTGGCGCCCGCAGATTGGTTTCCTACGGCCTCACAGCGCTCGCATCCATTGCCATCACTTCAATGGCTCTCGTTTGGCTTACGAATTCGGATGCGGATCACCTGAACGACAAGGGCTTCAGTGCTGAGACTTTAAGCCTGGAAAATGCTGCGAGCGCTTCTTCTACCGGCGAGCCTTCCTCGGCAGCGATAGCTGAGTTCGACAATCGTCGCGCAGCTGCGAGCGAGTTTGCAGACCTCGAGCAGCGTACTGATGCAGCCGCAGTCGATCGACCTTCTGCCGGTCACGCACCATCCGAAGACGCCCCGCTCGAACGTCATCCAGCCGCTCGCAATCAGGCCACGGCCGCGTCTAGTGGAATCGCCGCCGTCGTTGAGGCAAGTCCCAATCATAAAGGCCATGCGGCCATCCTGCATTCGATTGCACAGGCGCAAGGACTCGACAAGGGATTCGCTCCAGGACACATTGCCAAAGTCTCCGGCCGCGCCGCGCCCATCTCTTCGGTTCCCGCCGACCATCTCCCGGCCTATGTGTCCGCAATTGATGTACCGGCATTTTTGAGTGACTTTTCTTTTGAAGTCAGTAAGCTCACCGGTATTTCAAACCCTGATGCCAGTGCGAATACGGATGATCCGAAAGTTGCCACTAAGAATGAGCTGACAGATAACCTTTCCTATGGCCTTTACTATCGGCTCTCCGACAATTTCTCGATCGGCGCGCTCTACGGCAGCGAGCAGTTCGGACAGATTTTTAGCTTTGTCAACAATGAAGGTCGTCTGCTGGAATATCAGCAGAACCCGGTCTTGCAATGGGGCGGACTGGCCTTCAGGGTGAATGTACCCCAGCTGCTGCTGCCGCAAACATTGTTCCCCTATGCTCAGCTATCAGCGGCCTATGCCGATACGGACGCCTTGCTCCTGCGCGGTGAAATGGGCCTGCGTTTCGAACCGACCAAGTGGCTGAATGTCGGCGCGGGCCTGCATTACGGTGAATTACAATATTCTGTTGGCGGCGGCGATTATAAGTCGATCAAACGCGGCTTCGCGCTTTCGGCCGGCTTCCGTTACTGAGTCGCCATCCATGCAGACTATCCTTCGATATGGCCTCCCCTTGCTTTTTCTTGCAACTCTGCCAAGCGCTTGCGAGAATGCGGCGAATCCCGCTATCGAAGAACGTGTTGTCCGCGATCTGAGCGTGATTTCCCTCAATGCCTCCAACCTGACTTCGGTAAAATCCTTTGTCGATGAGTTCGATCCGAAAAATGACTCTAATGAACCGGATCGCTTAGACGTGACCCTCAATTTAGTAGGCACCGTAGATCCGATACCGGCTTCGCCTGTAGTTTCGTTCGAGCTGACGCGGGGCAGGACTTCCCCTATTTTGGATCCGGAGAACGGTGATCTGAGTGCAATCCAGTTGCGTATAGTCGACGTACCTGCGGATGGAAGCGAAGTGTCATTGTCGGGTGATCCGGCCGATGATTCGGCGCCGCTTGCTTCCAGGTTCAGTTACGGGATCTTCTCCGGTGGCGGCCAGCAAACGGTTGATGTTATTCCGAGCGCGTCGACGGGCAGTTACAAGAACTGCACTCTGAAGTTAGAGTATAATGCAGGCAGCCAGCGAATCACTGGAGAACTGAACTTCGCCGCTGATCCATTCAATCCGGGTGTAATATTAAACACCTTGATTGAGTTTGAACTTCAAATTACTTCCAATTGAACCAGCCGTAACATTGTTGTGTGAGAGCGGTGAAAAACACAACAACCGCCAAAACTCGATAGCAATTATTCGTTTTCTGCGCTTATTGGCTACACTCAATTTGGAATGTCGAGATCATCTCTCTTTCCACGGAGCTTTTCACTAAATTTTAAAGCTTTTTGGACAATCCTATCCGTGATATTTCGATTAGTGTTTGGATGCGTTTCCAAAAGGCTGTACATTTGTAATCTGTGTTTAAAATGAGAATGAAGCCCTATGAAGCAGATTGCACTTATTGATGAGATGGCCATCGCCGAATGTAATGAGATGCGCCAGAAAAAAAACAGCGGCAAGCCGGTTGTCCTGCCCGAGTTTCGTCCCGGTGATACCGTCGTAGTCTCGGTACGGGTCGTTGAAGGTGAAAAAGAGCGAATTCAGAAGTTTAAGGGCGTCGTCATTGCGCGTCGCGGCAAAGGAATCAGCGAAACCTTCCGGGTGCGTAAGATTTCCAACGGCGTCGGCGTCGAACGCGTCTTCCCGCTGCATTCACCGATTATTCAGGACGTCGAAGTCTTTGGCAAGGGCAATGTTCGTCAAGCCAAGCTCTACTACCTGCGCGGCATGACCGAAAAGCAGATGCGCCAGAAGATCAAGTAATTCAGCATTGCACCGGCGAAAGTTTATGTAAGGCGGACCTGATAGTCCGCCTTTTTGTGTTTTTGGTCGCCGCCCGGCGGTTGTACGGACTCATTCTCCGCTTGAGATGCTTCAGCAGCCATAGCCATGAAGTAGAAGATAGAAGACCGCGGGGAGCTAGGGAGCAATCAGGAAGGGCAGAGTGTCGGTCCCCTCCGCTGTTGTCAGCACAATCAGATACAAACCCGCAGCAAAATTTTGCCAGGGGATGGCGATGGTAGCGGCATTGCCAGCGTGAAATGAGCTTTGACGATGCAATACCCGGCCCTGTCGGGAGTACATCAGGGTCCTCACCGCCATAGGATACGGCAGGTCGAGCCGCAGCAGAACACGGTTGTTTATGCGATCGATCTCGATTGCCGCCGGAAACGACGTCGTCGCCGGTCGGTCTGTTTCACGATTTGAAGATACAACTGCGTGCACCGGCCGGGACCAGAGGCCGGGGCTCGATCCACCGACAAACAGGCGTTCGCGCAGGGCGGTCATGGCCAGGATGGGAAAATTCGATGGCAAACCGTCGCTGCGCGCAAGCCAATGATCCTGTAGACCGTCAAAACCGAATACGCCATGCCGCAGCGATCCTGCCGCCACTGTGTTTCCAACTCTCGCAAGCCGGGTGATAGTGATGTCCTCGGTCAATCCCTGGTTGAGCTCTCGCCAGAAACCGGCATTCTCTTCCAGACGAAAGATCCCGTTCCCGTCTGTGCCGGCAAAGATGCCCGACGGATGCAGCACAAGCGCCAATACATTTGTCGACCGCAAGCCTTGCACCCTGCGTTCCCAGGCCGAGCCCTCGGCGTTTTGTAGAAAAACACCACGTGTCCCGCTTGCCGCTGCAAAGATATCCGCACTCGAGTCCAGTGCCGTAATAACCGTGGTCGTACCGAGTCCGTCCGAGTGTGCGGTCCAGCTACGGCCATCGTCATCGGAGCGATACACGCCGGCATCGCTTGCCGCGAACAGTTGCCCGTCGAAGGAGGCGAGATCATAGACAACGCGGCCCTCAAGCCCCGTACCCGCGGGCAGCCAGACCGTTCCCAGGTCGATGGTCCGAAACAGGGCAGCGTTAAATCCGGCAACGAAAAGGAAGTTGTCGCTGGCTGTCAGCGCAGCCGGACTGAAGGAGGCGGGAAGACCGGTGTTGACGGCGCTCCAGCTGAGTCCTCCATTCGTGGATCGCAGCAGGCCCTCTTCACGAACACCAGCAAAGAGAACATCGCCAATCGAGTAGAGCAC
Organism: Candidatus Kapaibacterium sp.; assembly: GCA_028284775.1. GTDB lineage: Bacteria > Bacteroidota > Ignavibacteria > Kapaibacteriales > UBA7675 > JANQRB01. Next base: position 1,743 of record JANQRB010000035.1, on the reverse strand, counting down.
CGTAACGGCCTGTTCTTCAAACTCGGGATGCGACTCCCAGGCCGCCGCCAACTCCAGCGGTGCAAACAGCAGCTGCAACAAGGCAAGCAGGACTACTGCCGCGGGAATCCCCTGTTTCGGGGCGCCGCGTAATGACATCGAGGCTATATTTGTAGATTGCACGTGATTCAAGGCGGAGCAAACTACAACGGGCGGAGCGCAATTCAAAGCATGCCGGCATGCTTCCAATCCGTGTCGGAATGATCGCCATCCTTTATCGATGCTCAATCTATGGCCTATGTTCTCTATAGTCAGCCGCAGTTCTTCCGGGCGCCGCTTGGCGACTCGCTCGATATGATCCTGGACGAGGCGTTGACGAAAGACACGCTGGACAAAATTCTTGTTTTGCTGCCTACCGGACGCCGCGAGCGATACGTGCGCCGGATGCTCGTCGGAAGCAAATTCAAACGAAGTCAACGCCCCGTTGCCGGGCTCCCCCTGTTTACCCTTGAAAAGTTTGTGCTGGAATGCAGCCGGCGATTACTCGGTCCTCGGCAGCCGCGTCTGATTTCGGAGGCTTATTCCCTTGCGCTGCTGGAAGAAGCGGCCGGCAAGGCGCAATTGCCTTTTTTCAAGGGCACACAAAAGGAATTGTCCAATGCCGCCCTGCGGCGTCTAGGCAATGTGATTTTCGGCCTGAAAGAAGACGGCGTCTCGCCGCAGTCTTTGCGGATGGATCTGGAAGAGGCAGCCGATGATGACGATGGGGGAGTGGACCGCGCACGACTGGCGGATATTGCGGAGCTTTTCGAGGCCTACGAGAGCGCTTTAGGCGACAAGCTGGCGGACTATGTGCGCCTGCTGCAGCTCACCACCGACTGCATCGGCGGCAAACGCGATACTCAGACACTGCAGATTCTGAAGTCGCCCGATTCGCTGCCCCTGGCGATTGTCGACCGCTGGCAGGAACTCTGGCCCGACAAACAGGCGATTATCCTGGACGGCTTCTCGGAATTCAAAAAGCCGGAGCAGGAATTCCTGGCTTTGCTGGGGACCGCGCACTTTCATACTCGTATTCTGCTGGACTATTCGGCCAAAAACGGGCCGCTCTTCGCCAATCTGCAGGAGACCGTCGAGCATCTTCAGGATGTCGGCTTTCGCGCCGTTTCTTCGGATGCGGCGATCGAAGAAGAAGCCGATTATCGAGCGGCCGAACATCTGCCGGAGGTTTCCTATTTGCGGCGCTGGCTCTTTAACACCGAGCAGGAAATTCATCACGAAGGATTCAACGATAATGTCATGGTTCTCGCGCTGCCCAACCGGATGGAAGAAGTGCGCGCCATCGCCCGCTTGGTCAAACATCTGGCGCAGGAGCAGAACATCCCTCTGGCGGATATTGTGATCGTGATGCGTCAGCCCCAAATCTATTCAGCCCTGTTTCGCGAAATATTCAACGCATACGATGTTCCATCGAATGTTACCGACCGCTTTTCGATGGCGAAGTCGCCGGTGTCGATTGCCGTCTTCGCTTTTCTCGACGTCGCCTTGAACGGTTTTCGCCGTCAGGACGTGCACCGGGCCCTGCAGAGTCCCTACGCCCGTATCACGCGATTGGAGCGGGGCCGCGAGCTGGAGCTGGACGCCGCCAACCTTTATAGCGTTGCCTTACGACTGCGTATCAGCGGCGGCGCGCGGCGCGGCGGGGCTTTCGCCTGGGTCAGTCGTCTGGAGAAGCGGATCGACTATCTAAAGCGCCGCGCCGCG
>JANQRB010000011.1 GCA_028284775.1 Candidatus Kapaibacterium sp. | reverse complement strand
CGCTTTTTTTACGGCCTATGGCGAGCAGCAGCAGATCTGGTTAAACAATGGCGACGGGAGCTTCAGCAGCAGCGCCGCTGGTCAGGCCACGACCCGCAGCTACAGCGTCGAGCTCGGTGACCTGGACAGCGACGGCGACCTCGACGCAGTAATAGCCAACTACAGCGGTCAGCAAAACGAAGTATGGCTGAATAATGGCGACGGCAGCTTCAGCACTTCGCAGGCGGGCCAGGGCAACACCAGCACGGATGTAGCCCTTGGCGACCTCGACGGCGACGGCGATCTGGACGCGGTCTTCGCCAATAGCTATTCGCCTTGTCATATCTGGCTGGGGGGCGACGACGGCAGCTTCAGCACATCATCTTTCGGTCCTTCCAGCCGCAGCTTCGGCGTTGAGCTGGGCGACTTCGACGGCGACGGTGACCTGGACGTCATCATCGCGAATCTGACGTCGGACACAGACACGGACCACGAGCTGTGGCTTAACAACGGCAACGCTACGTTTGCGAGCAGCGCCCTCAGCGGAAATACGGGATCGCGCATCGCTGTCGGCGACCTTGACGGCGACAATGACCTGGATGCCGTCATCGCCAATTTCGGAGCGCAGGAGCTGTTGTTTAATATCGCTCCCCTGGAGCTCGTCAGCCTGAATCCCGACCGCAATGCCATCGGGATTGCGGCGGCGGGGGGCATCGAGCTCAACTTTTCGCATCCGATGTCCGGCGGCAGTTTGATAACGGCCGCGCAGCCGACGAACGCCAACCTGATTGCCTACGGTTCGCAGACCGGTCTCATCAGCAGCAGCGCGACGCTGAGTCTTGGCAATGGCGACTTCCGCGTTAACCTTGATCCGGCCGAGGGATTTAAGCCGGGTGAGGAGATCACGGTGATCGTGACGGGCGCAACAAGCGCCTTTGGCGAACAATTCGAACCCGCGCTGGTCTATACCTTCCGCGCGACAACGGCGACGACAGACGCCAATTTCGGCGTCATTCCCTTTAATACTGTTAACAGCCATGAGGTGGCTCTGGGCGATCTGGACAGCGACGGCGACCTCGATGCCGTCGTAGCCGGTTTGGGCGGCACCCATCATTTGTGGCTCGGCAACGGCGACGGCAGCTTTGCGAGCAGCAGCTTCAGCGGCGTGCGGGCTCGCGGCGTTGCCGTTGGCGACCTCGACGGCGACGGCGACCTGGACGCGGTCTTTGCCGGCTACCAGTTCGGCGTGGGGCAGCCGCAGGAAATCTGGCTAAACAACGGCGACGGCAGTTTCAGCAGCAGCTCGGTCGGCAGCGGCGACTGCAGCGGCGTAGCCCTTGGGGATCTTGACGGCGACGGCGACCTCGACGCATTTTTTGCGGCCTATGGCGAACAGCAGCAGATCTGGTTAAACCATGGCGACGGCAGCTTCAGCAGCAGCGCCGCCGGCCAGGCCACGACCCGCAGCTACAGCGTTGAACTTGGCGATCTGGACAGCGACGGCGACCTCGATGCGCTGATTGCCAACTACAGCGGCCAGCAGAACGAAATCTGGCTAAACAACGGCGACGGCACATTCAGCACTTCGCAGGCGGGCCTGGGCGACAACAGCACGGATGTAAGCATCGGCGATCTCGACGGGGACGGCGATCTGGATGCGATCTTTACGACACCCTATGCGGCCTGCCATATCTGGCTGGGCAGCGACGACGGCAGCTTCAGCACTTCGACCTTCGGTCCTTCCAGTCGCAGCTTCGGCGTTGAGCTGGGCGATTTCGACGGCGACGGTGACCTGGACGTCATCATCGCAAATCTGTCGTCTGACACAAACGCGGACCACGAGCTGTGGCTAAACAACGGCAACGCAACATTTGTCAGCAGCCCCCTCAGCGGAAATACGGGATCGCGCATCGCTGTCGGCGATCTTGACGGCGACAATGATCTGGATGCCGTGATCGCTAATTTCGGCGCGCAGGAGCTGTTGTTTAATATCGCTCCCCTGGAGCTTGTCAGCCTGAATCCCGACCGCAATGCCATCGGGATTGCGGCGGCGGCCGACATCGAGCTCGACTTTTCGCATCCGATGTCCGGCGGCAGTTTGATAACGGCCGCCCAACCGACGAACGCCAACCTGATTGCCTACGGTTCGCAGACCGGTCTCATCAGCAGCAGCGCGACGCTCAGTCTTGGCAACGGCAATTCGCGCGTGATCCTTGATCCGGCCGAAGGTTTTAAACCGGGCGAGGAGATTACGGTGATTGTGACGGGCGCGACAAGCGTTTTTGGTGAACAACTTGAACCCGCGCTGGTCTATTCCTTCCGCGCGACAACGGCGACGACTGATGTCAAGCTCGGCGTCATTCCCTTTAATACGGTTAACAGCCATGAGCTGGCTCTGGGCGATCTGGACAGCGACGGCGACCTCGATGCCATCGTAGCCGGTTTGGGCGGCACCCACCATTTGTGGCTCGGCAACGGCGACGGCAGCTTTGCGAGCAGCAGCTTCAGCGGCGTGCGGGCTCGCGGCGTGGCCTTTGGCGACTTTGACGGCGACGGCGACCTGGACGCGGTCTTTGCCGGCTACCAGTTCGGCGTGGGGCAGCCGCAGGAAATCTGGCTTAACAACGGCGACGGCAGCTTCAGCAGCAGCTCGGTCGGCAGCGGCGACTGCAGCGGCGTGGCCCTTGGCGACCTGGATGGCGACGGTGATCTGGATGCGTTTTTTGCGGCCTATGGCGAACAGCAGCAGGTCTGGTTAAGCCATGGCAACGGCAGCTTCAGCAGCAGCGCCGCCGGCCAGGCCACGACCCGCAGCTACAGCGTCGAGCTCGGCGATCTGGACAGCGACGGCGACCTTGATGCAGTGATAGCCAACTACAACGGTCAGCAAAACGAAGTATGGCTGAATAATGGCGACGGTAGCTTCAGCACTTCGCAGGCGGGCCTGGGCAACACCAGCACGGATGTAGCCCTTGGGGATCTTGACGGCGACGGTGATCTGGACGCGGTCTTCGCCAACAGCTATTCGCCCTGCCACATCTGGCTGGGCAGCGACGACGGCAGCTTCAGCACATCATCTTTCGGTCCATCCAGCCGCAGCTTCGGCGTTGAGCTGGGGGACTTCGACGGCGATGGCGACCTGGACGTCATCATCGCAAATCTGTCGTCCAATTCAAGTACGGAGCACGAGCTATGGCTTAACAACGGCAACGCTACATTTATCAGCAGCGCGCTCAGCGGGGATATGGGATCGCGCATCGCCGTCGGCGACCTTGACGGGGACAATGACCTGGATGCCGTGATCGCCAATTTCGGCGCGCAGGAGATGATTTTCAACGCGGGCCCGTCCGGCATTCAGAATCTCGCGCCGGGTCGAAACGCCATTGCCGTGCCGGCGAGCGCCGATATTGAGATCAGCTTCTCGGCACCGATGAATACTTCCACCCTGACAACAGCAACAGTACCGACAACTGCCAACGTGATTGTATACGGTTCCCAGACCGGTCATATCAGCACCCTGGCCAGCTTGAGTTTCAGCAACGGCAACCGCCGGCTCATCGTCGATCCGCTTGATGGTTTCAAACCGGGCGAAGAGATCATGGTGACCGTCACCAACGCGCAGAACTTCGCCGATATCAGGATCACCCGCGCCGACGTGCACAGTTTTCGCGCCGATGCCCTGGCCGGAACCGGCGTTTTTGCCCTTGGGACGCTTGGCGGCGGCACGTCCTACGGCATTGCGTCCGGCGACCTTGACGGCGATGGCGATCTGGACGCTCTGCTTGCCCGGGAGCTCGGCGCTTCACAGCTCTGGACCAATACCGGCAATGCTTCGTTTAGCATCACAGCCCTGGGCGTAACCGGTGACGCGCGCGCCGTCGCTCTGGGCGATCTGGACGGCGACGGCGATCTCGATGCGGTTCTGGCCAATTGGAATCAGCCGCAAAGCATTTTGCGAAACAATGGCGACGGCAGCTTTGTCGCTACGGACTTCGGCTCCGGGCACAGTCAAAGCCTTGCGATTGCGGATCTGGACGGCGATGGCGACCTCGACCTGATCGTAGCCAATGCCAACCAGGCGCATGAAGTATGGTTAAATCGCGGCAACGCAAGCTTCACCTCCACGCCCTTCGGCACCGGCGGCGGCAATGACATCGCCCTGGCCGATCTCGACAATGATGGCGACATGGACGCGCTGCTGACTAGCTCCGGCGGCACGGCCAGCGAACTATGGCTTAACAGGGGTAATGGCAGTTTTGCGAGCACTACGATCGGAGGGCTGCAAAACCTGACGGCGGTTGCGTTGGGCGATCTGGACGGTGATGGCGATGCCGATGCTTTGCTAGGCTCTGATACACAGGCTCCCCAAAGCTGGCTTAACAATGGCGACGCCTCCTTTCAAAGCTCTACCGTCGGCGCTGCAGCTCTCGTCACGGATATCGCGCTTGCGGATCTGGATAGTGACGGCGATCTCGACGCGCTGCTAAGCATTCGAAACGCTCCGGACCAGGTGTTACTTAACAACGGCGACGGCAGTTTCCAGACGGCGGCGCAGGGCTCGGCGGCCGCGTCCGAAGGCCTGACCATTGCAGATATCGACAGCGATGGCGATCTGGATGCCCTCGTCGTCACCAGCGGCGGACAGGCCGAGCAGCAGTGGCCTAACTTGCCGGCTCCGCCGACTCTGAGCAGCATAACGCCCACCTGTACGGTTGCATCGCTTCACGCATTCGATGTTATGCTGACGGGCAGCAATTTCGAAGCCACAAGTGCGCAGTTGTCTGTTCACAACCAGGCCGGTCTCCCGATCGGCACGATCGATCTGGAGATCGGCTCGTCTTCCGCAACCAGCCTGCAGGCGAGGATACCGGCGGGATTTGCCGCCACCGCCGCAACGCTTCGCCTTACTGTCCGGACCCCGCGCGCCACGACCAGTACGAGCCTGAGGGTGGAGCCGCCTGTCGTAATCACGGGCGCCACCTGCGGCTGCCCGGCAACACTGCTGAGCTACACGGCCGAGCCGTCCTCCACGGGCGCGACGCATCAGTGGTCGATTGCCGGCGGGCAGATTATCAGCGGCCAGGGCAGCGACGCCGTCGAGGTGCTGTGGGATAGCGGCGCCGCAACCTCGATCAGCGTCACACGCGCTTATGTATCGGGCTGCAGCTCGGCGACCAGTCTCGCCGTCGCGTCCAAAACCGGCCCCGACGCCGTGATGGACTTCCGCGAGCTGACGACGACGGCGTCGGTGACGCTGGCGGTCTTAAACAACGATCTCGGCACGAGCCTCAGCCTGCTTGCCGTCGACAACCCGAAGCTCGGCACGGCTTCGGTCAGCAATAACACTGTGCGATACACGCCCGCTGCCGGATTTCCGGGGCTGGATATCTTTAGCTATACCTTGCAGAACGGCGAAGGATGTCAGGCGCAGGGAAGTATCGTTTTGTCACTGCCCTCGCGGACAACAGAGCAGGTTAACATGGAATTCGTCGAACGGCAGCGGGACCGCCGCGGCGGGGTTCGCGGGCTGCGGCAGACCGTGGCGGTGGCCGTCAGTCCCGACGGTCGTTTCCTGTACGCCGCCGGCCGCCGTGATCATTCGATCGCAATCTTCAGCCGCAATATGACCAGCGGTACCCTCAGCTATACCGGACGCGTGCGCAACAACAGCGGCGGCGTCAGCGGCCTCAAGTATCCCTACGATCTGGCAGTAAGCCCGGATGGACGCCACCTCTATGCGGCGGGCTATGGCGCGCATGCACTGGCTGCATTTGCCATCGCCGCCGACGGCTCTTTGAGTTTTGTGGCGGAGAGGCGTCAGGGGCAAGACGATGGCGGTCTGACGATCGATGGAATGTCCCGGCCGCGGGCGCTGAGCCTTAGTCCTGACGGTGAATCGATCTATGTCGCCTCGTATTCATCGAATGCGCTTGCTGTCTTTCGGCGCGATCCTGTCAGCGGCATCCCGACCTGGCTGGAACGTCACAAGGACGGATCGGGCGTGGATGGCCTGGCAAAAGCGATTGCCGTCACCGTCAGCAGCGACGGCAGGTCGGTCTATGCGGCCGGCTACTCGGACCGCGCCGTTGCCGTCTTCAGCCGCAGTCTGACGGACGGACGTCTGAGCTATGTTGAACGGCAAAAAGACGGTTCCGGCGGCGTGGATGGCCTGGCGGGCGTCTCCGGCCTCGCACTCAGCCCGGACAGTCGATTTCTGATGGCGGCCGGGCGAATCGACAATGCCGTGGCGGTGTTCAGCCGTAACACGAGCGACGGCGCATTAACATTTATCGAACGCCATAAAGATGCCGTGAATAGCGTTGAAGGTCTTGACGGGGCCTGTGCCCTGGCCCTCAGCCCCGACGCCGCCCTGCTGTGGGTCGGCAGCAAAGACGACGATGCCCTGGCGTTCTTCCGCCGGACCATAACGAGCGGGACGATGCAATTCGTAGGCCGTCTGCGCGACGGTCTGGACGGTGTCGACGGATTGAACGGCGTCGAAGCGCTCAGCGCAACGCCGCTGAGCGACTATGTGTATGGCGCTGCATTTGCCGACAATGCGGTGAGTGCATTCTACCGCAATCGCACGCCGCGGGCCGTCGACGATACGGGCGCCCTGCCCCGCAGCAGCAGCAAAACCTTTAACGTGCTGGACAATGACAGCGACGCCGACAATCACAGCCTGACAATCACCGGCAAAACGGATGGCGTCCTCGGCAGTGTCGCGATAAGCGGCGGCGGCAGCATCGAATACACTGCAAACGCCGCGACAGGTACGGACCAGTTCACGTATACCATCGACGACGGTCACGGTGGCAGCTCGACCGCCACGGTATCCGTTAATGTCACGCTGCCGAAACAGGGTGTTGAAGAAAAGGCGCGCATTACCGGCCTCCTCAGGCTCGAAGTCACGCCGAATCCCAGTCCCGGCCGCGCGACGATCTCTTATGATCTTCCGCGGGCGGCAACTGTTAAGCTCAGCATCTTAACTATCGATGGGCGTATCGTCTCGGAGCTGCCGCAGCAAACTCTGCCCGCCGGGAAGCATACGGTGGACTGGGATGGCCGCGATCACAGGGGCGTTCTTCTGGCATCCGGCATTTATCTCGTGGAGATAAGAGCGCAGACGAAGGACGGCGATGAGATGCGTGAAACGGCGCGGGTGATAGTGCGGCGTTGAAGTATGGGTCGGTTCGAATGCTAAAGTGATTGTTGTTTGATTTTTTAATGCCTGCGTCAATCCGATCGTTGGAGCGTTTGTCGATTCGATCGTCGTAGCTGTGTTGATCCGATACTTTGTTCATTTGTTGATTCGTGTGTTGATCCTATCGTTAATTCACTTGTTGTCAGGTAAGCTAGGGTCGCGACCCTAGCCTACCTAATGTACAGCGAAATAACGCTATGCCCGCCCCGATAATATCGCAATCGCTCCCCGATTCAATCACCGAAACGGAAAAACGAATCCCAGGGCGATGTTGTGATTCTTGACGCTGGTCACGTTACCGAATTCTTTGGCGGCGATCGGCATCGTGATCCGCAGTTTCACCAGCATGTTTTTACCGGCGGTCAGCTCCGCGAGGAACATCGGCATGCCGTAGAATTCGTTAACACCGATGGCGAAAGCATGTTCATAGCCCGCGCCGATCCGCGCGCCGAAGGGCAGATCGGCTTTAAGGCTGGCGCCCGCGCCATAGCTCAGGGTTGCGAATACCGGCAGGGCCAGCAGGGCTTCCGATGAACCCGACAGCTCGCTTTCATTGGCGAATGGATCGCCGAAGTCACTGCCGCCGTCGCCGGGCGCCGCAACGAAAAGGAAGCCGGGGCTCAGTCCAATCGTGAATTCGTCCGTGAATTCATAAACCGGAAAGTGCAGGCGAAAATCCGCCATTGCAGCCTGAATCAGGATCTCGGTTTTGCGGCCCGGCACCCGCCCGCCGTTATAGTTGGCGAACTGCTCGACCTTGATCCATTCATAGCCCGTGGCTACTTCGAAGCGCTTGAAGTACTTATCGTAGGAATATCGACCGGCCTGCGCATCATTGACGCTTAACATAAACAGCATCGCCAACAGGGGCATCAGAATCGAGGATGTAGGCATTGATCTGAAGTAAGTATCGAATTTCATTGTGATGTTCCTTATTGGTTGTATGTGATACGAAAGATAGTTGTCTCACCGCCGTTTTCGCCGGCGACCAGCAGCTCGCCATTCGGACTGAAGTCAAGCGCCGCCACATCGCGACCGCTGCCGGGAATGCGCGCCACGAGCTCGGCCGTCTCGATATCCCACACGCGGATGTCGCTGCCCCGGTCATCGGAAAACTGGTCGCCGAAGTGGGCCGTGGCGAAATAGGCGCCGCTCTTGCTGATGGCGATCGCCGTCACGTCATAGTCATCGTTTTCTACAACCGTGCCGAGGCGGCGGCCACTGCGGGCATCCAGCAGGGTGACGACCGCCGTTCCGCCGCAAATCAGGCGTTCGCCGTCCGGCGTAAAACGGCAAAGGTCGGCCGGGTGGTCCTTATCGAGATCGGTATTGCTGCGGGACTCCGAGGTCAGCGAATAAAGCTCGCGCGAGTTCACGAGCAAGAGGTCGCCGCCGCTATTAAACTCGAGCCGGCTGTGCTCATCGAAGAGGGAACGGCTCGCCTCGATTTCACGCGTTCGCGGCGAGCCCTGCGGCTTCCACAAAAGAATATGCTCGAAATTACCAGTGGCGGCAATCGTTTCGCCGTCCGGTGCATAGGCGATGGCCGCTACTCGATCCGTACGCTCGAAGTTGCGCCGGTGAAGCTGCCGGCCGGTGGCAAGTTCCCAGACGATGATGGCATGCCGTTCTTCAAAGCCATTACGGAGGTACTTCACGACCGCCGCAACGGACTCGCCGTCCGGACTCAGAATTGCGTACAGCACGCCTTCATCGTCCGCAAGAATAGAGACCTCGTGAACGACATCGAATTCGCGTTGCTTTGTCAGGTCCGACACGCGCCACAGGCTGGCCGCCTCTTCCTTTCCTTGCGGGTTGTTATTCCCCGACAGACGGAAGGAAAAATTTGTCAGTAGGAAATCGCCGTCGGCGCTGAAGGCCACCTGGTTGCCGTCGCTGAAAAAGCTGCGAAGGACCGTTGCCGAACCACTCGCTTCAATGCTATTGCTGATTTCGTAGCAGCCCGACAGGCAGGACAGCATGCCGATGCCAAGCAGAATGTGAAGAATTTTCATAGTCTATCCACCCTTTATCTGAAAAAATATCGTCGCGAAGATAGCAAGCTTTTTTGTAGCGCCAACTGCAAAAATGCAGGATATTGTGTCCGGATTGTCTGGGGATATCAGATACTATAGGAGAAAGTCTCATGCTGTTATAAGGCGAATGGCGAATTGGAAAACTCCCGGCTGATAGAGACTGAAAGAGGTCACCCTGCTTTCGCCAGGGCTGCTGTATCGTCAATGGGAATACCGGGAAACTAGAATCAAGATGGCAACCCTTTCGCGATTTGCAGTAAAAAAATCCAAATGCAGCAAAAATACGCAGTGTATACGTAGTAGCTTTTGTCAGTAGTTTCTCATCTTAGGCTAACAGCCAAGCATACCCGATGTATCGTCACTAATCGACAGCGGGCCAGGGACTTCATCTTAAAACAATGCGATCTTCTCCTTGGCATTAACAAACGGGCCTTTGAAGTGCTGCTCGGCTCAGTCGCCGATATTTTTCAGTGAACGGCGGAGACGACCGAAACGTCATTCATTGCCATTCTGTGCGGAACCTGTTTGAAAAGCAGCCGTCACGCTGCCGGTAATTAACGGACATTAACGAATTATCGCGAGACGTTCACTGCGCAGCCCCTTAGATAGAACGAGCTGTACGAAGTAGATGCCGGGATTGAGCGCAGCGATGTCGAGCGTCGAACACTCATCGGTCACATGAGTTTGCAGGACTGTCTGTCCCAGGTAATTGATGATGATGCAAGGTATCGGTTCAGACAAGATCGTTGGACCGACACAAATTTTCATCGTGTGGCGCGTCGGATTGGGAAACAGCTCAAGACGCAGGTCGTCGACTTAACTACTGCCTACCGACGAAGGGCCAGTGACGGAAAAGCTGCTGTAGATCCAGCGTTGAAATCTCTCGCCGTCAGTGCCACGGAAATGAAGCGTAAAGATACCCTCACTCCGGCCGAGAACGCGGGCTCCGGCATGCACTCTGATTTTCGATTTACAATCACGCGACATTCCATAGTCGGTTTCGATGAGCATCGGAAATGTCTCGCTATCCTGCAAAACAAAGTTATAAGTATTGTTTTCCAGTGAAGATGAGATAGTGATGCTATCGAGAAAGGTGTTTGGGTATGCGGGACAGGCACAGAGATTGATCGCAGCGCTGCTGTCCGTCTGACCGATTCTTGCCCGCAAGTATTCTACATCGTTTTCGGTCTTAACGCGCTCCGGCTCTTTATAATCAAGGATAAGAGTATCGGTCGTCTCGTACCCCCTATTGACGCCTTGATAGTGCCAATACAGAGTCATCGGCACTTCCAGGCGTTTCGTGCCGTTTACTCGGACGTGCATCGCGAACCTGGTACAATTTCTTGGTACCGTTTTTATCGGAAACACGGCGTCATTGACAAGATCGCCATTGCAGCCGATATAAGAAGTCAGCGCAGCAGTATGCGCCATATCGCCGAAGTCGACCGAGTCGAATACAACAAAGCGATGGGTTGACGGACCGGCATAAGTCCGGAAGTTGAATTTCAATAGAGTATCGCCCGTCTGCGGCAGACAAGCAACGGCATCATATACTTTCGGTAAAACGAGAAACATTGGCTTTTTAGGCAGGAATTCGATGACAAAGGGTACGTCGACCGTAGAGACATTACTGTTGCCGTGCACAAAGTATTTTATTCGGAGCACATCCTTGGACAAGCGCTGTTCGTCACATTCCGTGTTAAAACGGAGCGTAATTGTCGCCGTTTCACCACCTGCTATCGAACGCGGCGTCGAATGCCAAGCCCAATCTACCGTACGTAGTTTGAGACAAGCCGAGCTGACCGCGTGAATGTCGAGAATCTCAACCCTATCTTTGCTGTTATTGCCGACTTGCAGAGCATAGGTATGTACCGCTGAATAATAAAACTCGTCTGGTACGCCCAAAAACGGCAGTGATTCGCTAAAATAGTCGAATCGTCCCATCCTGACTGTGTCCGGAAGATTCAGTGTTTGGGTATAGGCCGGTATGGCAACAAAGATCGCTGCTACAATCTGGAACAGACCAAGCCGGCCGTACCTTAGGGTAAAAGTTTTCATGTTTTGTCCGCTGCGATTTTATACCGCACAAGAAACGCATTTGCGTTGTTGACGATTTGGCTTGCAGAATACAGGTGGGTCAGGCGCTAATATACGCGAATCGATCTTAAAGTCAATTTCTAAACAAAATCGGCTGCTTCGATCGCTATGCGCGAGTCGCTGGCCGGTGTTGGTGAAAGTCCAACATTGAAACAGGAAGGCTGAGGTCGGCGCTGTTTAAAGCGCAATGACGACTCTGGTTTACATCAGGCCAATCCGGCGCATTCTTTCTTCAACCACTGCGCTGGAATGTCCATCCTGAGATCGAGACTCTGTTCATCCAGGAAGGAGTGCAGGCGCTGCGCGACTCGGGACTTGCGCTGCGAACGCTGCGGCTCCGGCTGGAGCATGGCTTCGAAACAGGAACGATACATTCGCGCCAGACGCAGGCTGAACTCGTCGCGTTCATCGTGATTGCTTTTATAGCTTATGCTGTCGATCAGGTTGTCGCTTTCGCGCAGGGCGGACTCAAAATCGCCGTCGAGCGCGAAGGCGCAAATGCGTATGAAGCGAAAATAGTACTGAGCGCCGGCCTCCGTCTGCCGTCTGGCGGAGTTGATGCATTCGAGCGCTTCCTCTGTATTGCCAAGCATGATGTAGCACATGCCGAGTTTACAGCGATAGTTCTGGTCGCGTCTGAGATTCGGGCCGTCCTGTTTCGGTCGCCTGGGATACAGGTCCACAGCCTCGCGGTACTTAGCTGTTGTGATCAGGAAAGAGAAGTAATTATAAAACAAAGGCTCGAAGAGCGTCAGCTCGTGGCGTTCCGCCAGATCGTTCATTCGCCGGTATGCTGAGGCGGCCGTTGTTATTTCGCCGACGGCAAGCGATTCCACTGCTATCTTCGACAGTATGATTAAGAGTTGAGACTTGTTGTTCTTGCCGGGAATGTCGCAGCGCTCGAGATAGGTAAATGAGTGTTCGAGGACCGCAACCAGCTCCATGCCCGTTTTGCCGAAGGCGAGGACGCTGTAATACGTAGCCCAGGCGTAGTCGTCGTTAAGATCGGCGTCCATCAGATCGATGGATTCCGCTGGTTGCGGCATAGCCTCAGGCGCCTGTCCGGCGTATTGTCTCAGGATGTGAACCTGCCGTAACTCCAACTCGCGCAGACTGCGGACGAACTGTCGCTGCAGCATGCTGCGCTGCCGCCGGATCAGATCGAGCGGTTCCGCTCCCTTATCATCTTTTGTCGGTGAAGACTGAATCAGACTTTGAAGTCTTCGTCCTAACATATCGCAGCAGATGTCGTACTGCCCGTCGCTCTCGGCTTTATCGTGGTAATTGCCGAAGGCCAGTTTGAGCTGGCGTTGAATACCGCGCCGACCCAGCGCTTTCAAAATCCATTGGTGATAAAAGTTGTCGTTCGTCTCGCATTCGATTTCGAATTCACGCCGCGCGAGGAATTGCAGCAGCCTGTCATTCAGCAAACGCAGCTCATTACGTAAGAGATAATCTTTGGCCGTTTCGTAGCTCGCGCCGAAGGCCGCCTGATACATCGCCTGTTTCTCCGGCGCCTTGCCGGCAGCCACTCTGCCGCACAAATGAACGAAAAGTTTGTGGAGGGATGCACGACCCTGCGATTTTATCACAGAATCGCAGGCTTTGAGCTCGCTGCTCTGTATACCCGCCAGCAGTTCGAAAGTCTTCATTTTGCTTGAAAATCAACGTTTTTCAAAGCGGCGGCCGAACTTTTGTCACAGCCCTTCCGCTAAAATACCACTCTCCGTCTCCATCACAAACTCCGACTTTTCCCCCTTTCGGCGGCCGCCCGGATCAACTATCTTTGTACCGGCGAGCGCGCTTCGGGTCTGAATAATCTTTGCACAACACATTTCGAGAAACGCGATGTTATCAGTACTACCTACGTGCCGGTATAGCCTGCGCGCTGCCGCCGGTGTTTTTAGCATGAGTTTGTTTGTTCTCCTGTTTGCGATTGGCTGCGATAGCGACGATGGCGCTGTCGACGGCGGCAATGGCAATGCCAATCCGGCCGAGTGTCAGGGCAGGATGACCGCGCAGATCGTCGGTCCGGACGGTAGCAGCGACTTCGAAGCCACGCAGGCCGGCGGCTCCTCCGCTACCTCTACGGTTTTTTCGGCCAGCGGCGACCAGGCCGGCGGCGTCATCACGGTACGTTTGTATATGGCGGTCGATGATATCGAAATCGGCAAGGCCTATGAGCTACAGAACACCGCCGCCCTGCCTATCGATCAGCGTATCGCCGAGGCCGATCTGCGAACACCCGCCAACCCCTTCGGATTCAACTCGATCGCCGGCACGGTCACGATTACGGATGCGCAGGAAAAGTCCGGTTCTAACACCGGCGCCGGCCGTATCGTCTTGCTTGCGGGGCGGCTCAGCGCCGAGCTGGCGGAAACCAACAATGCTTCCAATACCCGCCAAATCGAGAAGGGCGAATTCAGCGAAGTATTGATTGCGACGAACTGATAGCAGACGGTGACATCCGGCGGTAGACAAGCGATTCCTTGTTTGTTTAAGTCGATGTCTGGGTATAGCCCTGCTGCATCCGCGGACGATGCCGTCTGTTAACATCAATTCCTTCGCTTAAGTTTTCCCAATGTATCTACCTGGCCTCCGGCCTGCCGAGTCCGCAGAATCTGTGCGGAGACCTCCGTGTAACCGGCTGCCGCAACATCTTTGGAACACTCTCCCATGAGGTTTAGCATGAAATGGCGTATGCCAAATCCTGAACGGCTTTTCGATCAAAAGCTTATTCTGCTGATCTTGATCTTATCGCTTGTTGCCGGCGGCGCCCTGAAGGCGGATCAGGTTAAGTTGCTGCCCGATGTCGGCGCGGACCAGGATTCCTATGGCACTGCCGTGGCGATCGACGGCGACCTGGCGGTCGTCGGGGCTGAGAATGTCGCAAGCGGACGCGGCGCGGCCTTCGTGTACAGACGTGTTGCGGGCACATGGACGCAGTCGGTGGTGCTGACGCCGGGTGAAGCGCTTGAGGCCCAATTCGGCAATGCCGTCAGCATCCAAGGCGGTCGGATTGCGGTGGGCGCTGTGACCTACCAGCAGACGGGCGCCGCGTATGTCTTCGACTTCATTGACGGCGAGTGGATTCAGACGGCTCGTCTTGTAGCGGATGAGGTTCAGGCGCACGATCGCTTTGGTTACTCCCTGGCGCTCGACGGCGATCGTCTCCTTGTCGGCGCTGATTTTCACGCGCCGGGCGGCAGTGTGGCGCAGGGCGCGGCTTTTCTCTTTGCCCTGGAGGGAGGGGAATGGAAGGAACAAGCAACGCTTGTCGGCAGCGAAAGCCAGAGTACGGACAATTTTGGCGTGTCCGTTGGACTGAGCGGCGACTGGGCTTTTGTCGGCGCCTTCAATCACGGCGAGGGTCGCGAGGGCGCTGTGTTCGTGTTTCGCTATGCCGACGGTCAGTGGAGCCAGTTCGACCGCCTGATGCCCTCGACGCTCGAACCCGGCGACAGCTTCGGGCTCTCACTCGATGTCGAAGGCGACTACGCGGTGGTCGGCGCTGTGAATGCCTACGGCAATGATGTCGGCAGCGGGCTGGCCTATGCCTTCCACTGGGACGGCTCAGCCTGGCTTGGGGACGGCATACTGAAGGCGGAAGACGGCAAATCCGCCGATCAATTCGGCTTTACCGTCGCGCTGGCGGGCCGTCGCATCGCGGTCGGCGCATGGCAGGATGAGGTCGGCTCGGTATTTTCCCAGGGCTCGGCTTACCTCTTCGAACGCGACGAGACGGACTGGAGCCAGCTTGCCCATGTAACGGCGGATGATGGTGTCGAATCCGACGTATTCGGCTGGGCGGTCGACATCGATAGTGAAAAGCTCATCAGCGGCGCTCCGCAGGAAGCAAGTAACGGCATACGGGCCGGCGCGGCCTACATTCAGGAAGGTTTTGCGACGGTTGCTGTCCTGGAAAATCATCCGTCGAGCTCCAATTCAACAGCGCTCGCTGTAGAGCCCAACCCGAGCGCCGGCACAATGTCTATCCGTGTAAGGCTCTCCGAGGCCGCCGATATCGAGCTTGTCATACTGTCGCTGCGGGGCGATAGAATTCTCTCGCAAGCCAAAGGACGCTATGCGGAAGGCGAACATATTTTGAGTTGGGATGGCCGCGATGACGCCGGTAATCTTCTTGCCGCCGGGGTCTATCATTGTCGCCTGCGCGTTGGAACGATGGTGCGTGATTGCCGTGTGACATTGCTTCGTTGAAGATGTGATTGCGCGCAGGCCGGCGATAAGCGCTATTACATTCGGAAGGGGCGGCCGCGACCGCCCCTTATGCTAATTACGTCGTCAACAATTACGACAGCTTCACTTCCTGACGTGCAACTTCAGCGACTCGATCTTGAGGCCCTGGCGTATTTTAACAAAATATACGCCGCCCGCCAGATCACCGGCATCGATTTCCATCTGGTGGCGTCCATGAGATTGGGGCTGTTTGTCGAGCAGTGTCCGCAGCAGACGCCCCTGGGCATCATACAGCTCGATACTGACAGGTTCCTCATCGGCCTCGACGCTGTAGTTAAGCCTTGCGTTTTGTGCAAAGGGATTCGGATGCAGGGACGAGCGCGGCCTTGCAAACTCGTCACCGGGACGATTGTCGGCAGGGCGGCTGGCTTCGGCGCCCGGTCCCGTCTCTTGCTGTGCTTTCAGGACCTGGCCCCACTCCACCGTATGCTCGAAGCAGATTGTCGTATCGCAGCACTCACCGTTGCGGGCGTCGATAAAGTAGACTGTGACGCAGATCGTATAGGTGCCGTCGGGAAACTTGCGCTGAAAATACAGCCCATTGGCAGTCGTGCCGTCGCCGAAGTCCCAGAGGGCGCCGGCCATTATCATGTGCGGCGCGCTCGGCGGTGTCAGCGTCATATTATCTTCGCCATAGATTGTCACCCAGGTGTAGTAGATTTCCAGCCCGTCGAAGTCGCAGAGGCAGTCTTCTACGCAATAGGTTATCGCGCTGGACGAGTAGCCGCCGCAGGTGGGCCAATGCTCCACCACGATGTCATAACACTCGCCCGCGACGAAATTGTAAAAGAAGCCGCCGAAGTCGATCGTAGTCAGGTCGAGCTGGCCGAGTAAGATCTGCTGCTGTTCGGCTGCTGTTAACTGGGCTGACGCAGTCGGACCGCTAGAGTAGATCGTCACTTTCATAATGCCTTCCGTGCAGCCATGGTTGTGCGATACATACTGCAGCCAGACGTGGTCATTCTGCGGTCCTTCGCATGCTGTCACGGTCGGGCCGACATTGCTGTTTAAGAGCAGGTGAAATGCAAACTCGTCGGTACGGCAGAGACGGACGTTGTCGATGCTGACGGAGGTATTAGCGAATGTTGTCGCCGAGAAAGGCCACTGCCCGTGCAGCCAGAGTTGATCGAAGCCGGTATCGCCGGTGGTAAAACAAGTCGTGAATGTCTGCCAGTTCGTATTGCTTACCATATTCTGCTGGATAAACTGACGGGTCGTGGGCGTCTGTTCCCAGTTCTGGCAGCCAGTGCACCAGGGAACCAGCCCGGTGGCGGCCTCAATACGCAGGATGCCCGGCGAAGCGTCGACATCGGTGCGCGCGTCGTATTGCAGAACATAGGAGGTGTTCGGCAGGATGTCGACACAGTTAAACATGCCTTCGGTAATGTGTCGCGATCCGGAAGAATTATGATTGGCGATTAGCTGAACGGCCATATTGCCGCTGCTGGGCGGCTGAGACTCGCTCGGCGTACCATGCGACACATGCCAGCCGCCGCTCGAAAGGTTAACAAAGGTGCTGCACATACAATTCAGATCGTCAAACTGACAGTTCTCGAATCCGCCGCCTTGAATGTGGCCTGGCGGAGAGGGACACCAGGCGCTTTGTGAATGGAGCGTGCTGGCTCCTGTAACGGCGCACAGAGCTAAAATGATACAGGACTTAAACAAATTTCGCAATGTGTTCACAATCTTCTCCCTGGTTAATGAGTGCAATAAATCAAAACGTATTAACTTGTCGCTCGGGAAATAGAACAAGCAGCCCGGCTGGTAGCCCGGCAGTTGAATGCCTGGAGCCAATATGCCTTTTCGGGCTTATAACATAAATGGCTAACTCGTCAACAATCCCTTTGAAGCGCTGAGCGGGACGTTTCAGCTCTTATCCGTTTGCCTGTGATTGAGAAATGAATAGTTTCCTCGGGTGTTGCTTGTCATTGATTAGGAGTACAATGGACATCGTAGAGCGATTGCCGGGGAAAACCGACCGTTGTCATTCAGCCCATGTCCGTTTGCGCCGTTTCGGTGGCCGCGTCGGCTGCATTGCGTCTGATAGTCTCATTGCGTTGTGCGGCAGATCTTCTTAATTTGATGCCGAATGAACACCGAGCGACGCAGCATATCGGGACGATCGGCCAGGCTGACAACACGATTGGGAGCGATCTTGGCATACTTTGTTAAGCTACGGCAGGCAGTGGCTGGCTGTTCTCTGAGAACGCCCCTGATGTTTTTCATCGTTATGATAAGTACCGGCATCGCTTCGGGTAGTGCTGTCCGGGCGGAATTTGCGCTGCGCGATCCGCTCGGCGGTGTTGATGATCTGGTGCCGCTGCCGCATTTCACGAGCCTGCTTTTACCGGCCGGGGCACTTGCGGCCGTGCTGCTTTTCACTGAGGCAGACAGCAGCGACAGCTCGGGAATGCTCCGTGTCGGCAGACGTTTTATGTTCAGTCGCGCCGGATGGTTCCTCAGTTATCACGAGAGTCAAACCGACATTTTCGAGGGAAGCGCGGGCTTTGGAATCAACCTGCGCACCTGGTTGAGCGTTGGCGCCGAGTTTCATCTCAGCCGGCTGCGGGATGAACGTATTGCCACGCAAGGCGTCGGTGCGCGCCCTTTCCTGCGTTGGACATTTGTCAATTCCTCCGCATTTGCGATATATTTCGAACAAGGCCTTGGTATGATCTTTCTCACCGACAATTTCCCGCCCGGCGGCACGCAGGTGAATTTTACCCCTGTGTACGGTCTGGGCGGCAGCATCGCCGTCGGACCTGCGGCGGCGGCGGTTTTCAGTCTGCGGCATTATCACATTTCCAACGGCAAGCTCATTGCCGGTGAAAACCGCAATCCCGGCTTTGACAGTAACGGCTTCTATCTTGGCTACCGCATCGATTTGTAGCCAGATGTCGTCAGAAGGAAATTAACAACGCTATGCCGCTCCGCGAAATCCCTGGTCCAACCGCACGAGAGAAAGAGTAAATTCTATGGCGCTGAATCGCGAAGATATCTTGTTGCAGAGCAAACACCGCTTTCCGCCGCTGCGACAGGATGCTGTGCCGCGGCAGCGACTGGTTTCGTACCTGCAGCGCAGTCATGCCCATCGCATCAGCCTGATCACGGCGCCGGCCGGATTCGGCAAAACCACGCTTTTGCGGGAATGGGCGGAGCAGTGTGAATCTCCGGTCGCCTGGCTTGCCCTGGACGAGCGGGACAACAGCCTGCAGCGATTTCTTCTCTATCTGAATCAGGCTTTTCTCACACTCGATCCGCAATTGGGCGGCATTGGATCCGATCTGCTGCAGGCCGGCCGCCTGCCCGATAGTCCGCTTGTCCTCACGCCGCTGCTCAATGAGCTGTCGGCCTCGCCGCAGCCCCTGTTTCTCGTGCTGGACGACTATCATTCCGTTAGCGATCCGGCCGTGCACGAGGCGATGGAGTTTCTGATTGCTCATGCGCCACCGGTTTTGCACATCCTGATCGCGAGCAGGAGTCAGCCGCCTTTCAACCTGGCACGGCTGCGAGGCCAGGCCGAGCTCCTTGAGCTTTCCTCGGCTGACCTGCGTTTTACGGCCTCGGAAGTGGAATCTTTTTTCCGCCTGTCAATGCGGCTCGACCTGCCTGCGGATGAGCGGCTTGCCCTCGAAATGCGTACGGAAGGCTGGGTCGCCGGCCTGCAGATGGCGGGTCTTTCCCTGCAGGGGCAGGACGACAGCGCGAGCTTTATTGCCTCCTTCTCGGGCGCCAACCGCCATATCGGCGACTATCTTTTTGAGGAGGCGCTGCAACGCCAACCGGCGGCCGTCCGCGAATTTTT